>DRGL01000054.1 GCA_011050085.1 Pricia antarctica | reverse complement strand
TGATTTCCAACAGCGGTTATAGAAGTGGCTTCAACCCGTAATCCTAGAAGAATACCAAAGCTCTCGGATAGTTTTTGATTGGCCATAACATACCCTGCAAACACATTTTCGTCTACATCAAAATTCGCACGTAGAAACTCGTCCGGAACCGGCGCACCGTTCACCAAATCTAATTCGGCCAACCAGTCTTCGCTAGCAAATGAACCGATTGCATATTGGTTACCTGCATAGAAGTCGGCGCTACTGTAGTCCTTCAACGGTACGTTGGCCAATGTCGGTAAATCATCCTCCAGATCAAATTCGAAGAACGTATTGTCCCGAAGTTTGGATTTAAACCTGCCACGACCTCCAAATTTAACGAAGCCATCGCCTTGGCCGAAAAAGTCTGCGGGCAGTTGAAAGTTTACGAACACATTGATATCCTCTTCTTCGGTATATTGGTTTTCTTCGGTAATTTCATCGAATGCAAAAGCTTCGAAGTTGGTCGCATCCCCTGGATCGGCGGCATAGAATCTGGGGTACCTCGGATTCAGAACATCGCTGGTAACCGTATATTCAGATTCGTACTGTGCATAGCGCTCATTTAAGCGCTCTTCGGATGCCTTGGCGTAGGAAGACATCCAATCAAACTTTAGGTTGCCCCATAAATGATTTCCACCTAGACTATAATTTTGCATCCGCTGGTCTTCTAAACGCCTATTTTTGTTTCGATCGTTGTCAATACCAGCTTTGGTCTGCCTTGCAACTACCGCCGGAAAACGAGTAGGAACTCCGTTTGTGATCGTAAAATCACCAAGTTCGATGTCCTCGGGGTCCAAAATCTCCTGCCCCAAGGCAAATCTATTTTCCCGATCATCCCGCCAGTTATACATGGTTTTTAAGAAAATGGTATTATTTACATCGAACTTATAGTCCATATTGGCAGAAAAACTTCTTCGAACACGTTGCACCAGATATTTACGTTGTTCGAATACATTGGTATACGGATTTACATCTACTTCCTCTAAAATAGGTTCGCCATCTATGTCATCGGTCCCGGAATAATATTCAAATTCGTCGGTCCATTCCGCTTCAATATTGTCGGATCCAAAATCATTGTCATTGAAAGAGGCCGAAAGCATCCATCCGAACTTTCCGTTCTTAGTGCGGTCACCCAAGAGAAAAGAGCCATTTATAATCGCCTTATCCGTAATGAAATTTATACCGGAACCTAAGGTAGAAGATACGCGAAACCCCTGTGGCGATGTACGTGTGATCAGATTGACCGATCCGCCCAAAGCATCCGCATCCATATCAGGGGTGACGGCTTTGCTTACCTCAATGGTCTGAATCATATCAGCCGGAATCAAATCCATCTGCACGTTTCTGTTATCGCCTTCGGCAGAGGGTATTCTACTACCATTGAGGGTAACGGAATTCAATTGGGGCGAAAGACCGCGCACAATAATATTTCTGGCCTCCCCCTGATCTACTTGCATGGTAATGCCGGGTATCCTTTTTACTGCATCCCCTATATTCACATCCGGAAATTTACCGATCTGGTCGGTAGAAACCACGTTCGTTATATTTAGGTTGTTCTTCTGGGTACTCAACGCCTTCGCTTGGCTACCCAAACCGAATGCCACTACGTCAACACCATCAAGCTCCAGGCTCTTTTGCTCCACAAAAAGTGAAACTTCCGTAGTGATATCCGCGTTAACTACGATCTGTTGTTCTTTCTCGTTGTAGCCTAAATAAGAAACGGATAGGGTATATGTGCCCTCCGGCACTTCCAATAGGGTAAACTTTCCTTCAAAATCTGAAATTGCCCCTTTTGAAAGGCTGGGTATCATGACGTTGGCTCCCGGTAGATAAAATCCATTTTCGTCGGATATGGTTCCTGTGACGTTGCCGGTCTGGGCGAGGATATTGGTACTGAAAAATAACGCGAAAAGCGTCAAAAATGGTAATCGTAGCAGTTTGGTGGTTCTCATTATACACATATTTTGTTCGGCGCAAATCTATGTATAGCGGGCGATTTCGATGTTAACTAGAGAATAACATAGGATGATATGAAGTTACATTTAGCGCTAGTTTAAGCTTACACTAATGATTTCATTACATTTAAATAACAAGCAATAAAATAGGGCTTCAGATGTCAAAAAAAACGGGAAGGTTTAAAATGGATTTTTGTACTCTTAAGGCTGAGTCCGGACAGGTTGTTTTTTCAGGTAGAATATTCCGTATTCGAATTTCGATGTGGAAGGGATAAGCGTAATGAAGGATGTATAGGCTTTTTTCCATTTAGCTGAGCATAAAAGCTTAACGTTAAAAACAGAGACGTATTCTATTAATTTATATATTTTAGATGGTGACGATTCGGCTAGTAGGAATCTTCGGAAGCCAAAAAGTCAGAATCTTAGAGTGGGATGTCCCATCAAATCGGTATATTAACTTTACATAAAGTAGTAGTAATCAGTACCATTTAAAAAACGACCGTATGATACAAATAGCGATTTTTCTAGTAGTACTTGGCGCAGGAATAAAGTATGGAAAGGCCTATTTTTTGATTGCAGGTTACAATACCATGCCAAGGGAAGCAAAGCAGAAATACGACATTGAGGGAATTGCAAATATGATATTCAACGTGTTACTTGCTATGGCGATACTGATAGGAATAGGATATTTTTTAGCGGATTGGTTGGAATTACCTAAGATTGAGAAGATTTCTTTTTTTGGATCTTTTTTAATCGGAATTCCCTATTTACTATTTAGGGTAAATTCAAAAGAATTTAAGGTTAACCCTTAATCAAAGCTTGAAAATTTGGCATATGACGGAAGATTTGATTTGTATACATCCAATAATTAGTATATAGATGGTGGAAATAGCTAGATACAATACGTGGTTTAAAAAAAATCCACAAATAAAATTCTCAAATGTGGTCTCCTCTTTTTACTTGTGTTGTATTCTATTGGCTTGGTGGCCCTATGAACAAGCTATTGCGCAAGACGGTCAATCTGATGACTTCGCACAAAGCGCTGTCAAAGTGGCTATCAATGCCAGAAGTGCGCAAATCTTCGACAGTCTTGTGGCTTTTCGTAGGGATTTACATCAACATCCGGAACTTGGCGGAAACGAAATGCGTACCGCATCGAAAATTGCGGAATACCTGTTAGGGTTAGGACTGGAGGTCAAGACGGGAATTGGTGGGTACGGTGTTGTCGGAATACTGCATGGGGCAAAGAAAGGGCGTAAGCTAGCCTGGCGAGCTGACATAGATGCGCTGGCTTCGGACCATCCTGATGTAGTGGATTTTGAATCGACCGTGCCAGGGGTCCGCCATATTTGCGGTCATGATGTGCATGCCACCATAGCGTTGGGAATTGCGGATGTCTTGGCCAGTCAAAAGGAACAGCTTCAGGGTACGGTATACTTTATTTTTCAGCCATCGGAGGAAAACGTTCGCGGAGCAAAGGCCATGATTGCGGATGGCCTTTTTGAAGATATTTCTCCTGAGGAAATATATGCCCTACATGTAAGTCCGTATCCTGAAGGTATTGTGGTTTCAAAAGCGGGACGAATTTTCGCCGATTTCGATGAAATCGAGATGGTCTTTACAAAGGGTAAAGACAGTTTGGAAATTATTGACTTCGTAAAGGAGACGTTGAATGGGCTTGAAACTATCGAAAATCCCGAAATTTTCTATGACCCAATGAACTTTGCAGATCCCGAAATTGGTCTGGTTAGTCCCAATACAATTTATAAGGATTATGTATCCGTTCACTCTGGATATTACATAAGGGATAGGGACGGAGAACTAGCGATTTCCGCTAACATCGGATCGACCGATGACGCCTTATTGAAGAAAGCAAAGAAGAGGCTTGAAAAAGAAATAAAACATTCAAAATATAGTAATTCCTTTCTAGGCATAACCTATTCAGACGTTACCTACCATCCGGAAAACGATTCCGGACTTACCGAAACAGCAGCCCGAAGTATAACTGAAAATTTCGGGGGAGACACCTACTTTGAGCAGTATGGCATTGTTAGCGGTGCCGGCGATGATTTCGCCCTTTTCCAGGAGAAAGTCCCAGGGGTGTATTTTTTATTAGGGGCTTCCGACTATGAAAAGGACATTATTGCTGAGACCCATTCGCCCCATTTTCAAGTGGATGAAAACTGTATTAAAACGGGAACGAAGATTTTTTCTACTTTACTACTTGAGCGATTGGTGCCTAATTAGAATATTCTTCATTTCAACAACATTTTTCAGAGGCTATAATGTAGGTTTTCGAGAGAAGAAATCCATGCAATCAAGCAGATTAGATAGAGAAGGATAGGCATTTTAATTGAATTGGAAAGAATACTAAATGATTTTGAGACAACTGTGGATATAAAATACATCTATAAAAAAGCTTCACTGCTTTACGTGGCAACTACTGTCAATAAAGAAGAATGAAGGCGGAGGCCAATATAGGGCATAGGATAACTTTTTTTTATCGGTATAATGTTTCAATTTCTTGGGTCTCTTTGCATATAGAGTCATAATTTTCATTCGTTCGTTGCACGGTTTCAGATTTCGGAATTTATCTATACAACAATCCTAAAAACAAAAAGCCTTGAAAGTATTCGGGAAGGTTATTAAAAAATTAAAAGCAAGTCTCACTCTAGCTAATATCAGGGTTTTTAAAATTGTACCTTAGATTTTAAACACTAAAATTTTGGAGAAAAAAAAGGTTTTCACCCTCTTATTGTTCTTGGGATTGGTACTCCCGTCCCTCACCTTCGCACAGGTCATGACCGTAAAAGGACCTATAGAATCTGAAGATATGGGATTGACACTTATCCATGAACATATTATGGTCGATTGGATAGGAGCAGATAGCACAGGCTATCAAAGATGGGATAGGGCCGATGTCCTTGATGTTGCTTTACCCTATCTGGAAGCCATAAAAAAACACGGTATTACCACATTTTTGGATTGTACTCCCGCTTATCTAGGTCGTGATCCCTACGTATTGAAAGCATTGGCCGATAACACTGGTCTTCATATTATTACCAATACGGGCTATTACGGATCCGGCAAGAACAAATATATTCCCAAAAGCACACAAAATGCTACTGCTGAAGTAATGGCATCGCACTGGATAGCGGAATTTGAAAATGGAATTGATGGTTCAGGTATTAGACCGGGCTTCATAAAAATATCCGTAAAAAATGAAGATAATCTATCAGACGTACATACAAACCTTATAACTGCGGCAGGCCTTACACATTTAAAGACAGGTCTGACTATTGTTTCCCATACCGGAGGCGATGCGCCCGCCATGGCCCAACTTGAAGTACTTAAGGAAATGGGCGTTTCACCCAGTGCCTTTGTCTGGACCCATGCCCAAAACGGAACACTAAAAGGCTATGAACAAGCGGCTAAAGAAGGGGCGTGGATTTCTTTGGACAATATTAATAGCAGCGCTTCTAATGAAGACGGAACTATTGGAAATATTGACTGGTTCGTACAAACCCTTTCAAAGCTCAAGGAAAAGGGAATACTAGAACACATCTTAATTTCACACGATGCCGGATGGTATAATGTGGGCCAAAAAAACGGCGGAGAGTATAGAGCATATACGGACCTCTTCACAGAGTTGATTCCTAGACTACTACAAAACGGATTTACGGAAAAAGACATCGATATCTTGCTGAGACAGAATCCGAAAAGGGCCTACACCATTCAGGTCAGAAAAGAGTAATGCCTTGGTAAACTTCTTTTTGGACTTAATCTTCTAAAAGAAATATTAAGATGGTAATTTCATATATATACCTTTCCTAATACTAGTAAAGTTCGATAAAGGAAAGTCCTGTTGTGCGCACAAAATTAGAAGTAGAACTTTTAAGCTGTCCAAAAAACGCAATCCTCTAGGTCATATTACATCTTAAGCATAGTATGATTTGAATAATTAGCCAGAAAATGATTGAAACGACAAAAAATACAATTTTCGCAATAGGTACTCTACTATTGCTTTTTTCTTGTTCCAACAACGACGATAATACCAAACCAGCTATATTGGGCTGTAATATGCCCAATATCATCGACCTATCCGAAAATGAGGTTCAATTTAAATCAGAAGGGGATTCCGTAACCATTACTACCGGAAGCCAAAATTGGTCGCTGTCCGAAATTCAATTGGAAGGCAAGCCTCAATACAACTTGGCGAAGGTCGACGTTATCGCCCCGACTTTTATTGTTCAAGATTCGGTGTTTACGGTTGAGCGAAGAGACCGAAATGAACTTTATATAAAAATGTCAGAAAACAAAACGGATGAAAACAGGAAGCTGCTAATTACTTTACAGCAGGGAAATTGCTTTGACGGGATACGTGTTGAACAGGTTAAGAAATCATAATAGAAATCAGGCCAACTATCAGTGAATGTTGAAGCGATTTGAAATGTTGAAATAGATGAAACAACCATCCTTCTTCTTTTTCAAGGGAAATTAGAACCAGGATATAGATTGACAAAATCCATCCGATTTCACAACCTATATACTTGGAATATGCTTTTGGTCTATTTTAGGGATCATGGGTTAAGTGTCTACAAAAAGAACCGTGTGCGTAAAGGTCAAAAAAAGCAGCTAAACTTTTTTAAGAAGCAAACTTCATCAACTAAGATGAAATGATTTTATAATGCACCATCAGATCATAATTCAAAACTTTTTGACAGGAATGCAATAATTCGATTTCCTGGGCTTCTTAATAAAAAGAGGCGTTCGTTTCAATGGACCTTATATCGCGCCATTGATATAATATGTTTGAAATGGATTCTAACTACGGTATAGGTAGCGTAGCGTTAATTATTAATCCCTCCCCATAAAAATTAATATCTGTTGTTATAAGTGGAATAAAATACGCTCATCAGAATTAAAATAGAGTAGTATATGCACTCCGAATGTATATCACGATGGAATTATGTTTTTTAGTAAATTGATTTCATTGATGTAAAAAAAATGTATTATAATTGCCAATAGTGAAGTTCGTGGTTCCATTCGCTAAAATTTTCTAAATCCCTTAACATCTCAGATTTGGTATTAAAATTAGGGATGGTTGGGGATTTCTATTTATGTATCAACGACCTACCTCATAACAGCGCATATAAATAGATCCTATATCAGTTGCTGCTTTCGTAATTGAGGCCAAAGTAAAATGTATGAGCAGAAAATCATTAAAAAGCAATAGGATGAAGTTTAAGAATGGGATGCTTTTGATTTTATTTTTTAGCCTACTATCTATCCTAAAAGCTCAGGAAACTTCTAACACGGTATCCATATCAACCAACACTGCAAAACCTTGGACGCGCTGGTGGTGGATGGGCAGTGCGGTTGATGAGCAGAATATTAAAAGCTCACTTCTACATTTTTCCAAAGCCGGACTAGGCGGTGTAGAGATAACGCCCATTTATGGCGTCGAAGGTGAAGACGCCAATAACGTTCCCTTCTTATCGGAAGCATGGTTAAGCTTATTGGATTTTACGATACAAACTGCAGACAGCCTTGGTTTGCAGGTTGACATGAATCTGGGTACGGGATGGCCGTATGGCGGACCGCAAGTTTCCTTGGCCAACGCCGCTTCTCGTTTGGTCATAGATAGTTTGATGGTCCCTAAGGGAAAAAGAATTGCCGTTAGGATGGTTCCCAATGCCCCGAAAGATACGTTGGGGGCTTCCTTACTTTCTGTATTGGCGTTTGATAAAGAAGGTGGTCATCTGGATTTGACTCCATTGGTTAAAAATCGACAGCTACAATGGAAAGCAAAAAAGCAAGACTATGTTGTGTATACCATTTATTCCGGTAAAACGGGTCAAATGGTAAAACGTGCCGCTCCAGGTGGCGAGGGGTATACCGTAGACCATTATTCAAAAAAAGCCCTGGAGCAGTATTTGACCCGTTTTGATGCAGCATTTCAAAATTCCGGTAATGGATTACGGGCTATTTTTAATGATAGTTATGAGGTTTACGGGACTGATTTCACGCCTGATTTCTTCCAAGAGTTTGAAAATAGAAGGGGCTATGATGTAAGACCGTACCTACCAAATTTGCTAGCCAAAACGGATACTGAAATTACAAATAGAATTAGAAGTGATTATAGGGAAACCTTGTCCGATTTACTGTTGACGGAATTTGATGAGCCCTGGACCGATTGGGCCCATCAGCACGGCTTCAAAACACGATTACAGGCACACGGTTCCCCCGGGAATCTTATTGACTTGTATGCGTCAGCCGATATTCCCGAGTGTGAAACTTTCGGTTCCATGCCCTACGATATCAAAGGTTTTAGAAGGGAAAAAGAGGATATCCGAGAAGGCGATGCAGATCCTATTATGTTGAAATTCTCATCCTCGGCGGCACATATTTCAGGAAAGCCATTGGTTTCTTCCGAGACCTTTACCTGGTTGCGAGATCATTTTAAAACCGCACTGTCACAAACCAAGCCCGAGGCCGAAGATTTACTTTTGAACGGAGTGAACCATATTTTTCTACATGGCTCCACCTATTCCCCTGAACGTGCTTCATGGCCGGGATGGAAATTTTATGCCGCTGTAAATTTCAATCCCAATAATACCATTTGGGAAGATGCCCCGGCGCTATTTTCCTATCTAGAAAATTGCCAGAAACTTTTGCAATCCGGTACTGCGGATAACGATGTACTTTTATACTGGCCCATTCATGATGTTTGGGACGATTATTTAAAAGGCGATTTATTTTTTCAGTTTAAAATACATGCGTTGGATGAGTGGTTGTACGATACCCCATTTTATAAGACGGCTAGCAAAATAATGAAAGCAGGCTATGGCACCGATTTTATATCCGATCGATTTGTGCAAAGCCTAAGTTATGCGAAGGGAACCATTTACACACCCGGCGGCAATTATCAAAGTCTGGTTGTACCCGATACCGATGTCATGCCATTGGCAACCCTAAAAAAATTGGTACAGCTAAAAAAAGAAGGTGCCCAAATTATTTTTCAAGGATTGCCGGAGTCTGTCCCGGGTTTTGCCAATTACAAAGAACAAACCGAACAACTACATATACTTTTGACTTCTGCGCAAAGTTCGATATCGGAAAAACCAGATGTGGTTTCGGCCTTGCAGGATAATACTGTTATCGCTGAGGAAATTGTGGCATCAGGCTTGAAATATGTGCGTAGAACGGTGGATGGCCAAAAAATGTATTATTTGGTTAATCATACCGCAAAACCCATTATTGGGACTTTTGCTTTGCAAATGGTTGCCGAAAATGTTAGGCTATATGACCCTTTAAATGGGAAGGAAGGCGTGGCGGATTCGTATGTATCCGATGGAAAAACCTTTGTGAAATTGGACATCGCATCAGGGGCTTCGTTATTTGTGTTATCGGGTGAGCGGAAAAGACTTGCGGCATGGGATTATTTTGAATCTTCCGATACGGCCTATCCTGTAAAAGGGGACTGGAATCTTCGCTTTTTAAAAGGGGGACCGGAAATTCCTGAATCAGCTACGATACAAAATTTAGGCTCATGGACCAGCATGGGCGATAAAGCATCCTATTTTTCAGGTACGGCGGCCTATGAAATCGATTTTCAGAATCCCGATACCACTATTGAGCATTGGAAATTGCAATTGGGTGATGTTCGTGAAAGTGCCAAGGTTTGGTTGAACGATACTTACTTGGGAACGCTGTGGTCCAATCCCTTTGAAATTCAACTCGCTAATTTGAAACCAGGTACAAATACGCTTCGCATAGCGGTGACCAACCTACCAGCGAATCGAATTCGCGCTAAGGAATTACGGGGGGAAGAATGGAAGATTTTTAAGGAAATCAACATAGTCAACAAAGACTATGAAGAATTTGATGCTTCGCAGTGGCAACCTATGCCATCCGGATTATTGGGTCCTGTATCCCTAATCCCACTTATTAAAAATAAATCCAACTAAAATGAACTATAAAAACCTACTACTTTGCCTATTTCTATTGGCCCCATTTTTTAAGGTTTCGGCACAAGAAATTAATCTTGATTCGGTCTTAAAACAAATGCAATTGGCCAATACCTACTTTATGGAAAAATGGCCGGATGTTGGCAAAACCATCATTACCAACAAAGAACGGCCTAGCCATATTTGGACCAGGGGAGTGTATTATGAAGGTCTAATGGCCCTTCATGAAATCTATCCTAGTGAAACCTTTTATAACTATGCCTACGATTGGGCCGAGTTTCATAAATGGGGCTTCAGAAATGGTAGTGCCAATAGAAATGCAGACGATTACTGTGCGGCACAGACCTATATTGATCTTTATAACTTAGAGCCGGACCCAAAAAAGCTTAAGAACACAAAGGCAACTATGAACATGCTATTGAACACGCCCCAGGTGGATGATTGGTCTTGGGTTGATGCCATACAGATGGGGATGCCTGTTTTTGCGAAACTTGGGGTGCTTGAAAAAGATGACCGCTATTTTGAAAAAATGTATGCCATGTACATGTTCACCAGAAACAGTCACGGTGAAAATGGTCTGTATAACCCTAAAGATGGTCTGTGGTGGCGTGATGCGGATTTTGACCAGCCCTACTCCGAACCGAATGGCGAAGATGCGTATTGGAGCAGGGGAAACGGATGGGTCATTGGTGCGCTTGCCAAGGTGTTATCGATTATTCCGGAAGACGCACCGCATAGAAAACAGTACGTCGATGATTTGATTGCTATGGCAGAAGCTCTGATACCGATCCAGCGCGAAGATGGATTTTGGAACGTAAGCCTTCATGACCCAAAACATTTCGGAGGTAAGGAAACTTCCGGTACGGCCTTGTTTATTTATGGGATGGCCTACGGTGTAAACAACGGTATTCTAAACAAGGAAAAATATGTACCCATTATCGAAAAAGGATGGCACGCCTTGATCAACGAGGCTTTGCATAGTAACGGATTTTTAGGCTATGTTCAGTCCACCGGTAAAGAACCAAAAGATGGCCAGCCCCTGTCGTATGATAAAATTCCTGATTTTGAGGATTATGGATTGGGATGTTTTCTTCTGGCGGGAAGTGAAATCTATAGAATGCAATAAACTACAGGAACCCTTGATGTATATGAAACCCATATTTTTTACCGCTCTTTTTTTAATAGGTAGTTGCGGATTTTCACAACAGGATGAGCTTGCCGTTTGGCCTAATGGTATTCCCGGAGCCCTAAATAATGCTTCCTTCGAAGAGGCGTATACCTATGATGATGATGGAACTATAACGGGAATTTCAAAAGTTAGTAAACCCACTATCACCCCTTTTCTAGCCGACGCATCCCTTGCCAACGGTACTGCGGTTATTGTTTGTCCGGGTGGTGGTTATACCCATTTAGCTATAGAAAAGGAGGGGTATAAGGTCGCCAAGTGGCTAAATACGTTGGGAATCGCTGCCTTCGTACTAAAATACGGGATGCCTTCCGATGAAACCATGACCGACAAAACCATCGGGCCTTTACAAGATGCACAAGAGGCTATTCGAATGATTCGAAGAAATGCTGAAAAGTGGCATTTGGACACGTCTAAAATAGGAGTATTGGGTTTTTCCGCAGGCGGGCATTTGGCAAGCACACTATCGACCCATTTTGATGAAAAGGTTTACGAGTTTAAGAAAGGGGAAAGTGCGCGTCCCGATTTTTCCGTCTTGGTGTATCCAGTTATTTCCATGGAAGATGGCGTAACCCATCAAGGTTCAAAAAACGCGCTCTTAGGAGACGCTCCGTCCAAGGCCAAAATCGAAAAATATTCCAATGCCCTTCAAATTACGTCCCAAACGCCACCTACTTTTTTAGTTCATGCCACCGATGATACTGCAGTTCCCGTAGAAAATAGCGTAGCATATTATATGGCTTTAAAAGAGAATGAAGTGGCTGGGGAAATGCATATCTATGAAAGTGGGGGGCATGGTTTTGGGCTTGGTGTTTCGGGTACAAACGCCCATTGGCCTGAGGATGTAAAGCAATGGTTTTTAGCACATAACCTGACCCGAGCCGAGGAGGTTTTTTTGTTCTCCTATTTTGTTGGCAACGGTGAAGACGGACTTCATTTTGCCTATTCGGAAGATGGCTTTACTTGGGAAAAACTTCGGAATGGCGCCTCTTTTTTGGTCCCTAAAGTGGGTAAGGATAAATTGATGCGAGACCCATGCATCATCAAAGGCGGTGATGGAAAATATCATATGGTTTGGACCGTAAGCTGGACGGATAAGGGATTTGGCTATGCCTCTTCGGAAGATTTGATCCACTGGTCCCCACAGCAGTTCGTTCCGGCTATGGAAAATCTTGCGGGAACCAGAAATACGTGGGCCCCTGAAATTACTTATGATCAAGATACCGAAACGTATATGATATATTGGGCCAGTACCATTGAAGGTAAATTTCCAGAAACCAAAAGTAATAAAGAGAACGGCTACAACCATAGAATGTATTACACCACTACTACGGATTTTAGAACCTTTGGCGATACCAAATTGTTATATGAACCCGGTTTTAATGTTATTGATGCATCCATTCAAAAAGCGGGAGATAGATTTATCATGTTCCTGAAAGACGAAACGATAGAACCGGAACAGAAAAATATCAAAATAGCCTATAGTGATTCTTTGGAAGGGCCTTACGGCCTGGCCGGCGATGCAATTACCGGAAAATATTGGGCAGAAGGTCCTACCGCCATTCAAATCAACGGAAAGTGGGTAGTTTATTTCGATAAATATACCAATCATGAATACGGTGCTGTCACTTCAGGAGACTTAAAAAATTGGACGGATATCTCTGACAAGATTCATTTTCCGGAAGGCGTACGCCATGGGACGGTATTCAAGATTACGAAATCCCTTTTGGATTCTTTGAAATAATAGGATGTTGCAAATCTGTTGACATTCCACAGCTAAACAAAATCAATGAGCAATAGCAATTCAATGCAACCCATAATATTCCTATTTTCAAGTTTCCTTTTGTTTGCCCAAGTAGGTAATTCCCAAACCCCGACCCAAAAACTAACGGTAGAATATCAAGATACGCCACTGGGAATTGATGTTGAAACCCCCCGCTTTAGTTGGCAGATGCAAACCATGACAGGCAAAATGGGTCAGGTTCAAAAAGCCTATCAAATTAGCGTTACTAGCGACGCTGGAGAAAAGGTTTGGGATAGTGGAAAGGTGGATAGTGATACTGCTTTGACCATTATGTATAAAGGAGAAAAATTAAAATCGCGAACAAGGTACCAATGGGTTTTAAAAGTCTGGGACGAACAAAATAAGGTAAGTGAGAATACATCTTGGTTCGAAACCGGCTTACTGGATGACAACCCTGAATCTAGCGAATGGCATGACGCCGAATGGATTGGTGGAAAGGATGCGGATTTAGTCTTGTATTCTCACTATCTATCCGTTTTTAAAATGGAGTATGCCCTTCAGTTGGATAAAAGTTCCAAAAGTACCAAAGCTTCATTTGTATTCGGTGCCAATGATTCCCGATTGATGGACAAAGACAAAAATATACAGGGGGTCAGCAATGCAAAGGATAAAAGTTTTATACGCTTCGAGTTGGATATTGCTGAGGTAGATGGTTCCGCAATGGGTCTCGCCAAACTAAATATATACCGCGTTGGCTACGCCCAAAACGATTCCAACGAAGTGCCTTTACGTGCCTATGACATCCCGTTAAACCTATTGGATGTCTCTAACAAATATGATAAGCATAGGGTTTACACAGCCTGTAATTTCGGACTTTTTGAAGTTTTTTTGGATGGAACTGATCCTGAACAAAAAATTTCTACCAACGATGATACCATGCCGCCACCAAGGGGCAAAATTGGGTTCAATTTGAACCCTGTTGGAAAAGGAAACGATTACATCAGCTTTCCGATGTTGGCCGATATTGGCTTTTATGTGGAAGCGGGACAGAAAGCGACTTTTGCAGAGGTAAAAATCAAGAATTTCCGGGAACCATCGAATGTGCTTTTTCATGAAAATTTAGGGAACGACTCTTACAACGGAATTTTTAAAACGGATTCGGTTTTCAATGCTAATTTAAGTGTTTCTGAAGAAGGCTATCATTTAGCTCCCAAGAAAGATGCGATTCTAGTCTTGGCAGACCCCAGTAAAAATGCAGTTCCTATGCTATGCACAGAATTTATATCCGAAAATAAAAAAATCAAAAAAGCCAGGGTGTACGCCACCGCCCGTGGTATTTACGAGTTGTATTTAAACGGTAAGCGGGTAGGGGAGGATTATTTTAATCCGGGTCTTACCCAGTACAATAAAACACACATGTATCAAACCTATGATGTTACCAATGAAATTGTAGCAAGCGATAAAAATGCTTTCGGTGCTTGGTTGAGTGAAGGTTGGTGGAGTGGGAATATTACCTACAGTGGTGAAAACTGGAATTACTTTGGCGATCGACAATCGCTTTTGGCGCAGCTCATAATTACCTATGAAGATGGCTCGGAACAAATGATTACGACCAATGACAAAGACTGGAAACTTTTCACGGACGGGCCCGTTCGTTATGGTAGTTTCTTTCAAGGTGAGGTCTATGATGCCCGAAAGGAAGATGAAATCAAAGGGTGGACAAGTACTGGGTTTGATGCTAGCAACTGGAAATCGGCCGTAAGCGTTCCATTGGAAGGTACGTCGTTTCAAACGGATGATTTTAACTATAAAGATTTAAAGGTAATTGCCCAGGTTGGGGATAATCCGAGTATAGTAAAAGAATTGACCCCTGTCAATGTAGAAGAAGTGCAGCCTGGGGTATTTGTATATGACATGAACCAGAACATGGTCGGTTTTCCGGAAATACAACTTCCTCCAGGTCAAGCGGGCGATACGATTACCCTGCGTTATGCGGAGTTAAAATATCCTGATTTATCGGAATACGAAAAAAATACGGGTATGGTTATGCTAGAAAATATTAGGGCCGCCTTGACTCAAGATATTTACATTAGAAAGGGGGGAACCGAAACCATACGACCCAGATTTACGTTTCACGGCTATCGTTATCTGGAAATTACGGGCATCAAGGAAGCCGTTCCCCTGGAAAATGTAAAAGGTTTGGTAGTCAGTTCCATTAAGGAATTGGCCTCATCGTACGAGACAAGCAATGAACTGGTCAACAAACTTTGGGAAAATATAACTTGGTCATTACGGGGTAATTTTTTATCCATTCCTACCGATACGCCTGCACGAAATGAACGTATGGGTTGGAGTGGTGATATCAATGTGTTTTCAGAGGCTTCTACCTATTTAGCGCAGGTTGAACCTTTTTTGGATAGACATTTAATGGCGATGCGCGATATTCAACGCCAAGATGGTCGGTTTACTGACGTGGCTCCTGTGGGCGGCGGTTTTGGAGGGACACTTTGGGGAAGTGCAGGAATTGTGATAGCCTGGGAAGTCTATCAACAATATGGAGATTTGGCCTTGCTGGAAGAACATTATGAGGCCATGAAACGCTATGTCGAATTTTTAAATTCAAAAATTGATTCTGAAACCGGTGTATTGTATGAAGGCCCATTAGGAGATTGGTTGAGTCCGGAAGGTTTTAAGAATGAGGATACGATGTTGTGGGCGGTTTACCACTTACGGGATTTGGAAATTCTGGCCCAAACCGCTGAACTATTGAACAAATCGGCTGATGCGGAAACTTTCAAAAAACAGTATCAAGAACGTAAGATCTTTTTGAATAGCAAATATATGGATCCGGTAACAGGTAAAACCTTGCATTTGGGAAACCAAAGTACCCGCTTTGGACCTCCTTTGCCAGAGGATATGTATAAAAAAGCGGGGGATTTTGTAGACACCCAGGCCTCGTACGCCATTCCTTTACATTTTGATGTACTCGATGCAAAGAATAAGGAAAAAGCCGTCGACAATCTCGTTGCGACCGTTGAACGAACCAATATAGATGAGCTTGGTGTGGAGCGTCCTGCCTATTCCTTAATGACAGGATTTATAGGAACGGCCTCACTCACCAATGCATTATCAGAGAATGGCAAAGATGGGTTGGCCTATAAATTAGTACAGCAGACGTCATATCCGTCGTGGTTGTATTCCGTCAAAAACGGGGCAACCACCATTTGGGAGCGTTTGAATTCATATACGGTCGAAGATGGTTTTGGGGGGAATAACAGTATGAATTCCTTCAATCATTATTCCTTTGGTGCCGTTGTCTCCTGGATGTATAATTATTCCTTAGGCATTCAACGCGACACCGCCCAGCCCGGATTCAAACATTTTGTCTTGAAACCGATTCCCGACCCAACCAAAGAAATGCAATTTGCCAAAGGCTACTATGATAGCATGTATGGTCGAATTAAAAGTGAATGGAAGTGGGCGAATGACGGATGGGAATATTCGGCAACCATTCCGGCCAATACCTCTGCTTCCCTTCACTTAAAAACCGATACCGCAAAAAACCTTACCGTTAACAAAATGAAAGTGAAAAAGGCAAAAGGGGTAGAATTGATTTCCGAGGACCATGGAGAAGTACAACTCGAACTGGTTTCAGGTAGCTATGAGATTAAGATAACGGATTGAAAATACGAAGTAACTTTATTTTAGAGATCCAATTTTAACATGAATATTTAAATATTCTAAACCACTTAACCTAGCTGAATATAGTATACATATAAGCGCATTCCATATTTCATAAAATCTGGGTATTTACATTCTACAAATTCCGATTCAAATATTGAATTTTTCAATACATTTCTTCCTGTCATATCCCTTTATGTATTAAAAAGCCTTTATCGAGAAATTAAGATAAAGGGTAACATAAGAATCCTAATGATTCCAGTTAGGGCATCCTATATATTTAAGCAGTTTTGAAAATGCTATGCATAACATTTTGTAGTAGAAACAAGTCTCCTAAAATTTCCTTTGCCTTTATTTTCCAACGAATCTCAAGAATTTCGCTGAATAATAAACAAAGAAAAGAAAGCTCCCACTAATTTCAATACCTCTATAATTCCTTCATAATTGTATTTGGCACAAAATTGAGCAAAAAAAGTATCGGTTTTGTGCAAGAAAGAGGAAGTATGCAGTGTGAATTTGACATAAATTCGTTAGTAATATTTTTAATACCCTAGTATATCCATAAAGTTTTTACGAACAATTAGGAAAATAAAGTATTTAACATGAATTGTAGCGCATCATATACAAAAACAATGGCCATGCTTAAAAAATCAACTTTTTATAGATTTATGCTACTTCTTGTTCTAAGCCTTGTAGTCTGCAGTTGCGATAATCAAGAGGATAAAATAGTAACGGTAAACAAAAATGCCCATATCGTTTTAGTCGGAAATAATTTGGGATCACGAATGATGAATTTTGGTCATTTTGAAACGGAGATGCAGCTTCGATACCCTAATGATTCGTTGTATATCCGGAATATGTGCGATGGCGCCAATACACCCGGTTTTAGACCTCATGCGGCTAGACCATCCCCATGGGCGTTTCCCGGTGCGGAAAAATTTGAACATGAATCGGGACAGGCGATTCATTTCGTTGAGGATGACGGTTCACATCAATCAGGACCAATTGGCCATTTTCCATCACCGGACGAATGGATAACCAGTTTAAAAGCCGATATCATCATTGCATTTTTTGGGTATTCCGAATCCTTCGAAGGTCCAGATGGTTTGGACAATTATAAAGAGGAATTACGGGCTTTTATAAAACACACTTTAAGCCAAAAATATAATGGAGCAACCGCCCCGCAATTGGCTCTAGTTACACCTATAGCCTATGAAGATCTTTCGGGGAAAATGGATTTGCCCAATGGGAAAAAAGAAAATAAAAATCTTTCACTCTACGCAGAGGCTATGAAAGAAGTGGCTGCGGAAGAAGGAGTATTAATTGTCGATGCCTTTGCACCTACAGAGCAATGGTACGATGCTGAAAACGCCGATTTGACCCAAGACGGATTTCAACTGACCGATCAGGGCTATGAAAAATTCGCCACATTACTTGCCGATAAAATTTTTGGGGAGAAAGATAAGATTGCGGACGAAAATCGGCAATTGGTGAATGCCGCGGTAAACGAGAAAAATTGGTTTTGGCATAATGATTTCAAAGTACCCAACGGAGTGCATGTTTACGGTAGACGCTATGACCCGTTCGGTCCGGACAACTATCCGTACGAAATCGAAAAAATACGACAGATGACCGCAATTCGGGATACCGCCATTTGGGAAGCCTTAGAGGGCAAAACAATGGATTTGGCAAAAAGCGATGCCCGCACCAAAAAACTCCCAGCTGTGGAAACCAATTATAAGCCGAGCGAAAAAAATGGGACGCCCGAATATCTATATGGGGAAGAAGCATTGGCCCAAATAAAAACCGCACCCGGATACAAGGTCGAGCTATTTGCGTCTGAAGAGGAATTTCCCGATCTCGCCAATCCAGTGCAGGTTTCTTTCGATAACAAGGGTCGGCTATGGGTGGCAGTCATGCCGAGTTATCCCCATTACAAACCGGGGGATAGCAAACCGAATGACAAACTGTTGATTCTAGAAGATACCGACGGTGATAATAAGGCGGATAAGCAAACCATTTTCGCCGATAGTCTTCATTTGACCATCGGTTTCGAGTTTGCGCCTGAAGGGGTTTTCTTATCCCAGGGCACCAATTTGGTCCTTCTTAAGGATACCAACGGCGATGATAAGGCCGATGTCAAAGAAATAGTATTGAGTGGATTTGACGACCATGATACCCATCATGCCATCAGTGCTTTTTCAGCTGATCCATCGGGTGCCATTTATATGGGCGAGGGCACTTTTCTTCATACCAATGTTGAAACGGCCTATGGTCCGGTACGGGGTACAAACGGTGGCTTTTATCGCTACAGTCCCCAACGACATTATTTGGAACGTACGGCCCAACTTTCCATTCCCAATCCATGGGGCATAGCCTTCGATAATTGGGGACAACCTTTTTTCGAACACACCTCGGGGCCTTCCGCAACCTGGATGATGCCCGGAACTATACTTCCACGATATGGGGTAAGTTCGCCCATTCCAGAAAACCTTATCGAAAAGGAACATCTGGTAAGGCCGACTTCGGGTTTGGAATTTGTATCAAGTCGACATTTTCCTGAAAATACTCAAGGCGATATGTTAATTGCCAATACTATTGGTTTTTTGGGCATTAAGGAACATGAAATGGTCGACGACCCTGAAACCGCAGGTTACGTTAGTAAGCATAAACAAGATCTTATTTATTCGAACGACAAGAATTTCCGTCCTGTTGATATGGAATTTGCGCCGGATGGATCACTGTACTTTATTGATTGGAGCAATGTGCTGATAGGGCACATGCAACATAACGCGCGTGATCCGCTCCGTGATCATGTGCACGGAAGGGTCTATAGAATCACCTACCCATCAAGACCCTTGGTCGAGCCTGCCAAGATTGTTGATGCAAGTATAGAGGAATTGCTAGAAAACTTGAAACTACCCGAGTATCGAACAAGATATAGAACCAAAAGAGAGTTGCGAAGCCGTGATGCCTCTCAAGTACTCACAAAACTTAAAAATTGGACGGAGGCACTAGATAAGAACGATTCCCAATATGAACATAATTTGTTGGAAGCCTTATGGGTTACCTGGGGACTTGATAAGGTTGATGAACCATTGCTAAAAGAGGTACTTAATGCGAAGGATTTCAAAGCCCGTGCCGCAGCGGTTGGCGTACTTCGATATGCCGGACATCAGATCAAGGATCAATCCGATTTACTCATGCAGGCCGCCAAAGACGATAATCCACGTGTGCGCTTAGAAGCTTTGGTCGCTGCTTCTTGGTTGGGAAAAGATGTAGGTATCCCAATTATTACCGAAGCTGGCAAAAAAGGTTTGGATAAATGGATGGAAAAACCTTACGAATCTGCAATTGCCCACTTGAATGGCCATAGGGCCGGTGAGGAAGCAAAAGAAGTCATAGATACCGATCTTAAAGGTTCGGATTTGGAACTATTGTTGGCGGGACAGGAAATATATCAAAGGGATGGTTACTGTTCTACCTGTCACCAACCGGACGGACTGGGCTTGGGAGCCTCAGGATTCCCACCACTTGCCGGTTCGGAATGGGTGACCGGTAGTGAGGTTAGATTGATAAAACTCACCCTCAACGGATTGATGGGTCCCATAGAAGTGAACGGTAAAAAATATCCCGGACAAGTACCGATGACCCCCTTCGGCAATTTGCTCAAAGACGAGGAAATCGCTTCGGTACTCACCTTCGTTAGAAATACGTTTGGCAATAAGGCATCCCCCATAACCCCGGAAAAAGTAAAACAGGTACGCGATGCGACAAAGGAGAAAGAAGGCTTCTATTCTCCCGAAGAATTACTGCGGGAGCATCCCTTGAATTAATAACATATTCGTAAACCTTAGGCATTCAATCGGATATTATCCCCAAATCCACTTGCTATACTATGAGGTCAACATTAAAGAAATACTGGAATTACCTACCTCATTTTAGGAATTTCTTAAAATAATGATAAAAAAATACTACAATTTGTAATCTTAAAGGTGGATTTAGAAGAAGTACACATCTACCTTCGCTTTATATGTAACTCAACACTAATTAAAACAAACCTAGAACATGAAGAACATTTCAGTCTTACTAAAAAAACGGTACTGGAGTTTTGCAATTTTGGTTTTCTATAGTTCCTTTTATGGAAATCCAATTTTCAGTAACAATCTCGTAACAAAAGGTACTCCTGTTGTAAACAACGCGAAGTATATACAGGATTTGACAATTACCGGAACAGTTTATGACAGTAATAACCAGCCTTTAGCAGGTGCAAGTATTGTAGAAAAAGGCACCTCAAACGGAACCCAATCAGATTTCGATGGGAATTTTCAGATTGAAGTAACCGATGATAATGCGGTACTAGTCGTTTCCTACATCGGTTATTCAAGCCAAGAAATGCCCATCTCAGGGCAAACCAATATCAGCGTTTCTTTACAGGAAGATGCCGCCAATCTCGACGAGGTTGTCGTTATCGGTTACGGTACCCAAAAGAAAAGCGATCTTACCGGAGCTGTTGGATCGGTTAGGGCCGAAGAATTGGCAGAAAGGCCGGCAGCCTCAATGAACCAGGCCATGGCGGGTAAGATTGCCGGGGTGAACGTAACCTCGGGATCAGGACGACCAGGGGGCAGAACCGTAGTACGAATCCGTGGAAATACCTCGGTAAGTATCGCCAATACGCCGCTGTACGTAGTAGACGGAGTAATTCTCAATGCCGCTAGCTTACCGAATGGCAGTACCCCGATTGATTATATGAACCCAAACGATATTGAATCCATAGAGGTTTTAAAAGACGCTTCCGCTACAGCTATATACGGAGCGCGAGGAGCGAACGGGGTCATTTTGGTCAGTACAAAAAGAGGCTCTACCAATGGCGGACGCGTTAATTATGACGTAGACTTCAGCCTTGGCACCCTGCCTAAGAAAATCTCATTGCTAAATTCCGAAGAATTCCTAAGGGTCGAGGAAATTGCCTACGCCAATGCAGAAAAATACGATCCCGCAGGATGGGCAGGAGGCGCTTATACCGATCCCAGAACAAAAAGAACGGATCCGCGTCTTTTTGATGCACAAGGAAATCCGCTCTATAACACCGATTGGCAAGATGAAGCCATTAGGGCCTCGGTTACCCAGAATCATCAACTTTCATTTACGGGAGGTAGCGACAAAAGTAACTTCGGTATATTTATGGGGTTTCGTGATGAAGAAGGTTTGATTGTAGAATCTTGGTTAAAAAGATATTCAGGTAGGTTTACCTTAGACACTGATATTAACGACTGGTTAAAGGTCGGTGGTAGTTTAAGCTATAACGATCAAAACGAGAAGCAAATCGACCAACTTGGGGGCGGAGGTATTACAACCATGCGTCAAGTTTTCGAGGCATTGCCCATTATTCCGGTTCGATATGCAGATGGAACCTTCGGCTCCAATATTGATTATCCCGGTATGGAGGGTGGTGGAAGCCCCATCGCGGTAGCCAACGATAGACGCTATTTTCTCAAGACCCAGACTGTTTTGGGTAACTTCTACAGTAACATTGCCCTGCACAAAAACTTGCAATTGCGAACCACTATTGGAACAAACATCATCAATCAAAGAAATGATTATTATGGTGGGCGTGATTTAAGGTACATCGCAAGACCTGATGGTAACGCCTATGTTGATAATAGCCGATTTAATTCATGGCAGTTCGAGAACTACTTGACCTATACCAAGGATTTTGATAGCGATAATTCCTTAACCGCATTATTGGGACTCTCTTGGCAGCATGTTGATGAATTTAGATCACGGGCCGAGACTAGGGGTTTTGCGGATGACTTTTATGGTTTTAACAACTTAGGTGCGGGTTCAAACCCTCAGACACCTACATCAAGTAGTATTGCCTACGGTCTTAATTCTTATTTTGGTCGTGTCAATTACAATTATAAAAGCAAATATTTGTTGACCCTAACGGGCAGGGCGGATGGATCCTCAAAATTCGGTCCGGAAAATCAATTTGCTTTCTTCCCTTCCGCTGCTTTGGCATGGCGGGTGTCTGGCGAAGATTTTTTATCACAAAGCGAAACCATTTCCAATTTAAAGCTTAGAGCAAGTTATGGCGTGACCGGTAACTCTGAAATTGTGGCCTATAGAGCGCTTGCGGGATTACAAAGTGGAACTGTTATTTTTGGTGGTGACCGAGCCTCCTATACGATTCCCCAACGTATGGCAAACCCTGATTTGCGATGGGAGAAAACAGAACAAGTCGATGCCGGAGTAGAACTAGGACTTTTTGATAACCGCGTTTCCTTAGAGGTGGATCTCTACCGTAAATTGACTTCCGACATGCTTCTCGATGCACCCGTACCTGCTACCAGTGGATTTACCAATGTGTATAGAAACGTGGGCAGTATGGAAAACAAAGGTCTTGAAGTTAATTTGAACACCATAAACGTTGATAATGAAGTTTTTGGGTGGAACACCAATTTCAATATAAGCGTTAATAAAAACGAGGTAGTGGCTTTATCCGGTGGGTCTGACATCTTTTTGGGATCAACATTAATACGTGTAGGTGAGCCTGTGAGTACTTTCTTCGGATATATCGACGAGGGTACCTGGAATACTTCCGAGGCGGATCAAGCTGCCATTTATGACAGGCTGCCTGGAGATATCAAATACCGGGATATCAATAACGATGGTGCAATCAATAGTGATGACCGTGCCATCATAGGAAAAGGAATTCCTGATGGTTTTGGAACTTTTGCCAACACCTTTCGATATGGTAACCTCGAACTTCTGGTTGATCTACAGTTTCAATACGGCAACAGTGTTATGTATCGTGACGAACACTCGGCCGAAGACCGTCAAACTATCGCCAACAGTTTCAGCACTGTTTTAAACGCATGGACACCTGATAATCAAGATACCGATATCGCACAGATAAGGCCGATTGCAGCGGGTTATGATACCAATAATGATTCAGGGAAATTGAAAGATGCCTCATTTTTAAGAGGTAGAAACTTGATGCTGTCTTATGTTTTCAAACCAGAATTAGTGCAACGTTTACACCTGAACCGTTTAAGACTATACACTTCGGTACAAAACTTTTTTGTATCAACGAAATTTCCGGGTTATGATCCTGAAACTTCAAACGGTGGTGGAACGTTCGATCAGGGTTTTTCGCTATATGATTATCCCAGACCACGTACTTTTGTGCTAGGGCTAAACATTGGACTATAACAATTTTAAAAAATAATAAGATGAAGATATATAGAAATTTAATCAAGACTATAGCGGTCATCGCCGCAGTTTCGAGCACAATGGCCTGTAGTGATTTTTTGGATGAAGAAGACGCTTCCAACTTTACTACAGATACCTATTTTACAAAGGCAGAACATGCCGAGAGTGCTGTAAACGGTATCTATGAGCCTTTGATACCAATTACAGATAGCGGTTTTGGTGGTGGTACCTGGTTAATGCTTGAATTTGCAACGGGATTGGCAAATACGGCTCTCGGACAGGCAACAAATATTTACTTGGTAAAGGATTTGATCAACAATTCAGATAACGGATACGGGAATAGTTTCTGGAACGAATATTATACAGGTATCTCAAGAGCAAATCTGGCCATTGAAAAA
Source organism: Pricia antarctica (assembly GCA_011050085.1). Lineage (GTDB taxonomy): Bacteria > Bacteroidota > Bacteroidia > Flavobacteriales > Flavobacteriaceae > Pricia > Pricia antarctica_A. Next base: position 68,134 of record DRGL01000054.1, on the reverse strand, counting down.
ATTCCAGAGATAAACATGGATGAAACCGAGAAACAACGGTACATAGCCGAAGCCAAATTCTTTCGGGCGTATTACTATTTTGGGTTGGTCCGCATGTTTGGAAATGTTCCTATTATCACCAGTTCAATCGATCTGAATTCAGAACAGTTATATCCTGAACAATCTTCACCTGAGGCTATTTACGATTTGATCATTAGTGATCTTACCGAAGCCGAAAGTGCAGGATTACCGTGGAGGGATGAATCGGGGAGGGTCTCAATGGGAGCTATAAAAACCCTGTTTGCAGATGTATATTTAACATCCGCAGGCTTTCCGCTTCAGAAAACGGAAAATTATCCACTGGCCGCTGCAAAGGCAAAAGAAGTCATTGACTCCGGTGAATTTAGATTGTTCGACACCTATGGTGAACTACACGATCCAGCGACCAAAAATACAGGGGAGTATATTTTTATGACGCAATTTGCGGCAAATATCCAGTCAGGCAATTGGCAACCTGCTATTTTGCCTTACAACCTAGGAATTTCCGCATATTCCGCCCAGACGGGAGGTATTTTCTCGACCAACGAGTTTGCAAGTTCCTATGAGGCCAATGATTTGCGAGCAGAGGAGAAACAATTTTATTTTACCAGTTATTCGCTAGAGGCCGATCGGAGCGATAGTACCAATTTAGGAGCTCCTTATATCTTTAAGCTATTTGATGTTCAGGCGAATGAAGACAGCGCCCAATCAGACTTGAATTGGTGCATCTACCGCTACGCCGATGTCTTGTTAATGTACGCCGAAGCGCTCAATGAAGCAGGAGCTGGGCCATCAGCAGAGGCATTTGCTGCCGTGAATCAGATAAGAACACGCGCCGAACTACCTGACTTGGCAGGATTAACCCAAGCGACCTTTAGAGACGCCGTTCGTATTGAAAGGGTACATGAACTGAGTTTTGAAAACAAGACCTGGTTCGATATGGCACGATGGAGAAAAGCATATAATCCCGTAAACAACACCTTGGAGGATTTCGTGGGCCATACCTATACGTATTTGCCAAACAAGGCGCTTACGGATACGGAACTTTTATTTCCGATTCCTACATCTGAGATGCAAAACAACCTTAATCTCGTACAAAATCCAGGATACTAAAGATAATATCAACGATATATAAGTAGTTAGTTGAGTTAGTTGAGTTTTTGAGGATAATCCCCGGATAAAACCGGGGATTATTTTATTTACACTTATTTGAACGGACAATCTTCACCTTATCTGAGAATCGATTTATAGTAATTGAATTTTACCGAATTCGCTTTCGATAATTATCCATATAGCCTACCAGTGATTTTTTACGCAGTCCCTCTAATACATTTTTCAATACGCGCGCAAGTTCTAGGCAATTAGTAATCCAAATAGTAGATACATAGCAATGTATACCTAATCGCCCTTTGTTTACGAAAATGATACTGGTCTCAGTTTTAATTTATAAGAGGGTCCCTATTAGTCATAGAAATGTAAACAACTCAAGAAAAAGAGGGAAAATATATAAACTGATATTTTTATTGTTATAATAATTTCAAATTACTAAATTCGTAATAGTATAAGTGTGAAATATACAATTATTTTTATGGGTAATATCGCTAGGCGAATTGCTTAAAGGTTCAGATATTAAATAACTACCACAATACCATGAAAACCGCGAACACTGCAGTATTGGAAGAAATGTTCTTAATACATTACCAAGAATGGTGTTTATTGTCCTTTAGTTATTTGCATAACCTAGACGACGCAAAAGATGTTGTCCAGAATGTAGTTTTTAAGCTTTTAAAAAAGGAAGATTGGGATTCGATACGGGATATTAAAAATTATATCTCCAAAGCAATTCGTAATGAGAGCTTAAAAAAAATTAAGCAGAACCAAAGAACTTACTCATTAAAGAATCATAACACCGAAGTACCATCCTGTGAGATAGAATTGATTCAGAATGAAATTTCCGAAACTATTTTTAAAGAATTGGAATTGCTGCCAGAACAAAATAAAAGGGTTTTTAAGTTGTGTGTTTTAGATGGAATTACATACGATAATGCTGCCATAATAATGGGTATTACGGTAAATACCGTCAAATATCACCTAAAAAAATCCTTCAAAATTCTACGGTTAAATTTAAGGGATGTTCATTTTTGAACATATTGAAATACACAATCGGTAAAATTCTTCCTAATATTTTTAATAATTCACTACCCGAATCTACTACTTTAAGGTCTTACTAGTAAGGCAGAACAATTTTGTCCTTATCAAAGACCCTAGATTGATATCAGAAATTATTATTCGAAAATTATCGGGCCATTTGACCAAAGAGGAGGAATCCTTTTTTAAAAAATGGCTTAGCGAAAATGATGAAAACTTTTTGACCTTTCAAAGGTTGAAAGGTTTACATCAAAATAATATTGAACTTCCTGATAGTAGTGATTTTGATTCGAAAGAGGCTTGGCAGTTACTCTTACATAGTCAGGCAGCATACATTACATTCTCAAGGCGCAAGAAGTACCGTAAGATATTTAGATATGCAGCCGTCTGCATAGGTTTGGTCGGTTGCTTCCTGTTTTATAGTTCTGCTTCTGATGAAAATCGGAATGTCAAAATAAAATCGGCCGCGACGGCGGTAACGCTTGAACTGGGAAATGGTGAAACACAAATTTTATCCGAATCGAATGCCTCGTCCACAAGTAATCACAATGACCGGCTTATATATAAAAAAGGTGTTGGTGTAGTTGACTACTCTAAGAATGAAAGGGAAAAAGACAAAAGTCAAGAAGTACTATATAATACGATTCGGATTCCTAACGGTAAAAGATTTGAGGTCATCTTATCGGATGGTACCGTAGTAAAACTGAACGCCGGCTCCTCACTTAAGTTTCCGGTTACATTTATAAAGGGGCAAAACAGGGTGGTGAACCTGATCGGAGAAGCTTTCTTCGATGTTAAAAAGGATGAGAATAGTCCTTTTATCGTTGAAACGGAAACTATGGATGTGCGGGTATTGGGTACAAAATTCAATTTAACATCTTATTCAGAAGATATTTTCCAAAGTACTGTGTTGGTTGAAGGCTCCGTAAGTCTTTACAAAGCAGATACATCTTATAATAAAGAGAAGGCAACTATACTATCGCCGGGCTTTAAAGCGGATTGGAATACAGCAGAGGACAACCTAAGTATTGTTCAAGTAGATACCGATACATATACCGGATGGGTCGAAGGAAAGTTGGTGCTGAAAAAAATGAATTTCTCAACGATTATACAGCGGCTTCAACGTCATTACGATGTAATAATTACGAATGAATTTAAGGAACTCAATGATAGAAGATTCACGGCCACTTTTCAGAATGAAACCATACAAGAAGTGCTGGATACATTTACTGTTGAAACGCCATTTGACTATACAATTAAAGGGAACAAAATAAAAATCAGTAAAAAATCCATTGACAAAAAAAGCATGCTTATGATGAGACTAACCAATGACTAACTCTAATTTCCATATGACAAACTCAGTTTTATGGGACTTCAACTATTTAATTCAACTTAAAGCAACTTATGATATGAAAAACCACAAATTTATTGGATTTATAACGTCCAATGCATTGAAAATTGGTCTCAGAACCAAATTATGTTCATTTTTCTTTATTGCGACGTTTATTTCGGTTCAGGGAAACTCAATTTCCCAGAAAATTAAGATGACACTCGATTTGGAAAATGTTTCGACCCTCAAGGCGATGGAAGAAATTGAAGCCGCCACAGATTTTAAATTTCTATATGATGTGGATAAAGTAAATACTTCAAGAAAGATATCGATAAAAGTGACTGATATTTTACTGGAAGACGTGCTTAAATCCCTATTTGACGGTACGAATACAAGTTTCGTTTTTAAGGGAAATCAAATTGTACTTAAGCCAAAGATTAAAGTTTCCAGCAGCACAGGATTCGGAGATACCAGTAAAATTTTACCCGTTTTACAACAAAGTATTTCAGGTACGGTTTCCGATTCAAGCGGTCAACCGATTCCAGGGGTGTCTGTTGTTGAAAAAAATACTTCAAATGGTACGGCAACTGATTTTGATGGTAAGTACACTATTACTACAAGTCAGGCAAATGCGACTTTAATTTTCAGTTCCATAGGTTTTGCTAGGCAGGAAATTCTTACTGGCCAATCAAACTCTTTAGACGTCACCATGGTTGAAGACATGGAAAATCTTGACGAGGTGGTAGTGACGGCTCTTGGTATTAAACAAGAAACTAGAAAATTAGGCTACTCCGTCGCAAAAGTGGATGCTGAGGAAGTGAGTGTTAACCGTTCTTCCAATTTTATGAATTCCTTGCAAGGTAAGGTGGCTGGGGTTAACGTATCGGGACTTAGTACGGGTCCGGGCGGTTCTTCCAAAGTACGAATTAGAGGTCAATCTTCAATATCCGGAACCAACAATCCACTTATTGTGGTCAATGGGGTGCCTATTGATAATTCCAGTTTTGGAACCAGTATAGGTAGTAGCAGTGGTGAGCTCGGAACCAACAGTGGAGGTGTGACTTCAGATGGTGGGGACGGTTTTTCAAGTATCAATCCAGATGATATTGAAAGCATGACCATCTTAAAGGGTGCAACCGGTGCCGCACTTTACGGCTCTAGGGCAAAAGATGGTGTTATTATGATTACCACAAAAACCCGTGGGGTAGGTCAGGGCATTGGGGTTAACTATACCCTTAGTATTTCCGACCAGACCCCTTTAGATTTCACTGATTATCAAGATCAATACGGGCAGGGTGAAAATGGAGTCAGGCCAACATCACCAAATCCAACATCGGGTCAATGGTCTTTTGGGGAAAGATTTCAACCCGGTCTGACCCAAATTTTATTTGATGGTATCGAAGTGCCTTATACACCAGAGTATGATAGGATTAAAAAATTCTATCGTCATGGGTTAGACATTACCAATTCTATTGCGCTGTCCGGAAATAGTGAAAGAGGTGGATTTAACCTTTCGCTTTCCAATTTAGAAAGTAAGGGAATTACCCCTAACAATGAGTTTAAGCGTATTAATGTGAGTTTAGGTGCGAATTACGACCTGACGGATAAATTATCTTTTGCCACAAGCATCAATTATTCGAACGAGATAAATACGAATCCTCCAAACGTTGGTCAACAAGATAATACAATATCCGTAGCATTGTACAACTTGGCAAATTCGATGCCTTTAGACCTTTTGGATGCCAACAAATTCGATGCAAATGGAAATGAATTGGTGTACTCGAGGTTTAGAAATAGAACAAATCCGTATTTCACCTTAAGTGAACAGTTCAACAACATTAGGCGCGACCGTATTTTCGGAAATGCTTCCCTTAAGTATGATTTTTTCCCATGGTTGTTTGCACAAGCTAGGGTAGGGCAAGATTATTGGTCAAGAGACCAAGATTATAATGGCTTCCCCACCGGACAAGCCGCACAGGGTCCGGCGCCAGACGGATTTGTAAACGGAACATTTACACAAGAAGTACGTAGATTTAGGGAAACCAACGTAGATTTCCTGCTATCCGCTAATAAGGACTTGAATGATGATTTTGGTGTAGGTCTTACCATCGGTGGGAACAGACTTTATCGTAGGGCTGATTTGAACCGCGTAAATGTTACGGATTTTGTTATACGTGATTTGTATACGGTACAGAACGGACGTGTAAAAGATCCGTTTTATAATTTGTCAGAGCGTTCTGTCAACTCATTATATGGGTCTGCCGATATTTCTTTTAAAGAAACACTGTATCTAACCGGAACACTTCGTAATGATTGGTTTTCAACACTTTCCCCTGCGAATAGAAGTATCTTATATCCATCCTTATCCGCTAGTTACGTATTTTCAAATAACTTGGAATCTAGTTGGTTAAATTTCGGAAAGTTAAGGGCAGCCTATGCAGAGGTAGGAAGCGATACCGATGTCCCTCCATATTCCAATACCTTGTTCTACACGATCAATGCAAATTTATTTGCCAATTCCGATGGTCAGTTACAACCTGTTGCCGGTCCGAATACAAGCACATTACCCAATACCAATTTAAAACCTGCCCGTGTAACCGAAACCGAAGTAGGGCTTGAACTTAGAATGTTTGAAAGCAGGGTTAATTTAGATGTAAGTGCGTATCGTAAAAGTACTTTTGACCAAATCATACCCGCGCAAATATCAAATGGTTCCGGTTTTATTAGCACGTTGATTAACAGCGGTGAAAGTAGAAGTGATGGTATTGAAGCACTTTTAACCTTGGTTCCCGTACGAAGTGACAATTTTCAATGGGATATTAATTTGAATGCATCCTATAACAAGACCAAGGTAATTAGTCTGCTGACTGATGAGCCCGGCGAGAGTATAGTGGTAGGTACACATGCATTCAACGGTTTCTTATATCAAGTTGTTGGAGAGGAAATAGGACAATTGGCCGGATTTGGATTTAAGAAGGATGATCAGGGCAGGCAAATCTTTGGTGCCGATGGTAGGCCTTTACGGACAGATGATATTGTATACTTTGGCAGCGCATTGCCCAAGTGGATCGGGGGTATTACAAACAGTTTTAGATATAAGGATTTTAACGCCTCATTTCTAGTTGATTTTAAACTTGGCGGTAAAATGATTTCCGGCACGAACTTCAATGCGGTCAGGCATGGTTTACATAAAATGACGTTGCCAGGTAGGGATACCGGCGTGATTGGCGAGGGTGTAAATGAGGCAGGTGAACCTAATACCGTAGCAACGCCTTCACAGACGTATTGGGAGGTAGTGCGCTCACAACAGTTGATCGAACCTATTGTTTATAATAGTGGTTTTTGGAAACTAAGACAGATTGCTTTTGGCTATAATCTAAGAAAGCTGATACCGGAAGGCTCACCACTGCAGTCGGTAACGCTCAACTTGTTCGCGAACAACGTTCTGATGATTAAAAAGTGGGTGCCGAATATTGACCCTGATTCATTTGGGTATAGTTCTGATAACGTTTCCGGACTAGAATCTACCGGTGTTCCAACGACCAGAAGTATAGGGTTTAACCTAAACTGTAAATTTTAAAGAATTATATCATGAAAAAAATATATAACATTTGTTTTGCAATAGCGATTGTCATGATGGCAGTGTCTTGCGATAAGAATTTTGAAGAGATAAATACAAATTCGGTAGATCCTACGAGTGCCAGTGTCAGTCCGGTTTTTCTACTGAACAATGCGATTATCAATAGTTCGTTTTCGAATGCTCAACTAATCTATGACCTTGGTATTGTGCAACAGGTCATTTCCCCGAACTCCGGAGTACTGACAGGCGCAAACTATAATCAGGACAATAGGGATGTTACCGATGATCATTGGGTGAAGTATTATGAAAACGTGATTAAGAATACGGGCGATATTTTGGGACAATTGGAACAGGAAGGCGTTGCAGACCGACCCAATCTTAAAAGTATGACCAGACTCGTAAAGGCACTGACCTTTATGATATTGACCGATGAATATGGAGATATACCCTATTCGGAAGCCGGGAAAGGCATCTATGAGCAAATCGTATTGCCAAAGTATGACGCTCAACAAGATATTTATTTGGATTTGATCAAAGAAGTGAAGGAAGCCGTTGCGGGATTCAGTGCAGCGGGACAAGTTGAAACCAGTGAGGTGATGTACGCCGGTGATATTGCGAAATGGAGAAGGTTTGGTAATTCCCTGTTGCTTAGATTGGGCATGCACCTTACCGAAGTAGATCCAGCACTTGCGGAGCAAATTGTAGGCGATGCCTTTGCGGCTGGTATTATGCAGTCCAATGAAGATAATTATGTGATCCGTCATGATAACAACTATAGTAATAACAACGGTGCCCTTTTAAATGCAACCGAGGCCAATAACATCTATCTAGTAGATACGTTCATAGATTTTTTGGCAGACTCCAATGATCCGAGGTTGGGAGCCTTGGCAATCAGATACACGAGTGCGACCTCAGGTCCTGAACAGACCCAAGAGAATGGATCTACTGATCCAGCGGATCAAATTGGCATGCCAATGGGCTATGATAACGGTACTATCGGTGCGGTTGCAGAAAGTTTGGGTCTTCCGAGTTTTTACGCCTTTACGCAGATTGATCGGTTCAGGGTTGCCAAGCAGGCCGCACCGATGTTTGTCATCACGCACGCCCAAACCCAATTATTACTAGCTGAGGCGGCGGTAAGGGGTTGGGTTACAGGAGAACCATCCGATTATTTCAACGCCGGGGTAAGGGCGCATATGGAATTAATGGTTCAATTTGATCCCGCTTCCGAAATTCCTGCTGCGGATATAGATACCTATTTGGCAGCAAATCCATTTGACGCAGCAAACGCAATTCAGCAAATCAACGAACAGTACTGGGTAGCATGTTTCCTAAATGGTCCTGAGGCCTTTGCGAATTTCCGTAGAACGGGTATACCGGCCTTAACCCCCAACCCGTATCCATCGCAAGATATTTCCGGTGATTTTATAAATCGGCTTACGTACCCGAATTCAGAAATTGCTACGAACACTGCAAATTTAAATGAAGCCGTAGCCAGAATGGGTGCCGATAATTTGGAAACCAAGGTTTGGTGGGATAAGTAAAAACAGGATTAGGACGGATAATTGGGTCAAGGCAGTCCTCACGGGAAATCATGGCCCAAGCCGTACTCGAACAATACTTAAAAATTAAAGGCACGCACAATGGAAAATAAACTACAGCAATTAATCAACAAATTTAAAAACGAGGAAAAAACCTATACTGATAATAGGAGGGCAGAAGCGGAACATCGTTCAACCTCAGACGACAGAAGGAGCTTTTTAAAAAAGACCGCGATTGGTGGATTGGGCCTATCCAGTTTTATGGGCTACTCCTTTGAGGATACCGTTGCCCATACCACCGGAAAAGTCAATAGGGCGTCTTCACCTTCAGAATTAAAAATTACCGACATGCGGTATGTCCTGACCGATGTCATGGGCGGTACCGCCATTATTCGAATCGATACCAATCAAGATATTTATGGCCTGGGTGAAGTTAGGGATGCAGCCGATGTACGATATGCTCTTATGTTGAAGAGTCGTATTCTAGGTGAAAATCCATGTAACGTAGAAAAAATCTTTAAGAGTATTAAGCAATTTGGGGGACAGTCACGGCAAGCGGGAGGCGTTTGTGCCGTTGAAATGGCACTATGGGATCTTTGTGGCAAAGCATATAACGTACCGGCTTGGCAGTTGTTAGGAGGTAGATACCGCGATATGGTCAGATTATATGCGGATACCCCAGAAGCTTCCTCACCGGAAGAACAGAAACGTTTGATCGATTTCCGTGTTAACGAACAAGGCTATACCTGGCTAAAAATGGATGTTTCCATTGGCGAGTTAAAGGGAAAAAAGGGTACCGTTGTAAATGGTAAATTTTGGGAGGATGCAAAAGGAAATTTGAACCAATGGGGTGATCGGAGAAATTTTATGAGCTACGGAAATACCATGCATCCCTTTACCCAAATTCAAATCACGGATAAAGGCTTGGAAGTATTACAACAAGTGGTCGAGGATGTACGCAATATGGTAGGCTATGAAATTCCTATTTCAACAGATCATTACGGCCATTTTGACTTAAATAATAATATCCGTATGGCCAAAGCCCTTGAAAAATATCGCTTGGCCTGGTTCGAAGACATGGTGCCCTGGCAATATACCGAGCAATGGAAAACAATTACGAATTCCATAGAAACACCGACCACGACCGGCGAGGATATTTATCTTTTGGAAAATTTCAAGCCCTTGATCGAACAACGCGCGGTAGATATTATTCATCCGGATCTTGCTTCGTCCGGCGGACTTTTAGAAACCAAAAGAATAGCGGATTATGCAGAAGAATTCGGGGTGGCCATGGCAATGCATCAGGCAGGCACACCGGTATCATTTATGGCTAATGTACATTGTGCCGCTGCCACCCAGAACTTTTTGGCTTTGGAACACCATTCCGTCGACTTACCTTGGTGGGAAGATTTGGTAAAGACCGTAGGCGGATTTAAAATGATTGACAAAGGTTTTGCTACGGTTCCATTGACAGCACCGGGTTTGGGCATTGAACTGAACGAGGATGTTTTAAAACAGCATATTGACCCGAGGGATAAATCCTATTTTGCCCCTACGAAGGAATGGGATGAGCTCAAGTCACATGATAGGACCTACAGTTAAAAGGGTGCGAATCGAACTGTCTTCTAAAACATGATCGTAAACCGTGGAGTTGAGAATACTGGATTGCAAGTTTGAATTAGCAAAAGTTGGGTCTGCGAACTTTCCCTACTGGGAAAGTTCCTGTCCTAACTGATTTAGAAATTATTTTTTAAATACTCTCCAAATAGGAGAACTTAAATGAAATCGTAAATGAAAAAATTAAGATTACTACTTTCATGTTTATGCTTTTTGGGGATGTTCGCTTCTCAGGCTCAAGGGGTTGCTGGCTCAGCGGAATATATTAAGGATTTGACCTCAAATTGGACCGGTGATCGATTCAAGGACGGAAGGCCAAAAGTTTCGGATGCCTTACTAAAGCGAATGAAAAAAATTCAAATTGAGGAAGCGTGGGGATATTTGAGAGGAAAAGGCTTTCATAATCAATACGAAGGCGGATGGGAGATTATACATGAAGATAGTGCTATGACCGGTAGGGTCGTTACAGCACAATACATGCCGCAAAGGCCAGATTATCAGCAGTTGGTAAAGATAAAAGGCGCTAATGAAAGCAGGGATACCATCGGAGGAAGCAATTCTTGGCCTATTCAACAACTGGTCACCGGCGATGTATATGTTGCAGATGGATACGGTCGAATTATTGACGGCACGCTTATAGGATCTAATTTGGGAAATGCTATATATGCAAATTCCAAAAACGGGGTAATTTTCGATGGTGGTGTTAGGGATGTTGCCGGTTTGCTCGATATTGAAGGATTTAATGGTTGGTATAGAGGCGCCGACCCCTCTTACCTGCAGGAAGAAATGTTGACCGCTATAAATGTTCCCATTCGTATCGGTAGGGCAACCGTATTACCTGGCGACGTCGTTCTGGCAAACCGTCATGGCACTATTTTCATCCCTTCGTATTTGGCTTCGGAATTGGTGCTTTCTTCAGAGATTGTCGGATTAAGGGACCTTTTCGGATTTCAAAGACTACGGGAAAAAAAATATACTGCTGGCCAAATCGATACGAGATGGACAGACGAAATCAAGGCAGATTTTAAGAATTGGTTAAGCTCATATCCGGATAGTAAATTACCTATGACCCGAAAAGAACTTAACGACTACATGGCGACTAGAAAAGATTACTAACTTGAAATAACAATTATTATGAATAATCAGAATTTACGATTTCGAATAGTAACTTCATGCATACCTTTTTACCTAGTAGTACTTTGCATTTTAGGCAGCTCGAAAAGTCTACTGGCCCAAAGTAATACGGATGAAATTGCTAAGATTGAAAATACGGTCACGGAGTTATATAATGCCATGGTTAAAAAGGATAGTTCTGGGCTTCAAGAACTGACCATGGAGGCATTAACCTATGGCCATTCCAGCGGTACGATTGAAAACCAGTCCGAATTTATAAATGGCGTGTTGAACGGTTCGTTTCAATTTGCTTCGATAACTCCTGTTGATCAAAAAATTACAACCTCAGGTTCAATAGGTATGGTGCGTCACATTTTTAAGGGAGAAGGCACCAATAATGGTGAGCCGGCGGAAGTAAACATTGGCTGTCTGTTGATTTTCCAGAAAGAAAATGAATGGAAATTGGTGGCAAGACAAGCATTTAAACTTTAAAAAATCGACCCTTGGGAAAACTTAATATATATTCAATCGCGTTGGGCCTTGCCGGTCTTTTGTTCATAGTTGTTATCGGCATGATCATCAGCGGAAATCTAGATCAAGCCGGTCCTTTTATACTTGGTTTATTTGCGTTGTTGGCATTAGGCTTTAATGGTTATGCAAAGATGAAAGGCCTGGTATTTACTACCATGATTTTTGCTGGGGTTACTGCAGCTCTATATTATCCTGCCTATTTTACCAATTTTGGTGATTTTAAGTACACAGCCTTGATCATACCCTTGATCCAGGTCATTATGTTCGGGATGGGTACTACGATGAGCATCAAAGATTTTGCCCAAGTATTTCAAGCGCCAAAAGGGGTTTTTATCGGAGTTTCGGCACAATTGATCGTAATGCCGATAGTGGGCTATCTTTTAGCCCAGTTCAGCAATTTTCCCCCTGAAATTGCTGCAGGGATTGTTCTTATCGGATGTTCGCCAAGTGGCGTTGCATCGAACGTAATGGCTTTCTTGGCCAATGCGAATGTTGCACTTTCAATTACCATAACCTCTTTGGCAACGCTACTTGCGCCATTTCTGACACCACTTATGATGAAGGTATTTGCCGGTGAGTTCATTGAAATAGACGTTTTGGCGATGATGTGGAGTATTGTAAAAATGATAATACTGCCCATTGGTGCTGGACTATTATTCAATAGGATTTTCGGGAATCGGGTTAGCTGGCTAGCTAGGGCCATGCCGCTGATTTCGATGCTGGCCATTGGACTAATTATTACCATTATTACGGCTGCGGGCAGGGATAGCTTGCTTGAGATAGGCGGCATCCTGATGGTTCTCGTTCTTGTACACAACGTTTTCGGCTACCTTCTAGGCTATTGGTACGCAAGATTGTTCAAAATGTCGGAAGAGGATGCCAGAACGATCGCGATCGAGGTGGGCATGCAGAATGCAGGTCTGGCCTCTGGAATTGCCAACAGTCTTGGAAAAATCGCGACCATGGGGCTTGCCCCCGCCGTATTCGGACCGCTTATGAACATAACGGGCTCCGTTCTGGCCTCGTATTGGCACGGAAGACCTACGCGCGAAAATCCAGGACCTACGGTAGTCGGTCCATGATATACAGGATATATACTGTTCAACTTAAAAAAACACTTTGGTTATGAAAAATTCTAGAAGATCGTTTATATCGAAATCGCTCATGGCCGGTGCCGGTCTAGGGGTGGTGCCATCCGCGGCATACGGTACGGAATATCAAAAAGCAATCGATAAAGACCCAAAATTGTCGGCACCTTCCGATCTGAAGATCACGGAAGTTAAATGCGGTTACATAAAAAGGGGGAGTAGCCTGTTCGTCAAAATATATACCAATCAGGGCATCTATGGTTGCGGGGAAGGGGTAGATGCGGTTGCGGGGACTTATCATCTGGTTCAGATGTTCGGGAGAAGGTTGAAAGACCAGAGCCCCTTCAACATCCATAGGATCTTTGAGGACATTCGTAGGGGCGGTCACTTCGGAGGCGGACAATCTGGAATGTACGTAGCCGTGCTCTCCGCGATCGAGACCGCTTTATGGGATTTGTCGGGAAAGGCGCTCGACTTACCGGTCTATCAATTATTGGGCGGTAAGTTCAGGGACAAGGTAAGGGTGTACTGCGATACCGCTTTGTATCGGGTAAAATTCCCCTCCCCGGATGACTTTGCCACCGCCGCGAAGGACGCTATGGACAACTGGGGTTTCAACGCCTTGAAATTCGACCTCGATTATGCAGGTGATCCCGATAAATACGACCGCTATAACTGGACCGCTAGTCCGGGTGAAATCATACGGATGTACGATCAACTTGCTGCCGTAAGGGAAGCTGTCGGCCCGAAAATCGACCTTTGCGTAGATATGCATGGGCGTTACGACCACGTTACCGCGCAGACCATCGCCAAAAAGGTGGAAGACCTTAACCTTACCTGGTTGGAGGAGCCGATTCCCGCAGAAAATTTCGATGCCTTCAAGACCCTGGCGGAAGAGACCAGTACGCCCATTTCGGCAGGAGAGAACGTGTATCTCGGCCACGGCTTCAAGCAATTGCTGGACAACGGCGTGGATATCATAATGCCAGATCTGCAGAAATGCGGCGGACTAGGGGAAGGGCAGCGCATCGCCAACCTTGCCAACCTGTACTATGTACCCTTCTCGCCCCATATGGTGGCTTCATTTTTGGGTGCCATGGCATGTGCGCATGTCTGCGCCTCAGTTCCTAATTTTCATTTGATGGAGTGGCAATCCTATTTCCATACGGATCCCATGTTCAAGGAAATTGTAACCTATGACGAGGCGGATTGGGTGAAGGACAGCTTTGTGAAAGTTTCCGATAAACCTGGCATCGGGGTAGATATCAACGAAGAGGCCATGAAGAAGTATGCGCCGGAGGGGGTGCCGTTTTTTGAATAATTGTTAACACATTAAATAGGGATGACTATGTTACGAAAAAAGTATATGCTCTTAATGGTTCTTGTCGGTCTGGCAACCCAAATGATGGCCCAGCAAATCGATAGGGAAGAGCTAATCTTCTTGACCCCGGAATGGAAGGGTGAACGTTTTGGGGACGGAAGGCCGAAAGTATCGGATGCGCTTCTAAAGAGGATGAAATCCGTTAGCGTTGAGGAAGCTTGGGCAGTCATGAAGAACGAAGGTTACCGCTATCAAATTGCGGAGGATTGGAAATTGATCGACCCCGATAGTGTTTTGGTCGGTCGTGCGGTAACGGCCACCTTTATGCCAGGGCGTCCCGATGTGTGGAAAGCCATAGATGATCGCGGAAAGGCCCAGGGCAAACGTGGACAAAATACGTGGCCCGTAGATATTTTGGTAAAAGGGGATGTGTATGTAGCCGACCAATTCGGGGCGGACAAGGACGGTCCTACCATTGGTGACAATGTGGGCAATGCGATTTTTGCCAAAACGGGAAATGGTATTGTTTACGACGGTGCACTTAGGGATGTTGAGGGCTTGATGGAAATTGGAGGGTTTACTTCGTATTACACGAGCTATGATGCCTCGCACCATAATCCACCAGGGGATTTGAATACGATGCTGATAGGCATCAATCGGCCAACCCGAATTAGAACGGTAACGGTCATGCCCGGCGATGTGGTCTTAGGAAAAATGGGCGTGGTGACCTTCATTCCGCCACATTTGGCAGAGAAAGTGGCAACTACCTCAGAGGTGGTTCGTTTACGGGATATGTTCGGACATTTGCGCATAAAGGAAGGTGTTTACACGGCCGGACAAATTGATACCCGTTGGGCCGATGATATCGAAAAGGATTTTAGCAAATGGCTCAACGAACATATTGATGACCTTCCAGTATCCAAAGAACAAATTGAGGAAATATTAAAGAAAAGGACTTGGTAAATATTTATGCTATGCTATCCCTAAGTTAGGTATGGCATAGCATTATATCCAAATTTCAGTTTTTACTTAAACAGTAGTTGCGCAAATGTAAATAGGTCATGCCGCCAAACGGGCCATGAATGCCCTCCTGGATATTCGCTATACTCATATTTAATCCCCAGTTCGTCAAACTTTTGCAGCATCACTTGACAGTTTTGGTAAGCGATGTCTTCTTTGCCTCCCATAGAAATAAAGAAGCGATTCAAGTTCGCATTGATTTCCTCTTTATTCTCCTTCATAAAAGTATATTGAGGGTTAGATAGCTCAGTGTTATCGGCAAACCATCCTGAGCTGAAAACCCCTAGATATGAGAACATATCCGAATTCTGTATGCCCGCATGAAGAGTTTGTAAACCACCCATTGAGAGTCCGGCCAAGGCTCGACTTTTGGCATCCTTTTTAACGCGATATTTATGTTCAATGTAAGGTATCGCCCCTTGTCTGAGCTCATCTTCGAAAGCCTTAAGCGAATTTTCATTAAAACCGGCAAGACCGCCTGAGGAAACATTGCCGTCCAACATGACTATGAGCATTGGTTTGGCTTGATTTTCGGCAATTAGGTTATCTAAAATTAAATTTGTCTTTCCTTGATTGGCCCAGCCGCGTTGGTCTTCCCCACCACCGTGAAGTAGGTAAAGTACGGGATAGTTATCGGTCGACCCATCATATCCGGGAGGCGTATAGACATACATTTCACGCCAAGACTGTGAAGCTTCGGAGTAATATGTATTGATTCGGATATCTCCATGGGGAACATCCTTCAAACTATAATAGCCATCTCCTTTAAACGGAATTTCAATACCGCTTGCCATCCTTCCCATTCCGTAAAAGGCCTCGCTAGCAGGATCCGCAATGGCGACACCATCAATCACAAGGGAATAATAATGAATGCCCTCGGTTATGGAATCCGTGGTCACGGTCCAAACTCCATTGTCATCCTTAACCATATCGTATTTTTTGCCCAAATCTATTTGCAATTGCTTGGCATCGGGTGCCTTGGTCTTGAAAATAACACGCTTATCCGGTAGTATCTGTGGATAGGCTGCATTGCGTATGTTGGTGCTTGCCGGTAATCCCAATACGCTGTACTTAGTGAACAAATCTTCGTTGACCGGTTTAAACAACAATTGTGAAAACATATATAGGTCATTTTTCCAAACCTCAAAATCATGGCCGCCCGGTTCAACATAAAAAATATGGGGTATATCATGATCAGTTAGATAATCACTTGTGCGTTTACTGAAGGGCATGAGTCCGTCTTTATCGCCGCAGCTGATCCAGAGTAGCTCTACATTCTTCGCCAACGCTGGTTCGGGAAGCAGTTCTTCAGGTGTTTTGGTATTCGGTGCGGAGGAAAATGCACCTACCCATGAGAACGTGTCCAAATTGCCCAATCCAAAATTAAGGGTCTGTCCACCACCCATGGAAAGTCCGGAAATAGCTCGGTGCTCTTTGTCTTTATAAACTTTGAATTTTTTCTCGACAAACGGAATCAAATCGTTTAAAAGATCTTTTTCAAAATTGGCAAAAGCGGCCACTTTATCCGCCGCAAAGATATCACCAGTGGCCCGGTCATTTTTCATGGCTCGCCCGTTGGGCATAACGATCAACATAGGTTCCAATTTCCCCTGAGCATAGAGATTATCTAAAATTACCTGTGGATTTCCTTCGGTCAGCCATTCCTTTTCATCGCCACCAATACCGTGCAGCAAATAAAGAACCGGATATTTTTTTGATTTTGAAAAACCTGGAGGCGTATAAATTATGGCTTTCCGGTCGGTTCCTACGGTTTTAGATATATAGGTAATGCTATCTATTTTTCCTTTTTCGATGGAACTTTTGGCTACATCAAATCCTTTTGGGGCATGTTTTTCAATATCCTGTCCGATTACAAAAGAGTAGGATAAGAGCATTGATAAAAGAAGGAAATTAGTTTTTTTGAACATGGCTGATCTTATTTAGAAATGTTGGATTTTCTATTGTATTCGGACTTAGGTGAAATCATTCATTTGTAATGATGATGCCACCCATGCTGGGGATTTGGATGGATATTTGTTTGTCTTTTTTTAATTTGGAGCTATTCAAGCTGCCTTTGAGCTGTTCGTCATCTTTTAGTATTTTCAATTCATCGCCTTTGTTGAACATGGGCAAGGTCAAGTCGATGTTTATAGTCTCTTTCTGGGCATTAACACCTGTGATATACCATTGTTTCTCATGTCTTCTAGCTAGTATGGCATATTTTCCCGGATACCCGTCAAGAAATAAGGTTTCATCCCAAGTAGTAGGAACGCGTTTCATAAATTCAATTGCCCAATCGGGAGCATCGTCAAGATTATTCGGGGTAAGCGCAAAAAATTGAATCGGGTTTTGATAGAGCACCGACGTGGCCAATTGAAATACATCGCTGGTCAAACGTTTTTGGCCTTTTGCGTTTCCTTTATTGAAAAATTTGTTGAGCACCGTTCCTCCAAACTCCATACTTCCTACGGCATTCCTCATAAACGGATGCAGTGTTGCGTAAAAGGCTTCTTTCTGGCGTACATCTTCCGAAAACACCAACATTTCCGAAGCCAAAACAGCCTCGCTTCCCATGAAATTGGGAAACATTCGCTCCCATCCTCTTGGGAGAGTGGTTCCGTGAAAAATAACCATAAGTCCATAATCATTTGCGTCGGAAAGGATATCCTCATACAAACGCATGGTTTCCTGTTTATCCCCTCCGAAAAAATCGGCCTTGATTCCCTTTACACCTACTTCTTTAAGCCATTTCATCTCTTTTTTTCGGGCAATGGCCGTATTCATTTTATTCATAGGGGTTTGAAAGGCATCGTTTGCCGTTCCGTTTGAATTGTACCATAGAAAAACGTCTACGCCTTTAGCTTTTGCGTAGGTTATCAGTTCTTCCATACGCTCATACGCTATGCGGCTGTCCCACCAAGCATCGATTAGTATATACTCATAGTCCATTTCGGCGGCGAGATCAATGTATTTCACCTGATCATCGTAATTCATGCTACGATCCTGCCAAATAATCCAGCTCCAAGTGCCCCGTCCGTATGAATAGTCCATACTGGGTTCGTATAGTGGCTCTACCACATCAAAAGGAACTGTTGTCTCCACGATGGGCTTGAGCGTTTCACCGACGGTTAGGGTTCGCCATGGCGTAAAACTTGGAAGGCCCATTTGTGCTCCCGAACTTCCAAAACCATTGTTTTGACTAGTGTTTGGAAAATCTACCGTAAAAATCCCCTCCTTAAAACTGCTTAGATGTGAAGCTGGATATTGATTGTGAACTCCTGTTTCAGAAACCAAGACCCATACCTTATTTTCTAAATGGAAGAGTCCCGGAAAAACATAGCCCTCCCTTGAATCATTCTCCTCAACGGCAATGTCTGCCCCATAATCACTTTCGTAGCTTGGTGCGGTACGGGCAAATCCTGTCATAGGAGTCATCATGTTCGAGAGAAAACTTTTAGTGCCTTTCGGAAATCGGAATCCGGTAGCTTCCGATTTTACGACACAACTGATGTGATTTTCTTGCGGATATAATTTATATCGGAAAGCCACGTCGTTATCACTGATGTTAAAAATCAAATCAAAGGCGTTTACGCCATCCTTGAAAAAAGTGAAAATTGCTTCGTTCGCCTTATAATTCACATTGCTTTTCTTAATTTTTTCCATCGAATAGGTAGTGTTGACCGATGAAACAACTAAGCTATCTTTTAAGGAGAGATTTTTAGTAAAATCACCAATATTGGTGTCGAGACCCAATGGAGCGTCCAAAATAAAGGACTTGGAATTGAATGCCAGGTTATAGGTTGGCATTCCGTTTTTCATTTTAACGGTAAGTTGAATTTTCCCATCCGGACTCGTAGCATTCAGCTCAATATTTTTTGGTTTGTTTCCTACTAATCGTAACATCTGATCAGCATAACGCTTACCTAATTTTCGATATCCTGCGGCGGAAAAATGAAGCCTATCGGGAATACCTTCGCAGCCATCGGAAGGAATAATGTAGGAATTGGGAATTACGTCCGGCAACGTATTGATGATCTCGTTCATGCTGGCGCAGGCTCCGTTTTGGTCCTCGCTTAAAAGTTCACCTGCTAGCAGAGGTACTTCAGCGCCATTTAGGTTTAAATCCTTCAATACATTTTCATAGACCCCTTTTACTTTTTTTGGCCATAGGCTGTCCCCGGTATTCGATTCTCCTTGATGTAATAGGATACCTTTTATTACACCGTCTTTCTGGGCTTTTTTTGCCAATTCTATCAATCGCCCATACGGATTGCCACCGTATTCATTGATCCAGTTTAGCATCCAATCCGGAGCGGTCTCTACGTAACTCTTGTAATTGTCTTTGTCGTACAATTCAATTTTACAACCACCAACCGCTACATTAATGACTCCGATTTTAGTTCCTTCGGGTGCATTCTCAGCCATTTTACGACCAAAATAATCTGCAGGAGACAGTCCGGCATCGCAACTTGCCAAAGGAGGAACTGCTGGGTACCATTCTCCAATTCTTCGATTCAAATCCGGGCAATCCATCGGACTCATCATTTCAAATCCAGGCACAGGTATGCTGTCCATTGCTTCCGACTTCGTGGCGCCTTGCATATTCGACTGACCAAAACAGAGATAGATGTGAAAATTAGAGTCCTGTGAAACTGCTTTTTCGCATGTGAAAAAGCAAGTGGCCAAAAATAGAAGGCCTAGTAATTTTTTCATTGGGTTTATTTTAATTTATCCCTACAACAGCGTTAGAAATACCCTGGTTCTATTTAAGAATACTATCGTTCCCAGCTGTCGCATACAACCCAAGCATGGCGCCTGTAAATCCCCCTGCGACATCGGTAGAAAGTATATCGCCGGCAACGGTGCCACCAACATTGATAAACTCGGTTCCATCGGTTGAATAGTCAAAGGTATAGTCGTTTCCATTAGCTGAAATTCGCAATGTCAATGGGTCTTTAGATTCAATCTTGGTAGTTCCGATAATTTCGGAGTTAACTGCGCCACGTCTATCGGGTCTGCTATTTTTCTGTAATACCAAATACGTATCCTTTCCTTTTTTGGTAAGACCAAAGGCAAAATTGGAACCTTCATTCTGATAAGCGGTCAACCCTGCCATATCCTTTTCTGTTTTTGGCGTATACAGCATTTGGGTGGTAAAGGAAAAAGTCTTGTGCTGTTGCCTGTAGAATAGGGTAGAAGTTGGTTTTAATTCCGTAATGTTTGTGGTAAAGGGAGTAATTTCTATTCCATTTTTTACATTTTTAATGAATGCTTCTCGCGGTCCACGTAAGCCTATCCACCTAAAATCAAGACTATCCGAAGAGAAATCTTCCTCGTAGGTGAAATTTCCGTTTGGTAAATAACCATTTTCACCTGTCTTATTGGTAACTCCCTCTGGCATTTTGAGTTTGGGCTCCATAGGAATCAATCCATTCTCAAAAACAGGAAACTCGCCCGACCAATCCACTGGTAAAATAAAGGTCTCCCTACCTGTATTTACTTGGTTTTTCTCATTGGGACGAATGGCCAGAAAAACCCCATAATATTGGTCATCAGGACCCTTTACCAAATCGGCATGTCCGGCCCAATCCACTTTATTTTTTCTATCCTTTTCAAAATAGCGCTGGGTTAAGATGGGATTGCTAGGAGCGGGAATAAAGGGACCTTTCGGACTATCACTTTTGAATACGACCTCACTGTGCCAATCACCGGTGCCTCCTTCTGCGCAAATCAAAAAATAGTTACCATCTTTTTTATAGATATGCGGTGCCTCGATCCAAATGGGCTTCTCGGTAATATCCACACCACCATCTACTATAATTTTATCAGTACCGGCAATGACCTGATCATTTTCCACGTCATATTCCCAGATTTTGATCACTCGGTGTCCATTGTATAGCTCCTTCCCTTCGTCCGGGGCATCATTATGAATTACATATCCTTTGCCATCCTCATCAAAGAAAATTGAAGGATCAATACCGCCAAAATTCTGCTTTATGGGCTCGCTCCATCCTTTCATCGGGTCTTTGGTTTTAACCACGATATTTCCCATTCCACCAGCAAAAGCGGTAACAATCATATAGAACGTATCGTTTTTAGGATTGTACGTAATCCCTGGAGCATAAACCCCTTGGCTTATTCCGGTGTCATGCACATCTAGCTGTGAAGGCCTGTCTAAAACATGACCGATCTGTTTCCAATTCACTAAATCATTGGAATGAAAGATGGGCACACCGGGAAACATGGCAAATGAGGAACATACCAAATAGTAATCATCTCCTTTTCGGGTTATGGCCGGGTCTGGATAGCAGCCTTGTAGAATAGGATTGAAAAACTCATCACTTTCAAGATTGTAATCATTATATACCTGATCATTTCCTTCATAGATGACTTTCGAAAAGATGGGTCCATTAGATTTAGGCGGATGGATTGTAGGTTCAGTAACTGTGAAACTTACTAGTACAAAAAGTGTTACTACGGCCATCATTAAAAATGTATTATTTTTTTTCATTTTTTATATATTCTAAAAGTTCAGATCATTTTTTATTAATCATTCCAATATGTATGGGACCATGAAATAAAAGTGCTCCAATTCGGACCAGTACTATGTCCGCCCGCATGCTGTCTGAACGCTATTTCACCATCAGTCAATGCACTACCCATGGTAGGGTATGTAGTATTTGGAAGTCCGTTTTTACCCAGTAGTTCATAAACAGGGCTAGCTTCCACTCCGGCTAAGAACATGCCCTTACCGTCTACCCAATTGCCCTCTATTAAAGGAGATCCCACGCTAATGAAAACGGGTCTTGGGGCACATAGGGCAATCAATTCATGGGCGTCTACAGGTAAATCATCGATTTTCAACGTGCTGGCATACTTAATAAAATTTCCACTAAACCAATGATACTCTGAAGAAGAGGCCAGATTTTCAATCATTTCCCCGAAGTTTCTACGTAAAAGGGACGCACCCCCAGCTCCAGAGGAGCCAATAAACCCGAGAGCGTATCGAGTGTCAAAAGCCATCGTTACCAAGGCCGCCTTACCATATCTTGAAGTGCCTTCTATTCCTATTCTGTTGGCATCAATTAACGCGTCTGTTTCAAAGTAATCCATTACTTTTTCAGCACCCCAGGCCCACGCCCGTAGCGCACCCCAATCTTCTGTGCTTCTGTGCTTCCCTTTATTTACCAGACCAATAATCCCTGAGGTTAATCCCGCTCCATTATCCGCCTGAACGGAGGATGTTACCAAAATAGCATAGCCCCAATTTTGAGAAATGAGTTGTTGTTTCCATAAGGGTTCATAGGATGACATAAAATAACTGTTGGGTTCCGCAGGCGGTGGACCAAATGGCCAATCGATAAAGCCAAAACGTGTTACAAGGGGAGTTGCTTGCTTCAAATCTTTGGGAAGGCCAATGAGTAGTTCAATCGTTACATCTATTTGGGGATAATCAGCATTATCCACTTTTCCCATTAACAATCTTTCGGTTACGGGATAGGGACCGGCTAGGGTATCTTTTTCTGAAACCACAGTCCAAGTAACATCAGGTATATTTTGCGGTTTTCGGCCGTACATTTCCGTCTCAAACTGCTCGACTATTTCTGGTCTTCGAAGGTTCCACCAAGCTTCTTCTGTTAGTATCTTTGTTCCGTTAATACTAACCAAGGGATTAGGTAGGGTATAGGGCACAACTTTGGTTTCGTCGCTATTGGCCGCATTGGGGTCGGATGGATTTCCAGAAGGTCCCGGACGATTTGGCAAAGTAATCCCCAATTGTTCCTTCATATTTAAGAAATCTATTTCAGTATACTTAACTGTGCTGTCCTTTGATATAGTAGTATTTTGAGCTATCGTTGTTATAGTAGTCAAAAAAATAAAAAAAGAAAGTAAACTTCTCATATTTACTGTTTTACCCAGGTTCCTCCCGCATCACTTCTTCGCCATTCAAAATAGGTATCTAGGACTTTCAAGGAAGCCTCACTAGGTACTGGACCTACATGTGGGGTTTGCTCAAAATACATGACTTCTGGATTTTCAGTGCTGAATGCAGGCCATTCCACTAGATTGTCTCCGTTTGGATTCCCGTATTTGGTGAAATTGGTCCAATACGTTGCCATAGCCTCAGAGATAGATTCATCCGATTCGGAAAGCTCAGGATTAGTATAATCTAGGTTGTTAAAAACATAGGCTACCTCTTGACCGTGTGGCGAACCATAGCCAAATTTTGGAGAATCCTCGGCATAATCGGGATGCTGTTCAAAATAATAATAGTACACTTTAGAAGTTCCTTTTTGAGATTGTAGCCTTGCCCAACTCCAGGTATGCCAACCGAAAGCGGCATCTCTAGCTAAATCCCTAGCGGTTTTGGGAACGGTAGTTTCGCCAACAGGATAGGCATCGAGCAGCTCTTTTGAAAACTGCCCATATCTATTTTCAACGTTCGATATAAATTCCTCGGGGTTTTTTTCACGAGAAAAACTGGCACCTTCATCGGAATTATAACCGATAAGTACCGGCACATCGTTGAATTTTCCTTGTTCGTATAGTTTGAACTGATCATCGGGAATAACATGTCCGTCGATAATGGGCCAAGCACCGCCCATTCCCATACCCATTGGGAGTTTGTCTACCGGAGTTTTTCTAAGGTCTTGTACTGATTTGATGCCCAAGTTTTCGGCATATGCCAATCCTTCTTTCTCGGCCATGGCAAGAGTCTTCATATTTTCACCGGGAAAAGTAATAGGTCTTGACGGACCGAAAGACCCCCCGCTTTGGGATATGGCACCTTGAAAAAGACCTTTCGCCAAAGGAGAAGCGCACAACATGCTTACCGAAATACCTCCGGCAGATTCTCCGAAAATGGTCACCTTTTCCGGATCACCCCCAAAAGCGGCAATGTTGTCTTTTACCCATTTCAAACCGGCAATTTGATCTAAAATGCCGTAATTTCCGGAAACATTATCCGCATTTTCAGCACTCAGTTCAGGATGTGCCAGAAAGCCAATTTGGCCGACCCGGTACGCAATACTGACCAGAATAACTCCTTTTTTGGCCAAGGTTGCGCCATCATAAACAGGTTCTGAAGTAGCACCAAAACTAAAACCACCGCCATAAATCCATACCAATACGGGAATTTTTTCTTCGGGTGAAGTTGTAGGGGTCCAAACATTCAGATACAAACAATCTTCACTCTTTCCATTCTGGTCGTTCCCCTGTATGGGTGCCGACGCAAATTCTGTCGTTTGCTTAACGCCTTCCCAAGATTTTACGGGTTGCGGGGCCTTCCATCGTAAATCGCCCAAGGGTGGTGATGCAAAAGGAATCCCCTTAAAAATAGTGAGACTATCTTGTACTAGTCCCTGTACGGTACCGTCAGCAATTTTGACTTGACCTGGAATTTGTTCCTGCTTTTTTTCACAGGATATCATAAAAATTATAACTATTGAAAACAGGCCTAGCGTAGTGTTTTTCATTTGGAGTGATTTGGTTTAGTTATCCATATTCTGCCAAAGATTGGGTAGGAATCTATAGTATAAAAGATGACGCCATGTAGACCAATCATGACCGCCGTTACCGCCAACATAATATTCGTGTTTTATATCGTGATTGGTCAAAGCCTCATGCAGGCCCTGAACTCTTGCATTAAATCGACCTTCAGCTTCCTTTGTTCCTTGGCCTACAAAAAGATAATCTACGCTATCGTTAACATTGGCTTTGTTCAAAAAAGGTTTTAGCGTAGTTTCCGCATCTGTGTCCCCTGCGCTGAGAATTCCGAAATTGGCAAAAAGATCGAGCGACCGAAAGCCTATGAACATGCTATGACGACCTCCCATTGACAGACCGGAAATAGCCCTTCCCTTCGGATTTTGAATGGTACTGTAATTTTGGTCGATTAGCGGTATGACATGGTTCTTGAGTTCTTTTTCAAAAACATCAAAGGTGAGCTCGGTATGCTGGGGATGATTGCGGTGGATAACCTGATTATTGGGTATGGCAATAATCATTGGGGCGGCTTTTTTTTCCGCTAGCAGATTATCCATCATTAAATTTACCCTTCCGTCGTAAATCCAGTTAGAAGGTAGTTCGCCGCTTCCACCGACCAAATAGAGGACGGGATATTTTTTCTCGGGATTATAACCTGGCGGCGTATAAACGTACATTTCACGTTCTCCCTGGGTTACATCGGAATGATAAATGTGACGGGTCACATTGCCATGCGGGATATTTTTCGCATCATAATACGCTGGGCCATCGCCATGCACTATTAATTGACTATAGGGAGGCATGGCCGTAAATGCGGCCTGTGTATTGTTTGGGTCGGCCATTTGCACCCCATCAACTCTCAGATGATAGGCATACATATCAGGAGGAAGTGGCCCAATGTTCAGTGTCCATATACTATCGTTCTCTTTTGTAAAGGGAATCGGATCTCTGCCTTTACCAAGGGCTGTGTTAATAGCTCCCGGATTCAATTCAACTTGTCGGGCATCGGGAGCCTTCAACCGAAAAGTGACAGTTCGGTCATCATGCACTTCGGGAGAGTTTACTTGTGCACTAAAAGGTATCAAGCCTTCTGTATCTTTCTGAGGATTATAATCTAGATTGACATTCGCCTGCTGAGCATAGGAAATACTTGTTGCCAGCAAAATTGTGAATAGGGAGATTTTATTTAAAAAACGCGTAAAATTCATAGTATAGTTTTAAGAATTACAGGTAATAACTTCAATTTTTAAAAAGTAACTGTACATATTGATGAAGGCTTCTCCTCCAAGTTAGCCATTCGTGTGCTGTCTTTGGTGATTCATAATAAGTGAATTCAATTTTTTGTTTGTGCAGCATATCTTTAAAGGCACCAATAGACCCTGGAAAAGGGTCAGATTCCTTGGTGCCCATACTGAGGAAGAAAACGTCCATTTTTTTATCTACGGATGCGCCATCCTTAAACACACCGTTCAAGAAGGTAGCGGTATCTATAGCATCGCTACTGGGATAGTTTGAAGTTCCACTAAAACCCCCGTAGGAAGCAAAGGCGTCGAGATTATTCATAGCGATGCGCATGGTCTGATTCGCCCCCATGGAAAGACCCGCGATAGCTCTTTCCGTGCGGTTCGCTTTGGTCCTGAATTCAGCATCGATCATAGGGATGATTTCGGTCATCATCACATCCTCAAAAGCGGATTCCGGTCTGGCTTCTGCTTGACTTTTCGCCAATTCTTCGGGCGTGTACGCATAGCCATTATCCATAACAATGAGCATGGGCACTGCTTTTTTATCGGCTATTAGATTATCCAAAATAAGATTGGCGTGCCCTTGACTCGCCCATCCGGTTTCGTCTTCAAAACTGCCATGTTGCAAATAGAGTACAGGATAGCGTTTGTTCATTTCAGTCAAATATTCCGGCGGGGTGTATACGAAACAACGCCTCCACGCTTGGGTAATTTCGGAGAAATAGATTTTTTCTGAAACAAGGCCATGCGGCACGTTTTTAAGGGCATAAATTTCCTTATCGTCAGCTGGTATCTCGATTCCGCTTCCCCATCTGCCCGCACCATAGTAATATTTAGTAGAGGGATCGGGAACCGATGCACCATCAACATTTAATTGGTAGTAATGAAAGCCTTCATCTTGGGGTCTGGATTCGCCTGTCCACATTCCATTTTCATCCTTAGTCATTTCATATTTGGTCCCTCCGATATCCAATCGCACATCTGTAGCATCGGGAGCCAAAATCTGGGCACGTACCTGTCCTTCGGTATTTACCTGTGGAAATTCCTTTCCCGGTTGATTGGTCACTGAGGGTTGATACCCATCATTGGTATCGGACTGTGCGTAGCAAAATGCACAAACAAACAAAGAAATAAGTAGTAGGATGGAAATTCTATTTTTCATGAGTCCTCGGAATTTAGAATTTTATTTGGTAAAAAGTAAGGGAGCCATTTCATGTAAGCTTCTGCGCCAAGTTTGAAATTCATGGGCCGTACCTTCCGAAATGTAAGAGGCCACATTGTAACCTGCATCCTTTAAATTTTTTGTAGCCTCTTTTATGGCTTCCGGACGTTCTTTACTTCCACAGCTTAGGAAGATAAGACTCACATTTTCTTTATTGCCAATATCTTCAGGTGCATATGTTCCACCACTTAGCAATCCATAATAGGAAAAGACATCGGGTTTGTTCATCGTAATCATCTTGGTTTCCATACCGCCCATAGAAAGGCCGGCCATCGCTCTATGGGATGCATCGGCTACGGTACGGAAATGCGTATCTACATAGGGAATAAGTTCTTCGACCATTACGGTCTGAAAAGGGGTGATGTCGAAATCACGAAGGCCCCCGAACTTGATTTCGTTGGTCATACCATAGGTCATCACAATGATAAAGGCTTCGATTTTACCCTCGGCAATAAGATTGTCCATAATCAAATTAGCGTGACCTTGATTGCTCCATGCGGTTTCATCCTCGCCCCAGCCGTGTTGTAGGTATAATACCGGATATTTGCTATCTGTATTTTCGGCGTATCCGGGCGGTGTATAGACAAAAGCTCGGCGCGAAGTTTTGGTGCTTTTCGATGGAAAAAGAATCTGTTCCACCTTACCGTGGGGAACATCCTTTAAAGCGTAGAATTCTTGGTCGTGAGCAGGAATTTCAATACCACTTTCCCATCGCGTCGAACCGTAAAAATTCAAGGCTCCCGGATCATTAAATGTGCCCCCATCTACATTCACATGGTAATAATGGAATCCTTCATCCATCGGTCCTTCAGTGGTACCCATCCAAGAACCGTCTTCGGCTTTGGCCAAAAGCGTTCCGCCACGTCCGCCAAGACCTAAGCTCACCCGAACGCTATCCGCAGCGGGAGCGTCGATTTTAAAACGGGCATAGCCTTGGGAATTAACCTGAGGATAATCCATTCCCGGCTGATTTATGCTAGAAGGTTTAAAATCTTCAATAGCCTTTGGATTGTTTTGGGCAGTTCCCACAAAACCCATAGAAATAATCAGAATTGTTGATACTAGAATCTTGTTTTTCATTTTTTTATTTGGTTATATAGTGTTTGTCTAGTCTAATTGATTGCTTATCCTGAAATAATCAAAGTCTACAAACCCACCAGCTTCTTTGGTGGCGTAGTTAAAAAGTCCGAAACGATACCCCATAAAATGGGGTAGGGTATAGGCCATTTTTAGTGTGGTTCCGATGCTCTTCCATTCTTTGCCATTTAGGCTGTAATAAAAGTTGGCCTCATCTTTTTTATCGGTAAAATCACAGCTAGCTTTTAAGTAGATTTTTTTCTGGGATAATGAGATAGATTCCTGTTCTTGGGCTTGGTCGTCTTTTGTTTTGACCATGACCACCCGTTTTTTCCCATTTTCAAATTTTACACCCACCAATCCATACTGCTGTTGTAGCAAAGACAGCCCAGCAAAATCGCCTTCCTTCATATGTGAAATATCCAGTTCGGAAATCCCGGTACAGACAGGACCGATGGTTCTTTGCGTCAATGTGTTTCTAGCTTGCACGAAGGTGCTGTCTACGCGTCCCGTAATCAGTCGCAAATACCCTTTTCTGTCGTTCAGGGACCAAAGGCTGTCTACAGGATTATGGTTCCATTGCCAAACTAATGGCAGGTGGGGGTCATCCTTGTTACGTTTGAATTCGTCCGATGCTACGATGTTCGGAATCAAGCCTTTACTTGCAGGTAAGTCCACTATTTCGGGCACCTTCCCATCTTCACCCAATACAGGCCAGCCGTCTTTCCAACTAACGGGAACCAAGTAAGGAATACGGCCAACCGACCCATAATCCCTAAATAGGTACGAGAACCATTTCCCGTCTGGAGTATCTATCAATCCGCCCTGTGCCACTCCATTATCTTGCAAAGCGAGTTTGCCTTCCCAAGGGCCATTTATACTGTCAGCCCGATGAATCAATACCGTGCGCATGCCACCTCTTGGCCATGTTATATTAAAGAGATAGTAGTTGCCATCGATTTTAAAGAGTTGTGAACCTTCTGCACCTAACATAATGGTATCACCGGCGGGTGCGCTTGCATTTTCGATAAGTACCCGTTCCGTTCCTTTTTTTACGCCGGATAAATCGCTCTCAAGTTCAGCGATCATCAATTTTCCTGCTCCCCAAATCATGTACACTTTACCATCATCATCAAAATGTACGCTGAGGTCATGATAGGATGGTTCGAAGGAAGTTACCTCCCAAGGTCCGTTCTCAATATCTTTTGTAGAATATATATAGGTTTTACCGGTCGTAGCAGCGAAAGTAAATACATAAAATGTGTTGTTGTGATAGCGCATGCAACTGGCCCATGAACCTCTGCCATAGGCACTTTCCCCATTTTTTAAATTCAGGGCATCGACATCACCGAGTTGTTCGTACGCATAATTCACGAGTTCCCAATTGACCAAATCCTTAGACTTCATAATAGGAACCCCAGGGCTCATGTGCATGGTCGTACTGCTCATGTAATAAGTGTCATCTACCCGAATCATGGATAGGTCGGGTATATCTGCAAATACAATGGGATTCTGTGCTTGCGGATATACCG
Source organism: Pricia antarctica (assembly GCA_011050085.1). Taxonomy (GTDB): domain Bacteria; phylum Bacteroidota; class Bacteroidia; order Flavobacteriales; family Flavobacteriaceae; genus Pricia; species Pricia antarctica_A. The sequence goes on along the minus strand of DRGL01000054.1, from coordinate 38,266 downwards.
TGAACTGAAGCATCAGATACATAACTAGCGTACTAACAGGATGATATCGCTTCATATTACTTCTTCATTACAAGGGTATAGATTTTTCCTTTTTCGGTATCTACATCAAAAAGAAACGTTTCAGCCAAATCGATTTCGGTCAAATTTGATTCTTTCGACACTAAAGGGGAAGCGGTTTCGGGGATATAAAAAAATGGATTAGGATTGGCACCCTCGGCTTTAATTAACTGTGCAGTTTCGATACGTTCTATGGTATTGGGTAACCGAAGGCGTAAATTTCCCCCCAAATTGGATTTGATAGTCGCCTTGACCAGTTTTTTATCCTTCCATTCCATACGCACCAATTCAAAATCACCTCTAGCTTTCAGGCCTTCAACGTAGCCCGAAGCAAGCGCGTCGGGTAAGGCAGGAAGTAAATGAACCGCTCCGTCAGAACTTTGCAGCAACATTTCTGCAATTCCGGAAGTACATCCGAAATTCCCGTCGATTTGAAAAGGCGGATGCGCATCAAAAAGATTGTTATAGGTGCCACCACCACCCTTATTTATGCCCACTGGAGTCAATTGATCTTTAATCAGCTTGAAAGCGTGATTGCCATCTTGCATTTTGGCCCACCAGTTTACTTTCCATCCCATACTCCATCCCGTTGAAACATCTCCACGTTGTAAAAGGGTGTTTTTAGAGGCAGCGAATAGTTGGGGCGTTCTATACGGGGAAATTTGATTGGAAGGAAATAGACCATATAAATGTGATATATGCCTGTGGTTATCTGTTGGTGAATCCACATCGTCCAACCATTCCTGAAGCTGATTATGTTTGCCAATTTGCATGGGAGGTAACTTTTTCCGCTTGGCAGCCAGGGTATCTGCAAAATCAGCATCCTGACCTACTATTTTTGAAGCTTGAATTGCTGTGGAAAAAACATCAAATACCAACTGGTTGTCCATAGTAGAGCCTGCAGTAATGGAGGAACCCTGATGCGCCTCCGGTGCGTTCTCAGGAGAATTTCCAGGAGCGACTACCAAATAGGGATAATTCGGATGTTGAACTAAAAAATCGGAATAAAACTGCGCTGCACCTTTAAGGACTGGATAGATGGATTTTAGGAACTGTTCATCGCCAGTGTACAGGTAATGTTCCCAAAGATGTTGGCTCGTCCACCCACCACCACCGTTCCAAATGCCCCAAAATGCTCCATCGACGGGTCCCGTAATACGCCAAATGTCCGTATTATGGTGTGCCATCCAGCCTTTCGCGCCGTACATTACCTTGGCGGTTTCCTGTCCGGCTTCAGACAGCTCTTGCACCATTTTAAGAAAGGGCTCATGAAGCTCGGATAGATTGGTACGTTCTGCGGGCCAATAGTTCATTTCCGCATTAATGTTGATGGTATATTTACTGTCCCACGCGGGTTTCATACTACGGTTCCAAATACCTTGTAGATTAGCGGGCTGTCCACCAGGTTGGGAGGAGGAAATTAAAAGATACCGTCCATATTGAAAGTAGAGGGCTACAAAAGAGGGGTCGACCGTATTTCGAAAATTGGCCAATCGTTCATCTGTAGGTAATTTTGAAGCATCCGTGGTGCCAAAATCCAATTTGACCCGATTGAATAGGTTTTGGTATTTTTTGATGTGCTCTGCCTTTAATTGGGGGAATTCTTTAGCAAAGGCAGTTTCTAAATATTCTTTTGCCCTTTGCATTTCATCCCCATTTAAATCTTTATACGAATTAAAATTAGAGGCGATGGATACCATCAAAACTACCTCGTCAGCATTATCAACCCGAATCGCATTATCTCTTTTGACGCTTTTTCCATTGGTGGTTTTCATTCGCATCAAGGCGTTGAATTTAACCTTACCTTCAATCCCTTCGTGATCACTCGTCTTGCCCCAGAGTGAGATCTCGTGATCCGTTTTAGCCACTATTTTTGGGTCCGTATGCGGTGAGGTGAAATTTGCCGTAAACGAAATTTTACCGGGTCGATCAGTGGACAGTTTTATGATCAAAACGCGATCAGCCAACGAAACAAAGGCTTCACGAATATAGGTAACGCCGTTGGCCGTATAGGAAGTTCTACTGGTAGCGTTACCAATATCCAAATCCCTATAATAGTCCTCAAATTTTTCTTGATTTGAAAAGGTGAGCTCTAAATTACCTACCGGCTGAAAAATTTGGCCTTGTGATTTTTTGGAAATTATTTTTTCGTTTGCCAATTCTTCTGCAGCCTTGTATTCGCCATCGAAAATCAGCTGTCGCACTTCTGGTAAGGCCTTCAGAGCATTAGGATTATCGTTCCGGTTGGGACTGCCGCTCCAAACTGTGTGCTCATTTAACTGAAATATTTCTTTGGAGACGTTTCCATATACCATGGCACCAATACGACCATTTCCTATAGGTAGGGCATTTTCCCATACTTCCCCTGCAGGTTCATCGTACCAGAGTTTTAGGTCAGATGGTTCTTGGGCAAAAATTACAAAGGGGATGAAGTAAACAACGAAATAAAGTATTCTTTGCATATTGTTTATTAAATAATTAGAGGTAAAGTCCTATTTAAGTGTTGAATATACACATAAAACTAATTGAATTTTGCAATCTGTGCATTCTTTTTTTAATTTATTCTAAGCAATTTGGCAATAAGACAGAGAAATTGAGGTAGTGGGGATTGTAAAACGCAAAATAGGATTTCAACATTTCACTAAAAACGAATCTAGCAAACCTATAAAATGGCCTTTCATCTTTAATGATCTAAATGCTTTAACATTATATGATGAGTGAAGCTCAAAAGAGAAGAAACTATAAAGGAGTGATAACAGAAATTTTCAAACCGCCTGCGCAAAACGCTAGGGAAAATTGAGAGATTTGATACACTTAGTATTATATCCCGAGTTAGGTATCTGTTTAATTATCCGCAAGGGGTCAGCCATTTTTTCTATCCTCAAAAACTTGGGATATGGTCTGGCCAACCACAAATTAACTAAACATCAATTGCTTAAATTTATACCGAACACAATACTTAGCTAAAAATGAAAACACCTAAAATCCAACTAATTTTCATTGTACTCTTTTCATTTTGCGCTTCTATTCAGGCCCAGCTTAAACTGCCAAAATTAATTAGCGACGGTTTGGTGCTACAGCGCGAGACCAAAATTCCGATTTGGGGATGGGCGAATAGTGATGATAAAATCACCGTGGACTTTAACGGGAAAAAGTATAAAGCCAAGTGCTCAACGGATGGAAAATGGCGTATAGAGCTGCAAAAAATGAAGGCTGGTGGACCGTATACAATGACTGTGTCCGGTGGAAATAATACGGTGCAAATAAAGGATATTTTAATTGGTGACGTTTGGTTGTGTACCGGACAATCCAATATGGTACATCAATTAGATATTCACGATGTACTTTATGAAAATGAAATAGCTACGGCAAACTATTCGGAGATACGTCATTTTAAGATTCCAACAACTCCAGTTATCTCTGGACCACAAGAAGATTTGGAAGGAGGCGAGTGGCAAAAAGCCGTCGGTGAAGAGGTTAGGCCCTTTTCTGCGGTGGCCTATTTTTTCGCCAAAAAAATATATAAAAAATACGGAATTCCAATTGGTCTTATCAATGCCAGTGTAGGTGGTACACCGATAGAAGCTTGGATACCGGAAGAAGGCTACAAAGAGTATCCGGACATTTTAAAAATCATTTCAGAAAATAAGGACTCCACTTTCGTAAATAGCCATCTTAAGAGTAATGTTGAACCAAATGAGAATCCTCCTAAAATTCAGGACAAAGGTTTACTAGGTGAAACAACTTGGTACGATGTAAACTTTACCCCTAAAAATTGGAGAAGAATAAATATACCTGGTTATTGGGAAGATCAGGGAGCTGGAGATTTGGATGGGGTGGTTTGGTATAGGCGTCAGATAGACATTCCAAAATCTATGGTCGGTAAAAGTGCAATGGTATATTTGGGACGGATCGTTGATGCTGACGAACTATATATTAATGGTGTTATGGTCGGAAGTAAAACCTACCAATATCCACAACGTAGATATGAAGTTCCGGAAAATATTATAATAGCCGGTACAAATACGTTTGTTGTTCGCGTTACTAATACCAGTGGTAAAGGTGGATTTGTACCTGATAAGCCGTACTATATTTTTACCGAGAGTGATACGGTAGACTTGAAAGGGTATTGGCAGTATAAAGTTGGTGAAGTGTATAGTCCCGCTGATGATTCGGTAACTTCGGATAGGAATTCGAATACGTTAAAAGCAAGACTAATACATCCGCAAAACGAACCAACGGCATTATATAATGGAATGGTTGCCCCTTATGAGGATTTTGCGCTGAAAGGTATTTTATGGTACCAAGGAGAGAGCAATTCAGGGGAGCCTGAAAAATATGAGGGCTATATGGGTGCCTTGGTTTCCGGATTGAGAAAAGTATTCAATCGGCCAGAACTTCCCTTTATTTATGCACAGCTTCCTAATTTTATGGATGTTTCCTATGTGCCAACGGAAAGTCATTGGGCCGAATTACGGGAAGCGCAATCCAAAGCACTTTCCCTACCGAATACGGCCATGACCGTAAATATTGATTTAGGGGAATGGAACGATATACATCCTGATAACAAAAAAGATGTTGGGGAACGTATGGCGCTCGCTGCCCTAAAACTTGCTTATAACGAAGATGTTATTTATTCAGGGCCGACATATGAAAGCCATGTATTTGAAGACCAAAAAGTGACCATAACTTTTTCTAATACGGGCAGTGGTTTGACTACGAATGATGGGGAAGCCTTAAGTGAATTTTCTATCGCGGGTGAGGATAAGAACTTTGTTTGGGCAAAAGCTACTATCCAAGGCGACAAAGTCACGGTTTGGAGCGACGAAGTATTGGTGCCGAAATACGTGCGCTACGCATGGGCGGATAATCCCGATAACCCTAATTTATATAATAAAGAAGGTTTGCCGGCTTCACCGTTCCGAATAGAATAGTACTGTCAAATTAGGTCTACACCAATACTGTTATTCCCAAAATACAATCCACTTTTGTTGAGGAGCTTTAATATCTTAGCAGCTAGGGAATTCTCAATTCAAGATATCTCAAAGCTGAGAAAAGCAATACGATTCCATAAAAACTTGACTGTATGTGGATATTATTTCCCTCTATTTATTTCGCTATTAAATAGGAGCGAACCCTTGAATACCTTAGGTTGAATTTTTTTATGAGTACTGTAGTCGTATCCTTATGACGCATTCCCACGACAGCTTTACAGCGGTATTTCAGAACTAAGTTTTAGCCTTAACTGTATTTAATGTGATGGTATTCACCATTAACAACCTAATCCCAGCTTGGCCGTATGCCCGGTGCAAAAGGAAATTTTAGTGATTTGAAATGTTCCAAAGTTTGTGTAGGCTTTTCAACACCAGCTGGTAAGGGCCTATCCGAAAATTTCTGAAAATATAAAAGACAGGCATCACGCCACCATTTTGCTTCTTTCAATTGAATTTTCAAGAGCATGGCCACTTCGTTATATTGACTTTCCGTTAGAAATGATTTCATCGAATCCCAGGTGCGGATCATTTCCTCAACTTGATCAACACCTTCCTGATACTGTAAAGCCATTCCGTTCCACAGCGTTTCCCCATTATTCAACGTATAATCCCAAGGAAGGTGATGGAACCACAATAAATCCCGTTCTGGAATTTTGTCCGTATCGTTAAACATCTTTGCCACTTCATCCGCATATTGTTCCGTTGCATTACTTCCTGTAGGTGTACGGTCAAACCCAATGCCCAGCGAATCTGCTTTGTGATAGTACACCGGGTTCCAATCGGGTCTACCCAGATTATCTACCCACGGTCCGGGACCATAGTGGTGGCCGGTATCGAATATATGGTGCAATCCTAAAGGACTCATGTAGTTGACCACGGCTTCCCTTGATGTAAGCATCATTTTTTTGACGGGTTGAATAAAATTTTCGTCATTACTATAGGTCGCTCGTATCCATTCTTCTGCAATATTATCCGAACTCAGATAGGGATCCCAGGCCAAACGGCCGAAACCGTACCAGTTGGCCTGGGCAAAGGGATGTCCCGTCCAGTTAAGGTCATTACCAATATTAGATACCCCAGCCATTCCGGTCAACGTATTGCCATACAGACTTCCGTCGATTACCTTTGCTACCGTAGAACCTTTACCCTTTCGGTACGTATCCGAATCCAATACTTCCTCAAAAAGTTTAGGTAAAAAGACAAGGTGTGTACTAAAGCCCAAATACTCTTGGGTAATTTGAAATTCCATCACCAAGGGCGTTTTCTCAAGCGCCCCGAACATAGGATGAAAGGGCTCCCGCGGTTGAAAATCTATGGGACCATTTTTGACCTGGACCAAAACATTGTCCATAAATTTTCCGTCATAGGGCAAAAATTCATCATAGGCCTGTTTTGCCCTATCGGTATCATCATGTTCCGAATACACAAAAGCGCGCCATATGACATTACCACCATAGGGTTTTAATGCTTCGGCCATCATATTTGCTCCGTCTACATGGTTGCGCCCATAATTTTGGGGACCCGGTTGCCCTTCCGAATTTGCCTTGACCAGAAAGCCTCCAAAATCCGGAATTCTCGCGTAAATTTCCTTGGCTTTATCCTTCCACCATTTTCGGACTTCGCGATCTAAAGGATCAGCGGTTTTTAAATTGCCAATTTCTATCGGAGCCGAAAAGCGTGCGGTCAAATATACTTTTATACCATAGTTTCTAAAAACATTAGCCAAAGCTTCAACTTTCTCAAGATACATCGGAGTAAGTACTAAGGCATTTGCATTTACGTTGGTTAAGGCAGTAGCATTAATTCCGATTGATGCGTTCGCCCTTGCGTAATCAATGTATCTTTCATCGATATAATCCGGTAATTTTTGCCAATTCCACAATGAAAAACCGGCATAGCCCCGTTCTACGGTTCTATCCAGATTATCCCAATGATTAAGCATTCTAATATCTATTTTTGGGCTATCCGCAATTGAGATTGCATTTAAATCTTGATGTGATTGCATCAAATGTAAAAAGCGGAATACACCGTACAAAATGCCTATTTCTTTTTTGGCGCTAATTATAATCTTTGATTTGCCTTTAAGGTCTATCGATTTTATCAAAAAGCCTTCATCGGTACTATTTTCGATTTCTGCTTTGGTTTGTTCTTTTAATTCTTTCGGTAGATTTTCGTATAGCGCTATTACTAAAGAATTTTCTGGAAGTATTTGATTGGTAAAAACCAATTTTTTACCTAAAAGTTGAGGCAGGGCAGTGGTAAGTTCATTTTTTGCTTTTGCCAGAATCGGGTCAGCATCATCTACATATATGGATCTGGTAATTTTGAGATAGTCGGCAGCTAAATCCGTATTTTGAACAGGGCTATAGTCCAACCAAAGCTTATAGTCTTCTAGTGACTGTGCCTTGAGTTGACCGTATGGCAATAATATTAGAAGTAGGAGTAATCTTAAAAATTTCATTCCGGTTATTTTAGTTATGTAACAGTTTTCCCCATGGTTTTAGTTAAAGCTTAAAACTGAAACCATCGTCCACTTTACTGTTGTACTTTTCTTCATCGAACTGAAATAGATAAGCCCCTTTTTTGGATGAGCTCATATCCTTCTCATCCAATTTAATAAGGATATCCAATGAGTTGAATTTGTTTATGAAATTACGTTTGTCCAATTTTTTATCGAGGATGGCCTCATACAATTTCTGTAACTGGCGCATGGTGAACTTTTCGGGCAGTAATTCAAAGCCAATAGGTTTGGTCAGGGCTCTTCTGCGTAAACGTGCCAAAGCCCGCTCGACCATTCGTTTATGATCAAAAATTAAAGTAGGCGCGTCCTTTAAGGAAAACCATTTGGCGGATTCTTCGTTGAGGGTATTTTTATCATGCTGGGCTATATCGATCAATGCATAATACGCAACGGAAAGAGTTCTGTCGGCGGGATCACGGTCTACCTTGCTGAAGGTGTACAATTGCTCCATATAAACATTGTTCAAGCCGGTCAAATGTTGAAGCACTTTGGTTGCGGCCTCATCTAAGTTTTCATCCTGTTTAAGAAACCCGCCAATTAAGGACCATTTGCCTTTTTCGGGTTCAAAATTCCTTTTAACCAATAGTATTTTCAATTCCTCCTTGTCAAAACCGAAAATTATACAGTCGACGGCTAGAAATATTTTGTCCTCTTTGCTATACGTACTTAGTGTCATCGTAACTAGAAAATTTTAACGGCAACAAGCTACTTATTTTACATGATAAATTAGGTCTTAAGTAAAATAATTCCCATTACAAGTGTTTAAATTACACTTTTTTTAATTATTATTGTTGTTGATTTACATCAATATAAGTTTCATACAAGTGAATTTGCAATTAACTTGGAGCATATTTGTGATTATTCTTAGAATTATAAAAATCCGCTCCTAATTATTAAAACAACACATTCCCATGAGTAGACGCAACTTCTTGCCCATTCTGATCTTATTTGTAATCGGTTATTCACAACTATGTACAGGTCAGAACAATGTAAAAATTTCGGTAGAACCATCGGATAATGCTCCTATCATTAGTAAACATATTTACGGTCATTTTGCCGAACACTTAGGTAGATGCATTTATGAAGGATTTTACGTGGGGGATTCTAGCGCGATTCCAAATTCTGCGGGTGTGCGACTCGATATCATTGATGCCCTAAAAGAATTACAGATTCCTAATTTGCGTTGGCCAGGTGGCTGTTTTGCCGATACCTATCATTGGATGGATGGCATTGGGGACTTGGAGAAAAGACCTACCATAGTGAATACGTGGTGGGGCGGGGTTACGGAGGACAATAGTTTTGGGACCCATAATTTCTTGAACCTATGTGAAGAACTGGGCGCTGAACCTTACCTGTCTGGCAATGTTGGCAGCGGAGGAGTGCAAGAATTGGCCGATTGGGTGCAGTATACCAATTACAAAGGAAAAAGTCCGATGTCGGATTTGAAGCGTGAAAATGGTAGAGAAGAACCCTGGACCGTAAAATATTGGGGAATTGGCAACGAAGCTTGGGGCTGTGGGGGCAATATGCGTCCGGAATATTATGCGGACATCTATAAAAAATATGCCACATTTATGTCCGACGCCGATGTAGAAGGCGGCATTTATAAAATTGCATCAGGAGCAAGTAACGATGATTATAATTGGACGGAAGTTTTGATGAAAAATATCCCTAAGAATATGCTTCAAGGTGTTGCGCTCCACCATTATTCGGTAATCGATTGGAAAGCCAAAGGGCCGGATGTCAATTTTGATGAAGAAACCTATTTCAAGACCATGAAGGAATCTTGGTTAATGGAAGAGCTCATTGTTAAGCATACCGCCATTATGGACAAGTATGATGAGGATAAAAAAGTAGATCTTATTGTAGATGAGTGGGGAGGATGGTATGAGGTTGCCGAAGATTCTAATCCCGGATTCCTATACCAACAGAATACCATGCGTGATGCTATGATTGCTGGAATGAACCTAAACATTTTTAACAATCATGCCGACCGGGTCAAAATGGCCAATTTGGCACAGGCAGTCAACGTATTACAAGCTGTGATACTTACGGAGGAAGAAAAGATGATTTTGACGCCCACCTATCATGTTATGAACATGTATAAAGTACATCAAGATGCTACCTTGATTCCCTTGTCCTTCGATTCGCCAATGTACAAATTTGAAGATGAGTCATTGCCTTCGCTAACAGTCTCTGCATCAAAAGATGAGACTGAAAAAGTTCATATATCATTTACCAATATAGATACCAAAAACGCTAATTCCGTGTCCATTGATTTGAATGAACTCGGATTAAAGAATATGACCGGGTCTATTTTGAGTTCAGCTAATCTACAAGACCACAACACTTTTGAAAATCCGAATGCCATAGTGCCTAAAGGTTTTACTAATTTTAAATTTAAAAAGGGGTTGTTGGAAGTTGAGGTACCACCTTTTTCAGTATTGGTTCTGGAAGGAACAAAGTAAATTTAGGTCTTTATGCAAAGAGTACTATTAACATCGTTACTGACATCACTTCTCGCCATTTTTTTTGGTTGTCAAGAAAATGGAAAAGAGAAGACTGGTGTTGTCGTTGAAAAACATTCAGCATACGCGATTACGCCGGTAAACATTCAAAATGTAAAGTTGACGGATGAGTTTTGGCTGCCTATTATCGAACGTGTACAGGAAAAAACCATAGCCTACGCTATAGCGAAGTGTGAGGAAGAAGGTCGCTTTGATAATTTTTTAATTGCCGGAGGAAAAATGGAAGGTGGTGTAAAAGGGGTGATGCCTTTTGATGATTCCGACGTTTATAAAATAATTGAAGGAGCATCCAATTCATTGATAAGTGCCCCCAATCCTTCTTTGGAAAAGGTGCTGGATTCGTTAATAGGAATTGTACAAATTGGTCAGGAGCCAGATGGATATTTGACAACCTGGCGAACCATTAATCCTGCTAAACCACCTGCAGATTGGGTTGCGGTCAAAGAAGGAAAACGTTGGGAGTCCCTTGCATCAAGTCATGAACTGTATAATGCCGGTCACATGTACGAAGCAGCCGTAGTGCATTATAAGGCAACAGGAAAAAAAAGCTTTTTAGATATAGCGCTAAAAAATGCTGATTTAATGGTGGCAACTTTTGGTGATGAAAAAGGCAAAATACAGGCAGTTCCAGGGCATCAGATTATAGAAACGGGATTGATCAAACTCTATGAAGTTACCGGGAAAGAGGCTTACCTCGATTTGGCAAACTATTTTTTGGAGAATAGGGGAAATCCAAAGAACCATGAACTGTTCGGTGAATATTCACAAGACCATTTACCCGTAACCGATCAGGAAGAAGTAGTGGGGCACGCCGTAAGGGCCGTTTATATGTATGCTGCAATGACAGATATAGCAGCTATAAAAAATGATACTGCATACCATGAAGCCATCGATGCCCTTTGGGAAAATATGGTACAGAAGAAAATGTACATAACCGGAGGTATTGGTGCCAGGCATGAGAATGAGGCTTTCGGGGATAACTACGAAGTGCCAAATCTAACGGCCTATAATGAGACTTGCGCTTCTATTGGTGATGTCTATTGGAACCATAGAATGTTCAATATGACTGGTGACGTCAAGTATTATGATGTTATTGAAAGAACTTTATATAACGGTTTGATTTCTGGACTTTCGTTAAGCGGTACGGAATTCTTTTATCCGAACGCCTTGGCATCTGATGGTGTCTACGAATTTAATCAGGGAGCGGTAACCAGAAAAGCATGGTTCGATTGTTCTTGCTGTCCGACCAACCTGGTTCGTTTTATACCCGCGCTTCCTGGACTCGTTTATTCAAAAAAGGATACCGATGTATATGTAAATTTATATGCTTCAAATGATGCGTCTATCGATTTGAAGGAGAATGGTATTCATATCGTTCAAAAGACTGATTATCCTTGGAATGGTAGGGTTCAGATAGACGTTAAAGCAGGTAAAGGTGAGGATTTTAACCTTAAGTTACGGATTCCCGGTTGGGCCAAGAATCAAGTGTTACCTGGCGGGTTGTACGATTATGTAAACAAGGTATCCGAAGAGGTGGAAGTATTCATTGAGGGTGAAAAAGAACCTTTTAATTCTTTGGATGGATACGTAACACTATCAGGAGAAAAAGTTAATGGAAAGCAGATTCAGCTTCGGTTTCCAATGGAAGTACGTAGGGTCGAAACATCGGAAAAAGTTGTTGAGAATCGAGGGAAATTTGCTTTGGAATACGGACCCTTAGTTTACGCAGTGGAGGAAGTTGACAATAAAGCTAACTTCGATGCGATTACTATGCCCTCTAATGCTGATTTCAAGGTGAAAATGGAAAAGGATCTTTTAGGTGGTGTCAATTCCATCCAAAATCAAAAATTTAAAGCTATTCCCTATTATGCCTGGTCAAATCGTGGACCTGGTAAAATGAAAGTTTGGCTGGATAGCGAAATACAATAATCTCAGAAAACTTAATTTGGAACAATCATACGTCATAGGTTTGGATTACGGGACGGATTCCGTTAGGGCCGTACTTATAGATTCATCAAATGGAAAAGAAGTAGCTTCTGAGGTACACTGGTACGCAAGATGGAAAAAGAATTTATATTGCGACGCTTCTATAAACCAATTTCGGCAACATCCTTTGGACCATATTGAAGGCTTGGAAAAGACAATATCCGGGGTTGTTTCAAAAAGTAAAATCAATCCAGAAGCAATCAAGGGTATCTGTATCGACACGACCGGATCATCTCCTGTGCCCGTAGCTAAAGATGGAACCCCATTGGCTTTGGTAAAGGGCTTTACAGAAAATCCGAATGCCATGATGGTACTTTGGAAAGATCATACCGCCATTGCGGAAGCAGAAAAAATAAACGAACTGGCAGATACTTGGGGTGGTGAGGATTATACCAAATATGTAGGCGGAATTTATTCATCGGAATGGTTTTGGGCGAAAATCGCACATGTGGTAAAAGCGGACAAAGCCGTTCAACAAGAGGCCTTCACTTGGATGGAGCATTGCGACCTCATGACCTATTTGCTTATAGATAATAAAGATTTAAAATCTTTTAAGCGCAGCCGCTGTGCCGCTGGACACAAGGCGATGTGGCATGAAAGCTGGGGCGGACTTCCGCCAAAGGAATTTTTGGGTCTGTTACATCCCTATGCGGCGGAATTACGTGATAGGTTATATGATAAAACCTATACTTCCGATGAAGTAGCGGGACATCTGAGTGCTGAATGGGCAGAAAAATTAGGTCTGACTACTAATACGGTCATTGCTGTAGGCACTTTTGACGCACATTCGGGAGCCGTTGGTGCCAAAATTGATGAATATGCGTTGGTAAGGGTAATGGGTACATCTACGTGTGATATTATCGTTGCCAAAGTATCAGAGGTAAACGGTAAAACGATTAGAGGTATCTGCGGTCAGGTAGACGGATCGGTCATTCCCGGATTGATCGGTCTAGAAGCAGGTCAGTCCGCTTTCGGAGATCTTTTGGCTTGGTTTAAGGATGTACTTTCTTGGCCTATCGATAATCTCGTCATGACCTCCGACATCCTTTCAGACAAACAAAAAGAAGAATTAAAGAACGAAATAGCCAGTAATTTCATTTCCAAATTATCCGATGCCGCAGAAGCTATTCCACTTTCGGAAAGTATTCCCACTGCACTGGACTGGATTAATGGCCGTAGAACGCCCGACGCAGATCAAAATCTGAAAAGTGCCATTTCGCATTTGTCGTTAGGTACAAAAGCGCCCCATATTTTTAAGGCGTTGATAAACGCGATATGTCTAGGTTCAAAAAAAATTGCGGATAGATTTCAAGAAGAAGGCATTAGAATAGAATCCGTAGTAGGTATCGGAGGCGTAGCACGTAAATCCCCCTTTATCATGCAGACCTTGGCAAATATCATGAACATGCCAATAAAGGTAGCGGAGTCTGACCAAGCCCCTGCATTGGGGGCAGCAATTTATGCCGCGGTTGCTTCGAATATTTATCCAAACGTTGCCGAAGCGAGTAAGAATATGGGTAGTGCCTATGAGGCGGAATATTTGCCCAAGCCTCAGAGGGTTCAAGATTCGGCGTATTTAATAGAATCGTACGATAGGTTAGGGGCGTTTATGGAAACTATTGCAAAGAAGAATTAAAAATGAGTTCGAAATACACCCAATTAAAGCAAGAGTGCTTCGAGGCGAACATTGAATTAAATAGCCTTGGGTTGGTCATCTATACGTTTGGAAATGTGAGTGCCGTTGATAGAGATCAAGGCGTATTTGCCATTAAACCAAGTGGAGTGCCCTATGAAAGATTAAAACCTGAAGATATAGTTATTGTCGATTATGACAATACCATTATCGAAGGAAGCATGAGACCTTCATCTGACACAAAAACCCATGCCCATCTGTATAAGAATTGGAATCACATTGGTGGTATAGCCCATACCCATGCTACGTATTCGGTGGCTTGGGCCCAGGCACAACGTGATATTCCTATATTCGGAACAACACACGCCGACCACTTGACTGCAGATATACCTTGTGCCGCGCCTATGAAAGATAGTTTAATTGAGGGAAATTATGAACACAATACTGGAGTGCAGATTATGGATTGTTTCACTGAACGCGGAATTTCTTCCGAGGAAGTTGAAATGGTTTTAATAGGTAATCATGGGCCTTTCGCCTGGGGTAATACTGCGGCCAAAGCAGTTTACAATAGTAAAGTTTTGGAGACCGTTGCCCAAATGGCCTATCTGACCTTACAGATTAACCCTAACGCACCAAGATTAAAAGATTCATTAATTAAGAAACATTACGAACGTAAGCATGGTAAAAATGCATATTACGGTCAATAAATTGAGATAACTAGTATGATTCAAACCATGAATGACAAGGAAATTTGGTTCGTTACGGGCAGTCAACATTTGTACGGACCCGAAACTTTAGAGCAGGTAGCAAAGAATTCCCAAACCATTGTAGAAGGCTTCAATGCCTCTTCCCATATTCCTGTAAACATTGTTTATAAACCAACGGTAAAGACTCCGGATGAAATAACCGATGTTTGCCAAGAGGCCAGTGCTGATAAGAATTGTATTGGAATTATAACCTGGATGCACACCTTTTCGCCTGCAAAAATGTGGATTAAGGGGCTTTCCATTTTGAACAAGCCACTTTGTCATTTGCATACCCAATTTAATGCCGAGGTACCTTGGAAAAGTATCGACATGGATTTTATGAACCTAAACCAGTCCGCTCACGGGGATCGGGAATTTGGGCATATGATGACCCGAATGCGTAAAAACAGAAAGATTATTGTCGGTCATTGGGAAGTGGAAAGAATTCAGGAAAAAATTGGTAATTGGACAAGGGTAGCCTTGGGCTGGAACGAGTTTCAAAACCTAAAGGTTGCTCGAATTGGGGACAATATGCGCGAGGTTTCCGTAACCGACGGGGATAAGGTGGAAGCGCAATTGCGTTTCGGTTTTTCCGTAAATGGCTATGACTCCTCTGATGTAACTAGCCATATTAATGAGCTTTCCGATCAACAGGTATCAGAATTGATCAAAACATATGAATCGGAATATGAATTGGCCGATGCATTATTGGAATCGGGAAGTAAACGACAATCGCTCATTGATGCTGCAAAAATTGAATTGGGTCTTCGTTCCTTTTTGGAAGAGGGGGGTTTTGGAGCCTTTACCGACACTTTTGAAAATTTAGGTGAGTTAAAACAGTTACCAGGAATTGCGACACAACGTTTAATGGCCGATGGTTATGGTTTTGGAGGTGAGGGCGACTGGAAGACTTCCGCGCTATTGCGTGCTATGAAAGTTATGGCAACAGGAATTGAAGGTGGTACTTCATTTATGGAAGACTACACCTACCATTTCACACCACAAAAAGCCTATGTAATGGGCTCGCACATGTTGGAAATCTGTCCGTCAATCGCCGATAAAAAACCCACCTGCGAGGTACATCCTCTAGGAATTGGGGGTAAGGAAGACCCGGTACGCTTGGTGTTCAATTCACCTCCTGGGCGCGCAATTAATGTTTCGCTCGTAGATTTGGGTAATCGGTTCAGATTGATTGTAAACGAAGTTGAAGCGGTAGTCCCAATGGGTGAATTACCGAAGTTGCCTGTGGCCAGAGTGCTTTGGGATGCAAAACCTGATTTGGAAATAGCTGCCACTGCATGGATATTGGCCGGTGGTGCCCACCACACCGTCTACAGTCAAGCTTTGACTACCGAATTTATCGAGGATTTTGCAGAAATGGCGGGTGTGGAGCTGGTCGTAATAGATAAGGATACCACCATAAGACAGTTTAAGGAGCTTTTGCATGCTAACGAGGCGTACTACCATACGTTTCAAAATTATATGTAAAAATTAATCCTATGCGAAAAAATAGAATGCCCTTTACATGGATGTTTATAACTATAATTCTTCTGGCAAATTTTGCCTGTAGGGAAAGTGCAAAAAGTGAGGAAAATCAAGAAACTACAAAGATGGAAAAAAAAGTACGTGTCAGTTCAAGTGATTTTGGTATAACTGATAATGGCGAAAACGTTACCAAATATAGTCTAGCGAATAAAAATGGTATAGAAGTAGACATTATCACCTTTGGTGGAAGAATTATCGCCTTGCGCACCCCTGATAAACAAGGGCACTTGCAGAATGTAGTTTTAGGATTCGATTCTTTAGCGCAATACGAAAAGAAAAATCCCTTCTTTGGTGCACTAGTGGGTAGGTATGGAAATCGAATTGCAAATGGTAAATTTACTTTGGGCGATACCGAATATACCTTGGCAAAAAATAATGGGGAAAATAGCCTTCATGGCGGCTTGCAAGGATTTGATAAGAAAGTCTGGAAGGCAAAAACGGAAGAAGCGGATGACAATGTAAAATTGATATTAAACTACCTCAGTGTAGATATGGAAGAAGGATTTCCCGGAAATTTGAATACAACCATAACCTATACATTGAATGCGGATAATAGTTTAGATGTGCTTTATGAGGCACAAACGGATAAGACCACGATAGTAAATCTAACCCAGCACACCTATTTTAACCTCTCCGGAGAATTTTCCAAACCTATTCTCGACCATCTTGTAGAAATAGATGCCGATGCGTTCGTTCCCGTGGATAGTGGACTTATACCAACAGGTGAATTAAAACCTGTTGAGGGTACTCCCTTTGATTTTACGGAGCCCAAACAAATCGGTAAAGAAATC
Organism: Pricia antarctica; assembly: GCA_011050085.1. Classification (GTDB taxonomy): domain Bacteria; phylum Bacteroidota; class Bacteroidia; order Flavobacteriales; family Flavobacteriaceae; genus Pricia; species Pricia antarctica_A. Next base: position 21,465 of record DRGL01000054.1, on the reverse strand, counting down.
GATGCTGACAACGAACAGATTACTTTGGGCGGTGGCTACGACCATTGCTGGGTACTAAATGACCAAGCAACTGGATACCGATCGGTCGCTACTGCATATCATCCCAAAACCGGAAGAAATCTGGAAGTGTTGACCGATCAGCCCGGAATTCAATTCTACACCGGTAACTTTTTGGATGGTACCTTGCCGGCACCAAACGGTGGAACATACGCCAAGCGATCAGGCTTTTGCCTAGAAACCCAGCATTATCCCGATTCGCCAAACCAACCCGATTTTCCTTCGGTTACTTTAGAGCCAGGAGATACGTATTCTACTAGAACAACTTTCAAATTTTCAACTAACTAATTAGCCGCCATGCAACCATTAGATACCTTTGACTGGATTAGCATTTCACTTTATTTTCTACTATTGTTAGGTATTGCCATTTGGGTAATCCGGAAAAAAGAAAATAATACGGAAGATTACTTTTTGGCCGGTAGAAATGTAGGTTGGTTTGTAGTGGGGGCTTCTATTTTCGCTTCCAATATCGGTTCCGAACACGTAGTCGGTCTGGCCGGTACCGGCGCCAGTAACAAACTACCGTTGCTTATATACGAAATACAAGCTTGGGTGGTATTGATACTGGGCTGGGTATTCTTACCTTTTTATGCTAGAAGCGGCGTATTTACGATGCCCGAATTTTTGGAGAAACGTTTCGATGCACGATCAAGATGGCTCTTATCTATATTTTCCATTGTGGCCTATGTGCTCACCAAAATTTCCGTTACGATATACGCTGGTGGGGTAGTGGTCTCTGCTTTGTTGGGTATCGATTTCTGGACAGGGGCGATAGCAACTGTTGTTCTTACCGGTATCTACACAATTCTCGGAGGTATGCGGGCGGTAGTATATACCGAAACCTTACAGGCCGTACTATTGATTATTGGAGCAGCGGTACTCACATACATGGGGCTTGAGAAAGTAGGGGGTTGGAGCAGTATGACGGAAACCTTGGGCCCAGAATATTTTAATATGTGGCGACCGGCAACAGATCCTGACTTTCCTTGGCCATCACTTTTGATTACGAGTACCATTGTAGGAATTTGGTATTGGTGTACCGACCAGTATATCGTTCAACGTGCTCTGACCGCACGGAATATTAAAGAAGGTAGGCGGGGTACTATTTTCGGCGCACTTTTAAAATTATTACCTGTTTTCTTGTTTTTGATACCAGGAGTTATTGCTCTCACTCTGAAGATGAGAGGCGAGTTGCATTGGGACAGTCCTGATGAAGCTTTTCCGGTATTGATGAGTAATCTTTTACCTTCCGGATTGCGTGGGTTGGTCGCTGCCGGACTTTTGGCAGCTTTGATGAGCTCATTGGCATCGGTCTTTAATTCATGCTCAACTTTGTTCACCGTTGATATCTATAAGAAATTAAGACCTAACGCTCCTGAAAAACAATTAGTACGTACCGGTCAGATTGCCACAGTTTTCGTGGTGATAATAGGCATTGTATGGATACCTATTATGGCCAATATTTCAGGCGTGTTGTACGAGTATCTTCAGAGTGTACAATCGTACATTGCCCCTCCCATAACCGCTGTATTTATTCTCGGTATTTTTTATAAAAGAATTAATGCGACTGGTGCCATTTCCACTTTGGTAATGGGTATCATAGTGGCTTTTTTGCGTATCGTACTCGAATTGATAAAAGCTGATTTGGACCCAGACGGATTCCTCTTTAAAATGGGAGATATGAATTTCTTGAGTTTTGGAGCTTGGTTCTTTTTGTTCTGCCTAATTTTCTTGACGACCGTAAGTTTATTGACGAAAGCTCCTGATAGGGAAAAAATAGTGAACCTTACTTTTGGTACGATAACGGATGAAGAAAAGAAAAACAATAAGAACAGCTATACATGGGTTGATATTGCGATTTCAATTTTGATTATTATAATCGTAATAGGGGTTATGATATTTTTTAACGGCACCTAGTAAATTAAAACACTAATTTCCCATTTTTAATGAAAGATAAAAGGGTAGGATTGAAGTAATCCTACCCTTTTTCGTCATCTTAATTTTAATATTTGGGTCTCCTTTGCAATCTTATTAATTTATCTGAAAGGGACGACTGGCGTATTTATAAATAATAAACAAAACTCGAAGCGACATTTGTTGCATTCATCAACGGCTTTTAAAAGTTGTAGTTATTTTCAATAAAAATAAAGTCTCGCTCATAACTTTAAGATTCAATTTTACTACTATTTTCTAGGTTGAAAGTGTCTGGACCTTAACTAGAAGTAACGAAAACAGAATTGCTACCCTTAGCGAATATCACCTTAGTTTACCGTCGTAATCTTAAATCTGTTTTCAAAAATACGCCTACGTAAAGTGAAATAGCTTTTGGGATTTTATCGTACATCCTTTTTTACAATTACATTGACAAATGCCGCACTGTACCACATTTGCCTAATTATTATTCATCAAATGCTCAGTAGTAAGTCAAATGGCATTTTTTGTTATCAATCCTTTAGCTTTAATTTTAACGCATTTTACACCTCGTAAAAATATAATCTAGTAATAAAGGTTCAACTACCCATCTCCTTTGATAAAATGGAATACGATCGGAAAAATGTTAATATGGGTGGTTTAATGAAAAGGCTTTAAGTTGACATAATTTCACCCTTACCTTCTTCGTTCAGTTGCTTTATAAAATAGGATGGCAAAATACCCTGTCGTTTCTTAAATGCGGCGTAAAATGTATTGGGATTGTTAAAGCCGCTTTCGGTAGAGATATAGCTAAGTTTGCTATTTCGGAATTCCTCATCCTCTAACAATCTATTCAGCAAATAGTCGATTCGCAATCCGTTGATATAGGTATTGAAATTAGATTGCTTTTCGTGGTTGATGACTAAGGATAGATATTTTTGGTTTGTTTGCAATTCATCGGCAAGATTACTTAGACTACAATTTGAGTTTAGAAAAAAATTCGCTTTCTCAAGACGTTTTAGCTTGGTCATAATAATATCCCTGAGATCATCATCGATATATTTCTTTTTCATTCTTTTGTCCAAATCCACAGCTTTGCTATACTCTTCGGAAGGCGGTAAGGTCTGTTTCTTATGATTACGTTTTTCTTGGGTTAATTCTTTTGTTCGATAGAATAGGAGTCTATTTTTCTTTTTTACCTTAAAATATGAAAAGGTTGCAATTGTTCCCGAGATAAAGGTTAATGCTAGAACCAGTATCGCAAATTGATACCGGTCTTCCTGGGATTTGGTTTTTATTTCAAGGATTTCCTTCTCTTTGGAAATTTCATTTATTTTTCTTCTTGATTCCAATATTTTGATTCTTTGTGATGCCTCCATGGTAAAGAGTGAATCACTGACTTTAGTATATAATTTTGCAAATAAAGTAGATTTGATGCTATCTTTTCTAAGATTGAATAGTGTAGATAGGGTATTGCTTATGTCTTTTACCATATCATTGGCATTAATATCCTCAGCGGACCATAATCCTTTATTATAGCTATCTATGGCCGCTATCGTATCGAGTGTCTTTAATTGAAGTTCGGCCATTAGCGCATAGGCTCTTGGTTTTCTAAACCTATAGTTATTTGTGTCGATTATATCCATGGCTTTCGTCAAAAAAACCCAGGCTTTCTCAAATTTTAATTCCTCTACATAAATGTTTGCAATATTCATGTAAACTATACTATTTATATAGCTACCGGCATGAGGTGATTTTTCTTCCATTCGTAGATAGAAATCATATAATTTGGCCGCTTCCCTACTTCCTTTAAGCTTATGGGTCATTCTAGCGAGCTCGTCGATTTTTGGAAGAAGAAATTGGGTTTTTTCCAGTTTAAGGATGAAGTCCAGACCCTTTAAGCAGTTTTCCATCGCTTTTTTATATTCCCCTAGCCTAAGATACACATGGGAAATGGCCGAAAACGCGCGCATTTGAATATATCCGTTTTTTGAATCCTCTCCAATTTCCAAGATGTCGAGGGCATTTTGTAATGCTAAATCATATTCGCCTCGTTCAGTAAAGATGTAAGATTCAAGTATTTCACAATCCGCATGTATTTCCGGTAATTGATTGAGATTAGGATTTACTTGTAGACTTTTAAGCAATTTACTTGCTTCACTAAATTCACCTTGTATAAAATAAATATAGGCTTGATTGAAATTCGCTTGTAATATCCCTTTATTGAAGTTTAGCTTTTCGGCCAGAATAGTGGCCTCATCATTATACTTCTTTGCTAATACCGTTGACTTGTATATATAATTTGTATAGAGCTCAAGGCAAACGTTGATTTTATCAATGTCATCTGAATTCAGGCGTTTGTCAAGTAATTCATGTTCATGAAAACCAACTTGCTCATTGGAAGAATTCTTATCGATCAAGAATTCAATCTGTTTGAGATACTTTTCTAAGTCAACGTTTTCGGGACTTTGGGAGTATGTTAGCCCATGCAAAAAAAATAATAGCGTTGGAAACCAATGTTTAAAAATCATCGCTGATTTGTTGATTTAAAAATTCGATTTTTTTATTCGGACTTGAAATGTTCAAGGAGGTTCACAATATACTTATAAAATTGAATACAAACGTAGATCAAATGTTAAGTCGATAACATGTCGCGATTTTGGTGAAATTACACAATCGATTTATTCAAAAAAAAGAGCAACGCTGCCAAAAGGCAACATTGCTCTCAAACTAACTCAACTAACAAAAATTTTACGTGTACTTATAAGCTAATCAATGTAACTATATCGGTACACAAACAAATTTCATTAATACCCTGGGTTCTGAGGTGTCAGATTAGGATTATTAATAATTTCTTGTTCAGGAAGTGGAAAAAGTAAATGTTTCTCTTGAAGTGCTTGTCCTGAGTTGGCATTGACGTGACCCACAAAGTCATCAAATTCGCCGTTGGTAACATTGTACACTTGACGCAGGCGTACCATATCGAACCAAGCTTTCATTTCGAAAGCAAGTTCATGCCATCTTTCCGTTAGTATGGCATCCCTAAATGAATCTTGATTGAATGTTCCAACAGCAGGCGTGGTAAGTTGGGCCCTTTCTCGAATTGCATTCAAACCATCCCATGCGGCTTGGCTTGGTCCGTTAACTTCATTGTCGGCTTCTGCGTAAATCAGCAGAACCTCGGCATATCGAAATAACATAAGGTTTAAGTTATCCTTTGCCGTACCGGGTACACCACTAGTACCATCGGCGGTTCGGTTAAAATACTTGAAAATATACGGTTTTCCCAATTCGAACAATTCGCCATCACCATTCTCATAATAACTGGTATAGAACCAGCCTTCACGGTCTACTTTTCTCAAATCACCGTCTGAATATGAATTGTAAAACTGAATGTCTGGTATAGTACTCCCTGTTCCCGATGGACCACGATAGGTGACAGGCTGAAAGTTTGGATACATATTATCCATAGGATTATCCTCCACCAAGTTATTATACTGAAGGCTAAAAATATGTTCTCCCGTATTATTTAGACTTTCATCATGCAGTTGACCATACGTTTCAAAAAGCCGAATCGGTCCTGCATTGTCAATAACTTCTTTCGCTTTGGCGGCCGCATCGGCATAACGCCCTGTATCGTTAAGGGGCTGACCTGCCATAGTAAGGTATACTTTCGAAAGTAAGGTCTTAACTGCTGCCTGAGATACCCTACCGGATTCATCCGTCCAAGGCAATCCTGCATTTTCAGCGCTCAACAAATCAGAAACTATTAAACCATAAACTTCCGCCTGAGGGGTTCGTGGAGGAAAAAAGTCCTCAGAAGTGGAACTTTGTGGTGTGGTTATCAATGGAACATCTCCCCAAAGCCTTACCGCGTAGAAATAGGCCCAAGCCCTTAGAAAACTAGCTTCTCCCAATATTTGGGATTTTTGTGTTTCGTCCATTTCAATGCCTGGTACGTTTTCAAGAACCAAATTAGCATTACCAATCACCTTATAAATACCTCTGTACCAATTGCGTATATGCAATGTGTTGGCATCAAAAGAGAGTGCATATAAGTTATTCAAATCAGAATTTTGTGCCGTTTCGGTAGTGGTGGTTCCCGTAGGCGCCATCAGAAACTGCCAGTTCGACGAAAAAATCCCCGCTCCTTCACCGACAAATCTGGCGTCGTCATATACTGCGGCAATTGCGGCCTCAGCATGAATGTCGGTTGTATAAAAACTGGCCGGTTCTAAATTCGAGGGATCTTGTTCATCCAAAAAATCGGAGCAGCCGATGCTGGTAATCAAAAGTGACATTACGCCGACAATCTTACCTATATTTATAGTACTAATTTTCATGATATTTTTCTTTTACGTTAGTTGATTATATACCCACTTGTAGCCCTATCACAAAAGTCGTTGCTCTTGGGTATTCATGCCATTTCATTCCTTGGGAGAAAACATTGTTTCCCGCGCCACCACGAATTGGAATTACTTCAGGGTCTCCCAAAAGTTCCTTATCGACTACTAAAAAGAAATTCTGGGCAGAGGTATAAACTCTCAATTTATTCAAATATAATCTTTCAAGTAACTCTGGTCCAAACGAATAACCTAAGACCAAGTTTCTTCCGCGCAAGAAAGATCCGTCTTTCACCCAGTGTGAATCTACATTGGTTACATACCCGGCTCTTGTATCCCTAACTTGTGCAATCATGGTATTTTGGTTGTCTGGTGTCCAAGCATTTAAAACGGTGCGATAGCTGTTAGCTAAAGATTGTCGGTCTTCACTGGAATGCAAGTTCATATCCATCACATCGTTACCCCAAGAATATTGCAGGTCAAAGGTTAAATCTAATCCCTTATAGTTTACAGTGTTGATTAAGGACCCTTGAGCGGTTGGATAACCATTTCCAATTATCGTTCTATCATCATCATTGATAATCTTATCGCCGTTGAAATCTTTATATTTTATATCTCCTGGCAAAAGTGTCAAATTGTTCCGATAGCTTACAAAACTGGCGGCTTCTTCCGCTTCGTCAGTACCCCATACGCCCAAGCGGGTTAAACCCCAAAAGGCACCAACGGGCTCGCCAATACGAATAATATTAGTTTCGTTCGTAATACCCGGACCTCCTACGCCAAAAATATCGGAGGGTGTAGCGAGGGATAGTACCTTGTTTCGGTTCATCGAAATATTAAAGGAAGTATTCCAGCTGAAATCGGGGGTTAGAATGTTTTTTGTATTCAAAGATATTTCAAGCCCCTTATTTTCCATCGAACCAACGTTTCTTCGAATGTTCACATAACCACTTGATTGCGGTACGGGAGCATCCAATAACATATCGGTTGTTTTTCTATAGTAAACGTCTGTCTCAATACTTATTCTATTATTAAAAAGACCAAGTTCAAGCCCTAAATCGTACTGTGCCGTTTTCTCCCATTTCAAATCTGGGTTGGCCAAACGGTTAAGCCCTGTTCCGCCAATAACATTACCTCCCCAAATAGTTTGATACCCGGAGCCTAGAAGGGATAACGAAGTATAAGGTGGAATTTCGGAGTTTCCTGTCAAACCATAGCTGGTTCTCAATTTTAGATTTGATATCGTCTTGCTATCTTTCAAAAAGTTCTCGTCGGAAACCCTCCATGCAAAAGCTGCGGATGGGAAAAAGGCGAATTTATTGTTATCACCGAATTTTGAGGAACCATCGGCCCTTCCGGTCAGTGTAAAGAGATATTTACTGAACAAGTTATAATTCAACCTTCCAAAATAAGAATTCAAGGCTTCCCTTTGCGCATTTGAATCCACTCGAAGATTATCGGCACCTGCTCGAAGATTATTATACTCAAAATAATCGGTCGGAAAATTATTGGATTCCGCGTTCACAAATAATGAATTTGACTGTTGCCAAGATACCCCTAAGAGGGCAGTCAACGAATTATTTTCATTAATTTCCTTATTGTAAGTAAGGTAGTTTTCGATAGACCAGAACGTTTCTTTATTATTGCTGATAGACGCGAAGGCTTGGCTATTTCCAGCTAAGGTAGCATCCCTGAATTCAGGATTTTCTTGCGTAATCACATTGGCACCGATTACGGTACGCATTTCAAGATTTTTAGTAAACCCGATGTTGGTATAGACACTTCCTGAAGCTGTTTGTGTATTCAAGATATATTTTTGACCATCCAACCTATGTACTGAGTTAAAGGTACCTTCTGCGAAGGGGTAATCCCTGTTATCTGCGAAAAGTCCTTCCCTCGGATGTCCCGCAGGATATCTAACCGGTAAAAAAGGAAAATCCTCAACCATTCGTCTTGGAACCTCATCATTGGTATCCGCCAAATTTTCAGTTTGATAGTTGTAGCTCATTGAACCACCGACCTTCAACCATTCCTTTACTTGGTCATCAATGGAAAACCTACCAGAATATCTTTTCTGATATGTATTTTTCAAAAGGCCCTGTTCATCATTAATACCTATCGAAAGGGCATAGGTAGTTCTTTCATTACCGCCGGAAAAACCCAATTGATGGTTTTGCGATAATCTGTGCTGTTGAACTTCACTAGGCCAATACGTATCATAAAGAGGATTGCCATTACTGTCGAACAACGGGGCTATATTTGGATCCTGTCTTTTGAGTCTGGGTTCCAGATTGGCATAATTGCCTGCCGCCCATCCCGCGGGATCGAATTTTTCACTGTTTTGCCAAGCCAGCTGCTCGACTTGCAGATACTCGTCAGCATTAAGTACTTCCGCTAGGTTGGGTCCGAACTCCTTAACGTTATACTCTACACTGTAACTTACCCTACCTTCTCCGGCCTGACCTCTTTTGGTCGTTACCAAAATGACACCATTGGCACCTCGCGCACCATATATAGCCGTGGAAGAAGCATCTTTAAGTACTTCTATGGATACAACATCATTTGGATTTAAAAAATCAATGGCAGAACTGTACTGGTCTAAATTACCTTGAGGCAACTGAACCCCATCGACTACGTAAAGTGGATTGTTAGAGGAATTTATAGAGCTAAAACCTCGAATCCTTACGTTGGTCTTTCCGCCTGGTCGACCCGATGTGGTGTTTACCTGAACCCCGGCAACCCTACCGGCCAAACCTTGATTTAACGACTGAACCGAACGTTCTTGAAGTTCGTCTTCACTGACCTGACCGACGGCCCCGGTCAAATCCGATTTTCTTTGGCTACCATAACCGATTAGTACAACTTCGTCAAGTTCGGAGGCATTCTCTCCTAATTCAACGCTTATTTCAGATTGTCCATCTACAGGAATTTCTAAGGTTTCAAAACCGATATAACTAAAGACAAGGGTGGCGTTGTCATCGACATTGGTCAACGTATAATTACCATCAAAATCAGTTTGTGTTCCGTCCGTGGTTCCTTTCACTAAAACGTTGGCACCGGCCAATGGGCCAGACCCATCAGAGACGTTGCCCGTAACGGTTTGCGCTCTGGTTAGTCCGAAACACAATAGCGCGCCCAGAAAAATCAGATTTTTGAAAATAATTTTTTTCATGTGTTAAATTTTAAGTTAGTTAAAGTTAGAATTAATGAGTTCGCGGATATTTAAATGACGATGGACTACCCCCTTTCAAAATATAAAGTTATGTTAATGCTTACCCAAATGTAGGTATTCCACAATCTTTATATATAAAATTCATGAATTTTATATTTTAACTTCCTACATTTTGCTATTTTGAGAAATGGAAATGTAATTTTAGGCCCTATATTTAGGGATGTTTCGATTTTGTAGTTAATATGCTCACACAGCTACTATTTAGGAATTATCCAGACGATTTTAGGAGATGTTAGCCATATATTTAAAGTCTGATGTTAAAATCAAAGTCTTTTTGATGGGAAAATAAGACCATTTAGATACATTGTTGAATGTTGCGAATATTTTTTAAAAGGAACTAAGTTCCATATAAGGATAAAAAATTATCGATTGAAAAATTTGATAATTTCTCTTGCGGTTTGACGAATTATTTTCAGAATTCGTTAAATAATACTATACTAAAAGGCTAGATTTTTTGCAGTATTTACATGTAATTAAAATGGTATTATAGCATAATTACTAATCCTTATTTTAAGGCTTAAATTAAATAAATGCTTTTTTTGCTGCGCGAAATTTTAATATATGTTTTAATGTATCGAGTCGGGATGGATAGTATTTGCGTTTTGAATTAGCACCTTTATTATTACTAGTTTCAAAAACCAAAATAATTGCGTTTTTGTTCGCAACCCCTATAGAATTAAATCTTAGAGAAATGAATATAAAAAATGGCTCATTCAGACTCTTCATGTCTTTTTTAATACTGACTGTATGCTTCGGTTCGCAGAAAGCGAACGCTCAAAAATTGCTCAAGGTCGCGGTGGTCGGGCTCAGTCATGATCATGCCCATGAAATCATGAACGCCTTTAGGGAGCAGAGAATAGAGTTGTTGGGCGTAGCGGAAAACGACCCAAAGTTGATAGCTCGCTATAAAAGGGATTATAAAGTTCCTGACACTTTGTTTTATCCCGACATTGAAACAATGTTAGGCAAGTTTACGCCCGATGTGGTCATGGCATACAATCCTATAGACGAACATTTAGCTGTTGCCGAAATTTGTCTACCAATGAAAATTCCATTGGTGGTCGAAAAACCTTTGGCGACTACGTTAAAGGATGCCAAAAGAATGGCTCAACTTTCCCGCGAAAATAATACACATCTATTGACTAATTTTGAAACAACATGGTACCCAAGTAATCAAAAGTTGAAGACTTTAGTTGATGAAGCTGACTTTGGAAAAATCACAAAAATGATTGCGAAAGATGGCCATGAAGGTCCTAAAGAAATCGGTTGTAGTCAAGAATTCCTGGCATGGTTGACCGATCCCATCAAAAACGGTGGTGGCGCGGTGATGGATTTCGGATGTTATGGAGCGAATTTAATGACTTGGTTGCAAAACGGTAAACGCCCAATAGCGGTTACGGCGGTAACTAAGAGTATGAAACCCAAAGTTTACCCTGATGTAGACGACGATGCTACGATTATTTTGGAATATGAAAATGCCATCGGTATTATCGAGGCCTCTTGGAACTGGTCTTACAGTATAAAAAGTCTTGAGGTATATGGTGCAAACAGCTCCTACCAGGCGCCAAACGGAAAAATACTGTCAAAGAATACAAGTTCCTCAGAATCCGAGGAAATGTCCTTAACATCGGATTATTTTAAAAACCATATTGAATATATTGAAGCTTTGCTATCGGGTGATATAAAAGTGAATGATGACCTCTCATCACTTTCCAATAACCTAATTGTAGTAGAAATTTTAGAGGCAGCCAAAAAATCGGCTGAAACAGGAAGTCGTATTCAGCTGTAAAGCATTCCTTATAGTAGATTGGGTAGCTTTGATGTGATTACTTCTGAATGGACTATTTTTTTAAGGTTGACATTTGCATCAACTTTATTTTTGTTGTGTGAATGAACCGAGTGGTGACTGGCAGAAATTCGGTATTGATTATTGATTTAAAAGAGATAGAATATGCATTTGAAATATAGGATCGGAATCATTTGTTTCACAATCGCTTTCGCTGGCATTTCCCAAGAAAAAACAGAGCGGAGCGGTAATCCTATTTTCGAAGGCTGGTATGCAGACCCTGAGGGTGTTGTCTTTGATGACACGTATTGGGTATTCCCTACTTTTTCCGATGATTACGATAAACAGCTACATTTCGACGCATTTTCCTCAAAAGACTTAACCAATTGGCATAAACATGAGCGTATTTTGGATACGACGAATATTAAATGGCTGAAACAGGCCTTATGGGCGCCATCTATAATTGAAAAAGAAGATAATTATTATTTATTTTTTGGCGCCAACGACATTCAACGACCGGGACGGGATTCTTATGACCCGAATAATGATGTAAACCATTTTGGGGGGATCGGGGTTGCTGTGGCCGAACAACCTGGCGGACCCTATGCAGATTATTTGGGTAAACCCTTGATTTCTGAATTCTACAATGATGCGCAACCTATCGACCAATTTGTTTTTAAGGACACCGACGGTACCTATTATTTTTTCTATGGGGGATGGAGCCATTGCAACTTAGGTATACTGAACGATGATTTTACGGGATTCGTTCCATGGGAGGATGGAAATTTATTTAAGGAAATTACCCCCGAGGGCTATGTAGAAGGTCCCTTTATGTTTTTAAGAAATGGTATTTATTATTTTATGTGGTCAGAAGGAGGCTGGACAAACGGTAGTTATAAGGTAGCCTACGCTATGGCCGATAAGGCAACCGGACCCTATAAAAAAATAGGGACCATCTTACAATCCAAGGATGGCGATATAGCTACGGGCGCGGGTCACCACTCGGTTATCAAAAAACCCGGGAGCGATGAATATATTATGGTGTATCATAGAAGGCCCATTCCTAACCAAGACCGAGATCATAGGGTTACCTGCATGGATGTGATGGAATTTAACGCTGATGGCACTATTAAACCTATTAAAATGACCTTTGAAGGAGTTGTAGCTGATACTTCCAAAAAATGATTTCTAACTATGGAAAGTTGAGTATTGCGGAAAAAGCTGATGATTCAATATTTTAGCAAACTTTACCTTTTAGTTTCTTTAGCGAAGCTATTGTAAGACCTTAAATCCAATTTGATGAATATTAAATTTAATACCAATTATTTAAATCCATAGTATAAAATAGAATATTGTAATGAAAAGAAAACTGCTATTATTATCCTTTATATTAGTTTTTACAGGAGCCTTTGCTCAAGAAAATCTCCTTGAAAAAAACAAATGGTCACTCGATAAAGCTCAAAACTGGTACGCTTCACAGGAATGGATAACCGGCGCGAACTTTAACCCAAGTACCGCGATCAATCAATTGGAAATGTGGCAGGAGAGCACCTTTGATATCGAAACTATTGATCGGGAACTCGGTTACGCCGAAAGTATTGGTTTCAACACTATGCGTGTATATCTGCATAGTCTTGCCTATAAAGCGGACCCCGAAGGTTTCAAAAAGCGTATAGATACCTATTTAGGAATCGCTGATAAACACGGAATTAAAACGATATTCGTTTTTTTCGACGATGTTTGGGGCAAGTCCCCAAAAACTGGTAAACAGCCAGAACCTATACCAGGTACCCACAACTCGGGTTGGGTTCAGGATCCTGGTGACCCTGCATCCAAAGAAGAAAAGAATTTCCCCACTTTGGAAATCTATATCAAAGATATCCTGAAAACCTTGGCAAACGACAAAAGAGTACTGATGTGGGATTTGTATAACGAGCCTGGAAATTCCGGAAAGCTTACGACATCGATGCCCTTATTACAAAGTGTTTTTGAGTGGGCACGCGCAATCAACCCTAGCCAACCTTTGACCGTAGGGCTTTGGCGATGGGATTTTCAGGAGCTCAACACTTTTCAGGCACAAAACTCAGATATTCTTACCTACCATCAATATGAGGGTCCGGAAGAACATCAATTGACCATAAATATGTTGAAGACACATGGTCGACCTATGATTTGTACAGAGTATATGGCTCGAACGAATAATAGCCGTTTTTCAAATATTCTCCCTATCTTGAAAGAAGAAAACATAGGTGCTATTAACTGGGGACTTGTCGCCGGAAAATCGAATACCAAGTACGCTTGGAATACACCGATTAAGGATGGTGGGGAACCTGATGAATGGTTCCATGAAGTGTTTCGAAAAGATGGTTCGCCCTATCGTCAAGATGAAGTGGAATTGATAAAAAAACTAAACGATTCAAAATCTGATACCAGTAATAATGAAAAAGAATAAAATGTACAGGATGTTCGGCTTGCTAATGATCATAGCAGTCATGGGGTGTAAAGAATCTAAGAAAGTGGAATCGGTGAAAGAAGAAACCGAGCAGAAATCCGCAAAGATGGTAGAGACCAGTTTGAATGCAAGTGATTTCGAAAAAGAAATCGATGAAAAGCCGGTTAAATTATATTGGTTAAAAAATGGCGATTTTCAAATGGCCATGACCAATTATGGTGGTCGGATAGTAGGGCTCTGGTTTCCGGACAAGAATGGTAAAATGACCGATGTCGTTATCGGAAGAAAGAGTGTTGAGGATTATATAAATGGTCCTGAATCTTATTTCGGTGCGACCATAGGTCGGGTAGGCAATCGCATAGCCAATGGTAAGTTCAAGATTGAGGGCGAATCGTACTCCATAAAACCCAATGATAATTCGAATGCACTTCATGGTGGCAAAAACGGATTTCAGGACAAAGTTTGGGAGGCGAAACAGCCTAACGACTACACTTTGGTGCTTACGTACACCTCGCCTGATGGTGAAGAGGGTTTTCCTGGTGAACTTGATGCCAAAGTAACCTATATGTTGTTAAATGACCATACACTTAAAATTGCCTATGAAGCTACCACAGACAAAACTACTGTAGTAAACCTAACTAATCATGCCTATTTCAATCTCAACGGCGAAGGTAGCGGTACTATTCTTGACCATAAATTGCAAATTTTTGCCAAAGAATTCACACCCGTCGACAAGGGCCTTATTCCTACCGGGGAATTGCGAAACGTGGAAGGAACACCTTTTGATTTTACCAGTCCGACCTTGATTGGTGAACGCATCGATGCCGATAATGAACAACTGAAATTTGGTAAAGGCTATGATCATAACTACGTATTGGGTAGCCAAAGGGAAAATGGCATGAACCATGCTGCAATGGTAATGGGCAATACTTCGGGTATAACCATGCAAGTATATACCGAAGAGCCAGGCATCCAATTTTATTCCGGTAATTTTATGGCATCCAGTAACACTTTAAAGTCCGGGGCCAAAGACGATAATCGAAGTGCATTCTGCTTAGAGACCCAGCACTTTCCCGACGCACCAAACCATCCGGATTTTCCATCCATAGAACTAAAACCTGACGAAACATATCAAACGGTTACGGAATATGTATTTTCAAATAAATAACTGACTTCCAAAGCCGATGTACTATGAGAGTTCTTGTAGCTCCCGATTCTTTTAAAGAATGTTTGTCCTCAAAAGAAGTTGCTACTGCGATTTCAAAAGGAATTAAAAATGCAATACCCGATGCCGAGGTGTTTGAGGTTCCGATATCAGATGGTGGCGAGGGTGTCTTAGAGGCAGTTATGCAAGGCGCGGAGATGGAATTAGTGTCAGTAACCGTTATGGATCCTCTGCTTCGCCCTATAGCATCAACCTATGGTATTCTTAAAAATACAAATACTGCAGTCGTGGAAATGGCAAAGGCTTCAGGATTGGAATTGCTCACTGAGCAGGAGAAAAATCCCTTATTGACCTCTACCTATGGCACTGGACAGTTGATAAAACATGCGTTGGATAGCGGTTGTAGAAAAATTGTCATTGGTATTGGTGGAAGCGCAACCAACGATGGCGGTGCTGGTATGGTACGGGCTCTGGGCGGAAAATTTCTGGACGTTGAAGGTAATGAACTCAAAGATGGTGGAGGTAACTTAGGTAACTTGGCACACATTGACCTATTGAACTTTGATAGTCGAATTGATGAATGTGAAATACAGGTTGCCTGTGATGTGTCAAACCCTTTGACCGGTAAAAATGGAGCATCTTTTATTTACGGAAAGCAAAAGGGAGGTAGCATAACCGATTTGGAAGTTTTAGATGAAAATTTAAGCCATTATGCCAGCATCATAAAGAAAGATTTAGGTGTTGACGTTTTAACCATCCCGGGTACAGGTGCGGCAGGTGGTACGGGAGCCGGCCTATTGGCTTTTATGAACGCGGCATTGGTGAATGGTATTGAACTCATCCTGAAAACGATTGGCATCGAAACATATCTCAAAAAGGTCGATTTGGTCATTACGGGTGAAGGTAAAATAGATGAACAGACCTTAAACGGCAAGAGTATACTGGGGATAGCAACTATGGCTAAACTGCATTACGTGCCCGTAATTGTTCTTACCGGAAAAATAGGGGATAAGATAGAACATATCTATGGAGTTGGCGTAACTGCAATATTTTCAATCGTAAACCGACCAATGCAACTCAGCGAAGCCATAAATGAAGCCCCTTTGCTTATAGAACAATGTGCAATGAACGTCATGGCAACAATGCAATGTAATAAGAAGTAGTTTTGAAAACTAGTAGCGAGAGTCTACTAGTTAATACGATTTCTTTAAAAATAGCACACTAATTTGTACAAGTTTCTTTAAACAAAAAAATTGTTCGTGAACTTGCTTGGACCAAAGTGACTAAACCGCTTACTTTTAATACCCCACTTGATCCACGATTTCAAGACCGTAACCCACGATTCCTACCCGTTTGGTCTGGGTGGAATTCGTCAATAATCGAATTTTAGATATATTGATGTCATGAAGGATTTGTGCGCCAACACCAAAATCTTTGGTATCCATATCAATTTTTGGTGCTTTCAGAATCCCTTTTTTCTGTAGTTCCTTCAGTTCCGAGAGACGGTTTAAAAGATTGAGTGATTGTGCCTCCTGATTGATGAAAACGAAGGCTCCCTTGCCTTCATCATTAATGGCATTGAACATATCCTCCAATTTTTTATCGGGATTATTGGTTAACGTACCCAATATATCGTTGTTGACCAGACTAGCATTAATACGGGTAAGTACGGGTTCACCATTTTTCCAGGTTCCCTTGGTAAGTGCTATATGAATTTGTTCGTTCGTAGTCTGCTGATAGGCGTGCAATGTGAACTTTCCGAAACGGGTGTCGATATCGAAAACCTCTTTCTTTTGAATGAGTGAATCATGGTTCATTCTATAAGCGACCAAATCTTCGATGGAAATAATTTTAAGATCGAATTTTTTGGCAACAACCGACAATTCTGGAAGACGGGCCATAGTACCATCTTCGTTCAAGATTTCTACCAAAATCCCGGCGGGATTCAGACCGGCAAGTCTAGCCAAATCAATAGCCGCTTCTGTGTGACCGGTACGTCGCAACACACCACCGTTTTTGGCCCGCAAGGGAAAGATGTGTCCTGGCCTCCCGAGATTATGAGGCTTCGTGTTTTCATCGACTAATGATAGAATTGTTTTTGCACGGTCGTGTACAGATATTCCGGTGGTACAACCTTGCCCAATCAAATCTACTGAAACGGTAAATTGGGTTTGATGAAGTACAGTATTGTTCTGTACCATCATAGCAAGGTCCAGTGCCCGGCAACGGTCTTCGGTCAGGGGTGCACAAATGAGTCCACGCCCGTATTTGGCCATAAAATTTATCATTTCAGGCGTTACCTTTTCGGCAGCGGCAATAAAATCACCTTCGTTCTCCCGATTTTCATCGTCTACCACAATAATGACCTTTCCATTTCGGATATCGATTATTGCCTCTTCTATCGTATTAAGCGTAATTTTATTTCCCATCTCGGCAATCATGACGTAGTGTCTTTATCTTTTTTTGTAAAAACTCTTTTCACAAAATCAACCGCATTCCCAAAGTTCATCATCCCTTTATCCGCTGTGGCACGTTTTGTCAAATAGATGCCCAAAGGTAACATTATCATTGAAGATAGCCATGCACCTAAAATCGGATGAATATTTCCTTTATAGGAATAGTTTTCGGCAAATACACCAAGAAAATAATAGGTCAAGAAGAGAAGAATGGCGATAACCATGGGTAAACCAATGCCTCCTTTTCGTATGATAGCTCCTAAAGGCGCACCTACAAAAAATAATATGATACATGAAAAGGCAAGAGCATATTTATCATGCAATGAAAAAACATGTCTTCGATGTATTTCATAGCGCTTGTCGAGTTCCAATTTTTTACCGGATACTGAGGTGAGTATGTTTGACACCGAATTCTTTGCACTGTTTATCAGCTGCAGCTGTTGCCATTCTTCAAAAAGGTCAGTAATATCTCCGGTTCCTTGCGGTATTGAATTTTCTTCGGATGCCGTGCTTGTGGATAAATCTTTTTGAGATGCATCTCCATTTGCAAACCCTGGTTTTTTTAAATTTTTATTTTCTTCTTTTGCGTCATCCGCTTTTTTAGTGTTCGCCACTTTGGATAAGGCAGCTTTTTGTTGTTCCTCCAGCCTTCGGGATATTGCCGTGTCTTGCGCAGCGAGAGGTACGAATGCACCCATTCGATAGACAATATTTTTTGAAAACGCCTGCACAATACGGCGATTGTCCTGTTCCAATGAGTCCATATCCTTTAATAAACGGGAAACGTTCTTCATTTTTTCCCGATTGGATACATTTTCTTCCTCCAAATCCATTTCCATTTCCGGAATTTCGATGTTCATTCTATAAATATCAAAATCCGCCTTAGCGAAGGGTTTCTTTTTCTTTTCTGAGGATTTCTTGCTTTCTATATCCCTATAATAATGGCCATCGGTCAAGACCAACTGAATTATATCTGAAGCCTGACTACTTATCAATTCACCCTTTTCGGCCTTAATAACCGTGCTGTTGACATTGGCCGCCGTTTTTTGGTGGATGATAACGTTTTTAAGGAATCGATCTTTCTCCCCATATTTGTCGTCCACTTTAATACTCATTCCCTCAAAATCACTAAAAACGCCCTTTTCTATAGCTGCCGCTGGTTTTACCTTAGCGATATTGCGCCGCATATTATAAATTTTCTGCTCGGAAGCGGGAATGACATTATTGGCGAAATAAAAAGTGACACCTCCCAGAAGAACCATAAATATAATTAGCGGAAGCATCGATCGCTGTAGTGATATCCCAGACGCCTTCATGGCGGCAAATTCATAATTTTCCGCAAAAGTCCCAAAGGTTAGGATGGAGGCAAGTAATACTGTCAACGGCAATACTTTTTCCGTAAGACTGGGCATCATGTAAAAAAAGAACTTGCCGATAATGACAATATCAAGTCCTTTGCCAGCAAAATCATCAATGAATAGCCAGATGGTCTGAAAAATGAAGATGAACATCAATATCACGAACGAACTAATAAAGTTGTAGAGGAAACGTGATAAAATGTATTGGTCTAGAATTCTCAAGTGCTAGTTCTTAATGATATAATATCCCTCTTCTTCATATTTCTTTTCGTCAAAAGCAAACAAGGTTCCTGGTAGGGATTGATTGGTTTTGAAAGAATTAACGGTAATCGTAGTCGTAGTACCGTTCTGTCCCTTTTCGATTACTTGGTAAATATGTTTTGTCTCGGCATCGACACCCAATTGAATGGATTCGGTTTCCGAATCGGTGTCTATTGGAGTCAATTTTACATACTGAATTTTTTTACCGCCGACGTTTTTAAGCTCGCCCATCTCATAATTGTGGCCCTCGCGATAAAAAGTCAACATTTTGGCTGGGGTTAGCGCATTTTCGTCCTGTGATTTGTCCTCTATGGTAACCTCTTTATTGTCAGGAACAACAGTGTAGACCTTTGTTCCATCAAAGATTTGCTGTGCGCCGAAGAAATCGCCGACATACTTTTCACCTTCCAAAGTTACGTTGCCTCGGGTTTCTTGATTGATGCCCGCTTCTTTATTGCTTAAAACATATTTAAAATCTATAACTATATTATCATAGCTTTTGACTTTACTATATACCTCTTCCAATAGGGCCTTTGCCCCATCCGAGTTTTGAGCGAATGCCGACATCGCCGATAGTAAAACCATACTTAAAATTAGGACTGCTTTTTTCATTATTCGTTGTGTTTTCTATTTTTATGACTATCCTTTTTCACCGTTCAATAAAATGTTTAGGGCTGCCAAATCCGATACCAATACCTGCCTTGCCTTACTTCCTTCAAAAGGCCCCACAATGCCTGCTGCTTCAAGTTGATCAACGATTCGCCCAGCTCGATTGTACCCCAATTTTAATTTTCTTTGAATAAGCGAAGCTGAACCCTGCTGGGCAATTACAATAACTTCCGCTGCTTCTTGAAATAGGGCATCCCTATCTGCTATATCATAATCAAGGTTTGTGCCAGACTCTTCCCCGGAATATTCCGGAAGTTCGTGTGCGGATGCGTAGGCTCTTTGAGATCCAATGTATTCCGTAATCTTGGCAATCTCGGGTGTATCGACAAAGGCGCACTGAATTCGGGTAACTTCATTGCCTTGCGTATAGAGCATGTCGCCACGACCAATAAGTTGATCAGCACCTTGCGCATCTAAAATCGTACGCGAATCGATTTTTGAGGTTACCCGAAACGCGATACGTGCTGGGAAGTTTGCTTTTATTATACCGGTTATAACGTTGACCGATGGCCGTTGGGTCGCAATAATCAAATGGATGCCAATAGCCCTTGCCAATTGTGCCAATCTGGCAATAGGCGTTTCGACTTCTTTACCAGCGGTCATAATAAGGTCGGCAAACTCATCGATGACCAAAACGATATAGGGTAAGAATTTATGACCGTCATTGGGGTTCAGTTTACGCGCCTTGAATTTAGTATTGTATTCCTTAAGGTTCCTGACCATTGCTATTTTAAGCAGTTCATAGCGATTGTCCATCTCGATACAAAGAGAGTTCAGGGTATTGATAACCTTTGTATTATCGGTAATAATCGCTTCATCGGAACCGGGGAGTTTGGCCAAATAATGCCGCTCAATTTTGTTGTAGAGTGTAAGCTCGACTTTTTTAGGATCGACAAGAATAAATTTCACTTCTGCGGGATGCTTCTTATAGAGTAGGGAAGTCAATACAGCGTTTAGGCCTACCGATTTTCCCTGACCTGTTGCACCTGCCATCAACATATGCGGCATTTTGGCCAAATCGACCACAAAGGTTTCGTTACTAATAGTCTTACCAAAGGCAATGGGCAATTCCATTTCCGCTTTTTGAAATTTGCTGGAAGCAATTACGGAACGCATTGATACTATAGTCGCATTTTTATTGGGCACTTCGATACCAATGGTGCCTTTTCCTGGAATTGGCGCGATAATTCGTATGCCAAGGGCAGCCAATGATAGCGCGATATCGTCTTCAAGGTTTTTAATCTTGGAAATTCGCACTCCTGCTTCGGGTACGATTTCATAAAGGGTAACCGTAGGGCCGATGGTTGCCTTGATTTGGGCAATTCCAATTTTGTAATTCTTTAACGTCTCAACAATTTTATTTTTGTTGTTCTCCAGCTCTTCTTGATTAATGGTTATTCCCCCCGTAACCCCGTGGGGGTCTAACAGATCAAGGGTCGGGAATTTATAGCTTCCCAAGTCAAGGGTCGGATCGAATTCGCCAAAATCGGCGACCAGTTTGTCGGCCGTATTGTCTTTTTCCTCTTTTTCTTCAACAATTTTTTCAACGTCCATGGCAAGCTCCTCCACGTCCTCGGTTACGGGAACATTGATTTCAAATTCATCGTTGGTCTGTTCTTCTTTTTCAAGGGATGGAATGTCCTTTTTATGGGTATATGTATCTACGACTAGGGGGGTGTCTTTTTCTGTATTCAGAAGGGTGTTCCCGGACGAAGCGGTCGCAGTTGCATTAGTACTTTGTGAACTTTCCCGAAATTCAGATGATATAGAAGCGG
>DRGL01000053.1 GCA_011050085.1 Pricia antarctica | reverse complement strand
TCAAAAGGGCTAAAATACTGTATTTTTGACGGAATTCTAAAGTAGCGTATGAACAATAATTTCAAAATGGTCGCCAAGACCATGTTCGGGTTCGAGGAAATCTTGGCAAAGGAAATCCGGAATCTTGGCTGTGCGGACGTTAAAGAGGGTGTGCGCAGTGTAACCTTCGAGGGTGATACCGGTTTTATGTACAAAGCGAACCTTTGTTTACGAACCGCAATCAAGATTATAAAGCCCATTCATTCCTTTTCGGTTCGGAATGAAGATGATCTATACAAGAAAATCTACGCGATGGAATGGTCTGAGTTTTTGTCCATCGACACTACTTTTGCCATCGACACTACAGTTAATTCCGAAAATTTTACACATTCGCTATATGTTTCGCAAAAGGTAAAGGATGCAATTGTTGATAGGTTTAGGGATATGGACGGCAGTCGGCCCGATGTGGATGTAAAGAACCCTGATGTTCGTATAAATATACACATCAATGATCGGCTCTGTACGGTTTCTTTGGATAGTTCCGGAAGGTCATTGCACCATAGGGGCTATCGAACGGCGACAAATATTGCCCCAATCAACGAAGTTCTTGCAGCAGGTTTGCTGTTGCTTAGTGGATGGGATGGCCAAAGTGATTTTCTTGATCCCATGTGTGGTAGTGGCACCTTTCTTACCGAAGCGGCTATGATTGCCTGTAACATCCCGGCAAACATCAATAGAAAAGCTTTCGCTTTTGAGAAATGGCATGACTTTGATCAAGAATTGTATGACAAAATGGTTGAAATTAGTTTGAACAAGGCCCGGGAATTCCACCACAAAATCATAGGTTATGATAAAGCACCTTCTGCAGTGCGAAAAGCGCAAGATAATATTGAGAATGCAAATCTCTCGGAGTATATCACTGTAGAACGCAAAAACTTCTTTAAGACAGAAAAATTTACCGAAAAGAAATTACATATGGTCTTTAATCCTCCATACGGGGAAAGACTTAGCTTAGATATGGAAGAATTTTATGCTTCGATAGGTGATACTTTGAAACAAAATTATCCCGGAACGGAAGCCTGGTTCATTACTTCAAATTTGGAAGCCTTAAAATATGTCGGCCTCAGAACCTCTAAAAAAATTAAAGTATTTAATAGTCACCTAGAATCCCGATTGGTGAAGTATGTGATGTATGAGGGTAGTAAAAAGACAAAACATCAAGATTGAAGTTACAGCATAGTGGAGGTCATTGTTAGGTAAAATCACTGGTCTTCAAATAGGCCATCATCTTCATAATTACCATCTTCATTATATTCTTCGTCAATTTCTTGATTTTCATCAAATGGCTGAACTTTATCCCGTTTTACTTTAGGTACATTAGCTTTCTTGTATAGAGGAATAAGGTATGTGATTGAATAATTATACCCTACTCCGAATTTACTGCCTTCAGTGACTTTATTAAAGCCAGGAATAAATTGATTTTGGAAATTTTCAATTGGTGTAGTAAAAGGTTCTCCAAACAGGTAGGCTAAGCGTACGCTTGCCCCTAAAAAAAGATTTTTAAACATCTCCGCCTTTATGCCTACTACGAATTCCATCCAAAAAGCGCCGAGTCCCTCAAATTTTAATTCTTGGGATAATCCCAGAGGAAAATCATCAGGATTCCAATATCGGCTTGTTTCGAAAATTTTATAGTCATTGACCGTTTGGCTAAAAGTACTATAGGCAAAACGCCCTCCCACAAAAATCATATTCTGCTCGCCGTACCAATTCCCGTAGGTGTTATAATCGATGCCGGCTTTCAAGTAGCTGCCCGAAGCCGTATAGTTATAGAGTTGACCATCTATATTCTCGACCAAATTGCCCAAATCTACGGCAATGGTTTTTTTTTCATTTCCCAATTCTGCCGCTACATAAAGATTTTGGGTGAGTCGATAATCGCCGACGATTTCGAATCCGGTATAATTATCTTCCAAAGTTGATGTTAGAATGCGGCTTAAATCAATACCGGCACGCAATCCATAGGGCTGGTTGTAGGTTACGGTATCTTTCCGGTTTAAATCAATGGGTCGGTCTTGGGCATACCCAATAGCCGAAATCAAAATGAAAAATAGACTAATGAAATATCCTGACATGGGTTGCTGCTGAGTTTTCGATATGGGTGCTATCAATCGTAATACCTTTTATCCAAAGGGAATCGGGATCGGTTTCTGTCAAGCTGGCTTGAAGGTTATCATAGTTTACGATATATCCGCACGCACGAGAGGCAAAAACTTCCCTAGGCTCGTAACTAAAAGTCAACGTATCTATACTTCTCGTGTCATTAATATTTACTATACGCTGTAAGATAAAACTGGTACTTGTTCGATTCGGTCGCAAAGGCAACACTATAGAATCCAATGCAATATTAGGAATGCTATCCTCTCTTGCTCCCATGTCATCGAGGCCCCTAACCAAAAGATTTTGAACATCTTTGGACTGTGTGGTATCCAATATATCATAAAATCGAATGACTATCTGAGGGGTATCGGCACCAATACAGATATCATCTTTTTCACAGGCGGAAAAAGCAAGAATACCAAAAAGAATGATAAACAGAAATTTTATTTTCCCCATAGAAATATATGTTGATCGACGATTAACGCGATAGACAATCGGATGGTATTTAGAGAAAGCATTAGCGCATGCTAGTTATAAGTATATGTTCTTCTTTATGTATTACGTTTCAAAAGTACAACATTTTCAACATGATGGGTTTGCGGAAACATATCTATGGGCTGTACCTTGATTACCGAATACATATCTTTCATAAGTGCAAGATCCCGCGCTTGCGTCGCACTGTTACAGCTGACGTATACCACTTTTTTTGGGGAGATATCCAGAATTTGCTGTATTACGTTTTTATGCATGCCATCTCTTGGTGGGTCTGTAATGAGAACGTCGGGTGTTCCGTGAGTGGCTATAAAATGGGCATTGAAAATATTTTTCATGTCACCTACAAAAAATTCAGCATTGGTTATCCCGTTATTTTCGGCGTTTGCCTTGGCGTCTTCGATGGCTTCCGGCACCGCTTCTATACCAATAACTTTTCGTGCCTGCTTTGCAATGAACTGTGCAATCGTTCCTGTGCCTGTATATAAATCATAAACGAGTTCATCACCAGTCAGTTCGGCAAAATCACGGGCTATTTTATAAAGCATATAGGCTTGTTCCGAGTTGGTCTGATAGAAAGATTTAGCATTAATTTTAAAGCGGAGCCCTTCCATTTCCTCAAAAATATTGTCGCGGCCCGAATGGCACACAATTTCTTGATCGTAAATCGTATCATTTGCCTTTTGATTTATTACATATAATAAGGCAGTGATCTCAGGAAATGTTTCGTGTAAGTGGTCTAATAGTACATTTCTCTTTAAGTTATCATCTTCAAAAAACTGTACCATGACCATGATTTCACCAATAGAAGTTGTGCGAATCATTAAGGTTCGCAAAAGACCATGTTGATTTCTGGGATTGAAAAAAGATAGATCATTATCTAGAGCAAAATTCCGTGTTTCTAAACGTATGGCATTTGAAGGGTCTTCTTGTAAATGACATTTTTTAATATCCAATATTTTATCCCACATGCCCGGAATATGAAAACCCAGCGCATGTTTGTCTGTAATCTGCTCGTCAGACTGTATCTCATCCAAAGTCAGCCAACGACTATCCGAAAAGGAAAATTCCATCTTATTACGGTAGAAATACTGTTTTTCAGAACCAATGATTGGAGAAATCTCCGGAAGCTCTAAGTGGCCGATGCGCCTTAAATTGTTTTCAACTTCTTTCTGCTTGTAAAATAATTGGTGCTCGTAGCCCATATCTTGCCATTTACAACCGCCGCAAACCCCAAAATGTTGACATTCCGGTGCGACCCTCTTGTCCGAAAGAGCATGAAAGTTGGTCGCAATACCCTCAAAATAAGCTTTTCTTTTTTTGGTGGTCGTGACATCTACTATATCTCCTGGTACAGTATTGGTTAAAAAAATGACTCGTCCATCAGGAGCCTTTCCTATAGTTTTGCCCTTTGCACCAGCATCAATAACCTTTACATTTTCGAATACCTGTTTTCGCTTTTTATGTCGCATCCGGCAAAAGTAATAATCCCTATGCATTAATAACAGCTATCTTTTGAACGATCGTATTAAATAAACTAAAAAATGGACCTTTTCAGTTTCTTAGCATATCAGGACTTGGGGTAATTCATCTTAACGAAACCTTAACTTAATGGGTGAAATTAACAGTTATGTTTTCCGACTTACTTTTAGGTTTTCACTAAATTTGAGGAATGAAGATAGCAATAGTATGTTACCCGACTTTTGGGGGCAGTGGTGTGGTCGCTACGGAATTAGGTATCGCTTTGGCCCATCGTGGTCATGAGGTGCATTTTGTGACGTATCGGCAGCCGGTACGCCTAGAACTCTTAAGCAACCGTATTTTTTTCCATGAGGTTAATGTTCCTGAGTATCCCTTGTTTCATTATCAACCTTATGAACTAGCCTTATCAAGTAAGCTCGTAGATACGATTAAATTACATAATATAGATTTACTACATGTTCATTATGCCATTCCTCATGCCTATGCCGGTTACATGGCAAAAAAAATGTTGGAAGAGGAAGGTATTTACGTACCCATGGTAACAACGCTTCACGGTACCGATATAACTTTGGTAGGCAATCACCCTTTTTATAAACCGGCAGTGACTTTTAGCATCAATCAGTCCGATATAGTTACTTCAGTTTCTGAGAATCTTAAACAAAGGACATTAGATTTTTTCGATATCAAAAAAGAGATTGAAGTAGTTCCCAATTTTATTGACAACAAAAAATATAGTACTTCATTCACCAATTGTAATCGTTCTCTAATGGCTAAGGACGATGAGAAAATCGTTACCCATATTAGTAATTTCCGCAAGGTAAAACGTATACCCGATGTGGTGGAAGTATTTTATAGGATACAAAAAAAACTGCCCGCAAAACTAATAATGGTAGGCGAGGGTCCAGAACGTGAAGGTGCCGAGCGGCTGTGTAGGAAACTGGGAATATCCGATAAGGTAATTTTCTTGGGTAATAGCAATGAGATCGATAGAATACTTTGCTTTTCCGATTTATTTCTGTTGCCTTCGAAATCCGAAAGTTTCGGTTTGGCAGCTTTGGAGGCAATGATTAATAAGGTTCCTGTAATTTCAAGTAATACTGGAGGTATTCCGGAGGTTAATGAACATGGCGTCACTGGATTTTTGAGTGACGTAGGGGATGTTGACGATATGGCTAAAAATGCTTTGAAAATTTTATCCGACGACAAGATTCTTGAAGAATTCAAGCAAAACGCATTCTTGTCCGCTCAGCGTTTCGACATCGAAAAGGTAGTTCCCTTATATGAGGCCTTATACGAGAGAGCCTATAAAGATAGGTTCCATGAAGTCTACGACAGATGAAAAAGATTGCATTTGTCTTAAGCCTCTTTTTCGCTACCTGTACAGCACAAAAAACAAAAGTCGATAGCACTAAAATCAATGTACTGCAAAACAACAATCCTAATTTGAGTTTTGTTGCGGGCGATGCTTATAGTGGGAGGGAGGAAGCCGAGACACTCATCATAAGGGATAGAAAAAGCTTACAAAAATTTTATTCTTATATAAATCGGACCCGTAAACCTGGAATGACTGTTCCGAATATCGATTTTTCGAACGAGGTTGCCATAATCCGTTGTAGCGGTGTATCAGAAGGCGAAACCTTGCCCGAACTCTATGTTCGGGACATAAAATCAGATTCAATTATTTTAGGCGTAAAAGACATTGATACGAAATCTTCATCCGACGCAATCACTACGCCGTTTGCTCTATATAAACTACCTGATACCGAAAGAGTAGTGGCTATAAAGGAATAGTTGTCAAATTAGTAACCATCATTTAGTTACGCCCTCCATTGCGAAAGCAGTTTTGAATTTTCTTCTTTCCACTACTAAAAGTTATTGGCATTAGTCAAGTGTTTCAGTATGGATAGCCTGTTATTTTGAAAAGCTATAGTATTTCCAAGAATTTAAAGATTAAGGTTAAATACCACGCAAATTGCATTCGTTTAGGTAGCCAACACCTGTTTCCTGTCGGATAGCGAAAATTCTTACCGTTCAGGGCGTTATTTTGGCGACCACTGCACTCCGCACTTACTTTGGTGTCAGAATGCCCAAATTATAAACCTATGAAATCATTAATGCTTATTGCGCTTGTAATCGCAAACCTTTCCTACAATCCATTATTTTCTCAAGAATCTGTGTATTCAGAAAATGAAGCGGTGAAGCTATCCGTTAAAGACAGTATTGTGGAAAGTTCTTGGATGATAGGTCTTGGCTATAATTTTATTGTCGATTCTGGGGATGCTGGCCGCGAACTTCTTTCAGTGGATAGCCAGTGGAATGGAGTGGCTTATCCGTCAAGGGTCAGTATCGGACGTTATTTTAAAAGTGGGATTGGGGTTGAGGGTATTGCTAGTTACAACAAATATAATTTTGGCAAGATTATCGACGGGGCTACCAATCTTGAAGAAACCGATTACATCAGTTTAGATGCGCGACTATCATTTGACCTAAATAAAATAATTGGTGAGACCGCATGGTTCGATCCTTATATAGGCATTGGAATGGGGTATACTGATGCCAACAAGCAAGCTAGGGGTACCTACAATGCTATAATTGGATTCAGAACCTGGTTTTCAGACCATTGGGGCCTAGATTTAAATTCTTCAGGGAAATGGGCTATTGGTGATACAGAAGCCACCAATCACATACAACATGCTGCGGGGATATTGTTTAGGTTCGGAATCGAAAAGGGACTCTCTAAAAAAGGAGAAGAAAAATTAGCCATGATTAATGCTTTGGAACGGGAAAATCAAAGGATTCGAGATTCACTCGCTACTATAAATCGTGATCAAGAAGCCGCTGCACTAGCAGAGCGACTGGCCAAAGCGAAAGAAGCCGCTTCTTTAGCCGCGGCTGAGAAAGAGAAGGAAGATGTAGAAAACCGAAGAAAGCAAATAGAGCAGCAAATAGAAGATTTAGGCCTTGTATACTTTGATTTGAACTCCTCATACTTAACAAATAGTTCAAAAAGGATTCTGGATGATTTAGCGCAACTTTTAAAGCAAAACGAAACGGTGGTACTTCAGGTCAGCTCTTTTACAGATTCAAGAGGTGCGACAACTTATAATTATTGGCTATCAGAACGTAGGGTAGAGCGAACAGTTTCCTATCTTAATGCGCAAGGTATTGCCAAAGAACGTTTGGAAGCAAAAGCCTTTGGGGAGGATAAATTGCTCAATGAATGTGATGATAACACCTATTGCCCTGAAGAAAAGCATAAGATCAATAGAAGGTCTGAATTCAAGGTTATTAGGTTTTGAAGGTAACATTTGTTTAAAGCGTAACACTCATGCTAAATTATGTATTTGGAGGGAAATTAAGTAGTTAGAATTATTTTTTCCCTATATGTATGATTGTTGAGCCGCTTCTTGTATTTCAGTAGTTCTTCTTCAGTTAATCGTGAGGTTAGTCTTAAAGGTTTAGAAAGTCATTTGGAATTATATAAATTAATCTTTATTCCCGCTGTAATCGTTTATCCGTCTTTGGAAAAAGGGAAGCAAGTAGCAGTTTTTTAAAAAAAAATAATACTTACAAAATCTACTTAAAAAAATTACGCAGTTGAATTATGTTGTTAGTTAAGTAGATATTTTTTCTATGTTGAAGTATGTATTGAAAAATTAAGAGACAATTAGCTAACAGAAACACTTATTAAGTAAATCAGGTTTTACCATTATTTGCTGGACATCAGGCTAAAAGTATATGCTTGAACATCGGTATAAATTTGTGCTCGAAGTTTAGATATACAATAAAGTAGCAAGAGAAAGTACCTGTTGTTATTTTATCTTTATCTAAATACTGTTTATTCAAATAAAAATATCCGGGTTAGACTTGCTTGGTCGTAGAAGATAGTTTTGAGAATTATGCAATTTTAGCTTTAAAAAACTATGCCCGATGATATATTCTCCCATTCCGAATCGGACGCATCTTATAATTTAGAAGAAATCAAAAAACTTTTTGAGAACCTAGGAATGTACCAAGAGTTGAAATATTACCTTAATTAGTCAAGCCCTTACCCAACCATTTCCGCTTAAACCAAAAATTAAATCGAATGTAGTAATAGGTGAGATTAACGGGCCAAGACATCCAATAAATTCCTTTTGCGTACATGAAAGGCTTTATCTTTACCAAATAGCGGAACATCTTTTCTGGAGATTTAATAAAGCCAACCAGAAGACTTAGTTTCGATTCTTTGATTTGATTAGGGCTATAAGCCACTCCTACTTTATTTTGACCTACGTTTTGATAGAAACCTCGAGAAAGTTGGTCTATAAAAGCGGCATTTTTCTTTTTACCGAGTATTCCGCTTCGTAACGCCAAATCGGTGAGATATTTTTGGGCCGTATCTTGCTCGTAATCGATGGGTCGTAAATTCTCAAACAATTCTTTAAACTGATCGAACATATATTCCTGGACGGGATATACCAATTTTTCAAATACCTGCTTTTCGTTTTCCTCATGGAAATAGACGGCATCTGGCACTAAATTATTGATGGTATAACCGATTGTGCTACCATGGGGTGCAGCCAAGAGTTGCTCATACAATTGCCCATTCGCCATAAGCACATCATCCGTATGATTCCGGCTTGGGTAAATTGAAAAATTCAATCCATATCTTTTTGTGCCGGGCTGAATATTGTATACTTCTTTAAGCCCTAAGTAATATCCTGTGACCGGAATCTTTTTTTTCCAATATTTATAGAGGTTTTCTTGCATGGTACCTCCCCATCCTACATCGACCAAATGCACACCTTCCTTTTCAAAATCTACACCGAAATTTTCTAGATAATGGGCGAAAGCTGTTTTTTGATTCGTTCTGTACTTTTCGTATTGTGAGATAAATGTGTTATTCTCCTTTAACCGGTTAAAAATATCAGAGCGAAAAAATTCAGGTAAAACTTCTGCAGAATCACCGTCAAGATCAACCAATATGTGCTGAATGTCAGCTTCGGACATATCTAGTCCGTTTAAAAAATCTGATATCGACATTTGCCCTAAGCTTCCTTTAAAAGCCTTGAAATCTTCTTCTTGTAATGGCTTAAGAGCAATCTGTAATGCCGAATGTCTTGATATTTTGAGGTAATGGGTATTAATTTTAACCTCCTGGGTGAAGCGGTTCATCTCTTGGTAGGCATCAAATAGACGCTTGAGGTATAAACCCTCTCGAGCCAAAAAGAAAAGATTATTTACACCGGCGTTTTTCGCTTTTATGTAAAGTCGCTCGGTAAAGAAATAAAAATGGAGTACAAATTCGCTAAATGGATGTGGGCTCTTTTCACAATTATGCTCGATTTCCCGACAGACCTTATTAAAGGCCCTTAAATCACTTCCAAAAAGATTTTTACGGTTACGAATTTTATGCTTTGTATGTTTAAGGTAAATAGTGTGGAGACCATACTTCTCAGCCTTATGAATATCGCTGCCCTTATTGTCACCCATCATTACTGCCTGCTTTGGATCGGTAGCGGTTTGGTCGAGAACATAGGGATATATAGAACCTTTCTCCTTGCTTTTTCCCAGTGAACAGGATACAAAAACTTGTTGAAACAAATCGGTAAAACCATTAAAATCCAAAATCTGTATAATCAGTGATTCAGGCAGATAGAAATCGGATATTAAATAAATAGGATAGCCTTTATCCTTTAACAATCTCAAATCGGCGATAAGCGCTTCGTTCTTAAATTGTACGGAGGTTTCGACAACAAAATCAGCCCTCTCAAAAACGTTTTCAAAGCGGGAAAGTGGAATGCCGGATATCATATCAGAATTAACCAGCCTTTTATAAACCTCTTCGACAACGCTTATATAAGCCACTTCAACTTTTTTTAAATTTTGTTGTTTGCTTACAAAAGATAAAGCCTCTGCGCGAATAGAAAAAAGTTGATCAACTTCGATGCTCAGACCAAGTTCTCGAATCATAAACTTACCCCAAAGTTTTAAGGTGTAGTTGGGGTGTACGTTGCGATGTATGAGCGTATCGAATAAATCGGTAAAAATCACCTTATACTCGGGATTATCTTCAATCTGTGACAGTAAACGACTCACTGGGGGATTTTCGTTAGGATTTGGTTAAACTAATAATTTTTTTTATAAGAAGTTATTGATTTCTCAATGTATAATGATTACTATTTTAATCTAAAGATATAGGGTCAAATCGTACTATAAGTTATAAAACGGGATAAGATAGTAATTCAGTATTCAAATTTGTGATAAAAATAATCCTTGTCAGAACACATTGGGTAAAATTAGAAATTACCAGATTAAAGGAAAGTGTCGGAAATAGGTACAGCTAAAAATATTTCGTGATCCGAAATGAGTAAATGTTACACAAAAAAGCCTGCAGTAAATATATGGTAATAGGATAAGTATTTGGAAACTAACAGCTAAGCTCCAAATACATATCTAAGTTGATTGTCCATTTACCGTATTACCGAATAAATAGCATAAATATAATGGGAAAGCGATTATGTATGGATAGGATAATTTCTTCCTTAAGGTCTTCGATCCAAGCCTTAAATCCGTGTTTTTTAATTCTTATCGGGGGTGTCACAATAGTTTATTTAATAGGTTCAACTACCATAATATACGTTGAACAACCACGTTTAGATGCTTATTAAGAAAATTTTAGCTAAATATTCCATGATAAACTTAGCTTGTAAAAAAAATCCTTAGTTAAATGTTTAATTGGCGATGTATTACTTCTGAAGTTTCTTTAAACACTAAAGAATTCGATTCTTTACGTACACAATTCATAATCGAATAGCTCATCCAATAGCTATATGAGAGATTGAGAGTAAGTGTTCAAACAGATAGTATACTTGGGATAATCTAAACGAATTTTTGGCACTTTTCCATTAACTGATGATATATCATTTTCTCTGCTTCAAGATATAGGCTGCAATCTCTTCTGAAATAAGCTCCCGTCCATGAGAATTCCAATGCAAGTCGTAGATAAGGTTGGTAGGTTGATTAGATTGTCTAAAACGTTCGGCAAAATCGATATACCGAATGCCTTTTTCGTTCAGAAAATCTAAGAAGCGAACGCTTGTCGTTCTACTATCCAAAAGAATTGCTGTCTTGCTTTTGTCTAAACCATAAAGTCGAATCAGACTTCTAAAATTATCGATATATTCATCATCTTTTGCTTTTTGCTTCGCTTCATCATCTTCTTCAAGAGCATTATTTTTATAGGCATCATTGGTATCGGTAAAGGCATTACCTCCTTGGGCCAATTTTTTGAGGGGTTCAACTATACCTATTTTAGAACCATAAGACAATAGTTTAATATTATCCCGAATTTTGAATAGGGTAGATGAGAGCATATTGATTCGGGCGTAATTCGGTTCATATTCACCACGGCCTAAATCATTTTTATAGTTCATATACAAAATGATTTCATCGATCATCTCAAAATCGTCGGCATAGGCATGCACCAAATGCATTTGATTGGCGAAATCATAGCCGGCATAACCATATTTCAATACCTGAACATCACCTAATTTTTCTTCGACGCGTTTACCGATTGAAGTGTCATAGTCTTGGTGAAAGCCCTCAATAAAAGAATCACCGACCAAGGCAACCTCATAGGTATCTGCAGTGGGTTCGAATTCTCTATACGAATTGAATCCAGCTTTATTAATGCTAAATTTCGAGAAGTTTTGGTTGCGGTTTCCGGTAACGGCATAGCCTTTACGGTTTGGCATCCTTTTTTCAACGCCATATTCGTCTATAAAGCGCGGTGGATCTTCTGTATACAGATGGAATATCCTTACTAATCCTTCTAAAAGAAGAAGAATCAAAACGATATACAATCCAGATTTTAGAATGAATTTTTTCATGGAATATCCTATTAAAACTGGAAATAAATGAAAGATCGATTAACACCATCATCGTAGAATAATAAGATACTTAAAATGACGAGTACGTACAAGGAGAGCCTAACGAATTTGTTCTTGAATTTAAAGGGACTTCGTTCATCTTTTCTGATGAGATATTCATACGTAGTAAAAACTGCGATAAGCACGAAAAAATCGAGCATGCGGTATCCCATTGGATGCATGTAAGGCTCATATCTGAAATCAGTAGTGATACGGTCAATGTATCCAAAAGCCTCGCTTATGGATGGTGATCGAAAGAAAATTCTTGAGAAGGTGACCAAGATAAAAGTTAACAGTACCTGAAAGACTTCCTTAACGGAAGGTAGCCAAGTATGTTCACCGATTACGTTATCGGAGTATAAGCGGTTTCTTCCCATTAAAAATACGGGAATATAGAGTAGGGCGTGAATACCCCCCCATACGACAAATGTCCAATTGGCTCCGTGCCAAAGGCCGCTCACCAAAAAGATAACACAGATATTTCGAATAGATTTCAATTTG
Organism: Pricia antarctica; assembly: GCA_011050085.1. Lineage (GTDB taxonomy): Bacteria > Bacteroidota > Bacteroidia > Flavobacteriales > Flavobacteriaceae > Pricia > Pricia antarctica_A. The sequence continues at coordinate 70,258 of DRGL01000053.1, read as the reverse complement.
CTTACCCGTGATCCCCCAAGCGGTATGTAAATGTAGTGCCGGAACCAGGTTGATAGCGAGATGTGCCAACGCTGCCAATATTCCGCCATGTTTCTTGAAAAGTTCGGATACTTAAAATTAGACATCAATTCAATACCGAACAACTTGGCCGTGCCTATTGCAATATCGGTATAACCGCTAAAGTCGCCGTATACCTGAAAACTAAAGAGACACACACCAAGAATTAAGGTAGAGGCGGGATAATCGGAATAGTTGGCAAAAATATCATCGACGATTGGCGCTAGCGAATCTGCAATTACCATTTTTTTGAAAAAGCCCCACAGAATAAGTTTTAATCCGCTTGTGGCTTGTTCATATGTAAAAATGCGGCGTGTATTTATTTGACCCAATAAATTTGAAGCCCGTTCTATTGGCCCTGCGACAAGCTGTGGAAAAAAGGCTACAAATGCTGCGAAGGAGATAAAATTTCTGGTGGGCTCCAATTTTTTGTAATAGATGTCAAAGGAATATGACATGGTCTGAAAGGTATAAAACGATATGCCTACTGGAAGAATAATGCGCAACGTCCACACACTTTTGATTTGGTAGCCAGCTGCGGCAAATGAATCGACGAAAGAATCGACGAAAAAGTTGTAATATTTAAAGAAGCCCAAGAGGCCGATATTACATATAACGCTCACCCATAACCAAAATTTCGCCTTTTTCTTGTCATCGAGATGCTTGTGTATTTCCTGACCTACATAAAAATCCAGCAGCGTACTAAAAGCAATCAAAAACAAAAAACGCCAGTCCCACCAGCCATAAAAAATATAACTTGCTACAATGACCAATAGGTTTTGTACACGTAGGCTCTTTTTAAAAACGAACCAATAGAGTACGAATACGGTAGGTAGAAAAAGTAAAAATTCTAAAGAATTAAATAGCAATTGATGTGGTGTTTAGTTTTGGTGTTTTTGGTTATCCGTCTCGTATGCTAACGTTGCTAAAGTCTTTTTAGTCTTACCAATTATATAAAAATTATCAGTTGTGTTGGGTACTGCGTATGCTATGATATCACGATATTGATCATCGTTGAGATACAGATATTCAAAAACCATAAGTTTTAGGTCTCGATTCTCGGGTTTTTCAAGGGAAAGACTTCGCAAATCATCAACAGCGATATCATCTGTAATCTCAGTAAATACGTAGGTTTTACTTTCTTTTGGTTTTGCATTTCTGTTCTTGAAGCGGTAGGTCAATCGGTGCACTTTTTCATTGATGTCTTTCTGACGCAGTTGTTGTTTGAGCTCAAAGAATTTTTTTAGTGAAAGAGCAATGCTTCTGGCCAATATCGATTTCGTATCGTAATAAATATGGTATTCAAAATCATAAGTCGTAGTAGCCCATCGGGTCTTATAGTCGTAAAAGCCTTTTGAAAAATCAAATGTCTTCAAGTTGTTCTCTAGGCACCACTCTAGTAATGCCATTATGGTAATAGATCCAAGATGGAATTTCGCGTAATCAATATCAAAGACAGTAATGGCGTCAAAAAGTATATTCTCGGAAAAAAAGTTTAGCGTAACCCCAATTGGTTTTTTTCCGTCGTAGATAACAAATAGCGAAGCCTTGCCTTCTAAAAGCATAGGGTAGGTGACCTCATGATAAAATTTCCATTCTTTCGGGTCAAGGTTGTTATTAGTGATTTGCTTGTCGTGAAATCGCTTCTCAAGTAACTGCCTGAAACTTTCGAATATCTCGTCATAAGAGTCTCTCGACATTGCGCCCTTGTACATGACATAGCGTACGTCGAACGAAGTTTCAAAGCGTTTTTTATATTTTTTCAACTTGTATCTACTACTCTTACTGAACGCAGATGCCAAATAGCTGTTGAGGTCTTTGAACTGTGTTAGATCAATAAGAAAACCGGGATATTGCTTGCTACGATGCAAACCTATGTCGTTTGTGGTTTGTGTATTTACCTCAAAATAACCTGGAATGTCATAAATTAGAAAGACCTTGTTATTGAAACCTAAAGTCTTTTCAAGATTGATATGGTAGTTTATACCTTTGGTAAAAGTCTGCCCAACATTGGTATACAGGGGCAGCTTTTTATGCTTGGTAAATTTTAAGGATGGTAAAAAATCCGAAGTATGTAGCGTTTCCCCAGCGGCAAAGTGTTTTGACCAAACTGCCGTAAAAGTTGGGGAAAGAAAAGGATTGTGTTGGATCAACATAGGTGCAAAAATGTGTGTCCGTTGTGGAAGTGATAAGGTAGGCTCAAGAATCCTCCTTTGCCAATTGTCTATATGCCGGGAAAAAATTAGTTGTTTCAAGCTCTTTTTCCGAGTCATCTTTTTTAGTACCATCTACTAATTCGTCGTACACTTCTTGGTTGACCACATATTTCCAAAATTTAGCAGGTCGGTAATCATTTGAAAAAGAGGCTTTGAAACGAAAAAGCGAATCCTCGTTGACACCTAGACCGCCACCAAGGTTGAAATAGGTATAGCCTTGTTCGGTAGCCCTCAACCGCATTTCGTCAATTAAGAGTTTAATGGGATTAAGGTGTAAATAGTCCTCTTTACAGCCCGAAAGATGGTACTGAACTATGTTCCCAGTTTTTATGAACATTGCACCGCCAATCAATTCTCCGGTCTCACTATTGGAGCATAGCATGAGTTCGACCTTGAAAAACGAGCTGATCATTAATTGATAGAAATAACGCTTGTCAAAAAAATAATACTCATTGGCATCTAAACGGCGCATATTTTCATAATACATTTCGATGAACTCCTCGATTTGCCTTTCATTGTTCGCTTCTATAATAGTATATACGCGCCTAGCTTTATTGACATAGGTTTTCAATCTTTTATTATATTGCTGTCTTTGAATGTCAATAGGTAAGGTGAGGTCAATATTTACCACATTTCCTGGACTGGTTATACTACCAATATTTTTAAGGATATTTTCCTGATAATCTATAAAGGGGTGTAATCGGGTAAAAACGGAAACAATTTTGTTCTCTCTTAAGAATAGTTGGAGTTGATTTTTAAAATTTCCGTTATCAAAAGTAGACGTCTTTTTCCCTTTAATCTTGCATAAGGGCCCGGCATAGCCATACACGGATGTTGCGTCGCTATAGCTTGTACCTTTAATATCGCGAAGCAAAAGTGGCAGCGCTATAAGTACGTCGGCTTCCCTGTAAGCAATCAATATTGGCTTTTCGTTGGCTTGTTTTGAAAGTAGATGGTAGTAATAGCTGTAGTAAAAGTCGAAATGGCCGATTAGTTTTATAAAGCGGTTCCATTCTTCTCTATCTGTTATAATTTCAATCATCGAGTCTGTCGTATTCGAATTGGGTAAAGTAGCTTGTACCTTTTAAATTAATTTGTGGAATTGACGTTAATTTTTGTCGTATACGTTTCAAATCATATTGGATTAGATTACTACTTCCATAATCATAGAACTTACTAACGTCAAAAAGTGAATTTTCTTATTTAGACTCTAGGTCAATAGGTTGATATAGAACGGAGTCAAAATTACATAAAACAAATGCACTACACGATTGGTATTTCTATTAAAAAGTTTAGAGGATGTGTATTTCATTAAAGGATAGCACGAAGTTTTTAGGTAGTGTTTTAGTATTGAAATATAAATGGCTGTCATAATGAACATTTAATCCGTTATCAATTAAACCCACTGTATTCCATCCCATATTGTTAGGCGATATAAAATCTTTTCGAAAATTATCGGCAATATACCAATAGTGTCCATTTACATATGTTTCTTCAATCATTTTAAAGTTATGTTCATCCGGTTTCTCGAATCCTGTTTCTTCTGATATTATAATGGTGTCGATGTAATTGAGTAGCCCTAAGGCTTTAATTTTACCCTGTTGTGTCACTTTTCTTCCATCTGTGATAATGCAAACACGACCTTTATTTTCCTTTATATGTAGAAACGTCTTCATGACACCTTCAAACGGATATATTGTTGGAGAATGATTTCTATAAATATTTAGCAATTCTGTTTTAGATATGCCATAGGTTTCGGTAATATGTTCAAAGGCATCCAATCCGCATCTGTAAAATGAATATAGTTTTGCAAATAGTGGTTTCCAATTTTTCGGTGCTAATTTTTTTGCAATTTCAATATAGGCCGAACGTAGATATTCCGATTCGTTATACAAGGTATCATCAAGATCAAATACAATTACCGAATCCTTATTTATCTTTATATCCATGAACCAAAATTTCTTCGTCGTACCGAATCATAAGTAAGTCATGCTCCCAACAGTCGAATTGCGGTTCAATTTTCTCACCTTTGAAGAACTCCTTGATAATCCAAGCCGGATAATTTGCCCCAGCCAGATACGATAGGGGATAGCCCCCCCCAAATCTTGGATTGATTTCGATACCATAGATTTTATCCTCGCTTTTATGTTTGAAAAATTGTGCGGTTAAACAGCCGATGGCACCTTCTATGTGGCCTAAATGTTCTTTGAGATAGGGCACAAGATCATTTGCTACGGCAAGCGCCTTATTTACTTCACCATCACGTACTTCCAAACGTTTTCTGGGAACGACGCATTTCAGATCATGATCCCTTCCGAAATATAGATCACATGTATATTCATCGTATAGTTCATGATCTAAATATTCAAGAAACATTAGTTTATCGTTCTGAAAATGGTAATCGGTTAAGTCTTTTGCCTCCCTGATAAGATACGTGTCAACACTGCGACTGCCATCTACAGGTTTTATGAATATTGGTAAATTATAGTTAGCTTTATCATATTCTTTTGCAACAGCGATTCCAGCATCTTTAAAAAACTGATGTATTTTCCGCTTATCGCGGCACTGTCTTACAAAATCTGCGCTGGCTACTACAGTCCATATGCCGCACTCTGCAAATGCAGCCTCATTATTTGCCAATGGTAAAAGTTCACTGTCTATCGTCGGTATTAACAATTTAATATCCCGTTCCTTACATTGTCGAATCAAGGAATTTGGATAATCTGGATTGTCGACCAATGGAACTTTAAAGTAACCATCAGCTACCTGACAAGCACCGGAAAGCTGCGGATTTGCGTCGGAAGCGAATACCTTACCCTGCGGATACAACTTTTTAAGTTCTTTTTGAAAAGCTCGCACCAACGAAACCCGTCTTCCTGCAGAGGATATTAAAATATTCATTTGGCGAAGGTATAAAAAGTTCGGAACATCTTGATAAATGGATTAATAAGCGGCTTGCGATTAAATATATATACTAAGAAAGAATAGCCGAAACCCTTGTAGTCATCACCTAAAAATTCTTTCAGGGGGTAGGCACCTATTTCTTCGAACTCCTTCAACATTTTGGGTATTTTTTTTACGGATATATCCGATTTCATTAAGCGAACCATTAGGAAGAATACGAAAGATTGCTGCCTAGTCTTAAGTCTTTTATGACAATGTTTAGCATTACGATGTATTTTGGGAAGGGTGTTCATTAGTCCGGCGTAAACATGTGCTGCATTCGCGTTATCATAAATAACCTTATTGTAATGTTCTGGCGTTTTGTTCCGCATGGCCGAAGTGGGCAATATGCGATAGCGGTGAACATCGAAATCGATATGGGCCATTCTACGGGCCTTGCAAAAAAGTTCGCAGGTTAATATGGCATCTTCCATCCATTTACCCTCGATAAATCGGATACCCGTGGAAACCATAAATTCCCGATTGATAAGATACCACCATATTTCATTATTATATTTTCTTGAGGCGATGTATGAAATTCCATCTTTTACCTCTAATTCCTGATTAGTGTTCACACTGTTGTCTGAAACTGGATATCGTTTTCTTACTACAGATTTACTTCTGAAGGTTAAAATATCGAGTTCGTTCTTCTCCATCAGACCAATTAATGTAGGCATGGTGTTTTCAGCCAAATAATCGTCGGGGTCTAAAAAATATAGGAACCTACCTTGTGCCCTATCGAAACCCGAATTTCGGGCCGCCCCGACGCCGGCGTTTTTTTTATCAATAACTACAATATTAGTATGATTTTCAGCATACTGCTTTGCAATTTGTAATGTTTTGTCTTTCGACTCATCGTTGACGATAATAATTTCAAAGTCTTTCGCATCAAGACCTTGCAATAAAAGGCTACTTAGACACTCTTCAAGGTAGAGTTCCATATTATAACAAGGTATAATAATACTAAGTTGCATAGATTTAATTTCCGGTAAACATTTCCATCGTGGCGCTCGTATCCGAAGAAATACCGTCTCTTTTTATAACCTTTGAAAAGGTACCTAATAAAATTTTAAGGTCTAAGAGAAAAGACTGATGATCAACGTACCAAACGTCATATTCGAATTTTTGATGCCAAGATATTGCGTTTCTTCCATTAATCTGAGCCCACCCAGTAATGCCTGGTCTAACGTCGTGTCTACGTCGCTGATGTTCGCTATATAAAGGCAAGTATCGAATCAAAAGTGGGCGGGGTCCTATCAAACTCATATCCCCAATCAAAACGTTCAATAGCTGTGGCAACTCATCTAAGGATGTTTTTCTGACGAATTGGCCAACTTTAGTAATACGATCGGCATCGGGCAATAGTTCATTGTTAGCATCCTTCTTATCGTTCATTGTTTTAAATTTCAGAATTTTGAAGATTTGCTCTCCTTTCCCTGGTCGACGTTGAATGAAAAAAATACTACCTTGATTTGCGAACCAAAGCGTTATCGCTACCAAGGTAAAGATCGGGGAAATCAACATCAATATTGACAGGGCCGCTATGAAGTCGCAAATTCTTTTAATAAAGTGCCTGTACATATCTAAGTTTAAATATTGAATTCGAAATTAATGATAAATACTTCTTTAAGTAACTGGATATAGACCAATTACAATCTTCTTGGATGTAACTGCAATTATTATAATTAAAGGTGATATAAATGGGTCAAATCAATCAAAAATTTAGAACCTTTTTATTTACTTTATAAACTCTGATTCAAAATAGTCAGTAATTGATTATTAATGATATGAACATCGAATTTGTTTTCCGCCAAATTGCGACTTTCCTTTCCCATCTTGGCAATTTCGTTGGGATTTTCCAAAAAGAAGGTCATTGCCTTTATTAGGGGCTCAAGTTCTTCGGGTGCTAGCAAAAATCCGTTTTTACCGTTATTGACAGTTTCCTTGCATCCGGGCATATTTGTGGTAATGATAGGGAGGCCAATGGAAAGCGCTTCTAAAATAGATCTAGGTACACCTTCCCTGTAATAGGAGGGTAATACAAATACATCCGCTTTTGACAGCAAGGTTACAACATTGGATTGATGACCGTGATATACAACGGTCCCTGCTTCATGGTATTTCAGTAAGGCAGTTTCTGAAAGTGAATCCGGATTGTTTTCAGGAGGTCTTCCGATGAGGTGAAACTCAGCATTTGGATATTCCGTTCTTATTCTTTTAGCCGCTTCAATAAAAAGTAAGACACCTTTCTCCTTAATCAATCGACCGACAATTATAAATTTTATAATATCACCTACCTGCTTCTCGCTTATTCTGAAATTAAATCGATCAAGATTGATACCCGATCCATCGACTACTTCGGTTTTTTGATTTGTTTTGGTAATATTTTTATCTAAAAAAAGTTTCCTATCGTCTTGGTTCTGAAATATAACCATCTTGTTTTCGCTTAAGGCATTTCTATACATTATCTCCGTTACGATTTGCAGAGCCTTTGCTTTAAAGTTAACGCCGCTAAATGTGAGACCAAGACCCGTAATTAATGAAACAACCGGAACACCGAATTTTTTCGCAGCAATCGAACCATACACAACCGGTTTAATGGTATATGGAAAAACTAAATCTATATTATTATTGGTAATAATTTTTTTTAGCTGCGAAATGGTTTTAAGATCTTTTATTGGATTCAAACCAGTTCGCTGTAGGTCGAACTCTACTATTTTTGCTCCTAAGGCCTCTATTTTTTCGATATACTCTTTTCGCAAGTTCGGCGCGGCACATAACACATCGAAATTATTTTTTATCAAAGCGGTTATAAAATCACCCCTAAAGTTAATTAGACTCTGATCTAAGGAGGCGATGATAAGTATTTTGGGGTTTGGCATGATAGGTTTAATTCGAATATTCGATTATATTTTGATAAAATGAGGTCTGTGTTCTCGTTTTTAAAAACGTATCAAACACAACTCTATTGCTCTCTAAACTACTTTTTAGCGCAAGTTCTATACCTTCTTTCAATTTAGGCATGTTTTCGGTGGGGCAGGTGAATATACCTGGAATCTCATCAATTCCACCAGCACTCAAGGTGGCAACTATGGCATTATTTTGCGACATCATTTGTAACAACACATTCGGAAATCCTTCAATTCTGGATGATAATATGCATACCTCCGCGTGTTTAAAGTATGCGTATATATTTTGAACATAGCCAGGCAAATGAATGTATTTGTCCAATCCCAATCGTCTGGCTTGATTTTCCAATACTATTCTATCTCTTCCCTCACCTAAGATAATCAATTCTAGATGTGGCTCATTTTTCCTGATTTCAGAAAATGTATCGATTAAAATATCGAAACCTTTAGCAGGGGCGAGTCTTCCTGCAGCTACTAAGAATTTTAGACCTCTAAATTTTGGAAGTATTTCACCTGATTTTTTATTGATGTCACCAAAGTTGAAGGGATTGGCAATAGTTTTTAAATTTAGATGTTCAGATAGAAGTGGAAGTGAAGCCTCTAATTCATTTTTCATGTAGTCTGTCTGACAGATGACAAGGTCAGAGCCCTTATACCCAACTGAGTAAAAAAAGGTATATACTTTGAGTTTATAGCCATCTAAAAGTTTAAAGATGGTATTAGATTCCCTAACGATTATTTTTCCTTTCTTGAATAGGCCTATACGCTTTGCAAGACCGAGCGTACCATTAATCAGGGTTTGTGACGAAAAGGTAAAGTCTATATTTTCGTAATTTTTTATAAGTAGATACGGGATAAGTGCAAATACACCGAATATATATCGTCTATACGGCATATAGCTTACCTGCATTTCGTTTTCTAAATCATGCCAACCTTTGCTTTTCTTTTTAGATAATATAATTACCCTGCACGAATGGCCTTTGTTTAAAAGGAAAAGCGCTAAACTTTTTACAATGTGTTCAGAGCCTTGAATGCTGTCCGTCGGGAGAACGAAAAGCCAGGTATTTTTTTCTTTTTTCAGAACTGGATATCGTTAATTGGTTATATTAAATTGGACATCTATATTTTTAACAACATGTCTTTTTAATTTAGCAACATAGTAGAGAATACTAAGTCTAACTTCTTTAATCACTATTGACATAGATTAGTTTGCTATGGATTTAAAATTCGTTGCAGAATTAGTATTTTGTTTATTAAGGCTTTAAGAAACTACTTGATATATCTTGGATAAGCAAAGACTGATTGTAAACGTAGTTTCTTTGATTGCTATATCCATATTGTAATGATTCTGGACTAATCTAGTATATGATCAAGCATTAGCGTTTAGAATCCAGTTCGGCATATCTTTTTAGCACTCCTGTTCACTCAATAATAATGAGACTCGCTTAATCACATTTTAAATTTTTAAATGAGAAGGGAGTTTGTGAAAAATCTTCTTTCAAGATATGAGCAAGATTTACCATTAAATCTACTGAAACGTTAATATTATTTAATACGTATTCAACAATTAAATTTACATGTAAGTTTAATTTGCTTTTTTAAAATTATGCAAATATAGAAAGTTCTAATATGGTTTTAATAGAAAATGGACTACATGCGTAATTAATCGTAGAAATAACGTTACACAATTTTCCACATTAAAAACTGCGAAATTTCAATAAATAATTGCCAATTATTTTGCATTACGTTTTCCAAAAACGTTTCCAAAATGAAGAATTACTTCAAGTCTATGCATTAGGATAGTTTTAACAGACTTTACTAATTATGTAATTCAGTATTTTTTTTATAGTTTGCTAAAAGTTAGAGTCCATGGAATTACTTAATAGTGAGTATTTTGTATAAAACACCTTAAATATTTAAGTGTTGCTATATATTCCAGTTTGATCTGTTTAATTTCTTCCAATTGGAAAAATAATAATTGCCCTTTGATTTAGCAACTAATAATTTATCATGTCTAAAGCGTTGTTTATTTGTTTTCGAAAACTCCAGAATCGAAATTTCAAGGAATTAGGTGAAGCTATAGCTAAACGATTGGAGCCTGATAATGTAACAGCAACCCAGCCTTATATTTTTTCAGATAAAAATACATTTACACTAATTTATAATCCCTCTCCCACTATAAAAACTGATGGGCCTAGTCTTTGTTTGGGGATGAGCGATGGATCTGATTCCCTTTTTATTCCCAATTCACCCTTGCCCGACGGTAGTTACGCATTGTTCCGTGCAGGGGAAGAAATGGCCGAGGCGTCCTCAGACTTTGCCGCATCCCGAACTATGTGGTATTATAAAAGTGAGGAAATCTTTATGGTTTCTACTTCACAAAGAATGGCCATTGCCTTTTTCGGCAATTTTGAGTTAAACAATAAAGCTTGCGGTTGGTTTTTAAGTTCTGGAACACTAGGTCCTGGACATTCCTGGGATAAAAGGCTTCAAATCGTTCCTCCTAGGACACGATTACTCCTTAATCGAAATAGTTGGGAGTTTAAAATTGAAAAGAATGTCAATTTCGGCTTTAATACTGATGCCGAAACGGTCAAAGATGCGGTATCTCATAAGCAGAAACTAATTGATGTAGTACAAAAAGCGGTGGAAAGTCTTCATATAATTCCTTCACAATGGACGTTGGCGCTATCAGGCGGGATGGATAGTAGAAGTCTTTTGTTTCATTTGCAGAACCCAGAATTGAGGGCTGTAACCTGGGGTTTGAAGATGGCAATGAATCAAGCCACTAGTGATGCACGTATAGGTAAGAAACTTGCGAAAAAAACCAATGTACCTCACCAATATGCGGAAATGGATTATAAAGAGGGTAGTTTCCCAACTTTAATAAATCGCTTTATTCAAGCCAGCGAAGGGCGAATCGACCATCTAGCAGGGTATTTAGACGGCCTACAGCTTTGGGGTGACCTATCTGAAACAGGTAGAGGTGTCATTCGCGGATATGATGCCTTTGGACGTAAACCGCCTGTTAAAAATGAACATCAAGTCAGGCGTACATGTAATCTTTCAATAACAACATCACAAACCACGATTCCGGAAAAATTTCGGATAACCGAAAACGATATACCTTTACACCTCAGTAGAAATGATGGGGAAACCTTGGAAGATTGGCGTGATCGCCTTTGGTTACAACATCGGACTCCGGTTACCACCGCAGCACTTGAAGATATTAAATTATCTTATGTCGAAATAGTAAATCCTTTACTAAGCGAACAGGTAGTGCGGGCAGTACAATCGCTTCCAGTAACTTTAAGAAATGATAAGAAAGTTTGGGATACTATAACTTCTGAAATGTTCCCAGGCATACCTTTTGCAAAACGTGAGGCCGTACAGGAGGTAGGTGAGGTGCTCAACCTTAAAGATGTAGAAGATTATATTTGTGATACCTTACGAAATCATAAGGATTCAACGATTTTCCCAAAATCTTTTCTGAATTATTTGATAGACTCATATGGTAGCGATTATCAAAAAGAGTCTTTCAGAAGAGGTTTGAGAAAGCTTATTAAAGCCTATTTACCTAAATTTATCGAAAACATAATTAGGGCGAACGTCAATACAGGATTCTTGAGCAATCAGTGGTTGGCTACCCGAACTTTTATGATTTTGAGAATAAACGAAATGTTAGTTGAGGACGCTAAAATTGGAGATATATAATATTGGTTAATTATATTCAATTAATATATGTAAATATTTGGAAATTATTCAAGGTCAAATAAATCTTTAAAGCGATAAATTAGTTTTTTAACTTATTAATAAATCTTTAGATAATGATATTTTGTTTAGATATAACTTTTAAAATTCGGATTTATGTATTTTAACTATAACTAATTTTTTTTATTTAAATCTAGATTATCAACGTTTTGAATAATTAAAAAACTACTAAAATAACAGACGACAATGGTCCTAAAGAAACGAAATAAATAGAAAATAAAACTTAAGGTAAAGCAAGCTAAATAAATGTATTAATGATATTTTGTTAAAATTTACTAGTAAAAGAATTAAACATATTTATTAATAGTATTTGATTTAAAAATTTTAATTGCTTACTGCATAAGTGAATCGGGTTGAAAATTCAGAAGAGCGCCATTCTTCGATTTAGATTTGCCACGTTCTTCCAGGTTGTGGAAAACTTCAAAAAATTGGTAGAGAAAGTTGCAAATATAGAAAGGATACAACGCTTGGCTAAAGAGATTCGGATTTCGTATCGGAAAAGTTGACACATAAATACAATAATAAGTTGTTTAATGTTAGAGTAATTATCATGCCTGAAGCATCTATGTTTAACTGATAAGCTAACCAAATTAATTTGTATTAACTGCTTAATGTTAGGTGTTTAAAAAAACGCAAAATTTCCTTAGAGAATTTTAGTTATGGATGTTATTAAGGCAATAAAACCCAATAAATCTTATTGAATACTTAATAGCGCATTTGTTTGACAGGGTTACAAATCAGATGAAATCAACTTTTAAAATATATAAAAATTTTAGAACTTTTTTAGAATTGGGAAAGTTTTAAATTTAAAGAACTTTCAATCCATTAATTTTATGTGATATATCATTATAATAGAATTTCTATTTTAAATGGCAGCTCAAGTTTATTCTTAGCTTAGTAAATATTGAAAATTTTGATTTATTTTGAATTTAGTATAAAACAGATTTCTTTATTATTCAATTTAGGTAGTTCATACAAACTTAATTTACTCGCTGAAAATAAAATAACTTTACATATTTTAAGTTTATTATATAATTTATCATACTAACAATTTGCGTACTATTTGTCGATTTATTTTGTATATCATTGGTTTTACTATTTGTATAGCTTTGGGTGTTTTTTTGGCTTGGCAAAATCCATCTTGGATTGCAAACATTAAATTAGAAATCAAAGATTATAGACAATATCATCAAATAAAAAAAAAATTATGGAATAGGGGTTTTCATTTGGTATCAATAAAGTCCAGCAGTGATGGTAAGAACCAAGAGGCGTACTATTACAGCTCAAAAGCATCAAATTCAAAACCGTTAATTGTAAGTTTACATACTTGGGCAGGCGATTACAGGGAGTATGATAGCATAGCACTCATGAGTAAATCTAAAAATATCAATTATATCCATCCCAACTTTAGAGGGTCGAATACTACTCCAAACAGTTGCTGCAGCCCATTAGCATTAAGCGATATAGACGATGCCATAGATTTCGCAATAGACAATGGAAATGTAGACCTTAATAAGATTTATGTTATTGGAAAAAGTGGCGGTGGTTTGGCTACCTTAAGTCTATTTATGAAATCAAAACACAACATAAATACATTTTCATCATGGGTACCAATTTCTGATTTGAATCAATGGTACAAGGAAGGGATTATTAGAAATAGTGAATTTACCGATGATATAGTTAATTGCACGTCATCGGATTCTGGACATCTTGATCCCGCCAAAGCCAAAGAACGATCACCTATGTATTGGCCAACACCAACTGAAGAAAGGAAAAATGCTAAATTGAAAATATTTGCCGGAGTTTACGATGGAATTACTGGAAATGTTCCTATCACCCATTCGATCCATTTTTACAATAAGGTGGTCGCTGCTTTCGGGGCGGTCGATTCTCTTGATTATGTATCAGAAGAACAAAAAATTATTCTCATGGCAAAGCGAAATTCTTTTGGGGATTACGGAAAAATATCGGACAGAAGCATTTTTTTCCAAAAGCGTTTTAAAAATATAGAGTTGATTATTTTTGAGGGTGGTCATGAAATGTTAACATCACATGCCTTTAAAGATTTACTTGATTAACACCAAATTAAGATTAACAATATAGGTAAACTACCAAATAAACCATTTGCAAAGGCGAATATCGACCTAAAGATGAAATTTTGGAAGTAATTTAAGTAATAAATTAAAAATCTATACGAAATCTTCAACATTTTCGTTTTTTCAAAAGAATGTAATTCTTTACGGAATTGTGCAACTCTATAGACCTTTAAAACAATAAAATCAGCCTCATACAATTATGCTTTTCAACTCACTTGATTTTGCAATTTTTTTGCCTATAGTTTTTTTGATTTATTGGTTCGTAGTCCAAAAAAATATAAAGGCTCAAAACTTCCTAATAGTTGTTGCCAGTTATTTTTTTTATGGCTGGTGGGACTGGCGTTTTCTTTCCTTGATACTTTTTAGTACACTGATTGACTATGCAATTGGCAGGGCATTGCTTAATGAGGATAGCCCGAAGAGGAGAAAAACATATTTATGGATAAGTATTGTGGTTAATTTAGGTTTTTTAGGTTTCTTTAAATATTATAATTTCTTTCTAGACAATTTTGTTTCTGCATTCTCTTTTTTCGGAATGGAAATAAATGCCAATTCCCTTAATATCCTACTGCCTGTAGGAATAAGTTTTTATACTTTTCAAACCTTAAGCTATACCATAGATGTCTACCGTCAAAAACTCGAACCCACCAAAGACTTCATCGCTTTCGCAGCATTCGTTAGTTTCTTCCCTCAACTGGTAGCCGGTCCGATAGAAAGGGCTACCCATCTTTTGCCTCAATTCTACAGGAAAAGAACTTTTAATTATGCCAAAGCAGTAGATGGTATGCGCCAGATTTTATGGGGTCTATTCAAAAAAATTGTCATTGCGGATAATTGTGCTGAATATGCCAATATTGTATTTAATAATTCTGACGATTATTCAGGTAGTACCCTATTTATGGGCGCATTATTTTTTACATTTCAGATTTATTGTGATTTTTCTGGATATTCTGACATAGCTATTGGTACGTCAAGATTGTTCGGGTTCGATTTGATGAAAAACTTTGCTTTTCCTTATTTTTCAAGAGATATAGCAGAATTTTGGAGGCGTTGGCACATATCACTTTCCACTTGGTTTCGCGATTATCTATATATCCCATTGGGGGGAAGTAGGGGTGGCAGTGGGATGAAGTTGCGTAATACTTTTATCATCTTTCTGGTTAGTGGCTTTTGGCATGGGGCCAACTGGACTTTTATTGTTTGGGGAGGCTTGAATGCACTTTACTTTTTGCCTCTGTTGCTATCCGGAAAAAATAGGGAAAATCTTGGAAACGTCGCAGAAGGAAAATTGTTGCCTAACTTAAAAGAGGTCTTTCAAATGGGAAGCACTTTTACTTTAACTGTTTTGGCATGGATTTTTTTCAGGGCGGAAAATGTTGAGCATGCATTTGGTTACATTAGGGATATTTTTTCGAGAGCCATTATTTCTGTTCCTGAAGTTTTTCCCAGATTGGTCGTGGTACTGATGGTCTTATTTATTATAGTCGAGTGGCTACAAAGAGAAAATGAACACGGTTTGGAAATTACTGTTAATTCAAAGTTATCAGGCAGACCTTTTAGGTGGTTGACTTACATAATTATAATCATAGCAATTTTTGCCTTTGGCGGTTCTCAACAAGAATTTATTTATTTTCAATTTTAAAAATGGAGAAATTTATAAGATATAGTTTTAAATTTGCTGCTACGGTAATAGTTTCAATAGCGATATTGGTTGTGGCGACAGGTTTATATGCCCGATACGCCGTTAATTTCAAAATATCTCAGGAAATAAACATTTTGGTGCTAGGTAATTCTCATCCTGAATGCGCTATCGATGATTCTCTTCTACCGAATATTTTCAATTTGGCTCAAAGCGGCTCGGGTTATTTTTATGATTATGTCAAGGCTAAACATCTGTTAAAAAACAATTCACAAGTTGATACTTTGATATTGGGGTATGCTTATGGAGATATCGGCAAGGACATGGACTTATGGTTTTCAGGTGAGGAGAGAATTAAGTTTAAAATACGTAATCATTTCTTTCTTTTCGATTTGGAAGATTATTTGGCAATGCTCAAGGCCAATCCCATTGCCACAATTTTAAACACACCACAAACGATATTCCACAATCTTAAAATGTCAAAATTCGGCATATCAGGTCTTGGGGGATATAAGCGTTTGACAAGAAATAAACTTGAAGTGGCTAAAGACAGGAATGAAATGGGTTCACTTCCGGAAAGCGCAGGTTTGTCGCAGTATCAGACAAAATATCTGAGAAAAATATATCAACTTTGTGATGAAAATATGGTACAATTAGTATTATTGGCAACACCGATGCATCCAATGAAAGTTAAACATCAAGAATTGCAATTGGCCCAGTATTGTGGTTTTGCCAAAGAGCAAATGCCTAATGCGATTTTAATAGACCATACAAGGTTTAAAGTTCCCGAAAAAGACTATGCAGACTTAGCACATTTAAATTATAAAGGAGCGTTGAGATACAGTGAATATTTAAAAAAAATTAGATTTAACCATCCAGTTACTGACTGTAATAAATAAACTAACACAGTTGTCTAGATGATTCATATTTCTTTAACAGCTTCAACTTTTTTTATAATAGGCAATTTTTTAAATTTTATTGTTCATTGATTTTGTAATTTGAATCTTGGTTTTTATTTGCTGATTATTTATTAATTTTCTCCTCCATATTTCTTATAACCCGATTGTAGCTATAAATTGTTTTAGCTATACTATTTAAAATTTATGTCGATTTGAAAAATTCAAATCTACCCTTTTGCTCGTATTTACTAATAAAGTTTTTATTATTCGAATCTTATGTTAAGCCAGTGTTCTTGGGGTAGATTCCGAATTGCTGAATATATCGGTTAAAAAAGATTTAAAGATAACCAAGCCCTGAAGGATGGTAATTTGGTAAATGAGGTTAACAAATCTGGTAAATTAGGCGAAACTAATTATATGTCAGATGACCAATAGTTTAGCCCCTAAAAGTTCAGAGTGATATTTTAAATTTCAAATCTAATATATTTGAGATATGAAATACAGGAAATGGGCCTTGGAAAAGAAGCTGGAGATTTTGGCATCCGGTGAGCAGATCGGTATAGTGGAGACCTGTTGCA
Source organism: Pricia antarctica (assembly GCA_011050085.1). Classification (GTDB taxonomy): domain Bacteria; phylum Bacteroidota; class Bacteroidia; order Flavobacteriales; family Flavobacteriaceae; genus Pricia; species Pricia antarctica_A. The sequence continues at coordinate 53,150 of DRGL01000053.1, read as the reverse complement.
AGTTCGGTGTCAGCACCGGCACCTTATATAGCTGGAGGAAGAAGTTCGAGCACAGGGGCGAGGCCGGGCTGAAGGTCATCTATGATATCAAGAGCAAGGAGCTCAAGGCCGCGGAAGAAGAAAACCGTGTGCTGCGCAAGCTTTTGAGCGATAGGTAGATCGAGCTGGAGGTGCAGCGGGAACCTCTAAAAAAAAGTTCGGGTCGTCCGATCCAAGAAAGATCTAGTGGGCAGAACCTATGCAAAGCACAAATGCAGCAATACCAAGATCATAAAGATGGCCGGTATGATACAGAGTAGTTATTACCGAACCCCTAGTTTTGGCAGAAAGGGAAATAGGCCATCGGTACTTACCTTTCACAATGCCAATGGCCTTGTGGGGCAATCAGTAATTATAGAGACGGTAAAAAAGATTTTAAGCCATGAGTCTATAGACTGCGGGTACCGGCTCATGACCAGCTATTTGAAAAGGGACGGTTACAGCATCAACCATAAAAAGCTCTACAGGATCATGAAGGAAGAAGGCCTGTTAAAGCTCAAGAACAGAATAGACAGGAGTGGTTCGGGGCGCAAGTTCGTAAAGTTCAGGAAAGTCGTCACGGTCAGACGGATGGAATGCTTTGAGATGGACATCAAGATGGTCTGGGTGCCCAACCTGGGCAAGAACGCTTATTTGTTATCTATAATCGATGCCCATACCCGTAGGATATTAAAAGACGATTTTTCTTTCAACATCAAACAGGCCCAGGTCATAGAGCTTCTTTCCTTAATGTTCAATCAGTACGACTACCCCTTAAATGTGGTGGACAGAAGTGATAACGGTAGCCAGTTCATAGCCATCAAGGTACGTGAGTATCTAGGGCTGATAGGGGTGCAATAGGAGTTTTGCCATGTGGCCACACCATAGGAAAACGCACATGTAGAAGCCTATCATTGCATCCTGAAGAAAGAGGTCTTTACAAGGTTCGACTATCGCAGTTTTGGCGAAATAGAGCAGATATTAAAACGGTATGTAGAATTTTATAACAACTTCAGACTCCACGGACTACTTGGTCGTATCACACCGATGGAGAAATGGAACACGGACAAGCACCTTATTCTAATGAAGAAAATGACCGCTTGATTACTAATCGAAATTTAAAAGATTACTCTTGTTTTACAGGGGCTAAAACAACCAAATGCTTTCAAAAATATCGATTTTATTTCCAGGAATTGACGAAGTTGATTTTACAAGACTTACTAATTTGGTTGATTTGAAACTTTAAATCAGTGGTTTTACAAATCTGCACCTTACAAAATTTAAAGTTTGAGTGGTTTTACTTTGATGCATCTATTATCTACCTTCATGTTTTCCAAAATATCTATTAACAAGAATTTGAATTTGATTATGACATATTGACATTGTCCTGTTTAAACGTTAATCAAAATCAATTCGAAAATATTCCTATTGAATTGTCAATACCAGCGGTAATTTCTCTTTCTACAGAGTGTTTTCCATCAATACCTTATATTACGAAAAATAATTATTGTGTTCTTTGATTATAGAAAAATTAGAGGTAGTCAATTCACTCATACTTTACAACAGTTTTCCGCTTATTTAAAATATTGCTAAAAAAAGTTTCGTAATCTTTTAGAATAATTTCCTTCGAAAATTTTATGTGGACCGAATCAGAAACTTTTTTGGGGTCAAAGTGCTTGAGGGTATTCAGAATATTCACGAAATCTTCATCATCTTCAGCAATCAAGCCATTTACTTCATGTTCTATTATTTCTTTAGTACCTCCTGGTGCCTTCCATGCAATTACTGGAGTACCCACTGCGCAGCTTTCTAGAAGAGCATTAGGAAAACCCTCTGCATAAGATCCTTGGATAAAAAAATCGCTATTCCTTAAATAATTGGGGACCTTTTTAGTAAATGGTATAAATTCTACTTTTCCTTGTAATTTCAGCGATTTAACAAGGTTTTCTAGAAATTCTTTTTCTGGACCATCTCCAATTATGGTATAGTTAAATTCAGAATTATATTGTGAAAGTCCTTTTAAAATTCTTCCATAACCCTTAATCTTGTCAAGTCTTCCAACAGTTATAAATTTTTTGGTATTTGAAATAGGGTTTCTATTATGTCCTTCAAATCCGAAATTATCAGTTATAGGATTTCTTATTACCTCAATTTTATCTTCCTTTATATTAAAAAAAGCTATGCAATCTATAGCCATATCCTTAGACTGGCACACCACATAACCTAATTGTCTGAAACCTATTTTTAAAACAGAAGCAAAAGAGAATTTGGGTTTGTCACCTGAATGTTTTGACATTATAGTACTGATATTTGTCTGCCTGCCCACAAATATTGTCTTAGGAAATAATGGTGAGATAAATCCTAAAAGAATATTGAGATGAGTTATTGCACCCATTATAATCTGCGGTCTGTCATGGATTAAAATCCGAATAAGCGCGGGGATAGCAAGAAGGACTCTCGTTTTATTTAAGAAGATAACCCTCATATCTTTAATATCGAAGGCGAGCCCCTTATTAGAACCAAGAACTATAAGAGTTGTGGAAAATTTCTGCTGATTAAGGTTTCTTGAAAGAAATGCCATTATTCGCTGAGCGCCGCCCGCAGTCAAGGTTGGTATTACAAAAATTATATTTATTTTTTTCGTCTTCAAAATGGAAAATTATAAAAAAGTATAATTACTATGAAAAAATATTTATACCTTGTAATAGGTACTTCAATAGTCTGAACTTTCATAAATGTCAGTATGCAACAAAATGGATTATCAATGCCTATTGCACTGTTAGTTAGTTAATTGCTTACTTTTTATCAATACCAATTCTTCACCTAATTTTACATCCCATTCTTTTGGAAGAATCGGACATCTACCGCCTGAATGATGGAATGTTAACTCTCCGAAATAAAGTTTACCATCTAAATTGTACCAATCAACACGAACGTAGTCGAAGTCCTGAGCCAATTTTTCAGAAAGTTTAATCATTAAATCGAAAGAGGCTGGCTTTTCTAATTCTTCCTGTAGAGGGTCGGTAAAACCACCAGTACGTCTTTTGTTTGACCAAGAGTACGGCTCCTTTTTCCAATTTTTATTGTACCAACTGCGACTATGAGTGGGTTTGCTCCGATTGATATCAACTGAAACCATTCTAACTAATCCATTGAAACAATGTAATTTATAATCTTTTGGAATATTACCATCTGAATCTTTTAGTAATTTTTCAACTATTATCAACGGTTTAATGTTTTTATATTGCCACTGTTTGCTAGCATCGTAATAATTAATTTTTAGAAGTTTTTGGAATTTTTCACGGATAGGATCCCAATTTATATCATATTTGTTATTTATTATTTCATATCCGAAACTATTGTGATTCGTCTTGATAATTACTGGATAATCGGGAATATTCTTATTTGAGAGATCACTTGCGCTTTCGGTATGGAACACCAATGGAACTAAGTATTGTGAACCAATTTTTTTAGAAATATGCTCACGAACCTTAAATTTATCCGCACATAGGGTATGTAGAGGAGTCCTGTCGTTAAGAATTAGCCAATTGATTTTTTCATTTAGAGAAATCGGATTTTCTAAATCTAGATCATATCCTAAACCCTCCTTAAATTTCTTTTTCGTAAACGCTTCCTCTGACAAACAGTGTATGCGATAATACTTTCGCAATTTTAATCCGGTTAGAAACAAATTCTTTATAATTGGGGAAGATCTATAAATTTTTTTAAAAAATTTTTTCATTATCGTGCACTTAAGTTAGACTTTAAAGATTAATCACCAATAACACAGATTACAAACGTTTATTATATATATCGCTATTTTTTTCTTTAATATAGGATTGATTATTCTGAACCTCCAGTAATCTATTATACAAAAATAGAGTAATTGATAATTTTATAAATGAATTAAAGTAAGTATGGCTAGTGCTTAAATATAATATAAGAACAACACTGATAAAGAAACATGAAGGGTCTTTGTCAAATATTTTATAAGATGAATAACATAAGTAAAGAGTGAAAATAATAAAAAGTAGAAGTGGAAAAATACCTGCTTCTCCAGCAATCAGAATATAAGTATTGTGAGGCCCAATTCTATGAATACCACCACCTTGAAACTTACCATATCCGTCTCCAAAGAATGGGTGCAAGAATATTTCATCGTAAAAAAGTGCCCAAGTTTCGGTTCTCGAATCTTTCTCAATACCTGATGCCGCAGGTGCAGAATCATCAGAGTTTAGAACAGCCTTAAAAATCTCATAGCGCTGACCACCCAAATTCAAAATTTCACCAAAAGTGAAAATTATAGTTATAAGAACAATTCCCAGCCCTAAAACACGTAGATTTTTTAGGTTGATTTTAAGTGCGATAAGATTCGTTAGTAACCAGAGAAGGACGAACGTTCTAGAAAAAGTAAGGATACCAGCAAGTGTAAAAATAACTTGGTAAAAAGTTTTTAGCCTTTTGTTTTTCATTGAATAGCTTAGACAATATCCAATAATTGTTATAAAACCAGCAGCGTTTGGATTTAGATAAAACCCACTATACCTACCGTAATTATCGGGGAATACAAAGGCATTTAAAATAACAGTAATCGATCCAATTAATAAAAACAACAGCATTTCTTTTCTTGAAATTTCTTTAAAGAAACTATTCCCGAAAAGAACTAATATTAGATATTTTGCTACTTCTATTAAAAAATCTTTTTCAACACCATTATACATTTGAAAACCAGAAATTATAAAATAAGCCAAGCCTATATATAATAGCCATAAATTAGGTTTACCCCTCAAAAAAAAGACATAGTATACGCCCAGTAGAATGAATGAAAAATAACTCAAAAGGCCTCCAACTGTAGATCCTAAAATCGCTAATCCAATTTCAGGTAAATTCAAGATGAACAATCCCAGTATGGTATATTTTAAAATATTTTTCATCAGTATAACTTCTTAAATAATCGATATGTGTAAATAAAGTATATGCTGCTCACGGTGATACGGACGAAAGTTGTACTTAGTGCTAAACCATATAAATCGAAATTTTTAACAAGAATATAATTCAGAAAAATATTCAAAGCAAAACTAATTACTGAAATATAGGCCATAAAGCTGTTCTTGTTAATACTTGTTAAGAACTTTACGATGATTATTCCACAAAGTGAAAATGGTACATAGGCCAAAATAATCATTTGAATAGCTGACACGACCTTCGTATCTTCAGATGTAAAACTATTGCGCTCAAACAATAATGAAATGATTGGCTCAGAAAAAACCATTAATATAATGGTCAACCCGAAGGTTGAAATAAAAAGTACTTTAATTGATTTGAATAAATATTTGAAGCCACTCGCTATATTCTTATTGACAAGTTTTGAAAAATGGGGAAGAAGTACACTTCCAACTGAAGATAATAATATGCCTAAAACAAAGGCAGGTATCTTTAAGCCATAATTAAGTGCAGCAATAGAACCAATAGCTAGTTGACCCGCAAAGAATTGATCTACAAAGGGATTTACGCCTGTTAAAAAACCTGATATAACTTTAGGAGGTAGTTGCTTGAGCATCGTTCTAGAATTCTCATTTAAACGAGGCCATTTTAACGATATCAGTCGATATCGATAACCTATAAAAATGAAATAGATAAAAGCAAATATATTACCCATTAAAAAACCGGTTGCCAATACTTGATCGCCTAAATAATCATTAAAATATATTAAAGCAATAATGGTACTAATTGCCGGAAATATGCCTGATAAAGTTGAAACCATAAATTTGGACTCAATCTCTAAAAGTCCACCTATTACTGATGAATAGCCCATAAAAAATAAGCTGGGTAAAACGATATGAAGTTGGCTTCTTACGAGTTCATAGTACTCAAAATCTTTATTGGGAAAAACGATTTCTACAAGTAAGTCCGAAACAAAATATGTGAGAATTGTGAAAAAGAACATGATGCCCGTAACCATGAGCAAAATTAGTGATTGAAATTCTTCTTTCTGATTGGTAGAACCAAGCTCCGCAATGTAATTAGGAATGAAAATATTTCGTAGCGCACCAATAAAGACATTTTGAATAAAAGCGGGTATGAGAACCGCTATTAGAAAGGTGTCCAATAACAACGACAGGCCAAAAGTTGACGCCACTAAAGTTTCTTTGTAAAAGGCAACTATTTTTATGAGCATTGTAGCTATGCTAACAATGGCAACATTCATGATTACCGGATTGGAAATTAATTTTCTCAATCTTTTTGATATTTCAACTTTATTCAGTAATTTCATTACTATGAATTAGTGTTTAAAGCACTATGAATAAGCTTATCCCACTGCATAGCAATATTTGACATTTTGAATCGTGATGCTTTGCCGGAGGCGGCTTTTGAGATATTTTGTCTTGTCTTTGTTTGGCTTAGTAGAATTTTTAACTTATTTTGAAGTTCAACGTGATCATTAATTGGAATTAAGTAACCATCTACACCATCAGTAATAATTTCAGACGGTCCATAGTCGCAGTTTGTCGAAATACAAGGAACACCAAAATAATAGGCTTCCATAAGTGCATTTGGAAAACCTTCCGATTTTGAAGTGAATATAAAAATGTCAGAATCTTTATAATAGTCTTCCACATTTTTTATACTTCCGGTAAACTTTACACGATCTTCAATTCCTAAAATTTTGCTTTTAATCATTAAATCAGTTTTTGATGGCCCGTCACCAACAATAGTAAAATTCCATTCATAATCTAACAAATTACTCAAGGCGGTTAAAGATATTTCATGTGCTTTGTTTGGATTCAATCTCCCGACTGTCAAAATTTTAATAACCTTTGAGAGTTTTCTTTTGGACCGCATCTTAAACTCAAGTGATTCCGCAATCGCGTTCTCAATTACCTGAATCTTGGTGATAGGCATTATTTCAGAAAAAATTTTTAAATTACCTTCTGTTTGAACAACTAAACGAAATGAAAATCTATAAAAAAAATTTCGCAAAGAAAGCCAGAATATATTGGGGGGATTAACCTTAGAATTATTCCTCTCGGATATTACACATGGTATTTTAGCTAAAATCGAGGATATAATTGACAAAACATTTGTTTGGGTTGTAAACCCGATTAGAATGTGAATTCTTTTTTGTCTAACAATTTTCAGTATATTTCTAACGGTTATAAAATTGTTAAAAATTGCGGAAAACGAATTTTGACTAGGAGAAGCTTCTCGTGCATAATGTATTTCGATGTCGTCGCTAATCTTGTAAAAAATCTCTTTTTCCAACAAACAAATAATAACTACTTCAAATTTTTTAGAAAAAAAATTAGATAATGCGGCAACCATCCTTTCCGCGCCACCATTTTGTAGAGATGGTACTATAAATGCAATTTTTATCTTTTTATCAGCCAAAATATTTAATATGAAAATCTAAAAATGAATGTTTAAAAAGTTAGTTTAAAATAAAGTCAAAGATTCATTTAAATGAAAGTTGATTTTTAATTTACGAAATCAAAAAATAGTGAAGTACAATTATTATACAACTATAGTTGACATAGACGGTACAAAGATGACAAATGCTTTTTATTTAGCCTACAAAATTCCCTTAATTGCACAAAAATTGGTTGAAGCTGAAACTGAGTGTATTTGCAATGATTTAGCACAAATGATTTAAGTACGAAATTATAAAGCAGAGGTGGAACCTCCGCTTTGAAAATCTAAAATTATATGAAAATTATTTTATAGTCAGAGAGTGCAAAAAATCTTCGAGATTAGTAAAGCCGTCTCCATTCTTATCCTCTTTTCCATCTTTTGGATTACTTGGGTCAAGTGAATGTAAGATTTCCCATGAGTCCGACATCCCATCTCTATCCATATCATAATTGTTAGGCCGGCTTTCGCTTTTTAATATAGGGTACCCTCCAAAAAATAATTCAGTATCTGTATAACTACTTACCTGCGATCCTGTTGATGTTTTATATTCTTCTAAAATTCTTTTATCAACTGGGCTTTCATAGATATTAGCCCCTAAATCATTTAACAACTTATTTTCTAAATCGACAGATGGAGTTGGGTTTATCAAAGAGTGAGTTATAACTCTATTGGATTTACCATAAAGATCAAATTTAGAATTTGTTTTTGCAAAGTTTGTGTTTATAGTTCTATTATCGGATTGATGAATATTACCTTTAGCTGGATTATAGTCCGGCTTTAGTGGACTTCTTCCGTAGCTAATGGCGTAAGTATCTTCTGGGCTAGAATTAATCTTGTAAATATTACCGATTATATCGATCGTATTACCAAATGATATTTCAGTTGCCCTGTTATAATCATATATAATATTATTTATAAATTCAAACTCGATTTCAGGAGCGCTATAGCTATTACGAATATTTCTTTGAGCGTTATGAGCAAATAAATTGTTATAAACCGATATTCTTGACACACCCGCACCAACTAACATTCCATACCTGGATATGATTGCTTCAGCCATTATACAATTTTGATAAGTTACATTCTGAATACTTGCGCCCTCGGTTACGGAATTAATAGATGCAAGTTCATCAGTTGCCCATGAAAATGAACAATGATCTACAATAATATTATTTGTGATTCCGCTTTTAACTCGTCCAATACGTATAGCATCTAATTCCAATTCTTCAGGATTATGTTGTTCGGTACCGACACGAATTCTCAAATATCTAATTATAACTTCACTATCCCAGATCTCTATGCCATGTCCGCGGAGGGTTATACCTTCACCTGGTGCTGTTTGCCCTGCAATAGTTACTTCTCCGTAACCAGTCCTAATTTTCAATTGTGATTTTAACACTATATAGCCGGAAACGTCAAAAACGATAGTTCTTTTCCCTTGTATTTTTTCCAATGCATTTCTTAAACTACCTGGACCATTATCACTTAAATTTGTTACATGTATGACTACTCCTCCTCGGCCTCCGATAGTGTTTTTTCCAAATCCTTCTGCTTCAGGAAATGCTGTTAGTTCTCCATAATCAAATTTAACTTCAACTTCGCCGGTTTCATTGGTGGTTTTTCCATTTTCGTCTTCGGTCTCAACAGTATAGGTAAAGTTTTCATTTTTTTCTTTTTCGGCTGGGGATTCAGTTTGTTGCTCGGGTTCTGATTCAATATGTTGAACAGGATTATTTGTTTCAGCGGGTATTTCTTCCATCGGAACATCATTAGATGGGGAATCAGTATCTTTAGAATTATCTTCATCTACTATTAAAGGTTCTGATTTTTCTTCAATAGGTTCATCATATTTTATGTCAAGTTCCTTAGGCGTTTCAGCGTGGGAAGAATCTAAATTTTTGCTCTCTGGGATAAACGTCAGGGTATTATCCTCGTTTATAACAACTGTTCCCTCATTAGGTTGCGAAACTTCTACAATTTTCACCTTGTCAGGATTGGAATATGAATCATTATACAGCACATCCAGCACAATTTCAGCATTTGTTGTAATAACATAGGAATCATCGACGACTAAATTGGTCACACTTATTTCATTGTGATTCTCGGCTATAATATAGTCGGCTAACAAATCAGTATCCTTACTACAGGAAAAAATTAAGGATAGAACAATTACAGATACCATCAATTGAATGACTTTAAAAATGGGTGATTTCATAAGTAGGTTAAGATTTTTATTTTATAACGGTATTTGGGATGCCGTTATAAAATCAATAAATAGATTAGTCTATAGGTATTATTTATTTAAAACATATGTTTATATTATTATAATGTTTTTGATACTCATATTCTAATAACTTTAAAAACCAAAAAATGTTGTCAAACTGAAGATATTATAGTCAAAATGCACAAAATAAAATAGTTCTACAATTATTATAAAATCTATTTTAAATCTATTTTAAATCTAACGTCTTATAAAACACCAATATCGATTCTAATTTTAAGGTCTAAAGAAATGCTTCATTCGATAATTTAGGATTTAAGCAATTTAAATACTACTTCATTAAAATGGATATGGTTTTCAACTATTTTAATACTTTCAGAAGGATTAAATCTTTTAAAAGAAATAGAAATTATGAGTTTAAATGTGAAATTTTTAGTGATATGCGTAATATTCAACTTCATTAGTACTATAAAATTACATTCACAATCGATTAAAGTTTCAACTTTTGGTTTTCAAGACCCAACCACAGCTTTGCACAGAGCATTGTTATCAAAAAAAGATACTATAATTATCGATTACCAAACTAAGCCTTGGTTGATTGGTCCAATGATATTTAAAAACATTAAAAATAAAGTTATTATCCTAGAAAAGGGGGTTGAGTTGAAGGCTAAGAATGGTGCATTCAAAAATTCTAACGATGCTCTTCTTATGTTTTTGTACTGCCAAAATATTAAAATACTAGGTAATGGAGGCCAAATTTCCATGAATAAAGAAGAGTATAGGGAAGGTGAATGGCGACATGGAATTAGTTTAAGAGCGTCTGAAAATATAGTTGTTAAAGACTTAACTGTTAGAGATACCGGCGGTGACGGAATCTACATTGCAGGGGCAAAAGACAAATTATATTCTGAAAATATCATTATAAATAATATAAAGTCATTGAACAACAAACGTCAAGGAATAACAATAATTAGTGCAAAAGGAGTCCTGATTGAAAATAGTCTTTTCGCAGAAACTAAAGGTATACAGCCTGCTGCTGGGATTGATATCGAACCAAATAATAAGCACAATATTGTGAGTGATATTCGAATAATCAATTGCGTAATAAGGGATAATTTTGGACCGGGAATTGTTATAGGTTTAAGAAAGTTAGAAAAGGAATCAGCGAAAATATCAATATTAGTTGAAAATTGTATAATTTCTTCAAATCATTCTCTAGACAATCCCAAGGCGGGGGCCGAAATAATATTTGGTGCAAATAAAGAAAGTCCCGTTACAGGTATTGTAATTTTTAGGGAATGCTTAATTAAAAATTCTAATTGGGGCGTGGTATATAGTCGTAAACGCTCAGATGCATATACAGTTTTGTTTGATAATTGCATGGTACGAAGTCTAAGCGCAAACGGTAAATCACCTGCAATTTATTTAGAAGTACCTGATTATTATAAAGAATTCGGAGCCTTGGGGGGCTATCATTTTAATAATTTTTATATTGAAAATATGCAATCAGTCCCATTCGTAATTATACGTGGTTCAAAGTTGGGTACTTTAAAAAAAATCGAAAATATAACTGGAAATGTTACAATTTTAGGAATTCAAAATAATTTATTTGAATACATTAATTATAATTCAGCTGCTAACGTAAATATAAATTTAAATGCAATTTATAAGGTTGATTTAGAACAGTAATTACGTTTGAAATTCTGAATAAAGATATTTGTAAAAATTTGATTAATAATTGTGACTTTATATATATACTTTTTAATCCTATATAATTATTACTTAATCCTGAACAATTACATTATCGTTCAGCTTTTTTGATTTGTAGCAATTTGGTTTCAGCTCATTTTGAGGGTGCATCCGCATCGGGGTCAACATATTATCGGACAGGTGGTGTAAGCTTCCCCTAAAACCGAACTGTTTAAATGTAGAATTTTAATCTTAATTTTAAACAGTATGAGGAAGAACTAAGTTTTCCTTGCTATAACGAACTCTGCTTTAAGATTCCGTTTATCCTCTCGGCTATCGCATTTTCGTATGGGTCGTATTTTGCGGTCATACGAGCATTTATTACGTTTTCTCTCAACAGTTTATGATAGTCGTTCGAGCAGAATTGCAGGCCTCTATCGGAGTGGTGCATCAAAGGATAGCCCCTGTTCTTCCTGTTGCCTATAACCATTTTCAGGGCTTTCAACGAGCTTTCTACCGACAGTAATCTCCATACGGTAAGGCCCACTATCTTTTTTGAATATGCATCGGTTATCAACGCCAGGTATGATTTATTGCCTATCGCCTACATTCGTGACGTAAATTTTCCATACGGAATTTGGCCTCCCTATCTTCGAGGGCCTTTAAGGTTCCAAGTTTTCTGAACCTATGGTGGGAGACTGTTGTTATGTGGCAACTCCTCTTCGGCTCTATCTATTTATGGTCGGGCCTTACTTTACAGAATAAATTGTCCCTGCCTACCTTCTTGGCCGACAACCGTTTCCTTATCAAAATTATAATTTGCTGTCCTCCAATCTTGGCGTTATGCTACGGATATCGTGTACGAGCCCGATGACCTTTTGGTCAATGGATCATTTATACTGTCTTAATCTTACGAGTCTTTCGTTAACTTGTCTGTTAATCTCTAGTAGATCACAGGTAGAAACCAACGATTCTTTGTGCCCTTCTTTAAAGCGGTAGATAACCCGGGTCCTCAATTTTTTCTTGTCCGGATGTCAAATTCCTTCTCGGACATGTCGACAAGCATATCAAAAATGCTGGCTTTCATGTAGGCGCATTCGGCAAAGTGTACATTCCTGGCATGATATTTCTCCAACAGCTTGACCTTTGCCTTTTATTCGAGGATTTTTTGTTCGGGTGTATTTGCCACGATTGTCTTGGATTGGTACTTCTAATCAAAATCACCGTATTTCCTTAGCCATTCCCTAACGGTGGATTTAGCCTGTATAAAATATTTTTGACAGGCTTCGCTTCTACTTTATCGAGCGAGCCCTATTTCTTGGACCACTTAGAGCTTGAAACAAACAGAATATTCTTTCTGGTCACGCTTTACATAGCCTGTTTTTTCGGACTTTTTCATTACTCTGAAATTTAGTATATCGCTATTTCAGGACGGGACATACATCTTGATACAAAAAAACCACGTTTTTTAAAACGTGGTTTATCGAGATATATAAAATATTTATTTCTATTCGAGCACTAATTTATATGCTTATAATTAATTGATACGTTTTGATTATTCGAAGTATTGTATCCTCCAGTTACTTCTAAACCGTTGTTGTTTGGTTCATCAATGGTAAATGTTCCTCTTATATCCTTAACAATATCATTAGATGGTACTTGAAGCCTCATAAAAGGAACATCTGCATCGTACTCCATTTTGAAATTTTCAAATGTGAAACCTCCCATTGTTTGGGCAACACCAAGCGATTGTAATTCAATTACTGGATCCCTGCCATTCATAGATACATTTTCCGCAGAACAATCTTTAAACACAACTTTGTAAGACTTTGCAGATAATTTAGTGAAAATTATTTTATTACCACTTTGATTGAATTCAACATTCTCAAAACGAACGTCACCTGTTACTGGATTATTGTGGCTGCCTTGACTTAATTGCAGTTGAGTCCTTGGACGTGAAGAATGTGGAGAACGATCATTACCTCTAAATTCACTATTTTTGACCTGTACGCTAATTGGCGTTGAGGAACTAGTCAGACTTCGAGTACCTATTACGAATCCAGAGCTATCATTACCTTCAAATTTACAGTTGTCAAAATTAATGTTAACCAACCTATCAGAGCTGTTGTTGGGTTCTAAATCAACCCCAACCTCTGTGGTACTACCACTTGACCTCATAAAATCTGAATTTTTTATATAAACGTCTTCAGCACTTATTATAGTCAATCCATGTCGTTTATTATCTGTAGATACAACGTTGTCTAAAGTTATATTTTGTGAATAACTACCGGTGTTATTATCTCCCGCAATATATATTCCATCTCCCCCACTTTCTCTTAAGGTTAAGCCGCGCACAGTTATGTTATTACTTTTGTATATTGCAAGTGCATGTTTTCCTTGACCATTGTTCATTTTAAAAGTAGCTCCATCACCTTCAATGATAACATTTTGTGCTCGAATTAGTTGAAAAAGTTGGCTAGAGCTGGAGAAAGACCCTGATTTTGGCCTAATTATTACACCAGGTTCAAATACTATTGTCTTATTTCTTAAGTCGAAAAACTTTGTAGGTTGAATAATCCAATCACTGCTCTGCTTATCAATTACAATATATGAATTTCCCGATTTGAGCGCTTTTTCGAAAGCACTGGTGGCATCAGATGAATTAAAACCAAATGACGAAGCAAAAACAGCATTGGAAGGATAATTTCCAGGGTTGAATTTAGGGGAATTTGAAGTACCTTCTTCATTTGAAGTACCTTCTTCATTTGAATTAGAAGCACCTTCATCATCTGAACTAGAGGTGTCAGGAACATTCCCTACATTAATAGTAATAATATCGCTGTCGGTATTACCATCAGCATCTTTTACTGTTAACTTTACCTCATAAATTCCATTCTTTCTAAGAGTACGTGTTGGATTGTGAACGGTAGTTGGTGTAATACCGCTACCAAAATCCCATGCATAGCCAGTAACTTTTTTATCATCAATAGATTCTGAAGAAAACTTCACTACAAGTGGTGCATTACCATTAATAACAGAGGCCTTTGCTTTAGCTATAAGACCACCTTTCGATGAGTTATTTCCCGTCAAATCTACCTTGATTGTATCTGTAGAGGTGAGTCCATTAGCATCACGAACCGTTAGTTTAATATTATATACTATCGATTTTTTTAAGGTGCGTGACGGAGATTTTACGCTGGTACCGGTTATACCGTTACCGAAATCCCATTTGTAGCTAGAAATACCTTTATCATCAGTCGAGTTGGATGAAAATTTAACTACTATCGGAGCAGTTCCGTTAGTAACACTTGCTGTAGCGATAGCTACGGGTGCCTTATTAGTACTACTTTTTGCAGCGTACAGCGAATTGTTGTCTAGGTCATCAAGTAATATACTCTCATCTTTAGTACACGATAAAATAACTGTAAACGTTGTTAAAATAAAGTAAAAAATTGACCTTTTAAGTAATTTGGGGAATAATCTCATAATGCTTATTGGGGTTTAATTAATAATTAGGAAAATTTATAAAAGTAAAATCTTATTATGTTTTCTATATCTGTCGAGATTGCATGCAGAATTTATTTAAGTAATTTCGAATTTCTTACTCTTCGGACTACTTCTATTTGAAGTGCATATTTGTTAAAATCATTATTACATTGAAATCGTCCATCATTAATCACAGAGAACAAATGTTCGAGTTTGAAATATATGAGGATAAGATTGTAATCTAAGAGGGAAGTATTAACCGGTTTGTTTGTTGTAGGATTTGTGTTAATCCTTAAGGTTTCAACAAATTTCTCAGTGTAGATATCAAAATTGTTCGAATAGTCTTTAAAGCAAAAATTTAGAAACCTATTTTTTCTGCTATTAGAAAAGAAAAATGAGAAAGTAATTAGAATTAGACACAAGAAAGTTTGTGTTCTTAAATTGGGGTATAATTTCATAAGTGGTTAAATAAAAAACTATTAGATTCGAAAACGTAACAAAATTTATTTTAGTATCGATGAAATGCAAATTTTATCGGCAAACTGCATTGGTGCAAAAATAGGAATCTAACTCGAACAGAAAAATTTTTAGCGTAATTAATTGTATAAATTTAACGGTGAACTACGAAAATATCCGTTGAATTACCATATTGTTACGTAAAGTTTGGTCATAGCAGATATCTTGATATGTATTTTTAACTTTAATTTAAGATTATTTATGACTTTTCACTTTTACAAGCCCGATTTTACCTTTTTTACATTCGTGTTTAATTAAAACAATTGCATTATGTATTCCGCGTCATTTTCACGGCGAAATGGAGGTCGCTCTCTTGAGAATTCTAAATCATTTGGTAGTGTGGCTATGCAAGCTCGATTAGAAGTATATAATACTCCCCAAATTTAGGACAGGAAGTTAAATTGTAATTTGACCCTGTCAAATATGAAAAGAACAAGAAGAAAACCTGCCTGCCGGCAAGCAGGTTCAGTGCATAGTTCAAGGCCAAGGTCGCCATTGAAGCGGTAAAGGAGCAGAGCAGCTGTAGACTTCCCCTTTTTAGGACACCTTAAAATTCGATAAATAGTTGTTATTTAATTCAGGTTTGATGAAGAATTTAAATTCTTCATCAAACCTGGGCATATATTCTTTTGGGGATTTATTCCCTAAAGATTTATGAGGGTGATTAAAATTATAATCCTCCCTCCAGTTGTCGCTTATCTTTTGAAGTTGATGAATATCCTTGAAGTAATACGCATCCAGGATATCTTCTCTAAAGAAGCGATTAAAACGTTCTATGTACCCATTTTGCATTGGTTTACCGGGTTGTGTGTATTTGATTTCAATAAAGTTCTCCCCGCACCATTTTGTAAATGTTTTGGAGATAAACTCTGGCCCATTATCGCATCTAATATATTTAGGAGTTCCAAACTCTTCTTTTAAATCGGTTAGGGTCTCTACTACAGCTCTGGCAGGATAAGAAAGTCCTGCATCAATAGCAAGAGCCTCTCTGTTACAATCGTCAATTACATTGAATACCCGTACTTTTCTACCATCTGTAAGTGCATCACTCATAAAATCCATACTCCAACATTCATTAAGTAAAGCAGGCGTTTCTAAAGGTTGCTTTACGCGTTTTACCGAACGCTTCTTATGTTTACGTCTAAGACTGAGCTTCATCTCTCGATAAACTCGTAATACACGTTTTCTGTTCCACTTTAGACCTTCACGACGGATCTTATAATAATATTCATCAAAACCTCGGGTAGGATAGGCTTCTGCTAGTTGAGTCAACTTATCAATGACTTCTCTATCGTCCTTTTTACTCTGGTAGTACCACATTGATCTGGTAAGTCCTACAACATTACAGGCTCGTACAACAGGTACTAAATAATCTTTTATGAGATACTTGACTCGAACTATTTTGTCGGAAGGTCTTAGAACTTTTTTGATAAAACGTCTTTGAGCATTTTGTTGTCCAGGCTTACATCTGCATACATTTGCTTGAGCCTGTTATTTTCTTCCTCGAGCTCCTTTAAACGCTTAAGGTGTTGCTGCTCCATTCCTCCATACTTTTTACGCCAGTAATAAAAGGTACTCTTGTCAATACCTAATTCTCTGGATAGGTCCCCTACAGATCTTCCCTGTTCATTCTCTTTAAGAGCTTTGATTATTTGGCTCTCGCTAAACTTGCTGTTTTTCATCGTGACAGTGTGAATTTAAAATTAGTAAATTCGAATTAACAACTGTCCTATTTTTAGGGAAGCCTACAAAGCCTTCAGGAGCTTGCCGCGAAATTCGAGATCCACCCGAACCAGATATCGAGTTGGAAACGGGAATTTTTGGACAATGCGGACCTGGCCTTCAGATCAAAAACCGAGAAGGAGGACCCTACATCGGATACCGGACCGCTATTCAACAAGATCGGCCAGTTGCAGGTGGAGAACGATTTTTTAAGGAAAGCCTTGGGCAAATGAGCACCACCGAGAGAAGGAAGAAGGTGGTAAAATGCCATCCAAGGCTAAGTCTTGTACAACAGTGCAAACTTCTTAAGATCCACCGTTCCGGGCCATATTACAGACCCAGGAGCGAGAGTCCGTACAACCTAAGGCTGATGGGGGAGATCGACACCCATTTTATTGAACATCCGTATTATGGCGTGGAGCGCATGACGGACTGCCTGAACCTTGACCTGGGCCATCGGGTAAACGTAAAAAGGGTCCGTAGGCTATACAGGCTCATGGGACTCCAGACCGTTTACAGAAAGCCAAGGACCACTATCAAGGATCCTGCGAACTATAAATATCCCTATCTTCTGAAAGACCTGAAGATCGAAAGGCCCGGTCAGGTCTGGCAGACCGATATCACCTATATCCCCATGCTGCGGGGATTTATGTACATGAACGCGATAATCGATCTTTACAGTAGAAAAATACTCAATTGGAGCGTTTCCAACTCCATGGACGGACAGTGGTTGATGTAACCGTCCAGATGTAAGGTGATAATTTGTTTTAGGTCCATTGGATTAAGTGATTTGGACATATCTGGGTTTTATGTTAGCGCGATAAGGTATTACTTGATCTCTCAAAGTGACTAGTGGGCCATGTGAACCGTGGCACAAAACGACCCGTTAAAAAATGATATAAATCGAACCGTTTTGATTCCTGGCCAAAATCGACCGGCACAAAACGAACCGAGATTATTGGCACGGTTTGAACCGAAATGGCTGGCACAAAGACTCCGAATTAGTGGCACAATCCGAACCGAAATAACCGAGCACCTTTTTTTTTCCTTACCTGCGAAGTCCTACGGCCACTTAAACCGTCTTGTTCATGACCTAGTAAGTTTCCCTGACCTTGAAGACGATACTACCATCCAAACGATATGGTAGAGCTGTTTCAACGGACGGTTGTGCTAGGCTACGATAACTTTATATACTATACCAGTAATCCGCGATATGGTGGAAGTGGATACGTCGAACTTGTAGACCTCTCATATCTGCTCCTTAATATCGCTGTTGCCTGTGCCTTTTGTATAGAGCGATATGATAATGTTCCTGATGAAGTTAATTAGGAGGTTGCCCCGTTTAGGCACAACCATGGGGCTGAAGGACTCGTCCGGTTCCCTGAGCAAAAACATGTCTAATTCTCCGAAGGAGATACGCACCTTCTTTTTTGGAATGATTGTTGCGGGAGTTTTCGCCTTTCCGCTTTCGATTTTTTTCATTTTCCAAGTAACCGTCAAGCTTACCTTCGACTATCTTCTCGATACGGCGTTTTTGGAATTCCTTCAAAAACCGTTAAGCTCATCGCCATTCTTGAACTGTTTTAGAAAATCGTCGCTTACTTCTTATTTCTACATAATTATGTGAAAATTTAAAGTTAAAAAATAGCGGTGGAATGCCACCGCTATTTTTTTATTTACACACTTTATGAGATAGTCTTAAAAAATGGTGGAGTATTAAATAAATATGGATTTATTTAGATTTATATCCATGTGAGTTGCATAAAATTAAAGAACTTTATAAAGACTATAATTTCCCATCAACTTTACATTTTAAAACACTTTTGACGTCATATAATAGCCCGTCTTCAGTTAATAAACTTCTTAAATCTAAATTTAAGAATTCCTTGTGCGAAACAGTCAATACAATTCCAGAATATTTTTTATTTGGCAGCTTATTGATAATATCTAAATTGAATTCCTCTTTTACTTCTTCTTTAGATGCCCAAGGATCGAAAACAGTTAATTCCGTACCATAGGATTGAAGGTTTCTGATAACGTCAATTGCTTTAGTATTACGAACATCGGGACAATTTTCCTTAAAAGTTATACCTAAAATGAGTATATTAGCATCCTTAATTTTTATATCACGCTGGACCATTAGTTTAATCACTTCAGAGGCAACATATTTTCCCATTCCATCATTCATACGGCGACCTGCTAATATAATCTCTGGGTGGTATCCATAAGCTTGTGCTTTTTGTGCTAAATAATATGGATCGACACCTATACAATGCCCTCCGACTAATCCAGGTTTAAAAGGAAGAAAGTTCCATTTCGTACCCGCAGCTTCAAGAACGTCACCAGTGTCAATTGACATTAGATTAAAGATTTTAGCCAATTCATTTACAAAAGCGATATTAATATCACGCTGTGAATTTTCTATAACCTTAGCGGCTTCGGCAACTTTAATGGAAGGTGCCAGATGAGTGCCTGCTGTAATGACGGAGCTATATAGCGCATCAACTTTTTTGCCTATTTCTTGCGTAGAGCCTGATGTAACTTTAAGGATTTTCTCTACTGTATGTTCTTTGTCACCAGGATTTATTCGTTCGGGAGAATATCCTACAAAGAAATCAACATTAAATTTTAGTCCGCTGACCTTTTCCAATACAGGTACACATTCTTCTTCGGTTACTCCAGGATATACAGTTGATTCATAAATTACAATATCTCCCTTTTTCAAGGACCTGCCTACTGTTTCACTTGATTTATAAAGGGGTGTCAAAATAGGTCTATTAGTGCTGTCTACAGGAGTGGGCACAGTAACAATATAGTAGTTACAATCAGCAATATCTTCAATCTGGTTTGAACAAAAAAGTCCGACTTCCATTTTGGGAGTTGATGACAGAACATTTTTCAAAACCTCCTGTTCAACTTCTAATGTACTATCCATTCCGGACTGTAGTTCGTTTATGCGCCGTACATTAATGTCAAAACCGATTACAGGATATTTAGTGGCAAATAGTCGTGCTAACGGGAGGCCTACATATCCTAAACCGACGATAGCAATTTTTATTTTATTCATATTTGATTTAAATTATAGATTATTGTTCAACAGATTACGCTCAAATGGTGTCATTTTTCAAATTCTCCCAATACCATTCAACCGCTTCTTGAAGCCCAGTTTTAATATCATACTCCGGTGTATATCCCAAAAAATTCTTTGCTTTCTCTATTGATGCTAATGAATGCGGTACATCACCAGCACGTTTTGCACCATATTTAACGTTAATAGATTTTATATAGTCGTCGAATTTAGATAGATATTCAATAAGTAACTTGACAAGTTCATTCAGCGTAGTACGTTCACCATATGCGACATTATACACAGTATTAATTGCTTCCGAATCTTTTACGATAAGCGAACGAATATTGGCTTCTACGACATTATCAATATATGTAAAATCACGAGAAAAACTTCCATCACCATTAATAGTTGGAGTTTCGTGATTCACCAACTGAATTACAAATTTAGGTATAACGGCAGCGTAAGCTCCATTTGGATCCTGATTTCTACCGAAAACATTAAAGTAACGAAGTCCAATAGTTTCTAGTCCGTAAGTTTTGGCAAAAATTTCAGCATAGAGTTCATTTACATATTTTGTGATGGCATAAGGAGAAAGAGGTTTTCCAATAACCTCCTCCACTTTAGGCATCGATTCTGAATCTCCATATGTGGATGAACTAGCGGCATATACAAAACGTTTTATTTTTTCTTCACGGGAGGCAACCAGCATGTTCAAAAATCCAGATACATTTACTTCATTAGTTGTTATAGGGTCGTTTATAGATCGAGGTACGGAGCCAAGAGCTGCCTGATGCAAAACATAGTCGGCTCCTTCACAAGATTTTTTACAGTCATCGAGGTCCCTAATGTCCCCTTCTAATAAAGTAAAATTAGGATGATTAATAAAATCATTTATATTGTCTTTTTTGCCTGTGGCGAAATTATCGAGGCATCTTACTTTATTTCCATTATTCAATAACCATTTGCAAATGTTTGAGCCAATAAAACCAGCACCACCTGTAACTAATACATTGTACTTATTTGAAAAAGCAAGATTTTTTAATGACATTGTGTTATTTATATAATAATTAGGAAAATACTTTTTATATGGGTGCAAAGATGTAAAAAAAAAATCTTGTTCTTTATTATTATACGCGCAAATACCTTAATATACGTTTATCTGTGACTTTAAGAACCTTTGCTTTTTTATCAGTAAAATTTTTAATGTTATTATTATTCCGCCTTGACCAAACGGATAAAATAAGAATGTCCTAATATTATATCCAAGAGATATAAAACAATAAGTTGTTTACACGTAAAAACCCCTCAGACTAGTGGTATAATCGTATATTTTATTGAACAAAAAGTAATTGAAAAACGGATGTATTCTTTTTCGGAGTTCACTTTTACCGACGAAAAAAGTTACCGTCTGTATTATAAGGAACAACGTAACAAGGAGGATTGGTCTGCCGTCTTTGCCGGGGCAAGGACCACTATTGGCTGCAGAACAAATGGAGCTATCAGTGCAAATCGTGCAAGGCAAGGATATCGCTGCGCAGCGTCTCAATAATAGAGAGTTCCAAGCTGTCCTTCATGACCTGGTCCAAGGCCATATTCCTGTTGAGCACCACCAAGAAGGGATTCTCCAGCAGGGAGATACAGCGCCAGTTGGGTGCAAAACGCTATGAGCCCGTATGGGCCATGGTCCACAAACTACGCAAGGCCACGGGTCAAAGGGACGACTGCTACGCTTTGCAGGGCATGATTGAGTCTGACGAGGGATATTTTACCATAGGGGCATCGGCTAACGACCACACGACAGAGAAAAAACGGAGTGGCAACAAGACGAAGGCCAATGTCATGAAAATGGTGGAGAGCAACGTTCTGGCGGACATCGATACTGTAAAGTTAGAGTTGTAGTGCAGATATATCAAGGCCAAGGTCCTAACCGAACATAAAATGTAGTGTACCGACCGGAAACTCCAAAAAGCGATGGACAATGGGGATATAATCGTCTTTACCACTAAAAGCACATCGTAAGTCAATATTGCAGTATATGTCGACATATATGTAAGCGAAAAGTCCGACGAACGCACGACAAGGGAAACCTTGAAATCGGTGCACATAGTAATAAGCAACGCCAAACTTTACTTTGTAGGGACCTACCATTAAGAATAAGCCAAAATACTTTCAAATGTACCTGAACGAGTTCCTAAGTTCAATAGAAGGTATTTCGGGGAAATGATATTCGACAGGCTAGTGATACCGAGCATCACGGCAAGTGGACATTAAACGGATATACAATATATTAAACAATAAGTATAATACTCTAAAGGAAAATCGACCTTTACTAGAGAAAATTGGTATTTGGCGGATACCATTTGTTTACTTAAACTAGAATTAATATTTTCGCTATTCATTTGAAAGAAATTTCTTAGAATTTTTTTTAATTACAATTTTATAGAAATTATTTATAAACTTAGCATAGTTAGGTCAGCTATCATTCAGGCTTTCTTCAAAATCTCGATGTTAAAATTATTTATAAGATTTTACTGCTTTGATTGATAAATATTAAAAAACCCATGGATTTATGAAAAAAGTATGGTATACGTTTATTTTTGTTTTGACATTTACATTTTTTGGTTGCGAGAAGGAGGAAGCAACTACTTTGGAAGCCAAGCCAGATAAAATCGAAGATGTAAAGAATGCAGAAGAGCAGTCTGAGGAACCGGAAGAAGATACTTCTGATGAGTCCACGGAAACCGATGGGAATGAAGCACCCGGCGAGGTTGAGGAACCACTTGAAGCACAGTTCGGATTAGTTTCTTACTTAGGAAGAATTCCCAGTGATACTTCGAAGGTGCCTTCTTGCAAATCGGGAGTTCCTGACGCCGTAATTTTTATCATCACCGATGCTACTGGTATAACTCATACGGAAAGTGTACCGGCTTCCGAAACTAATGGATTGGTATCCACCACAGTTTCGGCACCCATACCTTTAGGACAGAATACAGTTAACGAAATACTCCTCATGAGAGGTAATGATACCTTATATGCAATACCCAATATAAATGATTTTGATTTAGCGCGTTTTACAGATGTCACGGTTCCTTTTGACGTGGAGGTAACTGAGAACACTGAATTGGGCGGTGATGCATTTTGTTATTCCAAAAAAGAAATCGATGTGCCAAATGACGCGCTTGTCGATGGCGGTTTTGGTACGCAGAGGTTACAGACACTTTGGATTGATGTAAAAGGGGAATGTATCGATATCATTACGGTAACCATAGATAACAATCGAGTTCTTGAAATTTTCCCTTTTGGGAATGGTCTTTATGATATTCCGATTCCCGAAGACTACAATAGGATGGATATTAGGGCATATACGCCGGAATTTCAGTCGGGTATTAATGATTTTGAAGTATTTACCTTTACAACACAAGACCCATATAACGAAGATGGTATTCTAGATGTAAATGATTTGGTTCAATTCACATACGAATGTCCGCTAGAGGAATTTCCAGATGATGAAGAAGATTTCTAGAGTAAATAAGCAATCATAATAGTATTAGACTTAAAAGCGGGGTGAAAATGTATTTTCACCCCGCTTTTCGTTTTTGTAAACTTCACCTGAAGTCGAACTTTTTAAAAAGATAATATTAATCATAAATTTAAATAGTTTGAGAAAAAGCAAATTTTCACCCACGTAAATCGTAAAAATCATAAAGGAGTGCGATATTGGCAAGAGCCTTTCCGATAGAACCCGTCGAGCAAGGTGTGAGTTCGGCCGCGTTCTACAATCAGCGTTTGAAGTACGCGGGTATGAGCGTCAACGAATTTAGCCGGATAAAAGAACTCGAAGAGGAGAGCCAAAAGCTGAAGCAGATGTATGCCAACTTGGCGTTGGACCATCAAATGGCGAAAAAATTTCGGAAAAAGCTTTAATGCCCTGACGTATGCTATTACCAAAAACTTGTTTTTATAATTTTAGCATGGCGTGCCGTATCCTCAATATGAGCGAGAGTGTAAATTATTACAGACTGCGGTCAAAAGACGATACCTAAATAGAGCAAGCCTTACAACAAAAAGAAGGGAATGTTCGGATGAAGGTTTTATTGGAAGGCATATGAGCATTTGCGCAATGAATTTAAGCCATGGAACCATAAACGTGCACCATGTTTACATGGCCTTTGAGCTACCATTATAAGAAAAGTGAAGAAACGCTGGCCTGCACGGTTAAAAGAGATTTTGGAAGTTCCCGATGAGCTCAACCATACATGTTGCATGGATTTCGTAACCGATGTCTTGGAAAACAAAATATTTTTAAAGTCCTTCAACATCATCGATGATTTTAACCATGAAGCA
This sequence comes from Pricia antarctica, assembly GCA_011050085.1. Lineage (GTDB taxonomy): Bacteria > Bacteroidota > Bacteroidia > Flavobacteriales > Flavobacteriaceae > Pricia > Pricia antarctica_A. The sequence goes on along the minus strand of DRGL01000053.1, from coordinate 28,674 downwards.
CATGATATAGAAGTCGACTTTTCATTGTGCAGCAATTGTCTGGTCTGGGTACTCAACCATCTCATCAATAAAAAAAGGAAATTAAAAAAGATAAGAATGGATAATGGTCTGGAATTCATTGGCCATATTAGCAATAATTAGAGCCGGATGCACGGGATAGATTAAATATATCCAGCCAAGCAAACAGGCCCAAGAAGCTTTACTACGGCGACTATAGGCGTTGGTTGCTCTATAAAAATATATTCGAGGATACCGATTAGGTGAGGGAACGGATATATATCTGAATCTAAGATTATAACCATCACGAGCCACACTACGCCTAGAGAAAATACCGTTGGTCAAATACGCAGAAGTTAATTTTCTCGGGGCTAGCCCCGAGAAAATTAAAAATAATTACTCCAAAGAAGTTTTAAAAAAATAAGCAGTCCTAATCAAGGGAAGCTTATATTTTGTTTTAGACTTAACGAAACTTAATTACACTTTATAATAGCTCTTGTACCAATCTATAAATTCTTTTACTCCATCGTTCACCGTTGTATCAGGCTTGTAGTCATAATCTGCAATAAGGTCATCCACATCGGCCCAAGTACGTTCTACATCGCCGGGCTGCATCGGCAACATTTCTTTTTTCGCTTTTTTACCAATATGCTTTTCTATTGATTCGATAAATTCTGAAAGCTGCACCGAATTATTATTTCCGATGTTATAGATATCATACAATTTTCTATCGGTAACAGGCTTTTCAATGATACGGGCCACGCCCTCGACAATATCATCGACATAAGTGAAATCACGCTGCATCTTTCCGTGGTTGAATACCTTGATCGCTCGGTCGTTCACAATGGCATCGGTAAATAAAAAGATAGCCATATCCGGCCGCCCCCATGGGCCATATACCGTAAAAAATCGAAGTCCGGTCGTGGGAATTTTAAAAAGATGACTGTATGTATGTGCCATTAATTCATTGCTCTTCTTGCTGGCAGCATAAAGGCTGATGGGGTGATCAACGTTATCATCGGTCGAAAACGGAATTTTTTCGTTTAAACCATAAACGCTAGAACTACTGGCATATACCAAATGCTTAATATTAAAATTACGGCAACATTCCAACAAATTTAAGAAGCCAACAATGTTACTGTCAATGTAAGTTTCTGGGTTTTCAATACTGTGTCGAACACCAGCTTGTGCCGCTAAATTGCAAACAATCTCGATATTTTCTTGCTTGAATAAAATGGGAAGTCCCTCACGGTCTTCAAGTTTCATACGAACGAAAGTACATTTCTCGCCATAGATAGTGCTTGATGATTTATGGTTGAAAACTTCTGCCTGCTCTTTTGTAATACCCAGCTGCTTTAACCGATCAAATTTCAAGTCTACACTATAATAATCGTTGATATTATCAAGGCCCAATACTTCATAGCCTCTTTTTAATAGGGCTTCACATAAATGGTATCCGATAAAACCGGCGGCACCGGTAACAAGTATTTTCATGATTGTCCGATCTTATAATATTGAAAGCCTTTTTCTTCCATTTCTTCTTTATTCAGCAATCTTCTTCCATCAAACAGAAAGGCGGGCTTGAGCATGTTTTCATAAATGGTATCCCAATCGTAACTCTTAAATTCATCCCATTCGGTCAAGATGGCCACTGCATGAGCTTCATCAGTAGCCGCCATGGGATCTTTAACAACTTTCAATAGTCGTCGGTTCTCTTCAGGAGACCTTGTTTCTAAGTAGTCGAGGTCGGCATAAATACGGTCTGCAGAAACTTTCGGATCGTAAACCGTAATTTCGGCTCTTTCTTCCAAAAGGGCATCGGCTACATAGATTGCCGCTGATTCACGGGTATCATTTGTGTCTTTTTTGAAGGCCCATCCGTAAAAAGCGATTTTTTTGCCTGATACCGTATTGTATAAAGAAGAAATGATATGGTCGGCAAAACGCTTTTTTTGATAGTCGTTCATGATAATTACCTGTTCCCAATAATCCGCTACTTCTTGTAAACCGAAACTTCGGGCAATGTATACTAAGTTGAGGATGTCTTTTTGAAAACAAGACCCACCAAACCCAACGGAAGCACTTAAGAATTTAGACCCAATACGGCTATCAGTACCAATGGCACGTGAAACCTCTGCTATATTGGCGTCAGTACGTTCGCACAATGCTGATATTGCATTAATTGAAGAAACTCGTTGCGCTAAAAATGCGTTCGCGACTAATTTGGATAGCTCAGAAGACCAAACATTGGTTTGTAAGATACGTTCTTTAGGAAGCCAATGTGCATATATTGAACTTAAAGTATCTTTGGCCTCCTTTCCAGAAGGGGTATCATCACCGCCTATAAGTACGCGGTCGGCATTTAAAAGGTCTTCAACGGCAGTACCTTCCGCCAAAAATTCTGGATTTGATAGTATTTCAAAATTGACCTTGTTTCCTGTATTTTCAAGGATACTTTTTATAGCGCTAGCAGTTCTTACCGGAAGGGTTGATTTTTCTACAACTATCTTGTCCGATGTGGCTACCTTTGCAATATTACGGGCGCAAAGTTCCACAAATTTTAAATCGGCAGCTTGCCCCTTTCCTTTACCGTAGGTTTTGGTCGGGGTATTAACAGATATAAAAATAATTTCAGCCTCATCAATAGCTTTATCGACTTCGGTGGAGAAAAACAAGTTCTTGCCTCGGTTGGCGCCTACTATTTCTTTAAGACCAGGCTCATAGATAGGTAGTTTATCAAGGTCTTCATCGTTCCAGCGATCAATTCGTTCTTGATTAATGTCGACCACGGTCACTTGAATTTCTGGACACTGACTTGCAATGACTGACATGGTAGGCCCACCGACATAGCCGGCTCCTATACAACAGATTTTACTGACTTTTTTCACAATAATAATTTTTAAATTAAGCTCATAAAGGTTGCTCGGAAATAGCGCGAAACCAATAGCTTTTTGATTTTAATATTGGTTACAGTGGAATAACGCAATGCATTTGCCTTTATTCTTTTCTACCTTTTTAATTTGTAGCCTTGTAATTTTTTGAAGTGCAAAGATTACTAAATTACTTCATTAAACTACAGAATTCTCGTTAAAAAGATAGATTTTCGGCTAATAGTAAACTTGGTCATGCGTAAGTTATTACATCCAAGTTCTTGCACCTTACATAGTATTTTTGTAATCGTCGTCTTATAATTACGATGTTTGTTTTTATATTCGTCTAAACTTTTAACCCGATAGACCTTGAAACGAATATTGATTACTGGAGCTGCAGGATTTTTAGGATCCCATCTTTGCGACCGTTTTATAAAGGAGAAGTACCATGTAATAGCCATGGATAATCTTATAACTGGTGATTTACGCAACTTAGACCATCTCTTTAAGCTCCCGAATTTTGAGTTTTACCACCACGATGTAACTAAATTTGTTACCGTACCTGGAAAACTTGATTACATTTTGCATTTTGCTTCTCCAGCCAGTCCGATTGACTACCTAAAAATTCCCATACAGACCTTAAAAGTTGGTGCTTTAGGAACCCATAATCTTTTAGGCCTTGCAAAAGAAAAAAATGCGCGGATTCTAATCGCTTCAACTTCAGAAATTTATGGAGATCCTTTGGTGCATCCACAAACAGAAGATTACTACGGAAATGTAAATACCATAGGTCCTAGGGGTGTCTACGATGAAGCTAAACGTTTTATGGAATCTATTACAATGGCTTATCATCGATTCCATGGAGTGGAAACACGTATCGTTCGGATTTTTAATACGTATGGGCCAAGAATGCGTTTAAACGATGGTCGGGTCATCCCTGCATTTATAGGTCAAGCTCTAAGGGGTGAGGACCTAACCGTTTTTGGCGATGGTAACCAGACCCGATCATTTTGTTATGTAGATGATGAAATTGAAGGAATATATAGATTACTATTGAGTGATTACGCTTTACCGGTAAATATTGGGAATCCACATGAAATTACAATCAAGGATTTTGCTGAAGAAATTGTAAAACTAACCGGTACCGACCAAAAAATTATTTATAAGCCTTTACCCAAAGATGATCCGTTACAGCGTCAGCCCGATATTTCAAAGGCTAAAAAACTTTTGGGCTGGGAGCCAAAGGTTACTAGGGCCGATGGCATGAAGATAACCTATGAGTATTTTAAAAATCTTCCCGAGGAAGAGTTATACCGGAAGGAGCATAAAGATTTTAAAAAGTATAATCGAAAATAATTTTCACCTTGGATGGGCAGACTTTAGAGTTTGCTCTTTTGCTTTTAAGTATATGATTTAGAAGGTATAACGAAAAATAAATACTGATATTTATGTAATTTTGTATTTTACTGACGATACATTAAAAGCTAAAACAATCTTTCTTCATCCTTTTTACGTATTTATGGCTGTATGAAAACCAAGGTGGTATTTTAACCGATTTTTTGGGCATATTCCCCGAATAAATAGTTTTCCACCGCAATAGAAAGTAATTTTACCTTCCCAAATCATGGAGCCAGTTTTTGGTCCACTATGAAATTAATGGACTAGCGTCCTTAAACCTTATAGCTTTGAAAACCACGGTAAACGAAAAGATATGGTTGTCTTCACCCCACATGGGGGGTACTGAAGAAACTTACGTTAAAGAAGCCTTTGATACTAACTGGGTGGCACCTTTAGGCCCTAATGTAAACCAATTTGAAAAGGCGATTGTCAATTATGTGAACGAAGACGTGCACGTTGCAGCTTTGAGTTCAGGCACAGCAGCTATTCATTTGGCACTAGAACTACTTGGTGTACAAAGTGGAGATGAGGTAATATGTCAAAGTTTTACATTTTCGGCATCTGCAAACCCAATACTGTATCTTGGAGCTACTCCCGTTTTTGTGGATAGTGAAAAAGATACTTGGAATATATCACCTGATTTGTTGGAAAAGGCCATTCTTGACCGGATAGCCCATGGAAAAAAACCAAAGGCCATTGTCGCAGTTCATTTATATGGGATGCCATACAAGGTTGATCATATTTCCAAAATTTCGGAGAGATACGGAATTCCTGTAGTAGAAGATAGTGCCGAAGCCCTAGGAAGTTCATATGAAAATCGTAAGTGTGGTAGTTTTGGTGACATTGGCGTATTTTCATTCAATGGCAATAAAATTATAACTACTTCCGGTGGTGGGGCATTGTTAGCAAAAAACCAAGAAATCAAAAATAGAGCGGTCTTTTTGGCTACCCAAGCAAGAGACGATGCCCCGCATTACCAACATTCGTCGGTAGGCTATAATTATAGAATGAGCAATGTCTTGGCAGGTATCGGTAGAGGACAGATGGAAGTGTTGGACCAAAGGGTAACCGCCCGAAGAAAAAACTTCGAATTTTATAAAAAACACTTACTTGATTTGTCCGATATCGAATTTTTGGACGAACAGGAAGGTTTTTTCTGTAATCGCTGGTTGACTTGTGTACTAACTCCCTCTTTTGAACACAGGGAAAAAATTAGACTTGCCCTTTTGGAAGAAGAAATCGAATCAAGACCTTTATGGAAACCAATGCACTTGCAGCCTATCTTTAAAAATTTTCTCAATTTTAGCGATGGTACATCCGAAAATCTTTTTGAACGGGGGCTTTGTCTACCTAGTGGCTCAAATCTTACTGAAAATGATTTGCAGCGAGTTGTAAAACATATACTAAAAAACCAATAAAATGATCAAAGAATATTTAGTCGGTAACGCCCATAGGTATGCATCCAAATGGCTTGTTCTAGTGATAGATATTTTTATGGTAGTGATTTCCTTCGTCCTATCCTACCTTATCCGATTTAACCTTACCTTAGATTTCGATATAAGTAAGTTGTTGATTCAGCTACCTATAATTGCGATTATTGCCACCGCTTCGTTTTTATTTACCGGCTCCAATAAGGGAGTTGTACGACATACGGGGGTTAGAGATGTATACAATATCTTCAATGCCATTTGTTTATCCAGTATCTTATTAATTACAATTGTATTATTTAATAGAGAGCTTGGAATTCTGGAGAATTTTACGGTACCGTTAGGTATCATAATTATTCATAGTCTTTTGTCGTTTATCGCGATGACGACCTCACGATACGTGTTTAAAGCCCTATACAATAATCTTATGGCGCAAGGCTTTAAGAGCAATAAGAATATCTTGATTTATGGTGCCGGTGAATCGGGTATCTTGACTCAAAATGCATTGGCAAACCACAGTAAGAGTAAAGTTCGTGTCTTGGGATATGTAGATGAGGATGATAAAAAGGTTGGAAAAAATATTAATGGTGTAAAAGTATTCCCTAAAGAAGTTTTAAACAGGGAATTTTTGGTAAAGAACAATGTTACTGAGGTCATTTTTTCGATGCAGAATATTAATCCGAAAAGACTTAAAGATTTAGTTGAGGGCTTAGTGGATTACCCAGTGCAAGTGAAAATTGTACCACCTGTTGAGCAGTGGATAAATGGAGAGCTCAATGTTTCACAAATTAAGCAAATTCAGATTGAAGATTTATTAGACCGAGCGCCTATTAGCATCCGAAATTCAAAAATTTCTGAAGAGGTAAAGAACAAGGTTGTATTGGTTACGGGCGGAGCTGGTTCCATAGGTAGTGAAATCGTACGTCAAATCTGTACCTATGAGTATAAATCACTAATTGTTATTGACCAGTCGGAATCTGCACTCTACGACTTACAGCAAGAGCTCAAGCAAAATGGATATCACAACTTTTTGCCGATAGTTGGTGATGTTCGTGATAAGAATCGCCTAAACAACATTTTCCAGGAACATCGTCCGGACATTATCTTTCACGCGGCGGCTTATAAACACGTGCCTTTAATGGAATACAATTCTTACGAAGCCATTAAAATTAATATTGCCGGAACTAAAGTTGTAGCAGATTTGGCCGTAAGCCACAATGCAGATAAATTTATATTTATTTCCACGGACAAGGCCGTAAACCCTACAAATGTGATGGGTGCAACAAAGCGAATTGCGGAAATGTACGTTAGTTGCATGCAGCAACAAGGTAAGACAAAATTTATTACAACTCGATTTGGAAACGTCTTAGGGTCTAACGGTTCTGTTATACCCTTGTTTAAAAAGCAAATTGATAAGGGTGGCCCGTTGACGGTGACACATGAAGCGGTTACGCGTTACTTTATGACCATTCCAGAGGCATCTCAATTGGTTCTTGAAGCTGGGGCCATGGGAGATGGAGGAGAAATTTTCATTTTTGATATGGGCGAATCGGTTAAAATATTTGATTTAGCCAAAAATATGATTAAACTTTCCGGATTGCGTTATCCCGAAGACATTGATATTAAAATAACAGGCTTGCGTCCGGGTGAAAAGTTATACGAAGAATTATTGGCGAATGGCGAGAACACTATGCCGACATATCATAAAAAAATTATGATTGGCAAGTCCCGTTCCCTTAATTATATTGAAGTACGATCGAAAATCGATGAACTTTGTGTATCCAATATGTTCTTTAACGGTAGTACGGTTAGTCTAATGAAAGAGATTGTTCCGGAATATGTATCGAATAATTCAGATCTTTGTAAACTGGATAAGAAAAAAGTTAATGTTAAAAGCAATTCTAACCTTAAAAAGGTGTTATAGATTTTAGTAGGTTTTAAATTGGTTTTTAATTTTCTATTTCATAATTATCAAAACATTTACCTTTCTGCTTTGCCAGAAAAGGCTAATCATTTAAAGAACTCTAGAGTAATTTTTTAGTAATATTGTATGCAAAAATTGAAATTATGATATCCAAAAGGAATAACATTAGTAGGAATAAGATTGGTTATATAGGTAGAAAAATTGCTTTTATAATGGTTATAGCTGTTTTATTTAGTTCATGCGCCACAAAAAGAGATGTGGTCTATTTTCAAAATACTGGGGATTTTGAAACTTTAGTTGACAAAAACACGTTTACACCAAAATTTAAGGTTGATGATGTGCTTAGTATTTACGTAAGTACTTTAGACAATCAAGCAAGTGCACCTTTTAATTTATTTCGAGCCGGACCTGATAGCAACGCAGGAGCTGGTTCATTGAGTGCGGAACAAGTAGATTATTTAGTAGATAAAGATGGGGAGATTGATTTTCCAGTAATTGGAAAAATTAAAGTTTCTGGACTTTCCTCGGAAGAATTGAGAATAGTTATTAGAGATGAACTTTCGGATTATTTAAAAGATCCTATTATAAATATTCGTCTACGTAATTTTACAGTTACAGTATTAGGGGAAGTAAACCGCCCTGGTACATATCCAGTAAATGGTGAACGTATTACTATTTTGGAAGCTCTCGGTTTGGCTAACGACTTAACAATCAAAGGTAAAAGAGAAAACATAATGGTAATTAGAGATTTTGACGGTACTAAAGTGTACCACAGAATCAACCTTAAACGTAAAGAAGCAATGAGTTCTCCTGTCTATTATCTTACCCAAAATGACGTGGTTTATGTGGAACCAAATAAATCCGCAATCACTGCTTCATCACTCGATTCAAGAACTACGATTGCTGTTTCTATAGGGTCCTTATTAATTACTTCTACAATTTTATTGATTACAAGAACTAACAGATAATAATTTTTTATTCACATTGTAATTTAAAAGGAGACAATGAGTAATACTTCTCAAAATCCGAAGCATAGTAATTCGATTGATTTAAAAGAAATTATTGCTAGATATTTAAACCATTGGAAATGGTTTGTTATTTGTGCTATAATTGCTTTAGGCCTTGCATATTTGTATATCCGATATGCCACCCCAAATTATGCCGTTCAAACTCAAATACAAATTTTAGAGGATAAATCCTCGGGTTCTGAACTTGATGTGTTTCAAGATTTAGATTTCTTGGGTGGTGGAAAAAACAAGGTAGAAGATGAATTACAAATTGTAAATAGCCGTTCTAACTTTATTCAGGTAGTTCGAGACCTCAATCTAAATACCAAAATAATGGTACAAGGAAATATAATCGAAACTGAACTTTATACGAATCCGCCCGTTAATCTAAACTTTATTTCGGCCGATTCGATTGTTAATAAATCAAATTTTCAATTTTTTATTACAATTTCATCGTCAACAACTTTTGGATATACTGAAGAGGAGGATAAGCCAGTTAAAATTTATGCTTTTGGGAAAAACATTCCTACACCAATAGGTGATATAGTAATTACACCAAATGTTCAGGTTTTCGAGAATTATAAGAATAAAAAATTGCGAATTTCAGTTAATCCGATTGAGGATGTAGCACAAAGTTATAGAACAAGGGTCAAAATTACAAACCCGGGAGAATTTTCTAACATTGTTAACTTATTATTAGAAGATCCAATACGTGAAAAAGCCACCAAAATCTTGGATGCAGTAGTTAGGATATATAATAAAAATGCAATTGAAGATAAACAGGAGATTGCAGATCGAACTTCAAATTTTATCAACGAGAGAATTGCCGATATTTCCACTGATCTTTCTAGTGTGGACCAATCAGCACAAGATTTCAAAACTGAAGCCGGGGTATCCGATATTCAAGCTGAAGCAAATGTGAATCTTAATGTTGGGGTAGCTAACCAACAAGAATTGGCCAATGCCAGAAATCAGTTAAATATGGCTTCTTCGATGCAAGATTTAGTTGCAAGCCAAGATACTTATGAAGTATTGCCTACAAATATAGGCCTAGCAGACCCTACCATTGCCGGGACCACGGATAGGTATAATCAGTTAGTACAAGAACGTCAAAGATTATTGAAAAGCTCAAACGAGAAGAACCCGGTTATCATTAATCTCGATCAACAGATTGCTGGGTTAAAGCGAAGCATGCAGCAGAGTTTGAATAATAGTGTTAAAACCTTAGGTATGACTGTATCTTCATTAAGTGGTCAACAGGCTCGTTTTAATTCAAAAATTTATTCTTCGCCTGCAAAAGAAAGAGCTTTACGCGATATAACTCGTCAGCAACAAACTACGGAATCACTTTATCTTTACCTTCTTCAGAAAAGAGAAGAAGCGCAAATCAGCGCCGCGTCAAGCTCACCCAAGTCCAATATTATTGACAGAGCGTATGCAGTAAGTAAATTACCTGTTTCACCTAAAAAATCTTTAATCTACTTAGCGTCTTTCATTTTAGGGTTGTTGTTGCCCTTCTCAATTATATATGCGCATGATCTATTAGATAATAAGGTTCACAATATGAATTCCCTTGAAAAATTGGTACAGAATACGCCAATTCTTGGTGAGCTTCCAAAATTGACCAAAAAAGAGAACAAATTTGTGGTCAAAGAAGACCGTTCCGTGCTTGCGGAATCCCTTCGTATTATCCGCACTAATCTTGATTATTTAATAAAATCCAAACAATCTAAGCCGGGAAAGAGCAATATTGTATATGTAACCTCAAGCGTACCCGGTGAAGGAAAGACTTTTTTATCAACTAACCTCTCCATGATATTGGCGAGTACTAACAAAAAGGTATTATTGATAGGAGCTGATATTAGAAATCCAAAGTTGTATACCTTTTTTACTGGAAATGATGTCGATAAGATGGCGAAACCCGCCCGAAATAAAGATGCCGGTCTTACGGAATATCTATATGACAATACGATTGAGGTAAGGGATATTGTAAATCCTATGATGATCCATCACAACACCATCGATGTGATTTATTCAGGTCGCATACCTCCTAATCCTGCTGAGCTACTAATGAGTAATCGTATTAAGGAACTTTTCGAAAATGTTTCTGAAATCTATGATTATGTTATTGTCGATACCGCGCCTTTAATGGTTGTAACCGATACGTTGTTAATAAGTGATTATGCAGATTTATTGATTTATGTTACCAGAGCTGGAGTGACAGAAACCAAAGCTGTAAATTATCCTATCAAACTTCAAGAAGAAGGGAAGATAAAAGGCCTATCATTTGTGGTTAATGATGTTGACGCTTCCAATTTGGGCTATGGCGGTAAATATGGATACGGCTATGGTAAAACCCAAAAGAAATGGTGGAAATTTTAGTATAATTCTAAATATAGACTGCAAAAAAAGCCTTGAATTAATTTCAAGGCTTTTTTTATGGGATTTTATCAAATAGGGTTTAGTCTAAAATCAGTTACTTTTCAGTAAAAAAAGCCACTTTTAATGCCATCTATCTACATTTTCTCAAGTAAATTATTCTGTTCAGCTAAATTATTTCCAGTCTATGATACGGGCTGATAGTCTTCTGAACGAAAGAATGTTTATATAATGGTCCGGATTTTCTTGGTGAATCATTTCCCTAAAGTAGAATCTCATCTACCTCTTAAGAATTAGACATAAACAATAAAAATAAGGAAAGAAGGCGTAGCGGAATTTTTAGCTAGGATTCTTTGAAAGTACTATTATTTATTAATCAATACACCTCAACACTTCAGTAGCCTCGTTTCAAACAATATTGAATATAAAAACCGGATTTACATACAAACACACAACTGGAATACTGTAACTCAGAATGAGAACATTACGCTACTCTTGCCCTTTAACCAAAACATTTATTAGCATATACATCAATGAATAGTGCTTTGAGTTATTGATTAAAGCTATTTCTATAATCTATTTATACGAAATGTCGGGAACTTGATATGAAGGAGTTTTATAAACGTGAGTATAGGTTAGATGGTAAGCATTTCAACGGCATTACCTGCACATTGCCAGTGTAGTATACAATACTTGGGCAAAAAAATAGTTATAGATTGACTAAACCATGTATTGTAAATTTTGGTGCATATTATTTTATCCAACTTTAAAATACATTTTTAAACTTTAAAATTATGGCCATTAACAGCGTAGGTATTGGGGGAACCGAAGTGAGAGGGGATGCGAACGAAGCCCTAAATGATATTCCACAGAATAGAACTCTTATCGCGGGGAAATTGACTCCAAACGCTCCGGTCAAACCCGAAGTTGTCGAAGGGCTACGAACAGTAGACGATGTTTTTGAACATTTTGAACCAGAGTTAAAGATTCCCTTTGAGGATAAAAATGGAGGTACAGTAAACGAGACTATTAGGTTTAACACGCTTGGTGATTTCGGTAAAAAAGGGATTATCAGTAGTAGTTCTTTTTTAAAGGAACTGGAAATTGAAAGCGATCAGTACAGGAATATCATTAAGCAATTGAAAACTAATAAAATTTTGAAAGCCGCGCTTGAAGATGCTGAGGCTAAAAAATCTTTAGTAGATACTATTGATGCCCTAATCGAAGAAATTAAAACCAACAAATAAGCTATCATGGCAAACGCACAGACTACACAGCAAACCGCACAATTCAGCGATAAGCCTTACTCGGACCAGATAAAATTAAAATCCGAGGAGTTCGTGAAATACGGGGGGTATGATCTTTTAGAATCCGCCATCGAAGGAGTGCAGAATTTAAATCCTGATCGAAAGGCGAGGCGAAAAATGTTTCTCTCGGAAAATAGTAAAAAGGAAGAACGATCCGGCTTACTGAAAACCTTGGAACTTTGGTCAGAAATCCTGAAATCGGGTGACGATATTATCAGTTTGGTTCAGGCCGCAGATGATAAGGCACAGGAGTCACAAAAAGTGCTTATCAAAAACCTTAGGTCGGCGCTGAAAGATACACGTGAACTTGAAACTTCATACCGTTCGGTAGCACTTTTCTATAAGAATACCGATATGGAGTCCATTAAGAATGTATCTATAATGAACGCAGAGCTAGAGCAGCTTTCCGATTTGGACAATACGCGATTTATTGATCATATTCGTGAAGAGCTAATTGATAAGTACGACCGCTTAGACCTTCGGGAAAATTATGGTCTTTTGGTTCTACCGGGATATTTAGGTTCAAAATCCGTTGTAGATAAATGGGCTAAAATCGCTTATGACAATAAGGTCACATTAATAACCGATTTTGCACATTTAGACGAGCCGGATGATGTCATGGAAATGTTCGATAGCGCAAATCTAGCTAGTAGCGACACCTATCTATCAAATACAGTGATGACCTGCAATTGGTTGGTCGGCCGTGGTAAACACGAAGATATTGGAGAAGAAGACGATATACATGTACCACCATCGGGAGCATTGGCCGGTAAAATATATAAGACCTTAATGTCACAGGTAACTGCTGGCAAGAAACATGGTGGTCTTAGTGAAGTCGATGGCGTGCGTTTTGATTTGAGGAAAAGTGAAATCGCAAATTTAGAGAATCTCGGACTCGTTCCGATGGTGAACGAATACGGTAAGGTTATGGCCTTTTCTGCCAAGACGCTTTTTAATGGTGATAATTTAGGCCTGCAGACTTATTCCGTTGTACGTGTGTTTGATTATGTATCAAAAGTTTTAATGGATTTCTTGAACCGAAGAGCATTTGAGAATTTCAACACTAAAACAAGAAATGAAATACAAGCACAGATTGTACGCTTTCTAGATGATATTACTGGACCGGACAAATTGATCGAAAATTTCGAAATTCGAAGATTTGAGCAAGATCAAAATCAAAAAGACCGTATTTATATGGATATCCGTCTAAAACCGTATTTCCCAGCTAAAAACTTTTTAATCAAAATGGATGGCCAAAAAGGAGATGAAGGTACGGATTGGGATACTAAATACGAACAAGCGTAAATATCTCATATTGTGAACATGTATTTTCTGTAAGCATTATGCATTAAGATGCAAATGGGATTTATTTTCTAGCGGGTCGACTCGAGAGAAAACAAATCCCTTTTTTCATGAAATGTTCCGATGACTCATCGAGTGTTAATCATAACATTTACACCTTAAATTCAACTTTGAGATAGTTCTATGGGGTTTGGTGAAAATTTGAACCCTATCAAATCACCGATTACTTCTTCCATTCAACTAGCGTGAGCAATAATGAATAGTTTTTTCCATTCTATACACGTAAGATATTTTACCGCAAATACTATAAATACCCGTTGTTCTGCAAAGTTATGAAGACCTACTTCACTATACTTCTACTGCATTTTTATATCTGTTTCGGTGTTTTTGCGCAAGAGCAAAAAGCGATGCCCGTTTCGATTATGGCCAATGAGCACTCTACCATTACTATTTTTTTCCCGTCCGCTATTTCCAAAACAATTCCTCCAACAGCTAACTATACGTTTGAATATTACGAAGATGCCCCTAGCATAGGTTTGATTAAGGGGGAAAAGGGAAGTCAAAGTAATCTCACGGTCATCACTGAAGATGGTTACATCTATTCCTTTATTTTAAAGTATTCCGAGAACATAGATAATTTTAATTTCATTTTGGACAATGGAACGTCCATTGGGCGCATACCTAGCCATCAATTAAAATTAAATAAGAGAATTGATACCGTCAAAATTTTGGATGCATCTTACCTAAGGAACGATAGTAATCCGCCATTTGCATCGGAGAAATCGTCAATGAAGTTGGATGCCTCACAAGGGGATTCACATGCGGGTATTACTTCTCGGAATCAAAACAAAAAAAGTGTCCGAAAATTTCAAGACGTCTCAGATGCCAATGAATCATACTTTTCAGACAATAGTAGCGAATCTATGAAAATAGAGGTAGAGGACGACCTCTATAGTATTGACAGGGAAGAATATTTCCGCATATTTTGCGAAAATAATTACTTACAAAAAACATTGGTCAGGCGTACTTTTCGTCAAAATAAAAATATAGTCCTAAAACTGAATAATATTTTGGTAGATCGTAGCGAGGTATTTTTTGTACTTCAAATTGAAAATAATTCGAAAAAAGAATATCAGGTCAACGGATTGAGTTTTTTTAGAAAATCTGGGGTCGGCCAACTTCAAAAGATTATGAAACCACTTTATACCTATAACCTTCAAGATAAAATAGACCCACAAAGTATCAACGAAGTAGTCTTTGTATTCAAACGTTTTACCATTTCAAATAAGGAAAGGATATTCGTTGTTTTGGATGAATTGGAAAACAATAGAATGGTTTTGTTACCGTTGGATAATAAACAAATTAACGCCCCGACCAATTGAAATTACAGGCTTTTTTTCTCATCGTATTTCTTTTGCCATTAACTGCCATTTCGCAAAGTTACTCCAATACTTTTTCGATGAATGTTGGTATTTTCGGCAAAGGCTATGGTGGTGAAATTAGCTATAACGCTAACTTGAGCGAAAACACCTTTACGCAAATTGCCCTTGATGTTTGTATAGCCAATTTCAGGTCAGGGGAAACAACTATCCCGTATTCAAGCTTTACCGCATCTTATTCTTATTTTCTAAACGTTTACAGCAGAAAACGAAAGATGCAATCCCTCAGTGTAGGGGGAGGAGCTATTGCAGGATACGAATTAGTAAATAATGGTAATAGCGATATTTCAAACGTAGTATTCCTTGACGGTGCTAGCAAGTTTATCTATGGAGGTGTCGCAACCGTCGAGGTAGATATAATTTTGACCGAACATTCTTCCCTCATCATTAAATCTTCCCAGTTTTATCATGTCAATAGTGATTTTGGTAAGTTGACCAATTTCTCTGGGCTTGGACTCCGCTATTACTTTAACCTGTAAAGGCATAAGAGCCTGAGGAAGGCTCTTTTAGCGAATTGGATAATCTTAGATTTTGATTCGACTATTTCCATTGAATATTCCGTTATGCCCAATATGAGTGAATTTCAAAAAAACTAAAAGTAAGATTGGGAGTAAAAAAGGTATTTTGAAAATTTTCTTGGATTCCTAATTTTGTTCAAGGTAGTTTTTCAAATGTTACGATAATCCAAAAAGCAAGTACTTCAACCTAAATCCGTACTAAATAGTGATTGCATCGGTTCTAAATTAGAACTCCGATAGGCAAACCGATGAAAAATATTGTTCGATTTACTTCTTTTATTTTTTTGACCTTAATTATAATTTTGGCCTGTACCAAAGAAATTGGACTCAAGACCGAAGTGGAATTCACCTTAACTGAGCAACATGAATCCAGTGGATTCGTAAATCAGAATCTAACGACGAAAATCACGGTGGTTCCAGAAGAAATACTTGAAGAATTCAAATATTCGTATTCTTACTTGATAACAAAAGGTTCGGGTTACTTTCAAAACAGGTTAGGAGAAATATTTCCGCAAGGCGAAAAGATTCCGCTGAATCCTTTATCCGCAACGATGATGTATGTGGGCTCTGAATCAGGAAACCATGTAGTAAAGATTACGGCAACTGATAACTATGGATTTACAAAAGATGTAGAAATTGAGTACACTTTGGCTAAGATTCCTCCTTTGGTATGGACGGCCGCAAGTTCGGTCAAACGGGTGGAGTTGGGCAACAGCGTACAAATAACAGTAAATTTTGAAAAATCAGAAGCCAATCCCGATGTTACTTATGTTCGGCGTTATTATCCGATATCTGGTTCGGGAACGTTTAATACTAAATCCGCAGAACCAGAATCCGTAGTAGATTATTCCGAATTTTCACCGATTCTTCCGGGCACGTATACCCTAGAATTTACGCCCCTTGAATTAGGAGTTACCGAACTATCCTTCGATTTAAAAGGAGATGAGGGCGAAGCATATACTGTCGTTATTAGTTTCGAAGTATTAGAGGATATTGTCGATAGGGTAATTCCTGAAATTACTTTACTAGGCAATAATCCATTTACCCTTCAGCTGGGTTCTGTTTATAATGATCCTGGAGCTACAGCTCTGGACGATGTAGACGGTGATATTTCCGAAGATATAGTTATAGATGCCTCCGAGGTTGATGTGTTGAAGGAGGGAAGCTATGCTGTATATTTTATTGTCAGTGATGCATCTGGCAACACAGCTATTGAGATGGTGAGAACGGTAAAGGTCATCGCAGGAGAAAATCCGCTAAGTCCTGAAAATGATATTTTGGCTTTTGCTATTCCTGGTCAAATAGAAACGGCCGAAATTGATGAGATTGGTCATACGATTACGGTCTATGTTTCCTCTGGTACGGAAACCCAGACAGCGCCACTCACACTCAATGTTTCCCCCAATGCCAATATTTCGCCTTCTCCAACGGAATCACAAGATTTTAGAAAACCCGTGACGTATACGGTTACAGCCGAAAATGGTGACAGACAAGATTGGAGGGTGATTGTTACTATAGCGGAGAGCACAGATAAATCAATTGAAGCCTTGACAATATTGGGGGTAGCTGGCACTATATCCGGAACGAATATTTCCCTAACGCTTCCGGCGGGCTCCAATGCTAAATCCCTAACCCCGACAGTTCAATTCACAGGGTCTGGCTTAAGTCCCCAAAATGGAACTACAGTAGACTTTACAAATCCAATAGTGTATACCGTTACTGCCGAAGATGGCAGCACTCTGGAGTATACCGTTACCGTAGTAATTGAGAAAAGTAATGAAAAGGATATTACAAACTTTGAAATTGCAGGTGTATCCGGTGTTTTCAGCCAAAGAAATATATCGTTAACGCTTCCCTCTGGAAACGATGAAAAATCCCTTTCACCAAGTATCGTTCACACTGGGGCATCAATCGACCCACTTTCTGAAACGGCCATTGATTTCACAAATGCGGTTGTCTTTACGGTGACTGCGGAGAATGGTACCCAAAATGCCTACACCGCATCCGTAATAATCGAGGGTGATAAACCTACGGCAGAAGCGAGTGCAAGTAAACCTATTGCAGGTATTGATGAGAACATTAATTTCACGGGAAGTTCGTCTACTGACGACATACAAATTATAAAGTATACTTGGGATTTTGGTGATGGAAATACGAGTTCGTTGTCTAATCCTGTTCATAAATATGCTGTTCACGGTGATTTCACGGTAATGCTTACGGTGACCGACGATGGTGGACTAACAGATACAGCTTCAGTTCAGATTGAAGTACCCAATCAAAAACCAACTGCAGTTGCCAATGCTGCTCCGACAACGGTAGTTACCGGTAATACGGTAAATTTTACTGGAAATTCTTCTTATGACGATGCTGGCATCGTGTCTTATGCTTGGGATTTTGGTGACGGCAATACATCTAGCGCCGCCAATCCCCAACATGTATACACGGTCGCGAATAGGTATATGGCCATACTACGGGTAACCGATGCCGGTGGATTGACCGATGAAGTCTCCCTCAATATTACCGTTGAGGTGCCGAATCGGCAACCATTGGCCGTAGTTTCTTCGGATAAGACGAGCGGACCCAATATCTTAACCGTGCAATTTAATGGTAGCGGATCTAGCGATCCGGATGGAGATACATTAAGCTATGCTTGGGATTTTGGCGATGAAATGACTTCCAGCCAAAGAAATCCTTCTCACGATTTTGAAGTTACGGGTACCTATACTGTGAAGCTGACTGTATCCGATGGTCAATTTGTCTCAACTGATACAATTACAATCAATGTGTCGCCTTTTAATAAAGTGACCGGCCGCTATAGTGCTCCAGCGGGGTCATTGGTTACCGTAAAGATTACCTCGACAGGTGGTGGTAAGGGCAGCGCAAGTCTCAAAGCAAATTCCGGCGGCGGTGAAACAGGAAACGAATTCATAAGACTAAACACAAGTTGGAACGGACTGGATGAAGGTTATACATTTCTAGATGAAGATGAAGATAGTTTCGTAATGCCCCCCAGCGGTGTAGTCTATTTTTTTGGTCGCCATAGCGAAATAGTACCTACATCGCAAACGCAAGTCGGAATAATTAACAGCATTGGAAGTCCGTACAACATTAATCCATTTTTAGGAGTAGGTTACAATATTCAGGATTGAAAGCGTAACGTTCAATTTAACCGGGGGTAGATTATGATTTGAAATAAAACAAGCTGTACAGATTGCCGAATAGCTGTAAGTTAAATCAACCATAAATCAGTTTCATATGCACAGCATAAAGGTAAGTTACGAGATAATATTTAAAAATACTCAAGGCAATAGTACAGAAAAACCTATCATCCATTGAAAAGCGCGAGACTATGCTGATGGAATTCGAAGTCATTTTCATCAATTTCAATGTCCAGTGTCTCGGCATCGACAACAAGTGCGCCCTTTTCAGGAAACTGTCGCAGAAGGTGTACTTGAACATGGAGCGATATAGCTAGAAAGACAATATCACTACAGATTTCACGTTATTTACGCACATCAAAATCAAACTTCCCCACAATGAAAATTATTTTTAGAATTGTCGCTACGGCGGCACTAGTAATTATAGCTTCCTGCGGAAAAGACTATAGTTCTTCTATGTCCGAAGAAATAGGGCCACAGGTCGTAAATCAGGAAACCATCCCCTTGGCGGCCGATACAGTATCCGACAACGTTATAATCAAGGGCGGCACCAAAGAAGAGGGAATGCCCCCGACCCCTAACGAAATGATATCGCTCGATATCGGCGATAGCGGTAAAGCTGCCTTTTTGAACGAGGGTTTCGAAGTAAGGTTGAGTTCCGACTCTGATGTCATTGGTGCCTATTTACAATTTAAGGATAAAGACGGTGCTGTTTCAAAGAGCTATTATGATATCGATCTTTCGGCTAACGGCCTGTCGAAAAAAGCGGTGGACCTACAAAAGGCATACGGATTTTTTTCTGGGAATGCGACCGCGCAAACCGCCAAAAATGACAACGAATTTATATTAGATGTTGATTTCAACAGCACCGTTGAACCAGGCACGTTTTGTTACCTAGTTTGCGTTTATGATGGTAATGGTAACATCAGTGCGCCCGAAGAGGTATGTGGCACGGTAGAGAACTGGGGCGGAAATGTCGATTTGGTCGGTACATGGGACTTCACAAAAACGGAACATACCGAAGAAGGGGTGACAGAAACAGTTTTGGTCGGAGAGAATGACTGCAATGAACTATCCCTTCCTTGCCAAGTTCAAGAGTTGAAATTCGACAGCTGTATTATCACCGAATCTATTAGTTTTACGTTGACTGCAGACGGAGCTTTTACTTATGAATATAAAATAATTCGCAACGACTTGAATTATGAGGCCTCGTCCCTCGAGTGCGAACCCATTTTTAACGATGATTATGAGTTTGCGGAAAGCTTCGAAGGTTTTTGGGCCTTCAATGAAACGGAATCAAGATTGAGCTTAATCTTTTATGATCAAGTACGTATAGAAAATGGGGAGTCAGAAACAAGAAGCTTTGAGGCCGGCGAAGGTATTCTTCTTATTGATAGCCTTATCCAGCTTGACGGCACGACCCTAATTCGCATAAACAAAAGCGATTACGATGGAGACGGCATAGCCGACGACGAATTCAAATCTTTTTCCGAAAAATCGAATTGAGAATTTTGGTTGCATTGAGTCCTTGTTCCGCATACACCTTATAAATTAAAAGCCCTTTCAAATTGAGGGCTTTTTATTGAGAGCTTTTTAAGGTTACGAAACCAGAACCTTCGAGAATAGCTTTCCATAACTGGCGTCTCATTGGTACGAAGGATGTTCTTATATAGCAAAATCAACTTATATAATTCCAAATATTTTTATACTTGACCAACTGCCCATAGGCATGCCTTACGACCAAATTATCAGGATGTTCCAAACCGGGATCTTCGTTCAATAATTTAATGGCATAATATCGTGCAGTTTTCAATATATCGTTATCCTTCACAATATCGGCAATCTTTAAATTCAGCACACCACTCTGTTGCGTACCCATTAGGTTGCCCGGCCCGCGGAGGCGTAAATCTACTTCAGCTATTTCAAAGCCATCGTTGGTGCGTACCATGGTTTCCAAGCGGGTTTTGGCCTCTGCGGAGAGTTTGTGACTGGTCATTAGAATGTTATAGCTCTGTTCCGCTCCTCGTCCTACACGCCCCCGAAGCTGGTGTAACTGAGACAATCCAAAACGCTCTGCACTTTCAATGATCATGACGGAGGCATTCGGTACGTTGACTCCCACTTCAATTACTGTGGTGGCGACCATAATCTGGGTTTCGCCTTTTACAAATCGTTGCATTTCGTACTCTTTGTCCGCAGGCTTCATTTGCCCATGCACGATGGAAATTTGGTAATCGGGTAAGGGAAAATCCCTAACGATGCTTTCGTAGCCGTCCATCAAATCTTTATAGTCCATGGCTTCAGATTCCTGAATCAAGGGATAAACGATGTAAATTTGCCGTCCTTTTTTAATTTCGTCCCGTATGAAGCGGAATACTTTTAACCGATTTGAATCATAGCGGTGCACGGTCGTAATTGGTTTACGGCCTGGCGGAAGTTCATCAATTACCGAAATATCCAAATCACCATAAAGGCTCATGGCCAAGGTACGGGGAATAGGCGTGGCGGTCATTACCAAAACGTGTGGCGGAAAATCATTTTTATGCCAAAGCCGTGAACGCTGTGCCACTCCGAAGCGGTGCTGTTCGTCTATGATGGCCAAACCCAAATTCTTGTATTGTACCTTGTCTTCCAGCAAGGCATGAGTACCTATTAAAATCTGTAGTTCACCATTCTCTAGCTGTTCGTGTATGGGCCGGCGGGCCTTTTTTTTCACCGAGCCGGTCAATAAGGCGCAAGTAACCCCTGTTTCTTTTAAAAGTTCACGGATTCCGCTATAATGCTGATTTGCCAAAATTTCCGTTGGCGCCATTAAACAGGCTTGAAAGCCGTTATCAATCGCAAGTAACATGGTCATTACGGCCACAATCGTCTTCCCTGAGCCTACATCCCCCTGAAGCAAACGGTTCATTTGGGCGTTACTGCCCATATCGTACCGTATTTCCCTAATTACCCGTTTCTGCGCATCCGTTAATTCGAAGGGTAGGTGCTCTGTATAAAAGGCGTTGAACAATGCACCCACCTGATCGAAGGTATAGCCTTTGATTTTTTGCTTTCGCTGCATTTTTTTGGAAAGTAGCTGCAGTTGCACATAAAAAAGTTCTTCGAATTTTAAACGGAATTGTGCCTTGGCCAAAAGTTCCTGATTTTTTGGAAAATGAACGTTGAACATCGCCTCGCTCTTAGATAGCAGTTTTAATTCGTCTAAAAGCGTAGGGGAGAGGCTTTCAGAAAACTTACCTTTGGTTTCCATGAAAAGCTGTTGCATCAGTTTGTTGATGACCCGATTGGTAATGCCTTTATTACACAGTTTTTCGGTGGAAGGGTAGACGGGCTGCATTGCGATTTTAAGTCCCTTTTCGTGTTCGCTCAGCAGTTCCATTTCAGGATGGGGCATCGAGACTTGGCCATTGTACCAATTGCATTTCCCAAAGATGACGTAGGGGGTGTTCAACCTGAGATTCTCCCTAATCCACTTTTGGCCCCTGAACCACACTAGTTCCATTTCCCCGGTGTCGTCAACGAAAGTCGCGACCAGGCGTTTCCCCTTCTTCTGTTCTATAGTTTTAATGTGAATCACTTTACCGAGTAATTGCACATCGGCATTGCTACGTTGGAGCTGTGCAATTTTATAATATTGGGTTTTATCAATATAGCGAAAGGGGAAAAGATTGAGCAGGTCTTGAAACGTCTGAATACCCAGTTCCGACTGAAGGGTTTCGGCCCGGTTCGGGCCTACGCCCTTAAGATAAACAATTGGGGTCTGTAGTAAATTGGCATTCATCGAGCTAAAAATCGGAGTTCGGTAGGCACACTGCAAAACTAAAAGAAGTTAACGGATTTAGGCATTCGTTCAAAGGAATAAAATTGTGATTACCAACTGAAACACTTTTATATTTGTAGCATGAAATCGTTGATTTTATTACTTGTCATACTGAAATGTCTTTTTGCAACCGCACAATATCAAGATAAGATAGATTTTGTTCGTGGAGACATTGCTATCGAGCCCATCACCAACGAAAAACGTATCGAGGGCACCGTCACGTATGAATTTAAGGTTTTACAGGATGTCGATTCCGTTTTTTTGGATGCCCATGATATGGATTTCTCTTTGGTGCGCTTGAATGATAGGGAAGTGGCATTTTCCAATTCGGGCAATAGAATATCCATCAGCAAAAATTTCAAGAAGGGCAAGATGCATAAGCTGAAATTGGTCTATAGCTGTACACCAAAACAAACCGTTTACTTTTTAGGATGGAACGTTGATGGGATAAACAAACAAAAAACTCCATTGACAAATACGCAGGAATCTCCCGCTAAGCAAATAGTTGCTAATCATAAACAAGTTTGGACACAGGGCCAAGGCAAGTATTCCAGCCACTGGCTTCCCAGTTTTGATGACATGCAAGAAAAGGTAGAGTTCGACCTGAACATTAGATTCGATGCCCAATATGAAGTAATTGCCAATGGAGAATTAACATCCGATACAACTAATAACGACGGCACCAAAACTTGGCATTTTGATATGCAGCAACCCATGAGCAGCTACCTTTTGGCATTCGTAATTGGCACCTATGATAATCAAGAGCTTGTGTCTAAAAGCGGTATTCCCATTTATAATTACTACTATCCGGAAGATAGCCTTAGGGTTGAGCCTACTTACCGCTACAGCAAAAGGATTTTTGATTTTTTGGAAGGTGAAATAGGCATTCCGTATCCTTGGCAGAACTATAAACAGATACCAGTTCACGACTTCCTGTATGCGGGAATGGAAAATACAGGTACTACCATCTTTTCGGATGGTTATGTTATTGATTCCACCGCTTTTGTAGATGCCAATTATATAAATGTCGGAGCGCATGAACTGGCACACCAATGGTTCGGAAATATGGTGACCGAAAAAAATGGAAACCACCATTGGCTTCATGAGGGATTTGCGACCTATTATGCATATCTCGCCGAAAAAGAACTTTTCGGTAAAGACCATTTTTTTTGGAAGCTATACGGGACTTTGAACCAACTTTTAGAGATGGCCGAACAAGGTAAAGGGGAAAGTCTACTAAATCCGAAAGCAAGTAGTCTAACATTTTACGAGAAAGGGGCTTGGGCTCTTTTTATGCTTCGGGAACAGGTAGGGGATACGGCTTTTCACAAGGGCATTGAATCTTATTTGAAAAAATACCGATTTGCAACGGTAACGGTACCTGACTTTTTGAGCGAGATGGAAAAGGCTTCCGGCAGCAGTCTATCCGATTTCAAAGAGGATTGGTTGGTTGCTACAGAATTACCTTATGATGAAGCCATCAAAACGCTCAAAAGGCACTCGCCTTCATTACAATTAAATCTCGAGATGGAAGGGGATTATAAAAAAACGCACTACAAAGTCGATTATGTTCATTATTGGAACGGAAGCCCATCCATCCATCTTAAAAAACATATCCTTGAAAAATATGAAAAAACTATTCCTGACGACATAATACAACTGGCTTTTGCTAGTGACACGGTCCCTATTCGACAAATGCTCTCAAATGCTTCAGATGTCAAAAAATACAATAAGCTTGCCTTTGAATCACTATTGACGGACAAGAGCTATGTTACTGTCGAGAATGCACTTTTTAAACTTTGGGAAACCTATCCCCAAGATCGAAAAAACTATTTGGACAATACAGCAGATATCATTGGTTTGCCAAGCAAAAACGTTCGTCTACTATGGTTGACCTTGGCCATGTTGACACCGGATTATAACGGAAAGAATACCAAGATGTATTTTGACGAACTGGATAGCTACACAGATGGCGCCTATAGCTATACCATTCGCCAATCCGCTTTCTTTTATCTGAAGGAAGCTTTCGGACTAACTGACCTAAGCCTAAAAAACTTGATTCGCGCGACTGACCATCCTGTGTGGCAATTCAAGAAGTTTGCCAGAGACCTATTGAAAGAATTACTTACGGATGAGGATTATAAAAAACGCATTGAAACCGTTTCTAAGGAACTAAATGACGAAGAATTGCGTTATTTAAAAAGTATCGAATACTAGTTAAACAAAACTTATGAGAGCGTTGGTCATTTCCGGTGGGGGTAGCAAAGGTGCTTTTGCGGGTGGCGTCGCCCAATATTTAATGCAAGAACTGCATCATACCTATGACTTGTTTTTAGGAACCTCTACCGGAAGTCTTTTAATTTCACATCTGGCCTTACAGAAAATTGATAAAATCAAGGCAATTTATACCTCCGTAAATCAAGACAGTATTTTTAGCAACTGTCCCTTTACCATTCAGAAAAAACATGGGGTAAATACTATTGGTATTGACCACTGGAACGTTCTTAAAAACTTTTACCGTGGAAGTAAGACGTTCGGAGAGAGCCTTAATCTTCTTAACCTCATTAAAAACACCCTGACCCGTGCAGAATTTGATGTTTTAAAGAAAGGTGCTATGGAAATCATAGTAACCGTTTCAAATCTTTCTTTGAATCAGGTGGAGTATAAAAACATCAATGAATATGAGTATGAGGAATTCTGTGAGTGGATTTGGATTTCGTGCAATTATACGCCATTTATGAGCCTTGTGCGTAAAAACGGATGCGAATATGCTGATGGTGGCCTTGGGAATATGGTACCTATTGAAGAAGCGATCAAACGTGGGGCAACCGATGTTGATGTCATCGTTTTGCAGACTGAAGTTAGCCATTTGAACCGTTTGCCATCAAAGAATCCATTTTCGTTGATGACCTCTATGTTCGAATTTATGCTCGACCGTATCGAACATCAAAATATCCGTATCGGTAAGTATGTGGCAAACCATAACAATGCTATAATTAATTTTTACTACACACCTACGGTACTCACTACAAATTCCTTAATCTTTGAAAAAGAAAAAATGACGGCATGGTGGGAGAGCGGCTATAATTTTGCCAAGTTCAAGAATACAGAACTAAATCCGATAAAACCTGAAGTGGAATAAAATGTGATCCTAGTGTAATGGCTAGTGTTACCAGAGGTCCCCAATTTCCTTTTTTACGAAAGACAAAGCAGTTGCCGAAGGGGATTCTTTATCCATGGTTTGGGTGAGAATATCTTCGCGTAGTTTATCTGCAGAATCATGTTCGCTCATAGCCGCTTTACGGATCATTTGTACCGTAGCACTCTTGGCGGCCTTTATAATATTCCAACACGCGTCGGTCATATAAATCTGTTGCGAAAGATTGTGATCAAATTCTGTTTCAATACTCTTGATCAATAATGCCTCGTACGCATTTTTATCTGCAGACTTTGGTGCCACGCGGACAACAAGGCTAGCAATTGAAATCCGTTCTAAAAATAAGGCCATGCGCTCGTAAGCTTGTAGTCGTATCGGGAGGGTGTTTTTTTGTGTATCCTTATGTAACAAAAACCGGCGACGCCCATCTTCATTTTTAGTGTGAAGCTTAAAAAAATAAAAAGCAACCACCCCTGTTACCACTGCGGGCAGTAAAAAACCGAATAGTTGTAAAATTCCTTCTCCAGACATAATATTTATTGAGTTGGTTACTGGATGTAAAACGAAGCTTTTTTAGAAAAAGTATACTAAAGGCGAGAGGTAGGCGGTACTATTTCCTATTATGCTATCAATAGTCGTTCTGGAATGATATCTTCTGAATTGTAGTTCTAAAATTAACCTATCATATCGTGTCAAAGACCTAATGTGGCAGGCATTCTGTTGTTGTGCAAATTCCCTTAAAACATTAATTATATATCATATTATTATAATACTAGTTTCTTAGTTAAAGGATGATTTAAATCGGATTTACCTTATTTAATAAGTAGTATAGTTTAACCAAGCTCTTCACGGGACCTATTTCATATTTCTGGTTTGATCTTATATCCAATCCAAATGTTAAGCTAAATCCTCCACTGATAACAATTAAGGTTTATCCTCTACTTTTTCGGGATAAAATTTTCAATTTCAAGCAATTTCAAGCAATCTCTTTTATTTCGAATTTTTATTTCTTTTGGATATTGATGTCCGGTCTTAATTATTAAAAGTCACAAGGGCAGATAAAAATTTATAACCTCATAATTAAAAATAAGGAAAGACGCTTTCAAACTTAATTTTTCATTTCTTCCCGAACCATCAGATAGAAATCACTGAATTTGGGATGTATCTTGACTTGAACACCTTCTTTAAGATTCCCGTCCTTTCCTACGGTACTGATGCGTTCTGGTGCTATGGCAAATTTACTTTGTAATACGGTAGATATGGCGAGGGCCTGCTGAGCGGGTACGTTCAAATCACCTGTCATACTGAGTCCCTCGATATCGATTGCCGTAGTTGGATTGGCTTTCAATATTGAGGCCAACTTTTCTGACCAAACCTCCGCTTCTGGAGTCAATGTGGTGCCCGAATCGCTACCGTATAAACTGGTGAGGTCGGAAGAAACCACTACAGCTCCGTTCGATACGGCAATTTTGGCTTCTTCACCTAAGGTTTGCTTGACATTGGTCAATACTACAATTATGGTAGAATCATTACTTGCAATAGCGTTTTTGATAGAACGTAATTTACCTTCAGTTGCCTGAAGACTTTCGATAGCGCTGTTGGCGATATCCGAATTTTTATTAGAAACCGCAGTAAAGTTTGAAATGTTTGACATTAGTGTATTATTCGATTGCTGAAGGCTGGTAACCTGAGCCTCAAAAGAAGTTGCCCTGGCTTGAGCAACCCTTTCATTTTTTCGGGCGTCCAAAACTTCTGAACTTACGGAATCCAATTGCGATTTGAGGCTTTCGATTTCTGCTATTAAATCACTTTTTCTTTGTGCTTGTAGCGTTAAAGTGGTTCCAATAAGTAGGAATAGGGAGATAAAAACTGTCTTCATTAATTGTTGTTTTATGGGGATTTCTAAATAGCTCTTAGTTGGTTTTTACCATCATGTTCGACGTAAAAGTATAGCATTCTTTTTTTATGTGAAAATTTTAGCTGTTACCGTTGATAAGACCTATCAATGATTTGAAATTACTATATGCACACGTTTTTCTTTAATTAGAAGCTATCAACGATTGGAACGTGTTAAGGCCTTCAGTATTGTACAAGATTGGGGTTTATTTTCTTATTTCATTATTCTGGATACACCCCTCGCCCTTTTGACCTCTATTTTTTTGAGTAACCAATCTGGGTAATCGGAGGAATCTTCCGCCTCAAAGATTCTCAATTTTTGGTCTTCCATGGGGTATTTTAGTTCATCGGGATGGCACCCTAAAATTTGGGCCGCGGTATCAACGCCTGAATGGGATGCCCCTGCAACGCCATGGGAAAGGATACTCGCTCCGCAGAGATATAAGTTTTCTATTTCACTTTTGGCCTTAAAGGCAAAGGGTCCGATATTTTTCAAGCTTTTTTCGGTTCCATATACATTACCGTCAGTGGTATTTATGTAATATTCATTGGTAATAGGCGTTCCTAAATCAGTATGTACGATATGTTCCTTTACACCCGGTATGGCTTTTTCTAATCCATTGATCATTTTCTGGGTGAGGCGTTCTTTAAAATCGAGATATGTCTGGGAGCGTTGTGTATCTTCACCCTTATATTTTTCGAATGCGGTATAATCAACAAAGGTAATTGCCTCGATGCTATGATGTTTCCCATCAAAACTTGAAGGATCCTTAAGTGTGGTACAACTGATGAACATGGCTTCAAAAGCATCACCATCTTCAATGTTGGCATTGAGAATTTTCTCAAAAGGGTCATTACCGTCGGATTCGGGCATCATCCAGATATTTCCTGAATCTAGTCCCGCTTTCCTTAGGTCCATATCCACCGTTAAAAAAAGCATTAGCGAGGTACAGGAGTACTTGGTGTTGCTAAGTTTCTTTTGCAATTTTGAGCTAAGTTTTTCGCGACCTATCAAGGTATTATATGTTATACCTACATCTGCGTTCGATACAATCCGGTCTGCAAAGATTTC
>DRGL01000052.1 GCA_011050085.1 Pricia antarctica | reverse complement strand
GAACTGGACTCGTTGGAGGTCAAAAACAAGAGACTTAAAAACAAATTAGCAAAAAGGGCGCATAGCTTCCGCGGAAATCTTATGGGATTCAGTGAAAGGGCGAAAGAAAGACAGCATAAGTTCGAAGAGGAGTTCAAGCATGATATGCAAGAAATTGAGAATGCACTTGAGAAAATAGTTACACCAGAGGGTGATGTGGAGGATGAATTTTAGCTGCTGTTCAACAATTAATTAACTTATAACAAAATAGTAGAATGATTATAAAGGCATTTACCTCCCGCGAGAATCCACTTGAAGCTATTGACCACGCCAATAAAACCATTGATGAAATGAAGAAAAACGGCTATCACGTAAACCAGATTGCTCAGTCAGAATCGGTTTATTGCAGTTCGTTTGAAGAATCCCGCGAATTTCATTTTACGCTTACAGTCGTCTTTGACAAGTAATAATTGCATCATTATAAACCATGAATGACTCTTTGCGGCGTTTTAGATTCTGTAAGTCTACTTTAGAAACATAAAATGGGCAAAAAAAAATCATCGATTATAAAAACGTTAGGTTTATCCCCGGGCACTGTAGTATATATAGGTAGTAAGACCGATAGTGATCTATATATAAATGTATTAGATTTTAATCAAGATTTTATTGAGGAAAAAGAATTAAATACTATTGAAGATGCTTTTCCTTTCATTGATACGGATCCGGTTAGTTGGATAAATATCAACGGTCTGAACAATACGGAAGCTATTGAAAAGATCGGATCTCATTATCAGCT
The DNA here is from genome assembly GCA_011050085.1 of Pricia antarctica. Lineage (GTDB taxonomy): Bacteria > Bacteroidota > Bacteroidia > Flavobacteriales > Flavobacteriaceae > Pricia > Pricia antarctica_A. The sequence continues at coordinate 8,160 of DRGL01000052.1, read as the reverse complement.
TCATCCGTTAATAATCGAAGACATTGCCAATACCCATCAGCGACCGAAGATAGAGGAGTATGAGCACTACATATTCGTTGCGCTCAAAATGCTCTATTTTGATACGAATGAAAATCTATCGGTAGAGCATATCAGTTTAATATTAGGGAATAATTATGTGATGTCGTTTCAAGAAACGGAAGGTGATGTCTTTGACCCGATTAGGGAGCGATTACGTACAAAGAAGGGAAGGATTAGGTCAATGGGCAACGACTATCTCTTATATAGCCTTATGGATGCCATTGTGGACAATTATTTTAATTTAATCGAAATTATGGGAGAGAAAATTGAAAACCTTGAGGATAGTTTATTCGACCATGAATCCAATACTGAGATTACACAAGATATTCAAGATCTTAAAAAGGAAATCTTAAAAATAAGAAGAGCGGTTTTCCCATTAAGGGAAGTAGTAAATCACTTAGTTAAGGGAGAGCATCCGCTTCTAACGGAAAAAACACAACTCTATCTAAGGGACTTATATGACCACATCATTCAGACATCCGAAAATATCGAATTACAAAGGGAAATGATTTGGGGTTTAATGGATATGTACATGTCGACCATAAGCAATAAAATGAATGAAGTAATGAAGGTTTTGACCATCATAGCTACGGTATTTATTCCGCTAACCTTTATTGCTGGAATCTACGGAATGAACTTTAAATATATGCCAGAATTGGAATATCCATATGGATATTTTATTCTTTTGGGAGTAATGATTCTAATTTTTATCGGGATGCTATTTTATTTCAAAAGAAAAAAATGGTTTTGAGGCATTCTATTTGCAGTTTAAATTGCAGGTTGACCCACTCACCACAAATGCACTAAGCGATGCGCAAAGGGTGAAAAGAAAATAGCGACGTTAGTTACAAAGACAACTCTATTTAAGGCATACCGGACAATCATAATCACCGACCAAAATTTGTAATCAGGTTACCCTTGGAAGATAAATCGCTCAGCAATGGATAGTTTTCTGAAAAGGCGTCGATTTTTAAAGTTATTTCTACGGCTTCTGCTCAATATATTATGCAATGTTCTAAGGACTTCTATGGTATGTCCTCCCTTATTAATCATCACACAATCGGCCTCTGCGGCGTGTGCGGCATCCGTTGCTTCGCTACGTGTGGCCAAACCACTTTTATTCATACTTTCCAGTACCTGCGTAGCCCAAATCACCGGTGTATGTGCGGCTTCACAAACCCATAGTATTTCATCTTGTATCTCACTCATCCTTTCAAAGCCGATTTCTACAGCTAAGTCTCCCCTTGCTATCATAACGCCCATCAGGTTATGTTGCATTCCTTGAAGAATGATGGCCGGAAGATTGTTTACTGCTTGGTTGGTCTCAATTTTAGCTACAATCGCGAGTCCCGGTTTATTTAAAGCAAAAAGTTTTGTCTGCAATTGCTGTATATCGCCAGCAGTGTTTACAAATGAAAAGCCGACCATGTCGGCATATTGAACCATAAATGGAAGGCACGTCTCGTCATAGTCTGTAATGGGATTTATTTTGAGGAGGGTATCTGGAAAGTTTATTCCTTTTTCACTTTTAATATTCGGTTTTTTTGAAGAAATACGCACGATTTTAAGGGTAGCCTGCTTACCATTAACCTTCTGTACCACCGCTTCAAATAATCCGTCATCAAAATATACGCGATGTTCCGGTTGTAATTCTTCTACGATACCCGACAGCGTACAACATATATTATTTTTTATTTTTATTGTTTTTTCCTCGGGGTCGGTCAAGGTAATTTCATCTCCTAATTGTACTTTTAATTTACCTTTTTTATGCTTCTTACCTATAATTTGAGTTCTTATCTTGGGGCCTGCTAGGTCCATGTATAGCTTACAGGGAAGGTTCATTTTAGAAACCGCCTTATGGAGGTTATCGATCATTTTTCGCCAAATCGGCTCATCGTCATGTGCACAATTGATACGTGCTACCTGCATCCCATTTTCTAGCAAATCACACATTAGTTGAAAGTCATCTGCAAAATCGGTATCAAAGGTGACCATTATCGGCGGTATGTTATCCCCTCCAGCTTTTCCAAGGAGTGAAACAATGTTTTTCTGTAATTGCTTAAAACCGCTCGATGAGTCTATTTCATCGGTAAGCGTATTTTCGCTTCCAAGCCATTTCATTATATTAACCACTTGTATTCTAATATGGCTCTCACTGCTGGCCAGAGATGACAGGCCGAGGTAATGCAGCTGCTTCTGAAGTTTTTCTATATTCTTTGAACGCAGCGCTAAATAGTCAACTAGGTTAATTGCGCTAATGCGAAATTGGGGTTTAACCCCATCGATAAGCTGCTTTTTTTGAATTTCGGCTTTAAGCATCCGTTTTTGAATATCTTCCAATTCCTTAAGTAATTTCTCTTTTTTTATCATTATGTTTAATGGCTATAAATCTTTTCAAATCTTTGTAATAAACTGTTATTGTGAGCTTTCAAGAAATATACTTTTAAAGGGAACTGATGAAGGATATTAATTAAAGATATTCTCCGTTTTTAAATGCAGAAGTATAGTTGTCTTGGTCTAATTACAGCACTACACGAGGAATGTTTCCATGATTTATATCTTTAATCCCAGAAATCTGTGAAATAGTCTAACGTTTAAAAGACCTCTTGTATTTTAAATCATTTTTTAAGCCAATCGATACAATTATTAGAGATAAACAACACAATGGTTATTTCTACAAGTGCGGTATTAATTATTATATCTCTCTATCCAATTGGGTAAGAAAATATCAAAATTGCACTTAGAGGAATTAAAATACTTTCTGGCGGCAAATTCAAGATTTTGCAAGTTGGCACAATTCTTTACAATTATCTCTTTTCCCATTGTATCAACTGCAGTAAGACTTGTATTTCTATCGTTACAAATAATGCAATGATAGGGCTCTACGTTTTTACTGACCAAGGTGGTGTAATATATTCCCTAGGTTAAAGATATTCTTAGTATAAATTTGGTATTTCATCGGAATTAAGCATCGCACTCTTAGTATCTTCGACACTAAAATTATTTTATTTAGATTGGAATTAACGCTGAATAAAAAAACTTTAACTTCCCCCAACTAAAAGAACGGTCTCGGTCGTATGCCCATAAATTTCCGCCTTTGTAGTTAAGCCATTTGATTAATATGGGTTAAAGAATTATAGAATATAATAAGGGACAAATTATACTTTTGTTCATATTTCTATATGTTTTTTATTACTTGCTATTTTCAACTCATAGCGTTTTTAGAAGCAACTTCGCCGTTTCTTCCGAAGAGCCGGGATTTTGACCAGTAATCAATAAACCATCTTGTTTTGTATAAGAAGCCCAATCATCGCCTTTAGAATAATGTGCTCCGTTCTTTGTAAGCTCATCTTCCAATAAAAAAGGTACCACATTCGTTAAATTGACGGCTTCTTCCTCCGTATTTGAAAAACCGGTTACCTGTTTTCCTTTAACGAGCGGTTCTCCATTGATTGTTTTTACATGAACTAATGCCGCAGGTGCATGGCATACAAAAGCAATCGGTTTTTGATGGTTGTAAAATTCCTCTATCAGTTTTATCGAGATTTTATCGGTTGCTAAATCCCATAAGGGACCATGACCACCAGGGTAAAAAACAGCGTGATAATCCTCGGCTTTTATATCGCTAAGTTTCAAAGAGTGTGCTACTTTATCAATGACGACATTGTCTTTATAAAACCGTTCTGTCGAAGGTGTTTGGGCATCTGTCGCTTCGCTTTTTGGATCGACCGGAGGCTGGCCTCCTTTTGGTGATGCAATGGTAATTTGTGCTCCACCGTCTGCCAAAACATAATAAGGTGCGGCAAATTCTTCAATCCAAAAACCGGTTTTTTCTCCTGTATCCCCCAATTCGCTATGGGATGTCAATACCATTAATACGTTCATTACATTATATTTTTAAGTTAAAAATAATTTTCACTATCCGTATTCCTTTAATCCCAACTTATTAAAATAGCCTAAGGGCCGGTTATTCCTAAAATCCCCAAATGATAAGATGATATAACCTTATTTTCGTTTAGTCTATTCTAGACTTTCAATTTGGAGAAGTAAACACTACAATAGAATTCCCCTAAAACACCGCTTGCTCATATTGTTTAGAATCGATTCTATCTTCAAATTATTTTGTAGAATTACTATTCTTCATCTTTGTTCCTGAAACTTGCGAGCAAAAACTAAAATGGAAAAAATAATATAATCCAAAACCAGAAGAAAATGTTCCGATATAGTATCAACAGCCTTCTCACTTTTATACGAGCCTATGGATTTAATTAAAATTTATTCGTTCTGTACGAAGCCGTATAAATATGCTCATTCTAATATCGGAATGTGTTATACATTTGAGGAATCGATTTGTATATATCCCACTTTCAAATCTGGGCGGTTTGGGTTACCTCTTTCCCTCGATAGTAGCGGTACCGATTTCTGAGCCAATTATTTTTCCGTCTTCCATCGTAATCGTTCTGTGGGTATTGGCTGCAAAATCAAGGTCATGGGTAACAATTAATAGGGACTGATTATATTCCTCTGCCAACTCCTTGAAAATGTTGAACACCACATCTCCGCTCATTTTATCAAGATTGCCCGTAGGTTCATCTCCCATAATAATAAGAGGGTTATTGATCAAAGCCCTGGCAATGGCAACGCGTTGTTTTTGACCACCAGACAACTGATTAGGGTACTTTAGTGCTTCTGATTCAATTCCTAGGATTTTTAGTTTCTCATAGGCATTATGTTCAATTTCTTCGGGCGATAGCTTATCAAATTTAAGTGCGGGCAACATAACATTTTGAAGGTTGTTAAATTCATTCAACAGATAGTGAAACTGAAATACAAATCCAATTTTTTCATTTCGCACCTTGGCGAGTTCCGCATCCCTTTTATTCTTCATGGAAGTGCCATCCAACAATAAATCTCCTTCATAGCTTGTGTCCATAGTAGATAAAATGTAGAGTAATGTTGATTTACCGCATCCAGACTTGCCCACAATGGAAACAAATTCTCCTGTATTGATAGAAAAACTCACGTTGGTCAGAACTTTCACAGTAATGGGGTCATGAAATGATTTACAAATGTTTATGGCTTCTATTACCGTTTTCTTTTTCATAGTTATTTTCCTCGAATTATATCCACAGGGTCTATCCTACTTGCTTTTTTAGAAGGAAAATATCCTGCTAAATAGGTGGTAATGACGGAAAAAACCGCACCTATCAAATAAAATTTCAGGTCATAATTTATAGGGTAGGTTTTCACGGTAGGTAAGGATGCAGTATTAAAGGGAATTTCTCCAATCAATACCGACAGTCCCAAACCAAAAATAAGCCCCAGAGCACCACCTATACAACCTATTGTTAAAGCAATGGTAAGGAATATTGCATTCACATCCTTTCCTGAAAAACCGGTTGCTTTGAGAATAGCTATAGAGTCCATTTTTTCATAAATCATCATATTCAGTATATTATAAATCCCGAATCCGGCTACAATGAGCAAGGTTATGCCCACCGCATACGAAATCAGTGTCCGCACAGAACTACCGGTTTCAAATTGAGCGTTGGCGGTCTGAATATCGATTGCCTCGGTTTCGAACAGATTATGGTACCTTTTAGCAAGGGATGGAGCCACGGTCATATCAAATAATTTAATCTGAATATCCGTTACATAGCTATTTGGCTTCCCAAGAATTTTTTGTGTTGTTGACAAGGTCGTGTAACTCTGTACCTTGTCAACCTCGTCTATTCCCGATTGAAAAAAACCAACAACTTTTAAAGGGAATCGGATACCAGCGCTGGTTGTTATTTGAATTTTGTCGCCAATCTGAACGAGCATTTTTCTGGCGGCCCCAATCCCCAAAATAATACTGTTGGGCGTGTTCTTTAAATCTATGGTGTTGCCTTCAACCACATAATCCTGAAACGTAAAAAGTCTGTTTTCGGCATCAACGTCTATACCGTCGACGACTCCTGTCAAATTGATTGAACCTACATTATAGAAAACGGGTACCGTGGTCTTTGGTGCGACGCCCCTAACATTGGAATCATGGGTCAGGGCTTCGATGATAGCTTCACTATTGCGTATATCCAGTAACTCGTTTTTAGGTTTAATATGCCCTACAAAATGATAAGCCCCATTATATGCCTTTGATTTGGCAATGGGCTGAATCGGAGATGGTAAGATTTCATTGTAAAGCTTTATATGGGGAGTACGGTTTAAAATTAAACTATCGAGCATATCGTTCAAGCCACCCATAAAACTGAGCAATGCGATGAACATGGTAATGCTGAACGTTACCCCAAAGGCTGCAACCATTGTTTGTTTTAGCCTGGCTTTGAGCAAAGCAAGAGAAATACGCGCAATGAGTTTTATCTTCATTCCACTTGGGAAAGGAGTTCTTCATGCACATCTATTCCGGAAAGGATTTCTACCATACGGTAATCTTTCAAACCTGTTTTCACGGTCAACCGTTTCCCTGATTTGTTAACCACGATCGAGTCGTTGAGCAAATATTCTCTCGGGATGAGCAGCGCTTCTTTTTTTGTACGAATCACCACGTTGGCTTCAAACGAAATATTCGGATACAGAGCACGAGGTGGTATTAAAAATTCCGCCTCTATAGTGAAGGTTTTACTTTGTACGTCCATTATGGGGTTAATTTTAGTAACCACAGCATTGAAAACTGAATCGCGATAGCTATCAAGTACAACCAAGACTGGCATTCCTAATCGAATAGCCACAATATCATATTCATCTATCTGCATTTCGAGCAGATACTGTTCATTGTCGCCTATGATAGCGATGGGAATTTGTGGCGTTACAATTTCACCTATGGCAAGGTTTAGTTGATATACCTTGCCTTTTATGTTACTTTTCACCATGTATTCGTCATTGGTTATATCACTGATCAAAAGATTGTTTTGGGCTTGCCTAGACAGATATTTCAGTTGCCTTCCTAACTCTCCCAGATTTTCCAATGCAGATGCATACTTGGTGGTTGAACCCTCGTACACTAATTCTTTTTGCTCTAATGCTACCCTAGTACCTATGTCTTGAGCCCAAAGTCGCTTTTGTCTTTCAAGCATGAACGAATCACTACTCATTTGATTGTTCGTCAATTTGACAATAGCTTTGGCTTCATCAAGTCTACCGTGATTGGCATATAAACTATTGTACTCATTGGATAATTGAGAATTTGCCGCCGTCAATTGCTGGGCATCGTTGGTGATAAACAGGATTGGGGAACCAATTTCAACAACTGCGCCATCGTCAACGAAAACTTCCTTCACGATACCACTTACCGCCGCGAAAACCTGATATTGGTTCTTACTTACGATAACCCCTGAAGCGTACACAGATTCGGTAATATTCTGTATCACAGGGCTAATGGTTTCAGGCTTAGACTGACAGGAGCTGAATACGATTAGAATAAGCAGCCGAGCACTTTTCTGATGATTTGACATGCGTTTTAAGGTCTATTACAGGAATTACCATTAGGTATTGCAAATTAGGTGCGGTCGACAAAGACCAGGTGCACCCGCGATCTCCATTTTCTGATGGATTGGTTGAAGCAATTCCCGGGCTTTCAATTAGTATTATAGTGATTTGGCCGGCCCGTTTTAAGAGCTGCCTAATCATCTTACAAACTTGATGCGCTGTTGACTTTGATAAACAGCTTTGAATCGGTCATGGAAATTTCACAACGACTTGGGGCAACCGTTGCATAGGTATTTCCGCACGTAGGACATAGATAGTAGAGTTTGGCAAGTTCGCCGTCCGTACCGGCGTCTAAAGCAGCCAAGGCCTCAATATAGAAATCACGGTGTTTTTTCTCAACTTTATACGCATAGGTAAGACTTATCTGCGCCATATAATTTCCCGCGGCATTGGCGTCTTTAATGAAATTGGGGTACATGGTATTGAACTCATAACTTTCACCTTCTATCGCTTCCTTCAGATTTTCGGAGGTGGAATTGACCGTGAATTCAGGTGTGATTTCAGGAATCGATTCCCCCATTCTTGCCAAGACCACCTTATGGTTGTTGGCATGGATCAATTCGGCCCCGGAGGCCGCCTTGAAGAGCAGTGCTATTTCGGGATGCCCTTCCTCAT
>DRGL01000051.1 GCA_011050085.1 Pricia antarctica | reverse complement strand
TACGTTAGCAAATTCAAATTTGAAAAGAAAAAAGGATTGAACATATGGCGGAAGCCCTAATTCGGCAGGTCTTTGTTCGAGAGAAACTACATTCTGCTTAAAATTGCATAAAGCGCCTTTAGATTCCGGATTTTCAATAACCGATATGTTAAAACCAGCACCACCAATGGGATAGCCAGCGCGATAAACTTTTCCATCTATTGCCAATTGTAGTCCCCCCGCGACATTAGAGGAGGTACTAATATCAACTTTGGATTGAATAATATTTGTCGCCAAAAGGTCATATTGAAGTAGTGAACTACCCTTGGGCTGACCATCATTTTCATAATTATTGGTCGTAGCGTAAAGTTTTGTCGATTTCGGAGAGAATTCTATACCATAAGGAACGCTATTGCTTAAAAGACTCAGTTCATTAGAAACTTTACCGGTATTGGCATCAAAGTCGTAAAGTAATACTTTGCCGGTTTTACTGCTCGGCGTTTTAGGACCTGACTGATTACTAAAACTCACCTGACTATGAGCTACCCCAATTCTTTTACCATCCGGAGAAACTTTCAAGTATCCTATTCCATTCTGTTTATACCCCCCGATGGGGACTACAGTATTACTTTTGCTGATTACAGGGTTGGTGTTTACCCCATTTTCATTTACTTCAAAGGCATAAAAAGAGTCCAAGAAGTGTGTGATTACCCAAATCGACTTCTCATCATTATGCTGTACGGCGGTAATTTTTTCCGAGCATTTAAGAAGAGATTGTCCAGGGTCTCCTGGATCGTAGGTCAGTAGGGGTATATTTTTTTCTGAAGTGACGACATCTCCATAACCGTTGTTCAATGATAGATCGACCAAGGTATAGTTTAATCCATAATTGACCAGTTCATCAGGGTCGGGCTCATCAACAGTAAAAATATAGTATTGGGTAACGGAACCTTCTTTTGGAATTATGATTGCCGACTGTGTACTTGATTCATGTCCCAACAAACCGGTACCGTTCGGCATGATTTTATGCGCCTTGTTCCATACATTAATACCATCGGAATAGAATAGTAGATTACCATTCTGATCCGATATGGTGGAACAACCTTCATGTGTGTTGAGTTGGCCATCTGTCAAGGCGACGGGAACGCCGCTATTAAAATCTAATCCGGCAGCGTTCCCGAAATACCATCTGCTAGCTTCCCGCTGCCCGAACGAACTTTGAGCGACAAAAAAAGCAATTGTTATTAACAAAAAACGAATGCAAGCCATTGCGATGTATATTGGTATGAAATATAGCTAAAATTATCCAAAAAAGGAGCTAGATTCTGACTAGTTATTATGTAACTAGATGATTCTTTAAGTTGATTTACCAGTTATGTCAGAACGATAATAGAAGCATCATTTTAAATGGAAAATCACAATTCGCAACAGTTAGAAAACATTTCAATATATAGATGTTCGATTGCAATAAATTTTCAGAGAATAACTAGCAGAAAAAATTATTCATATACTATGAATTTATCAAAAAAGTTCTGCCATGCCGACCATGCAGCCGTATAAGCCTTCGGGGAGTCTAATTGGATATTCTTGTCCGGGCCTTGTTTGACCAAGTCCATTGCATTATATATATTTCCCTTGTTATCAATTACATGCATGAGATTAGAAGGGTCTACTGAAAAAGAGTAACTGTTTTCAACAAAGTAAAGTTGAGGTTTTTATTACCAAGTACTAGAACGTTCCCACCGTTGACAAATGCATTTTTAAGTAGTAAGCCTTCCCCATCAAAAAGATCATAGTTAAAGATATGTACGGTCTGTTTCTTAATCCAAGATTTAATACCAAATCTGTAATAGTCCTGATTAGTGGTTTCAGTTTCTATATCATTGCTTAAATCTGCACCTTCTACAAATTCATTGTAAAAATTTGCCTCTTTAAAATGAGTTTTGATGGTTTCCCAATCATTTTCAACGACATTAAAAGTATCTGGTAATACCCGGTCGTATTTTCCAATCACCCCCCGAATTAACATTAGGGACCATATGATGCCAGTTTTATTGTCAGTGGGCATCAGATTATTGTTCTAAAGATATCCTGAAGCTTTAAAAGTTAGCGTTTGACCCTTTATTATTCGATTAAAAAAAATTGTACTGCTTGTAATAGGGCAATCCGTAATAGACTATTTATTGTCCTTATATGTTTTATTTATGATTTCGTATTTGGCAACGAATCCATGGGGATATGCTCTTAACTCCGATGGTCCTAAGCTAATTAAGGTAGTGAGATGGTTTTAAGGATAACTTACTTCGTCAACAGATATAAACGAACGGTTGCTAACTATGGGAAAGGGAGAGTAGGGGCCCAGAACCTCATTTCTGGGAACAGACCAGTTGTCTTCATAATCTGCAGTTTCGCTTTCCAATTTCTTTTTAAACATATCTTCATCGCTGCCGATGGAACAACCGGTTAGAATCAAAATTCCTAATACAGTGGTACAATAATTTGTAAAATTCCGCATAGCTATGGTATAAGAACATCATGTATATCGATAATTTAAAACTATAAAATAAAAAAGCCTACTCGTTAAAGTAGGCTTTAAAAAAATATTAAGTTCGAGGTTTAAGGAACATCCCAAAATACACGAGACGTTTTCTCATCACCACCCATAGCGCTTGCTGCTGCCTGGTAACCAGGACCATTTACAGAAGGCTCATCATTAGGGTAGGTATATCTTCTTGGAGGCTGCTCGTTAGAAAATGGAGTGGTTTTTAGCGCAGGAGCACCATATAATCTATATGTTGTCCAAGCTTCAAATCCACGATTAAATAGATGTATCCATTTTTGTACGGCAACTGTTTCTTGCCAAGTAGGCGCTGCGGTAGCATAGGCAACGTTGGGTTGCGCTAGATACCCTGCTGCACCCTCTGCTCCCCAATATTCGAGGGATGCAGTTACTGCTGCATTATAGTTTTCCTGGGGGGTACCTGCAGGATCTGCTAGGCCTAATTCTTCAGCCTCTGCCAATAAGAAAGAAACTTCTGGAAAATCCATCAAGATACCTTCCGTATCTGGTGTATGAAAAATATCACCAAGATTGGTATGGTCAGCATAAGGTGCATTTTCACCATAGGCACCACCTCTATAAACGCCATCACCTAAATTAGGTCTAAAGAAAATAGGTATTCTTGGATCATCAAGACCTACCATGATATCAACTACAATATCGGAAGGAATAAAATCCTGTCTTCCGCTTTCGACCAAATCTGTCCAAACTGGATTAGTATTGGGTGAAGCTTCTAAATATTGGAAATTGGCATTATCTGCATTCGATTCGAATACACCACTCGCGATTGCTTCACTGGCCATTGTAGCCGCAGTACCCGGGTCAATTTGGGCAATACGAACTGCCATTCGCAATTTAAGTGAATTAGCGAATTTTCTGAATCCCGCCATATCACCAGCATAAAGTAAGTCAGAAGATCCAAAAGAACCTGCGTTGACGTTGATGCTATTAATAGCTTCGTTTAACTTTGTGATAATAGCAGTATAAATCGCAGTATCATCATCATATTGCGGGTTTACATTTTGGATATCCAAAGCTTGTGTAAATGGAACATCACCATAAGTATCTACCATAACATGATATGTAAACACTTCTAATATGCTTATCGAAGCCAATTGATTTTGGATAACAGCCGGGTCAATCCCTCCATTATCGCCATTATTGATTACATTACGGGTTTCATCTAAATCTCTAAGAACATCGGTGTACATACCATCCCAAAAATTACCGGGCTGATCCCGTACCTTAAGATCATAGTTTGGTTCATCAGTATATGTAGTTGATGTCCAAGATTGCGCCATGAACCTAAAAATGTTGATGTTTACGCTACTTTCCGTCATCAGATCAACAAGGTTTCTTGTTCCATTGGCGTACAGCGTTGCAGCAGGTACTACTGTCGCTGATTTCGGATCTTCATTCAAATCCCCAAAATCGGAACAGGAGATTGTGAACGCTACTGTTAATAATAGTATTATCTGTTTTTTCATAGTTGTATTTTTAGAAATCAAATCTTATGTTAAAACCGTACTCTCTAGCGGTAGGGTAAGGGCTAGATTGATACCCTTGCAAGTTACCTGCACTTAATCCAGCTTCTGGATCTGAATATGGCATGTTTTTATCAATAATCCATAAGTTTCTACCCGTTAAAGAAAAGGTTAAATTATTAATAGGTATATTTTGTAGAAGCTTCGTTGGTAATTTATAAGAGAATGTCATCTCTCGCAATTTAACATAGCTTGCATCGTATACGTGCAACGCGTTTGGTGCTGAACGATATCCCAATGCATTTTCAAAATCAACTAGGCTACGTGTAGTATTTGGAGACCCATCGGCATTAATACCATCAAGAAGTATACCACCTCCGTTTTCTACTGGGTCACGAACAAGATTTCCTAGCTCGTTGAAACCAGCAGTCACGTCATAAACACCGGTTGCATACCCATACCAAGTATCCAATGAAAAGATATCACCACCTTTCTGAACATCAATCAAGAAACTGAAAGATAGATTTTTGTATGTCAATGTGTTGCTTAAACCACCTTTCCATTCAGGATTGATATCCCCAATCGGTTGAGGTGTCGCATCCCGTACATATTTACCGGTATCAGCATCGATAATAGGGTTAGGGTTTGTTATGTTGCCATCGGCATCTCTCAAATAGGTAAAGTTTGATCCCCATATGCTACCGTAAGGCTCGCCAACGGTGGCGTTGACTGAGACACCGCCTTGAAAAGATCCTAATTGAACGTTATCTACGGATTCACCAGTTGTCTCATTTGTAAACAATGAAATTACTTCACTTTTATTCTTGGCCCAAGTTGCGTTAATTCTCCACTCGAAATCTTCAGTACGGATGGGAGATAGATAAACTTGTGCTTCTATACCGTCATTCTGCACCTCACCAGAGTTGATGACCCGCGAATCGAAGCCAGTAGCTCTACTTACGGTTACTGGAAAGATTTGATCGACTGTATTCGTTTTATAATACGATAAATCGAATCCAGCTCTCTTATCCGCAAAAGACATTTCAAGACCAATTTCGAAGGAATCGGATAGTTCGTTAACCAAATTTTCGTTACTCTTTCGTCCAGCAACAGAGAATAGCGGTACAGAAAAGTTGGTCGGACTGAAATAGGCATCTAAAACGCGGTAAGGGTCTGTACTGTTACCAACCTGAGCGTAGTTCGCTCTAAATTTACCTAACGATAACCAGTCAATATCCAATAATTTTGAAAACACTAAGGAAGTCGAAACCGCTGGATAAAAGAATCCATTACTACTGTTCGGAAGCGTAGAGGAAATATCGTAACGACCAGAAAGATCAAGATATAGAAAACCATCATATGCGAAAGATGCATTGGCAAAGAAACCATATTGCTTCAATTTAAATAAGTCTTCGGTAGGCGGTGGCAATAAGTTTACCGAATTGCTTAAAGAATACAAATTTGGCACTACCAAACCACCACTAGTTTGTGCATTAACTCGTTCAACACGGTTTTGACGTGCTGTTGCACCTATTACACCATCAAGTGTAATCTTTTCGGATAAGTCAAAATCATAATTGAAAAGTAAATCATAGTTTAGTTCAGTGTATGTTCGGTTTGTACGATCGTAAAACGGAACGCCAACACTTGTTATCGCTAATCGCTCCTCTTGAAGTTCTGAATACGTATCTACAGAGGCACGACCCGTAATGCTCAACCAATCCGTAGCGTCATAGTTTAGGTTCAAATTACCGAATAAACGATTTCTAGTGTCAGTTTGAAAATTCTCATAACGTGTGAAATACGGGTTGTCGAAGAAAATCGCTGCTTGGCCTTCAGGGGTAAGCGGGTTACCACCGTAGTTCCAGCTAATATTTCTTCCAGTATTAAGGTAAGCTTCCTCTTGAGCTTTGTAATCTACGTTAATCTGGTTCCACTGTCTGAACTGCTGCATGATGTTTCTTCCATCATATCCAGTACCATAACGACCTTTACCATCTGTTTTAGTAAAGGTTGCTTTCACACCTGCAGTAAGTTTCTCCGATAATTCCTGAGAACCGTTGAAGTCGAAACTATTTCTTTCGATTTTACTATTAGGCACAATACCAGTTTGGTCTAATTTTGTAAATCCAACCCGGAAAGAGCCGGTTTCGCTACCTGCGGAAACAGAAACACTATTATTTAAAGTTACACCAGTATTAAAAATGTACTCAGGTCCGTTTTGGCGGGCCACCCAAGGGGTCGGAGTAAGATAGTTAGGTGACTCTGGATAAAAAGCGTCCCATTGATATACTAATAGATTGGGGTCGAAGGGAGCACCTTGCGAAGCATCTTCGGTAAAAGGAGTAGTCAAATCGTCTACACCATCTCCATCTACATCCAATCCTGAGAAAAATCCACCGGGACCGTTTCCGTAAAAAGGACCGTAACCAGCACCATACTGGTTTTGATATGTTGGAAACGTTGAGGGATCATATTGGGCCATAGTCACACCAGAGTTGATGGTGATACCAAGACCTTTACTTTTAGATCCTTTTTTAGTAGTAATAATTATAACACCGTTCGCTGCCCTTGATCCGTATAGGTTCGAAGCAGCAGCACCTTTAAGTACGTTGACAGATTTAATGTCCTCCGGGTTAATATCCATCGCTGCGTTACCATAGTCATAACCTCCTCGACCGGTATCTTGATTTGTGGTAATAGCGGCATTATTACCAATCGGAGTTCCATCAACAACAAACAAGGGTTGGTTGTTACCAGTAAGTGAAGTGTATCCCCTAAGGATAATATTGGAAGAACCACCTAAAGAACTACTTTTCTTAATGTCAAGACCCGCAACCTTACCGGAAAGCGAGTTGATAAAGTTAGTTTCTTTCGCGGTGTTTACTTGGTCACCTTCGACCTGGGTAGTTGCATATCCTAAAGCTTGTTTTTCTTTAGAAATACCTAAAGCAGTTACAACAACCTCGTCAAGTGCTTGGGCATCTTCGGTCATTTGAACGTTTATAGTCCCACTTGCGCCTACAGTTACAGCCTTGTCAGCTTGACCAATGTAAGTAAATAAAAGTGCATCACCCTCACTTGCGGAAATCGAATAATTTCCATCAAAATCGGTTTGAGTTCCGTTCGTGGTTCCTTGAACCACAATATTGACCCCCGGTAACGGAAGGTCATTTTGATCGGTGACCGTACCGGAAACCGTCATTTCCTGTGCAAACGTAAACTGCACAATTAACGCTAATAAAAGCGTTAATAATCCTTTGTGTCTTGCTCTCATTTTATGTTTATTTGAATTAGCTAATCGCAAAAGTGCTAATTTCAAGTTAATAATCCAATTATTTTTAACATTAAGTTATGCACGCATAGTTTTTAGATTGTTAAATTTCATAACTATTTCCTTATAATTTATTTGATATCTAACAAATAATCAGAATAAACAGGTATAAATAGGAGAAGAGAACTCAAATTTGTTAAAAATTTGGGTAATTGCTAAAATGATTATTTTATAGAATTATTCCAAATCGTATAGTTTCACGGCTTGTATTTTTTAATAGAGTTAATAATGCTATTGTTTGGTGTAAGT
The DNA here is from genome assembly GCA_011050085.1 of Pricia antarctica. Lineage (GTDB taxonomy): Bacteria > Bacteroidota > Bacteroidia > Flavobacteriales > Flavobacteriaceae > Pricia > Pricia antarctica_A. The sequence continues at coordinate 158,940 of DRGL01000051.1, read as the reverse complement.
AGCTTCCCAGAGAAATATCGGAAAAGTTTTGTAAATGGTACACTTTGCCAAATTATTTGCTCACATCTATTTTTTGGAAGGGTATTATTAATTAATTAGACATTTTAGGGTTGTTGCTATGACAAGGTTTTTACATTTAAATATGTATTGAGCAATTTGCTGCGGTTAATGTCTATATATATATATAAGGTTAGCCTACATACTTAGATTCTATTGAAATTCCCGTAAAAAGTGGATGGTTTCTATTACTATTTGGAAATTATATTTTGGATAAATTAATTAGCAAGCAATGCACCATATTTGTAGCAGTACTATTTTATTTAGGAGTAAGTCCAAAATAAAAAAATAGGATAAATTGCGAAAATTTAAATTTTTGCTAAGACGAGCCGGCATAAAATGGGATGAAAGCACGTTCAATAAAAAAACTTAAAAATTAATCCAGAACGATTTGAATTTCTACGAAATAGTCTTACATTTGCCAGCCCTTAAACAAGGGGTTAATTTTCATACATATAGTATAGTATGCCAACAATATCACAATTAGTACGAAAAGGAAGGTCCACGATTACCAAGAAGAGTAAATCGGCGGCTTTGGATTCGTGTCCCCAGCGAAGGGGTGTTTGTACGCGTGTTTACACAACTACACCGAAAAAACCGAACTCAGCCATGAGAAAAGTGGCGCGTGTTCGATTAACTAACGGTAAAGAAGTGAACGCTTACATACCCGGAGAAGGACACAACCTCCAAGAGCACTCGATAGTATTGGTAAGGGGCGGAAGGGTTAAAGATTTGCCAGGTGTTCGATATCATATCGTTCGAGGGGCTTTAGATACCGCAGGTGTCGCAGGCCGTACTCAGCGTAGATCGAAATACGGAGCAAAAAAACCTAAGAATTAAGAAGCGGTTTTAGATACTAGTATTTGAGCCTATGATTTTCATTTTTGAAAATTCAGGTTCCAAAGCAGTTGACTACAAACCACAAACTCTTTTAGAATGAGAAAAAAACAGGCAATTAAAAGACCGCTTTTACCGGATCCACGGTTTAACGATCAATTGGTCACGCGATTCGTGAACATGATGATGTGGAGTGGTAAGAAGTCCGTGGCGTTCAATGTATTCTACGACGCGATGGACATCGTTGAGGAAAAAAAGACCGACGAGGAGAAGACTTCGTTGGAGCTTTGGAAAGATGCACTTTCAAATGTTATGCCTCACGTTGAAGTGAGAAGCAGGCGTGTGGGGGGAGCTACCTTTCAGATTCCGATGCAGATTCGTCCCGACCGAAAAATTTCTACAGCTATGAAATGGCTTATTAGTTATTCAAGAAGGCGTAATGAAAAAGGAATGGCGCAAAAATTGGCCGCAGAAGTTTTAGCCGCTTCGAAAGAAGAGGGTGCTGCGGTTAAGAAGAGAGTAGATACCCATAAAATGGCTGAAGCGAATAAAGCTTTTTCGCATTTTAGATTCTAGGGTATATTATTAAGGTATAGTTCGTGCCCGATATTTGTAAAATTAGGTGCGAAAGCAATAGCCAATCATAGTAAAGTCAAAAATGGCAAGAGATTTAAAGTACACGAGAAATATAGGTATTGCCGCGCACATTGATGCCGGTAAGACAACTACTACCGAGCGTATTCTTTTTTATACGGGGGTTAGTCATAAAATCGGTGAGGTGCATGATGGTGCGGCAACCATGGATTGGATGGAGCAGGAGCAGGAGCGCGGTATTACGATTACCTCCGCTGCAACTACATGTTCTTGGACTTTTCCAATGGAAAACGCAATGCCTACCGAAGATGCTCAACAGTATCATTTTAATATTATAGATACCCCAGGTCACGTTGATTTTACGGTTGAAGTTAACCGTTCTCTGCGTGTGCTTGATGGTTTGGTCTTCCTTTTTAGTGCTGTGGATGGTGTGGAACCACAATCTGAGACTAACTGGAGACTGGCTGATAACTATAAGGTGCCGAGAATTGCTTTCGTAAACAAGATGGATCGGCAAGGTTCTGATTTCTTGGGTGTGTGTAAGCAGATTCGGGAAATGTTGAAGTCAAAGGCTGTGCCAATCGTTTTGCCTATCGGTGATGAAAATGATTTCCGAGGAATAGTTGATTTGGTGAAGAACCGAGCTATTGTTTGGCATGAAGATAATTTTGGCGCTACATTCGATGTAGTCGATATTCCTGAGGACATGAAGGCCGAGGTGAAAAAATATCGTGCAGAGCTAATAGAGGCTGTTGCTGAATACGATGAGCACCTCATGGAGAAATTTTTTGAGGATGAGGATTCCATTACCGAAGATGAAGTACACACAGCGCTTCGAGCAGCGGTAATGGATATGAGTATTATACCAGCTATCTGCGGTTCTTCTTTTAAAAATAAAGGAGTTCAGTTTTTGTTGGATGCCGTATGTAGGTACTTGCCTTCTCCAATGGATAAGGAAGGAATTATAGGTGTGAATCCTGATACGGATAAAGAAGAAAGAAGAAGACCGGATTTAAAGGAACCGTTTGCCGCTTTGGCATTTAAGATCGCGACAGATCCTTTCGTTGGTAGGTTGGCATTTTTTAGGGCGTATTCCGGTAAGTTGGATGCAGGCTCTTATGTTCTTAATAACCGTTCCGGTAATAAGGAGCGTATTTCGAGAATATATCAAATGCATTCAAATAAACAGAATGCTGTGGATTCTATTGGTGCCGGAGATATTGGTGCAGCTGTTGGATTTAAAGATATTAAGACAGGGGACACTCTTTCTGACGAGAAGCATCCTATTGTTCTAGAGAGTATGGATTTCCCGGATCCCGTTATAGGTATCGCGGTAGAACCTAAAACAAAAGCTGATGTCGATAAGTTAGGAATGGCTTTGAGCAAGTTAGCCGAAGAAGATCCTACCTTTCAAGTAAAAACTGATGAAGCTTCTGGCCAGACCATTATTTCAGGTATGGGAGAGCTCCACTTAGATATTATCGTTGACCGTTTACGTCGCGAATTTAAGGTTGAAGTAAATCAAGGACAGCCACAAGTTGAATATAAAGAGGCGTTGACCAAGTCGGCAGATCACAGGGAAGTGTACAAAAAGCAGTCCGGTGGTCGTGGTAAGTTTGCCGATATTGTATTTACAATGGAACCTGTAGAAGATTTAGAGTTCACAGGTTTGGAATTCGTGAATGAAATCAAAGGTGGTAACGTACCAAGGGAATTTATTCCCGCAGTTGAAAAAGGTTTCCAACAAGCCATGCAAAACGGTCCTTTGGCCGGATTTGAAATGGATAGTATGAAAGTTACCTTGAAAGACGGTTCTTTCCATGCGGTGGATTCTGATTCGTTATCGTTTGAATTGGCTGCCAAAATGGGGTATAAAGCTGCTGCAAAAGCTGCCCGTGCCGTTTTAATGGAGCCCATTATGAAAATTGAGGTTTTAACGCCAGAGGAGAATATGGGTGATATTGTTGGTGACCTTAACCGAAGAAGAGGTACTATCTCCAATATGAGCGATAGAGCTGGTGCCAAAGTCATAAAAGGTGAGGTTCCTTTATCTGAAATGTTCGGATATGTCACTTCATTGAGAACTTTGTCTTCTGGTAGGGCTACTTCTACTATGGAATTTTCACATTATTCCGAAACACCATCAAGTATTGCAGAAGAAGTAATTAAGGCCGCAAAGGGCATAACTTCATAATCTAGGATTAGACACATATCTGAACGTTTTAAGCATGAGCCAAAAAATTAGAATAAAATTAAAGTCTTACGATCACAATTTGGTGGATAAGTCCGCTGAGAAAATTGTTAAGACGGTGAAGACTACCGGCGCTGTAGTTACAGGCCCTATTCCTTTACCAACACATAAAAAAATATTTACGGTTTTGCGTTCCCCGCACGTAAATAAAAAGTCTAGAGAGCAGTTTCAATTAAGTTCTTACAAACGACTTTTAGATATTTATAGCTCGTCTTCAAAGACGATTGATGCACTTATGAAGTTAGAGCTTCCTAGTGGTGTCGAGGTAGAAATTAAAGTATAGTTATACTTGATATCAATAGATATCATACAGGTGCCATATTAAGTTGCAGTCAGAATAGAATTGAAATACAACTTAAGTAGGCAAGCCCTATAATTTAAAAGGGCTATCTCAAATTCAGATTGAGATATACATGTCCCGAGCTGTTAGCAAGGGAAAAACGGAAACAAAAATCATTCGGGGTCGAATAGTTTTTGACCCTGTTTTTTTGTTCAAAATTTGAAAGTAATTAAAATTGTAATATAAACGGAAGTTAGGTTCGGTTGCCTAGTGGCACATCTAAAACATAACGTCCAAAATTTAAAATTCAATTATGTCTGGGTTAATAGGAAAAAAAGTAGGCATGACCAGCATCTTTGACGAAAACGGAAAAAACGTTCCGTGTACAGTCATTGAAGCAGGACCATGTGTAGTCACCCAAGTCAGAACCAAAGATGTTGATGGCTATATCGGCTTACAACTCGGTTTCGATGACAAGGCGGAGAAACGTGCTAACAAGGCCGAAATCGGTCATTTCAAGAAAGCGGGTACTGCTCCAAAGAAAAAAGTCATCGAATTCCAAGGTTTTAAAGGGGAATACAAATTAGGAGACACCTTAGGTGTTGACATTTTTGTTGAAGGTGAATTTGTTGATGTGGTTGGTACCTCTAAAGGTAAAGGCTTTCAAGGTGTTGTAAAACGCCATGGTTTTGCCGGTGTAGGTCAATCGACCCACGGTCAGCACAATAGATTACGTGCGCCTGGTTCCATTGGTGCAGGTTCTGACCCCTCTCGTGTATTCAAGGGTATGCGAATGGCTGGTAGAATGGGTGGTGATAGGGTTACAGTACAAAACCTTCGGGTGCTAAAAGTCGTTCCCGAGAAAAACCTTCTCGTAGTTAAAGGTGCAGTTCCCGGCCACAAAAATGGGTACGTAACTATTCAAAGGTGGATGTAATGAAACTAGCAGTTTTAGATATTAAAGGAAAAGAAACAGGAAGGGAAGTAGAGCTTTCCGATACCGTGTTTGCCATAGAACCGAATCAGCATGCCGTTTATTTAGACGTCAAGCAATACTTAGCACACCAACGTCAAGGAACGCACAAATCGAAAGAGCGGGCCGAGATTGCAGGAAGTACTAGGAAGATTAAGAAACAAAAAGGAACAGGTACAGCGCGTGCCGGTAGTATCAAGTCTCCTATTTTTAGGGGTGGAGGTAGAATATTCGGTCCTAGACCCAAGGATTATACCCAAAAATTGAACAAGAACGTGAAGCGTTTGGCCCGTAAATCGGCGTTGAGTTTAAAGTCTAAAGAGGGATCCATTATGGTGGTTGAGGACTTTAATTTTGACACTCCAAAAACTAAGGATTTCATCTCAGTTCTAAAGTCTTTGGGCCTTGAGAATAAAAAATCTTTGATTGTCTTGGGAGAGTCAAATAATAGCGTATATTTGTCGTCACGAAATTTTAAGGGTACTGATGTTATAAAGTCCTCAGAAATAAGTACTTACAAGATATTACATGCTAATAATGTGGTATTGCTGGAAGGTGTGTTAGAAGGTTTGGAGTCGAACTTAACAAAATAGGAAAACCATGAGCGTGTTGATAAAACCCATTATAACCGAAAAAATGACCGCTGAAAGTGAGTCGTATAACCGGTATGGCTTTTTGGTTAATCCAAAAGCTAACAAGATTGAAATTAAGGAAGCGGTGGAAGCTACTTACGGTGTTTCGGTCAAGAAGGTACGAACGATGAACTACGGTCCTTCCAGAAAATCTCGGTATACCAAGACTGGTGTACAGCATGGCAAAACCAATGCCACTAAGAAGGCAATTGTTGATGTCGTTGAAGGAGATATGATAGATTTTTACAGTAGTTTATAGTAATCTATAAAGATACAGAATGTCAGTTAGAAAATTAAAACCTATAACCCCTGGACAGCGGTTTCGAGTCGTAAATGGTTTCGATGCCATTACCACCGATAAGCCTGAGAAAAGCTTGTTAGCCCCGCTAAAGAAGTCCGGAGGAAGGAACAATTCGGGAAAGATGACTATGCGCCAGAAGGGTGGTGGTCATAAGAGAAGATATCGTGTTATCGATTTCAAGCGTGATAAACAAGACGTTACTGCGGTAGTAAAATCTATTCAGTATGACCCTAACCGTACGGCCTTTATAGCCTTGGTCGAATATGGTGATGGTGATAAAAACTATATCATTGCACAGAACGGTTTAGAAGTTGGTCAAGAGATTTCTTCAGGGAAATCAGTGGCTCCTGAAATCGGAAACGCAATGCCATTAAGTGAAATTCCTTTAGGTACGATTATATCTTGTATCGAACTTCGCCCAGGACAGGGTGCTGTGATGGCAAGAAGCGCTGGAACTTTTGCCCAGTTGATTGCAAGGGACGGTAAATTTGTTACGGTTAAAATGCCATCTAGCGAGATACGTTTAGTTTTATCTACATGTATGGCTACAATTGGCGCTGTATCAAATTCCGATCATCAGCTTCTTGTTTCCGGTAAGGCGGGTAGAAGCAGATGGTTAGGTAGAAGGCCAAGAACTAGACCGGTAGCAATGAACCCAGTCGATCACCCCATGGGTGGTGGTGAAGGTAGAGCTTCGGGTGGTCATCCTAGATCGAGAAACGGTATACCTGCTAAAGGATACAGAACGCGTTCTAGAACCAAGAAAACCAATAAGTACATCCTAGAACGTAGAAAGAAATAAATAAGTAGAAATGGCAAGATCGTTAAAAAAGGGACCTTACGTTCATTACAGTTTGGAGAAGAAAATTCAACAAACAGCGGCATCAGGGAAAAAGAGTGTAATCAAAACATGGTCAAGAGCATCCATGATAACTCCTGATTTCGTAGGGCTTACCATAGCTGTGCACAACGGAAGACAATTCGTTCCTGTCTTCGTTACTGAGAATATGGTAGGACACAAATTAGGTGAATTTTCACCGACCCGTTCGTTTAGGGGTCATGCAGGAGCCAGGAACAAAGGTAAAAAGTAAGTTATGGGAGTTCGAAAGAGACAGATGGCCGAAAAGTTCAAGGCCGAGAAAAAAGATAAAGCTTTTGCGAAGTTGAATAATTGTCCAACTTCACCGAGAAAAATGCGGTTGGTCGCAGATTTGATTCGAGGAGTACAAGTTGAGAAGGCTTTGGCTATTTTGAGGTTCAACCCAAAGGAGGCTTCTAGAAAACTTGAAAAGTTGTTATTATCCGCATTGGCCAATTGGCAGATGAAAAATGAAGATGCTAGTGTTGAAGAAGCAGATTTGTTCGTTCACGAGATTCGTGTTGACGGAGGTACAATGTTAAAAAGATTACGTCCCGCTCCTCAAGGAAGGGCGCATAGAATAAGAAAGCGTTCCAATCACATCACTTTGGTATTGGAATCTAAAACTAACATCGAAGGATAGTATGGGACAGAAAACCAATCCAATAGGAAATCGCTTAGGAATTATCAGAGGATGGGAGTCCAACTGGTACGGTGGTAACGATTACGGCGATAAACTGGCAGAAGACAGCAAAATACGGAAGTATATCCATGCGCGTCTTTCCAAAGCTAGTGTTTCACGTGTTATCATTGAACGCACACTGAAGTTGATTACTATCACGGTGACAACGGCTAGACCTGGAATTATCATAGGAAAAGGCGGTCAGGAAGTTGATAAGTTGAAGGAGGAATTAAAAAAGATTACCAACAAAGAGGTCCAGATAAATATTTACGAAATAAAAAGGCCTGAGTTGGATGCAAATTTGGTCGCTGCCAGTATCGCGCGTCAAATAGAAAGTAGAATTTCGTTTAGAAGAGCAATCAAAATGGCTGTGGCCGCAGCAATGCGAATGAACGCCGAAGGTATTAAAGTGCAGATTTCAGGACGTTTGAACGGGGCTGAAATGGCGCGATCGGAATCGTATAAGGATGGACGTATTCCATTATCCACCTTCAGGGCCGATATTGATTATGCATTGCACGAAGCCCAGACAACCTATGGTAAACTGGGTATTAAGGTTTGGATAATGAAAGGTGAGGTATATGGCAAGCGTGAACTTTCTCCGTTGGTTGGAATGACAAAAGGTCAAGATGGCAAAGGTGATAATAAACGTTCTGCTGCAGGTAGAAAACCCCGTCGTAGAAAATAAAGGACCGTTATAACGGGTTCAGTAATTTATAAAGAAGTATAAGGCATGTTACAACCGAAAAGAACCAAGTTTCGAAAGATGCAAAAGGGCCGCATGAAGGGCATTGCGGGTAGAGGGCACCAGCTTTCTAATGGCATGTTCGGTATAAAAACCTTGGAGCAAAAATTCATAACATCTCGGCAAATTGAAGCCGCACGTATTGCTGCTACCCGGTATATGAAAAGGCAGGGTCAGCTTTGGATAAAAATATTTCCGGACAAACCGATTACCAAAAAACCTTTAGAGGTACGTATGGGTAAAGGTAAGGGAGCCCCTGAATATTTTGTGGCCGTTGTTAAACCTGGTCGTGTAATGTTCGAAATTGCCGGTGTACCTATGGACGTTGCAAAAGAGGCCTTACGCCTTGCAGCCCAAAAATTGCCGGTGAAGACAAAATTTATCGTCGCAAGGGATTTCGTTGAAGAAATAATATAAGGGAGCATGAAAAATAAAGAGATTAAGGAGTTATCGGCCGAGGAGCTTCAAACAAAGCTTGCGGAATATAAAAAACAACACGCCGACTTAAAAATGGCCCATGCTGTTACCCCATTGGAAAATCCGCTGCAAATTAGAAAGACAAGAAAAACGGTAGCACGATTGGCCACCGAAATAACTAATAGGGAAAACCAATAATTGGTTCTGCTTTATGGAAGACAAAAGAAACTTAAGAAAAGAAAGAGTAGGAGTAGTAACCAGTAACAAAATGGAGAAGTCCATTGTAGTTGCAGAGGTTAAGCGTGTAAAGCACCCTATGTACGGAAAGTTCGTCCTCAAAACAAAGAAGTATGTTGCGCACGACGAGAAAAACGACTGCAACGAAGGCGATACCGTAAAAATTATGGAAACACGTCCTTTGAGTAAAACGAAATGTTGGCGGTTAGTAGAAATTTTGGAAAGAGCTAAATAATTATGTTACAGCAAGAATCAAGGTTAAAGGTTGCGGATAATACAGGCGCCAAAGAGGTTTTAACAATTCGTGTCCTTGGAGGTACGAAGAGAAGATATGCTTCTATAGGTGATAAAATTGTTGTATCCGTTAAAGAGGCTACTCCGAACGGAGGTATTAAAAAAGGTGCGGTTTCTACTGCAGTTGTGGTACGTACTAAAAAAGAGGTGCGTAGACCCGATGGATCTTATATCCGCTTTGATGACAATGCATGCGTTTTATTGAATCCTACTGGTGAAATGAGAGGAACACGTGTTTTTGGACCAGTGGCAAGAGAGCTTCGTGACAAGCAGTTTATGAAGATAGTATCCTTGGCACCGGAAGTACTTTAAAAGAAGATGTCGCCCCGAGCGCAATCAAAGGGTTGAATTGTAATTAGATAATAATGAAACTAAAGATAAAAACAGGAGATACGGTTCGTATAACTGCTGGTGACCACAAAGGGGTCGAAGGTAAGGTAATGACAGTAGATCGTATTAAGAACAAGGCAATTGTTGAAGGAGCCAATATGGTTTCGAAACATGAGAAGCCAAGTGCGCAGAATCCTCAGGGCGGCATAGTAAAGAAAGAGGCGTCTATCCATATTTCTAATTTGTCATTAATCGATTCCAAATCAGGGGAAACGACACGTGTAGGTTATGAAGTTAGGGATGGTAAAAAAGTCCGTTTTTCCAAGAAATCCAATGAAGTAATATAGGTATGGCTTACGTTGCAAGATTAAAGAAAGAATACAACGAGCGCATAGTTAATGCGTTGAAGGAGGAATTCAGTTACAAGAATGTAATGGAAGTCCCAAAACTTCAGAAAATAGTTGTTAGTAGAGGTGTAGGTGCTGCAGTTGCGGATAAAAAGCTAATCGATCATGCGGTCGATGAGCTTACCAACATTACCGGACAGCGTGCCGTAGCTACGATGTCTAAAAAAGATGTCGCCGCTTTTAAATTGCGTAAGGGAATGCCTATTGGTGCAAAGGTTACGCTTAGAGGTGAACGTATGTACGAATTCTTGGATAGGTTAGTGACCAGTGCTTTGCCCCGTGTAAGAGATTTTCAGGGTATTCGCGCAACAGGATTCGACGGACGTGGAAATTATAGTCTCGGTATTACCGAACAGATAATATTTCCAGAAATCAATATCGATAAAATTAATCGGATTGATGGGATGGATATTACCTTTGTCACTTCTGCGCAAACCGATAAGGAAGCGAAGTCTCTATTAACAGAATTAGGTTTACCTTTTAAAAAGAACTAAGATGGCTAAAGAATCAATGAAAGCGCGTGAGCGAAAAAGAGAGGCTACCGTGGCTAAATATGCCGAAAAGCGGAAAGCATTTAAAGAAGCCGGTGATTTCGAAGGTTTACAAAAACTACCTCGAAATGCTTCACCTGTGCGAATGCACAATAGGTGCAAGCTAACCGGAAGGCCAAAGGGTTATATGCGGACTTTTGGAATTTCAAGGGTAATGTTCAGGGAAATGGCGAATGCCGGATTGATTCCTGGTGTTAAAAAGGCCAGTTGGTAAATAAGTAATTAATAATTGCTCATTCATAATTATTAAAAGAAATGGTTACAGATACTATTGCAGATTATTTAACTCGTGTCAGAAATGCTAGTAGAGCTGGGCACCGAGTTGTAGAAATTCCCGCTTCAAAAGTGAAGAAGGATATCACTAAAATTCTCTTCGACCAAGGCTACATATTGAGCTATAAGTTTGAGGAAAATGACGTTCAGGCATCTATAAAGATTGCTTTAAAGTATGATAAATTGACTAAGGAACCTGTAATCCGTAAAATTCAGCGCATCAGTAAGCCTGGATTGAGAAAGTATACCGGAACTGACAGTCTTCCGAGAGTCCTGAATGGCTTAGGTGTTGCCATTGTATCGACTTCCCATGGGGTTATGACTAGTAAACAGGCCAAAAACGAAAATGTAGGTGGCGAAGTACTTTGTTACGTTTATTAAAAATAATTAATAATCAAGAATTATTAATTACTAATTATAAGTAGAGATGTCAAGAATAGGTAACAATCCGGTGGCGATTCCTGAAGGGGTAACCGTAGAGATAAAGGATAATGAAATCGTAGTAAAGGGTAAATTGGGCGAATTGGTCCAGGAGTACTCCGCGGTTGAAGTAAAGGTGGAAGATAACGAAGTTTTTGTAACCCGTCCATCTGATTCCAAGGAGCATAAGGCCAAGCATGGTCTCTATCGTTCTTTGGTCTTGAATATGATAGAAGGAGTTTCTAAAGGTTGGACTAAAGAACTTGAGCTTGTAGGTGTTGGTTACAGAGCAAGTAACCAAGGTCAGAAATTAGATTTGGCACTAGGTTTCTCCCACAATATCGTTTTGGATTTAGCCCCTGAAGTGAAAATTGAAACGATATCGGAAAAGGGTAAAAATCCAGTAATTAAATTGACATCCCACGATAGACAATTAGTGGGTCAAGTAGCCGCCAAAATACGTGGTTTCCGTAAGCCTGAGCCTTACAAAGGAAAAGGTGTAAAATTTGTGGGCGAGCAGTTACGTAGAAAAGCAGGTAAATCAGCTTAAAAGAATATCATGGCACTATCAGTTAGCGAAAGAAAAGAGAGAATACGAAGAAGAATCAGAAAAGTTTCTTCCGGAACAGCCGAAAGACCTAGGTTATCGGTATTTAGAAGTAACAGTGAAATTTATGCCCAGGTTATAGACGACACTAAGGGGGTAACTCTAGCGGCAGTCTCTTCAAGAGACAAGGCTTTGGCGGAAACTAAAGGGAATAAAACCGAAGTGGCCACGGAAGTTGGTAAAGCTATTGCTGAAAAATGTAAATCGGCAGGGATAGAGAAAGTAGCTTTTGACCGAGGAGGTAATTTATATCACGGGAGAGTTAAATCTTTGGCAGACGGCGCAAGGGAAGCAGGACTAAAATTTTAATATACAGTATGTTCCAAAAATATAAAAACGTAGAGACAGTAAAACCCGGTGGTTTAGATCTAAAAGATCGATTGGTAGGTATACAACGTGTAACTAAAGTTACTAAAGGTGGTAGAGCCTTCGGCTTCTCCGCTATAGTTATCGTTGGTGATGAAAATGGTGTTGTCGGAAGTGGATTGGGTAAGTCTAAAGAGGTTGCAACAGCCATAGCTAAAGCTATTGAAGATGCCAAAAAGAATTTAATTCGCATTCCTTTGACCAAGGGTGGTACTTTGCCACATGAGCAAAAGGGTAAATTCGGTGGTGCACGCGTTTATGTACAACCAGCTTCACATGGTACTGGTGTAATTGCCGGTGGTGCCGTAAGAGCGGTTTTGGAATCAGTAGGTGTTAAGGATGTGCTTTCTAAATCCCAAGGATCCTCCAATCCCCATAATGTTGTAAAAGCAACTTTTGATGCATTATTGCAGTTGAGAGATGCCGGAACAGTTGCCCAACAAAGGGGTGTTTCTTTGGAAAAAGTTTTTAAAGGATAATAACACAAACGTTACGCTTACTGCGCGTAACACGTACTACGTTTTCTGGAAGCTAGTCATTAACTACGTTCAGCCAAATTACCTAAGTACTAAAGATTATAAAAATGGCGAAGAAAATACAGGTTAAACAGGTGAAAAGTGGCATCAAAAAGCCTCAAAACCAAAAACGTACCCTTGCCGCATTAGGTTTGCGAAAAATCGGACAAGTTGTTGAGCACGACGCTACCCCGAATATATTGGGTATGATAGATAAAGTTAAACATTTGGTTTCCACACAGGAAGCTTAAGAGATATTATTATGGATTTAAGTAATCTAAGACCAGCGAAAGGAGCGACCAATAGATCTGGAAAGAGAGTAGGACGAGGGCAGGGATCTGGAAAAGGAGGTACTGCTACAAGAGGTCATAACGGTGCCCAATCAAGGTCAGGGTATTCTAAAAAGATAGGATTTGAAGGTGGGCAGATGCCGTTGCAACGACGTGTTCCCAAGTTCGGTTTCACGAATATAAACCGTGTGGAATATCAAGGAATCAATTTGGAAAAATTGCAGCACTTGGTAGACACTAAATCTATAAAGGATACTGTTTCTTTTGATGATTTGGTCGAGAACGGAATGGCAAAGAAAAAAGATTTGGTTAAAATATTAGGAGGCGGCGAGCTAAAGGCTTCACTTAAGGTATCCGCGCATAAATTTACGGCAAGTGCCAAGGCGGCCATCGAAGCTGCTGGTGGAGAGGCAATAAATTTATAAGCAGACGTTGTTATGAAGAAATTTTTCGAGACCATATCCAATATGTGGAAGATTGAAGAACTAAGGAATAGGATTCTCCTCACCCTTAGTCTTTTGCTGGTATACCGGTTTGGTTGCCAAATCGTACTTCCTGGTATTGATACCACACAATTGAGCCAATTGGCTTCTGGTACCGATTCCGGTATTCTTGGTCTGTTAAATGCATTTACAGGTGGGGCATTCGCCAATGCTTCCATTTTTGCCCTAGGTATTATGCCGTATATTTCGGCATCTATTGTTGTTCAGTTAATGAGTATCGCTATTCCATATTTACAAAAGCTGGATAAGGAAGGGGAAAGCGGTAGGAAAACAAAAAATCAGATTACGAGATGGTTGACTATTGGAATCTGTATCGTGCAGGCACCAGCCTACTTATATAGTCTCTCTACAGTTTTTCAGGTTCCGGATAGCGCATTCCTATTAGGTCAGGGTCTTGATTTCATGGTTCCAGCAGTCATAATTTTGGTTACCGGTTGTGTTTTCGCAATGTGGTTAGGTGAGAAGATTACCGATAAGGGAATAGGCAACGGAATTTCTTTATTGATTATGATTGGTATCATTGCTACCATGCCGCAGTCTTTTGTTCAGGAATTCGTATCTAGGACTGTTGACAATAATGGTGGATTGATGTTTATCCTGATTGAGATAATACTTTGGTTCCTTGTAATTTTGGCAAGTGTATTGCTAGTAATGGCTACCCGTCAAATTCCGGTACAGTATGCAAGGCGTACCGCTTCTGGAGGTTATGAAAAGAACATCATGGGGTCACGTCAATATATACCGTTGAAATTGAATGCTTCTGGTGTAATGCCTATTATTTTTGCACAAGCTATAATGTTCGTGCCTAGCTTAATTGGTAAATCGTTAAACACTACTGCTGTTGGTCAATGGATGGAGGTGAACTTCGCTGATATTTTCGGCTTGGCCTATAATGTCTTATTCGGAGTATTAATTGTCATTTTCACTTATTTCTATACTGCGATTACCGTACCGACGAATAAGATGGCAGATGATTTGAAGAGAAGCGGTGGATTTATTCCTGGTGTACGACCCGGAAAGGAAACAGGTGATTTCTTGGATAAAGTAATGTCTTTGATTACCTTGCCTGGCTCAATATTCCTGGCTTTGTTAGCGGTTTTGCCGGCTATCGTAGTGAAAGTTATGGATATACAGTCCGGATGGGCCTTGTTTTACGGTGGCACATCGCTATTGATTATGGTAGGTGTTGCAATAGATACAGTACAACAGGTGAATGCTTATTTATTGAACCGACATTATGACGGATTAATGAAATCGGGTAAGAATAGAAAAGTAGCGTAAGAGCACTGACTAGAGACTTTTTAGATAAACTGAAGGTCTTGGTTATAATTAATTACTAATATAGAATATGGCTAAACAAGCAGCAATAGAACAAGATGGAAGTATAATTGAGGCATTGTCTAATGCAATGTTTCGCGTAGAATTAGAAAATGGCCATGTAGTTACTGCCCATATTTCTGGTAAGATGCGTATGCATTACATCAAATTGCTACCCGGTGATAAAGTTAAGTTGGAAATGAGTCCATATGACCTGTCCAAAGCCAGAATTACATATAGATATTAAGAATACAGTAAAGACAGAACGATGAAAGTAAGAGCATCCATAAAGAAAAGAAGCGCCGACTGTAAAATAGTCCGTAGAAAAGGCGTTTTGTACGTGATCAACAAAAAGAATCCTAGATTCAAACAAAGACAAGGATAGTTATGGCAAGAATTGCAGGTATAGACATACCAAAACAAAAAAGGGGCGTAATTGCGCTGACATACATTTTCGGTATCGGTAGAAGCAGGGCCAAAGAAATTTTGCAACGGGCCGAGGTGAGTGAAGATACAAAGGTATCTGATTGGAACGATGATGAAATCGGTCGTATTCGAAACGAGACTACTTCTTTCACGATTGAAGGAGAATTGCGTTCTGAGACACAGCTGAACATCAAGCGTTTAATGGATATTGGTTGTTACCGTGGTATTCGCCATAGATCAGGATTGCCTTTGCGTGGTCAACGTACAAAGAACAACTCAAGAACACGAAAAGGTAAGAGAAAGACAGTTGCAAACAAGAAGAAAGCAACGAAGTAAAATTATTAATTACTTGTTATTTATTATTAATTGATAATTAGTAATCAATAATCTATAATACCAAAAAAATGGCAAAGGCAACTACAAAGGGTGGCGCGAAAGCTGGGAAATCGGCCAAAGCAGCGACAAAAAAACGTAAAGTCAACGTTGAGTCCGTAGGCGAAGCGCACATTACAGCATCTTTCAATAATATTATCATTTCCCTTACGAACAAGAAGGGAGATGTTATCTCTTGGGCATCTGCTGGTAAAATGGGCTTTAGGGGTTCTAAAAAGAACACTCCTTACGCAGCTCAGATTGCAGCTGAAGAATGTTCAAAAACTGCACATGACGCAGGGCTTCGAAAGGTAAAGGTATACGTAAAGGGACCGGGTAATGGTCGGGAATCCGCAATACGGGCCGTACACAATTCGGGTATCGAAGTTACTGAAATCATCGATGTTACACCACAGCCGCACAACGGTTGTAGACCACCTAAAAGAAGAAGAGTTTAATCAATTTTCATATTTTTCACGAAAGTGTCATTGACGATTATCGAAGGATAAGCCTTAATTCATAATCACACTTTCAAACCTAAAGAAGATGGCAAGATATACAGGACCAAAAAGTAAAATCGCCAGAAAGTTTGGCGAAGCAATTTTCGGAGACGATAAGTCATTCGAGAAAAAGAACTACCCACCAGGGCAACACGGTAACGCGCGACGTCGAGGAAAAAAATCGGAGTACGCAGTTCAGTTGATGGAGAAGCAAAAAGCCAAGTATACCTACGGTATTTTGGAGAAGCAATTTAGAAATATTTTCGCAAATGCCAAACGTAAAGAAGGCGTAACCGGTGAAATATTGCTTCAGCTATGTGAATGTCGACTCGACAACGTAGTCTACAGAATGGGAGTTTCAAGCTCACGAAGAGGGGCAAGACAACTTGTTTCACACAGACACATTACGGTTAATGGCGAATTGGTAAACATTCCATCGTTTACATTGAAACCAGGTGATGTCGTTGGTGTTCGTGAGAAGTCAAAATCTCTTTCGGTTATTCAAGATGCACTCGACGCAAATAGCAGTGTCTACGAATGGATGACATGGAACTCGGAAAAAACGGAAGGTACTTTTGTAGCTGTTCCCGAAAGAATGCAAATTCCCGAGAATATCAAAGAACAGTTAATCGTCGAGCTTTACTCTAAATAATATAAGAACACTAATTCTATGGCATTATTTAATTTTCAGAAACCCGATAAAGTTATAATGATCGATTCTTCGGATTTCGAAGGGAAGTTTGAATTCCGACCTTTGGAACCCGGTTACGGATTGACCGTTGGTAACGCTTTACGTAGGGTACTGCTTTCTTCTTTGGAAGGCCACGCCATCACGTCAGTTAGAATTGACGGAGTAGAGCATGAGTTTTCAGTTATTTCGGGAGTTGTCGAAGACGTTACCGAAATCATCTTGAACTTGAAGCAAATGCGCTTCAAAAAACAAATTGATGACTCCGAGGCAGAAGTAGTCGCCGTTTCCGTAAGTGGAAAGAATCAACTGACCGCAGGTGATTTTCAAAAGTTCATCTCCGGATATCAAGTGTTGAATCCTGATTTGGTAATCTGTAATATGGATTCCAAAGTAAGTATTAACATGGAGATTGTCATCGACAAAGGAAGAGGTTACGTGCCCGCCGAAGAAAATAAGAAGTCTAATGCGGCTTTAGGAACAATTGCTATTGACTCGATATTTACACCGATCAAAAATGTTAAATATAGCATTGAAAACTTTCGTGTAGAGCAAAAGACCGATTACGAAAAACTAGTATTCGAAATTGTTACCGATGGTTCAATTCATCCAAAAGATGCATTGACGGAAGGTGCCAAAGTATTGATTCATCACTTCATGTTGTTCTCCGATGAAAGGATTACCCTTGAGGCCGATGAAATCGCACAGACCGAAACCTATGATGAGGAATCATTGCACATGCGACAACTATTGAAAACCAAATTGGTCGATATGGATTTATCGGTGCGCGCCTTAAATTGCCTGAAAGCTGCGGAAGTTGACAGTTTAGGTGATTTGGTTTCCTTTAATAAGAACGATTTGATGAAATTCAGAAACTTTGGTAAAAAATCTTTGACCGAACTTGAAGAACTGGTTATAAATAAAGGATTGAGTTTTGGTATGGATTTATCAAAATACAAACTCGATAAAGATTAGGTTAATCGCTATTTCTTACAGGAAAGGGATAATCCCTCAGTTGGAGAAATACACAGTACATAAAAATGAGACACGGTAAAAAAATAAATCATTTAGGGAGAAAGACAGCCCATAGAAAGGCTATGTTGGCCAATATGGCTTGTTCCTTAATCGAGCACAAGAGAATAAATACCACTGTTGCCAAGGCAAAAGCTTTGCGTAAATTTGTGGAACCTTTGATTACAAAATCAAAGGCCGAAAACAATATTACTGCAGAAAAAGGAACGCATAACCGACGCATCGTTTTTAAAAACCTTCGCGACAAATATGCGGTCACCGAATTATTTAGTACAGTTGCTGAAAAAATCGCCGATAGACCTGGTGGCTATACCCGAATTATCAAACTGGGAAATCGTTTAGGTGATAACGCTGATATGGCTATGATTGAATTGGTCGATTTCAACGAGCTTTACAACGCTGGAAAGGCCAAGAAGAAAACTACCCGTAGAAGTAGAAGAAGCGCTGGTAATAAAGAAGAAACTGCTGTGACAGAAACTGCGGAAGAAACCAAAGCTATAGCAGAGGATACTTCTGGGAAGCCTAAAGAAAAAGAAGCCAAGGTAGAAGCTAAAAAAGAAGTCGAGCCGAAGGTGGAAAAAGCTAAAGCCGAAGAGAACGCACCCGTGAAGGAAGCAAAGGCCGAAAAGAAAACTGAAGAAAAACCTCAGGCCGATGTTAAAGATGAGAGCTCTGAAAGTAAAAAGGATGACAACAAGTAAAAAGATGTCAATAAATTTTTAAATATCAAAAGGATAGACTTAAGTGTCTATCCTTTTTTTGTGTTTATTTGTGAGGTGCGAAGTAATAAACCGAAATTCTCCTCTATAATCCATCATCTAAAAATAATAGATAACCAAAAATAATTTTCCATCAATGAAGTATCAAGCAAAAAAGAACGCCATTGTACTATTGGCCGATGG
Organism: Pricia antarctica; assembly: GCA_011050085.1. Taxonomy (GTDB): domain Bacteria; phylum Bacteroidota; class Bacteroidia; order Flavobacteriales; family Flavobacteriaceae; genus Pricia; species Pricia antarctica_A. Next base: position 140,282 of record DRGL01000051.1, on the reverse strand, counting down.
CACCATTTTTCATGGAAAGGCAGTTGCGAACAAACAAGGTACCGCTTTTGGTGAAGTCTGTTTCAATACTGGTATGACCGGTTACCAAGAAATTTTCACGGACCCTTCGTATTTTGGTCAATTGATGGTCACTACCAATGCGCATATTGGAAACTATGGTACTAATGTAGACGAAGTAGAATCAGAGTCTGTAAAGATTGCGGGCTTGATTTGTAGAAACTTCAGTTATACATATTCACGTGAGCTCGCCGATAAAAGTTTAGAAGACTTTTTGGAGGAAAGTGCACTGTTTGCCGTTTCTGATGTAGACACTAGGGCCCTAGTTAGCTACATCCGCGACAATGGTGCCATGAATGCCGCTATATCAACAGAATTGGACAATATTGAAGGTTTAAAAAAGAAATTGGCAGAGATGCCGAGTATGGAAGGGCTAGAACTGGCTTCCAAAGTTTCTACCAGCGAGCCTTATTTTTTCGGTGAGGCGAATGCAACCTATAAAATAGCAGCACTTGACATCGGAATTAAAAAGAATATACTTAGAAATCTGGCGAAGCGTGATGCCTATATTAAGGTATTTCCATACAACAGCACGTTTGAAGAAATGGGGGCCTTTAACGCCGATGCCTATTTTATTTCGAATGGCCCAGGCGACCCTGAACCTTTAACCGATGCTATAGCCTGCGCTAAAAAAATGATTGCCAGCGATCGACCTGTTTTCGGTATTTGTTTGGGACATCAAGTAATTGCTTTGGCAAATGGAGTATCTACCTATAAAATGCATAATGGCCATCGGGGTATTAATCATCCGATTATGAATTTACAGACTGGTAAGGGCGAGATAACTTCGCAAAATCATGGTTTTGCCATAAGTAGGGAAGATACGGAGGCAAATACCGACCTCGAGATTACCCACTTACATCTGAACGACAAAACTGTAGCCGGCATACAAATGAAAGAAAAAGATGTATTTTCTGTCCAATATCACCCCGAAGCTAGCGCCGGTCCGCATGATGCCGAATATCTTTTTGATAAGTTTTTCGGGATGATTAAATCCAGTTCAACACAGCCTGTATAAATCTTAAGTTAACGATAATATAAAGCTATTCCGTTAAGAAATACTCTATCGCTTTCGTATATTTGGAATTGTTAAAATCAATCTAAAATAAATTATATTATGAGTATTATCCTTAGCGTTCACGCACGACAAATATTTGATTCAAGGGGCAATCCCGCTGTTGAAGTTGATGTAATTACAGAAAATGGTATTATGGGGAGGGCCGCAGTTCCTTCTGGTGCCTCAACGGGTGAACACGAGGCTGTTGAACTACGGGATGGTGGAAAGGCTTACATGGGTAAGGGCGTTACCAAAGCCGTAGAAAATGTGAATACAACTATCGCCGAAGAAATTTTGGGGATGTCTGTTTTTGATCAGAATCTCCTTGATCAAACCATGATTGATTTAGATGGTACTTCGAACAAGTCTAAACTAGGTGCGAATGCTATTTTGGGCGTATCCTTAGCAGCCGCAAAAGCTGCTGCTAACGAATTGGGGATGTCATTATATAGATACATCGGGGGAGTAAGTGCAAACACGCTTCCAGTACCCATGATGAATATAATAAATGGTGGATCGCATTCCGATGCACCGATTGCTTTTCAAGAGTTTATGGTGATGCCGGTAAAGGCAAAAAGTTTTTCTCATGCCATGCAAATGGGATCGGAAATTTTTCACAATCTAAAAAAAGTGCTGCACGACAGAAACTTAAGTACTGCCGTCGGTGATGAGGGTGGGTTTGCACCAACACTTGACGGAACCGAAGATGCTCTTGATACTATAGCAAAAGCGGTAAGCAATGCAGGATACAAATTAGGTGATGATGTAATGATTGCTTTAGATTGTGCGGCTGCGGAATTTTATGTAGATGGCAAGTACGATTATACCAAATTCGAAGGGGATAAGGGAGCCGTCAGAAGTTCTGAGGAACAAGCCCAATATTTGGCAGAGCTTTCGGAAAAATATCCTATCATATCTATTGAGGATGGGATGGACGAGAATGATTGGGAAGGATGGAAATCATTGACCGATAAAATAGGTGATAAAGTTCAACTTGTAGGTGATGACCTCTTTGTAACCAATGTTGAACGTTTAGCAAAGGGTATTGAAAATGGTATCGCCAACTCAATTCTTATTAAAGTCAACCAAATTGGTACATTGACCGAAACAATAGCCGCTGTTAATATGGCAAAAAATGCAGGATACACCTCGGTAATGTCACATCGTTCAGGTGAAACCGAAGATAATACGATAGCCGATTTAGCTGTAGCATTGAACACGGGGCAAATAAAAACTGGTTCTGCTTCGCGATCAGACCGAATGGCAAAATACAATCAGTTAATACGGATTGAAGAAGAATTGGGAGATATTGCTTATTTCCCCCAAGAAAAAGCGTTCAAAATAAAGCGATAAAAACTTACAATGGGAAATTCAAACGCCCGTTTTTATTGGTTTTCTGTTATTTAACAATTAAAAAAAGCTTTTCGTAATACGAAGTGCTTTTTTTTTGCGAAATCATTAAGTTTCCCTAACTTATTCGCGGATTTTGTAACTAATTTAAACTAATCAAGAATACATGAATAATTTCCTTTTTGTAGCTGCCGAGAACGATGGGATTCCTAATTGCAAGGCTGGAGGTATGGGTGATGTTGTTCGTGATGTGCCCAGGGAGATAGCAAAACGTGGCGATATGGTTCATGTTGTCGTTCCATCTTACTCTAGGTTACATCATGGAGGTACTCTTCTTACGGGACTACACTTTCCTTTAAAAGGTACTACTCATTATGCCGAGTTGTACAAGGTTACGCCCAAAAAAGAATTTGAAAACATTACACATTATGTAATCCATCATCCAGAGATTACGGAAGGAGGTATTGCCCATATTTACCACGATGACCCGACGGAGCCATTCTTTAATGACTTTATTAAATTTATGGTGTTTAATACAGCGGTAGCGGAAGCAATAAAAGTCGGCGCTTTTGGAAATCTTGATATCGTTCATATGCACGATTGGCATTCGGCAGCATTGCTTTTCATTAAGAATTATCACCCGAATTACCAAGATTTGAAAAGGATGCGCTACGTCTATAGCATCCATAATCTTGCCATTCAGGGTATTCGGCCGTTTTATGATAATTATGCCTCTGTACATAACTTCTTTCCAGAGATACCTTTAGACCATGGCGCTTTACAAGATCCTCAGTATAACAACTGCATTAACTTAATGGGTGTAGGCATACGCTTCGCCGACGCGGTACATACGGTATCCCCTTCTTACAAAGAAGATGTGATGTTGCCTAGTGCTAGGCCGGAATTCGTAGGAGGGGAGAGCTTGGAGAGAGACTTGCAAAGGGCTGATGATGAAGGTCGTTTATACGGTATACTTAATGCATCTAATTACAATAATATTAGGGAGGCAGAAAAAGGTCTTCTTTATCGTAACACGGTGAAGGCTTTATTTCGCTGGTTGCAGGACGAATCCAAGAAATACAAGGCCGATTTTTTGGCGCATACCGGTGAGAAGATAATGGAATTTGTTACCGTTCGGCCCAAATTCATTGTTTCTAGTGTAGCACGTTTGACCGAGCAGAAATTTTATTTTATTATGCGCTCTCCCGAATCCTTTGAAAAGATGCTGAAGCGTCTTGAAAAGGTGGGTGGTATTTTTATGCTATTGGGTACTGGAGACCCCGATTATGAAGAGCTTTTTCGTAGTATGAGCTATAGACATAAGAATTTTATTTTTACAAACGGACAGTCCGAAGATTTGATTGATTCCATGTATCTCGAAACGGACCTTTATTTTATGCCAAGCCTCTTTGAACCATGTGGTATTAGTCAGATGCTGGCCATGCGAAATGGCAACCCTTGTCTCGTACATCATACAGGTGGACTCAAAGATACTGTTGAACATATGAAAACAGGATTTGCCTTTGATGGAGAAACCTTTCAGGGAAAGCTTGATGATATGGTTGTTAAATTCGATGAAGCCCTAACAGTATGGGAAAACGATAGGCCCAAATGGAAAAAAATTCAGGCGAATGCCAAAAAAATGAGGTTTACCTGGGATAAATCCTTGGATGCTTATTATGAAAAGTTATACCTACTTTAATATGCTTTTAAGCGATTTGCTTCTTAATAAATAGCTTGTTAAAACTTGCCCAAATAGGAATAGCCGAATTGTTAAGACGTACGGTTTTCCTTAAATTTACGATTCATTCAATTTCAAAGTAATACACACAAATGTCAGATAAAGCAACTTTAGAATACAAAGGCAAAAAATATGAATTTCCGGTCGTTGAAGGTACCGAAGACGAATTTGCCATCGATATTAAAACTTTAAGAGCCAGCACCGGGGGTCTGATTACGTTAGACCCTGGATATAAAAATACTGGGTCTTGTGAAAGCGCCATAACTTTTTTGGATGGTGAAAAAGGTATTTTAAGATATCGGGGGTATGCTATTGAAGAGCTGGCTGAAAAGGCGTATTTCTTAGAGGTAGCGTATTTACTAATTTTTGGGGAATTACCGGATAAGCAGCAGTTGGCCAAATTTCATAAAGATATTACTGACGAATCACATGTTGATGAGGAAATGAAAAAGATTTTGGATGGATTTCCGAAATCAGCACATCCCATGGGCGTGCTTTCCTCTTTAACTAGTGCTCTTATAGCCTTTAATCCAACTACGGTAGATGTCTCGTCCGAAAAGGAAATGTACCATGCTATAGTTCGTATTCTGGCGAAGTTTCCGGTATTGGTTGCATGGACGTTACGCAAGAAAAAAGGACTTCCTTTAGATTATGGGGATGATGACCTCGGTTACGTAGAGAACATTCATAAAATGATGTTCAAAAGGCCGAGCCAGACCTATAAAAAGAACGATGTTGTAATTGAGGCTTTGCGTAAGCTGCTGATACTCCATGCAGACCATGAACAGAACTGTTCGACCTCTACGGTGCGAATAGTGGGTTCTTCCCATGCAGGACTTTTTGCCTCACTTTCCGCAGGAATTTCCGCGCTTTGGGGTCCTTTGCATGGCGGTGCTAACCAAGCAGTGCTTGAGATGTTGGAAGCTATCGAAAAAGATGGCGGGGATACTAAAAAATATATGGCCAAAGCGAAAGACAAGGATGATCCTTTTCGATTGATGGGTTTTGGTCACAGAGTATATAAGAACTTCGATCCCAGGGCGAAAATTATTAAAAAGGCAGCCGATGATGTACTTGCCGATTTAGGAATTGAGGATCCAATCTTGGAGATAGCCAAAGGTTTAGAAAAAGAGGCTTTGGAAGATTCCTACTTTGTTGATAGAAAATTATATCCGAACGTAGATTTTTACTCCGGTATTATTTATCGAGCTTTAGGTATACCTACCGAAATGTTTACGGTGATGTTCGCCTTGGGCCGTTTGCCGGGTTGGATTGCACAATGGCGCGAAATGCGCTTACGCGGTGAGCCGATAGGTCGACCAAGACAGGTTTATATTGGCGAAATCCATAGACCTTTTGTTGAGGTCGATAAAAGATAGTCCGCTTAATTCTATAAATGTTTCTAACCTGCCCGAACAAAAGGGCAGGTTTTGTTTTTTGAAACAAGTAATTTTTCGGTTTTAGTTGCTATCAATCCGTAATTTTCATGGCCTACCGATCTATCTTTGCCTAAATACATTTCAATGCTACAATTAAATATAAACGACGAAATTTCCACCCTTAAAGCTGTGGTTTTAGGAACGGCTGAAAGTCCTGGTCCGATTCCCACGCCCGATGAAGCCTATGATCCAAAATCTCTTGAACATATTTTAGCGGGCACCTATCCAAATGAATCCGATATGACCAGAGAGATGGATGCATTTGCCAAGGTTTTCGCCAAATATGGGGTGAAAGTTTATCGACCTGAGGTTTTGACTAACTGCAATCAGATTTTCTCTCGTGACATCGCATTTGTGATCGGCAATAAACTAATAACAGCCAACATCCTTCCCGATAGAGAGAAAGAGGTTGAAGCAATTTTACATGTTCTCGATAAGATTGACGATAAAAATATACTACATCCTCCTGAGGAAGTACATGTAGAAGGTGGTGATGTAATGCCTTGGAACGACTATATTTTTATAGGTACTTATACGGCAAGCGACTATTCCGAGTATATTACGGCACGCACCAATCGAGCAGCGGTCGACTTTATAACAGAACAATTTCCAGCTAAAACTATAAAGTCTTTCGAACTTCGTAAATCAAATACACAGGCCATGCAGAATGCCTTGCATCTTGATTGCTGTTTCCAACCTTTGGGTAGGGGCAAGGCCATATTGCATAAAAACGGATTTCTGGTTGAATCGGAATATCTGTGGTTGGTGGATTTTTTTGGAAAAGAAAATGTTTTCGAGATAACTGAAGAAGAAATGTATCGCATGTTCAGCAACGTTTTTTCCATCTCGCCCGATGTGGTGGTATCCGAGCGTAGTTTCACGCGTCTAAATGACTGGTTGCGAGATCAGGGGTTCACTGTAGAGGAGATTCCCTATTCGGAAATTGCTAAGCAAGAAGGTTTATTGCGATGCAGTACGTTACCCTTAGTGAGGGAGTAGTGAACAACAGATTCAAGACTGTATTGCTTTCAAGTTTTCATAATGAGCCACTGAAGCGCTGGCAACATGATTCGTTCAAACTTGCAATTCGGTATAGAGCGCTTTCAAGGCATTTGATTTTCTGAGAGTCTATTTAGAATTGCAATGGCCTTTTCCGCATCAGTATGATGTACAAATATATGATCGTGATAATAGCCGGCAATAACATTGCAGGCTATATTTTCCTTGGTCAAGGCGGTAGAGAAAGCAGCGGTAAAACCTACGGCTTGTAATGATGAATGGACCTTCAAGGTTATCCAAGAAGTTATCTGATCATACTTCAGGCCAAGAGCATCAGCTTTTTTCCGTTCAATGATTATTGTAGTGCCTTCGGTTTCCTTGAACTCACATAGAATATCGCTTCTTGAAATATGTTCGGTATTTTCAACGTTTGTAAATATGTATTCGCCGAGATGCAGCTCAGGCTTCATTTGTTGTAGTAGTATTTTTAAACTTGTTTCTCCTGACATGATAATTTAAATTCGTAAGTACATAGCTTGTGTTCACTACGATATTGTGCTTATTTAAAAGTTAAGACAAACCACGACTCAAATCAATTTATAAAATAAAATTCCAATATACATAATGCAAAGTACCAATTCTATTTTAATGATACGCCCGGTAAATTTTCGGATGAACGAACAGACTGCAGTAAACAATTATTTTCAAAAGGATATTGATGCCCAAAACTCAGTCTTAAACGCTAAGGCACAGGAAGAATTCGACACTTTTGTATCGGTTCTACGCAAAAGGGGCGTACACGTAATTGTTGTGGAGGATACAAAAAATCCGGATACCCCAGATTCCATTTTTCCCAATAATTGGATTTCGTTTCATGACGATGGCGTTGTCGGTCTTTATCCCATGTTTGCGGAAAATCGCCGCAAAGAAAGGCGGAACGATATTATGGATATTTTAGAGGAAGATGGTTTCATCATCAAAAGTGTTATGGATTATACGGCCGCCGAGTCTGAAGGTTTTTTCTTGGAAGCTACAGGCAGCATGGCCTTAGATCGCGTTAATAAAAAAGCATATTGCGCACTTTCCGACAGGGCCGATGAAGTTTTGTTTATCGAATTTTGCGAAGATTTTGATTATGCCCCCGTTATTTTTATCGCCAACCAATCCGTTGGTGGCAGGCGTATGCCCATCTATCATACCAACGTTATGATGTGTTTGGCCGACACCTTTGCGGTTATCTGTCTAGATACTATTGATGATAAAAAGGAAAAAAAGTTTGTTGTTGACCATTTGAAAAAAGATGGGAAAGAAATAGTAACCATAACAGAAGCCCAGATGCACCATTTCGCGGGTAATATGCTACAAGTACTAGGCACTGATAACGAACCCTTATTGGTGATGAGCACCCAAGCCTATGCTAGTTTGACCCCTTTACAGATTTCTTCGATAGAGCAACATTGCGGAATTGTACATAGTTCTTTAGAAACCATAGAAACCTGCGGAGGTGGAAGTGCTCGCTGTATGATGGCGGAAGTATTTTTACCAAAGTCGTGATGCATCCCCTTAAAAAGAATTACTTTTAAGAAAGTATCTATTGATATACCCTATGAATGTTAAAATTGCATTGATATTTTCTCTGCTGTTGTTTGCTGGTCTGATAGTTGGCTTCACAGATTCGGTAGCAACTTCCGAATATACAGCTGTTGTTTATAATCAATCCGATTCGCCTTTGCCAAATCGGAATTTTGATAAAATGATGGACGTACTGACCCATCAACGTTGCATGAACTGCCACCCCAACGATAATATTCCTAAGCAGGGTGATGAAAGCCATCCCCATAATTTTGGAGTGGCCGGAGGTGAAAATGATCACGGATTTCAAGCCATTAAGTGTACCACCTGTCACCAGCCTGAAAATAATGCCTACTCCGGGGTTCCCGGCGCACCGCATTGGGGACTTGCACCAGCCTCAATGGCTTGGGAGGGATTATCCCGGGCCGAAATAGCTGAAAGTATGCTCAACATGAAAACCAATGGTGGTAAAGATCATAAAGCGCTCGTAAAACATATGACCGAGGATGAACTGGTCTTATGGGCCTGGCAACCTGGAGTCGATGCTAGCGGAAAATTACGGGAAGTTCCTCCAGTATCGGAAGCGGAATTCAAAACTGCCGTTAAACAGTGGTTCGCAAATGGGGCTGTAATTCCATCTGAATAAAAAGAAAATATGACGCTAGCGTTGACTGTAAACAGTACCTCTCATACCATCGAAATTGCCGATGAAAACACACCTTTATTATGGGTTATCAGGGACATGCTGGAATTGAAAGGAACTAAATTCGGTTGTGGAAAAGCGGCTTGTGGCGCCTGTACGGTTCACGTTGACGGTGAGGCGGTACGATCTTGTTCGTATGCGGTAAAATTTGCAGAAGGAAAACAAATAACTACTATCGAAGGTCTGGGTGATGAAAAAAATCCGCACCCCGTACAACAGGCGTGGATAGAGGAGGTGGTTCCGCAATGCGGCTACTGCCAGCCCGGTTTTATGATGGCTACGGCGGCTTTGCTCGAAAAAGTGTCTAGCCCAACGGATGATGATATTGATAAAAACATCATTAATGTTTGTCGCTGCGCTACGTATTACCGAATGCGGAAGGCCATTCATAGGGCTGCCGCATTAATGTCTTCATTACCATTGCCGGAATCTCAAAACACATAGCTTTTGAACCAAGATAAAAAGAATACGAAAAAAGTTTCACGCCGTTCCTTTTTAGTCCGTGGTGGTTTAGGTACGGCCGGTGTTCTCGCTTTAGGCACTTATTTGTTTCGAAACCCTATACGTAGGGTCGTCGCAGGCGCAATCAATACCGCAGACGCCCCATTTTCGGGAAATACAGACACACCCATTGTTTGGTTCGAGGTTACCACAGATAATTACATAGTTCTACATAGCCCTAAGGTTGAAATGGGTCAAGGTACGTTCACCGGCCTCGCCCAGATGGCGGCTGACGAATTGGAGGTCTCAATGACCCAAATGCGGGTGGTGCACGCAAATAGTGCTTCTGGTAACGTCGACGGCTTTGCTACCGGTGGTAGTACTTCCATCTCTTCGCTTTGGATGCCGCTGCGCGAACTGGCCGCTACCATGAGGGAAATGATTTCAAGTGAAGCGGCAAAAAAGCTGAACGTGAACACTTCCGATTTGTCGATTACTGATGGCGTAATTACTGGGGGGGGCAAATCAATGACCTATGCAGAGGCGGTTATGGGTGTAAAAGATTGGAAAGTACCCGATACGCCTAAATTAAAATCGCTGTCGGACTATAAATTCATTGGTAAACCAATTGCCCGTGTCGACTTGAACGATAAGGTCTTCGGTGCTCCTATCTTCGGCATGGATGCTACTTTGCCTGATATGCTCTATGGTGCCGTTGCCCGTCCATCATTGATTGGGGCGAAGTATATCGATGCGAACACTAGTAAGGCCGAAAATATGCCCGGGGTGGTAAAAATTATAAAGGAGAAGGATTTCGTAGGGGTGGTAGCCAATTCTTACATTGAAGCACATAATGCCAAGGACGCCATTGAAGTGGAATGGGAAACCGATAAAAATTGGAGTACGGCGGATATAAGGGCGATGGTCGAAGTTGGCAAAGGAAAAGCCTATGTAATTCAAAAGGAAGGCCATCCTGACGAAAGCTTAGAGGATCCGACGGAAACTATAATTTCTGAATATTGGAGTCCCATCGGGGCACACGCCCAACTCGAGCCAAATGGCGCCTTGGCGTCAGTCGAAGGCGAGCGGGTAACCGTTATGATTTCTACCCAAGTTGTGGGTCTGACTCGTGATGAAATTGCCAAACGATTAGACCTCGACAAGAACGAGGTCAATGTTGTCCCAACATTTTTGGGCGGCGGGTTCGGTCGACGTTTACATACGCCCAATGCCGTGCAGGCCGCAGTGCTTTCAAAAGCCGTTGGTAAACCAGTTAAGTGTTTTTTCACCCGGAAAGAAGAATTTCAGAACGATACTTTTCGGCCGCCGACACATCACGTTTTGAAAGCAAAATTGAAAATCGACGGTACAATCGAAGCTTTGGAACACAATGTTTCAAGTGGAGACGTAGCATTTGGGTCGCCTATAGTACCCAGAATTGCGGAGCCCGTGTTAGGGGCTGATTTAGGGGCATGGCGTGGTGGAATGATACAATACGGAGCCATAGCAAATTACCAGGCCATTTCGTGGCGGGTAAAGCTTCCTTTTGCCACGAGTTGGTGGCGCAGCTTAGGCCTTTTGGCCAACACCTTTGCCATCGAAAGTTTTATGGACGAGTTGGCAGTAAAAACGAATCGGAATCCCGCAGAATTTCGACTGGCACATATTCAAGATGATGGCCGCGGCAAACGTTTAAAATCCGTTATTGAAGCCGTAGTGGAAAAATCCGGATATTCAGATGAGGTTATTAATGGAAAAGCGATGGGCTTCGCGGTTTCGACGGACACCAATACGCCCTGTGCCCAAGTTGTTGAAGTATCGATTCACGAGGCTGAAATTAAAGTGCATAAAGTGACCTGTGCCATGGATCCCGGACTGGTGGTAAATCCTGATCAGGTCCGTGCACAATGTGAGGGTGCTATCATCATGGGCATCAGTGCAGTTCTATACGAAAAGATGGAAGTGGTTGATGGCGCATTGACCCCAACAATCTATGGCCCATACCAAATGGCATTAATGAAACACGCTCCCAAGGAAATTGATGTGGTGCTTTTGCAGGGGGCTGAAGTGCCCGGTGCAGTCGGCGAACCCCCGCTGGGACCTATCGGTGCGGCTATAGCTAACGCTGTTTTTAGGCTGACCGGCAAACGCCTTCGTGAAATGCCATTAAATTTGGATAAAAATATCGTCTCTTAGATTGGAAGTGTTAAGTTATTTAGAGTCCACATCGCTTTCTTGTTTTTAATCCTCCGTCTCTATTTTAAATTTTTACATTCCTATAACTGCATTGGGATAGCTAGCCTATACTACTTCGTACTTTCAAATCATAAAAAATCACGTAAGTGAAATGGTTTAAGATGCATGTTCATCCATTTTGCCATAAATATACTGCCCTTTCAAACCGAAACTTTCGTAAATCATGCTAATTCTTTGGGCGTGTTATGACTTCACGTAAGAATACCCAGGTCATTATCACCATAAAAAATGCAAAGGGGAGTGAGGTAATAATCAATAGCTTTTGCACCGTGGTAAGAACATCAATTTCGGGTTTAACATTTCCTAATAGTAATAGCGCGATGGTGGCCAGGAGAATGAGTGCAGACCAAATGAGACGATGGCTTTTTTTTGGCTCCATCTTGCCCTTATCCGTAAACATGCTCAATACAAATACGGCGGAATCAAGCGAGGTCACTAGAAATCCGATTAGAAGTATAATTGTAATTGCGTTTAGAACTGTAGGTATCGGGTAGTGGCTGAAAAAGATGAACAGCGATGAGAAGACATTACCGAATTCATCATTGTAGTTGCCAAAAGATTCGATCAATTGAAAGGCCGAGGTTCCGAAGACCGAAAACCAAAAAAATGTTCCCAAAGACGGCAATATCAAAACGCCCAATAATAGCTGTCGCAGTGTTCTTCCCCTAGATATTCTAGCGATAAAGATACCGGTAAAGGGAGCCCATGCCAACCAAAATGCCCAGTAATAGAAGGTCCAATCAGTTAAGAATTTTATGCCGGGGTCAAAGGCGCCATGTGCAAGACTCATGGGCACAAAATCGACGAGATAGTTGGAGGTTGCGATGGCGAAGGCTCTTAAAATTGAAACGACATCACTGGTTAAAAAGATAAAAAGTAACAAGAGAAAAGTAACTAAAATGTTGACTTTCGAAATAATTTTTATCCCCTTGTCTACACCTTGCCACGCTGAATAAAAAGCGATGGCAGATATCAAAACGGCAAACAGTAGAGTGACCATTAGGTCAAAACCACCTCCAAAAACGTGATTTAAACCGCCGCTGATTTGGGTTACACCGAGGCCGAGGGCCGCAATAAGTCCGAAAACAGTGGTTATAATCGTCGTGATATCGATGCCTTTTTGAGCGACTCTGTTGCTGATGGTTTCCTCGACCGTAGCGCTGACCCTCACTTTCTTTTTCCGAACAAAGAGCGCGTACCCCATGACCATGGCGAAAAGTCCATAAAACGCCCATGCCGTAAATCCCCATTGATAGAATGTGAATTCCAAGGCGAGAATTTCGGGTTCAAGTTTAGAGAGATAGGGCGGATGTTGCTGCATAAACACGGGTTCTTGAACCGCACGTAAAAGTATGCCTGCGCCCATTCCTGCGCTGTAGAGCATGGCCGTCCATGCCCAAAGCGAATGTTCAGGCTTTTCATCTTTTTCACCAAGTTTCAACCGCCCAAGGGGAGAAAATGCCACTGCGAATAGCAAAAGAACGCAACCTAAACCTAGATAGAGATAAAAAAATCCGAAGTAATTTCGAATCCAAATCGAGGCTTCTTCGATGGCGTTATAACTGGCTTCGGTCGCAAAAAATACGGTTCCCGAGAAAATGATAATTATCCCGATGGAAATCGTGAGCAACGGATTTTTAAGAAACGGTTTGAATGTAATGGCCTAAGTGTTTATATTTTTGTCATCCTTTCGCTATGCCCCGAATCATACCTCCGAAAACAAAATAGTGCAGGGGTAAGATGCTGTACCAGTAAAGGCGGCCCCACAGTCCCCTAGGTCGAAATGTAGCCGTCTGATGTAATACATTGTTTTCATCGATCCGGAACTCAAGCCAGGCTTCTCCAGGTAGTTTCATTTCGGCAAACAGCAACAGCCTTTTCTTCTTTTTATCCGCCAAAAGCACCCGCCAAAAATCAAGAGAATCACCGGCATAGATTCTATCGGGGTGGGTACGGCCCCGTCGCAGTCCCACACCTCCGGAAAGTTTATCTAGAAATCCCCTTAATTGCCATAGCCAATCGCCATAGTACCATCCAGTATGACCTCCGATTTTCCATATATTTTTAAGTACCTGTTTCGGGTCGTCGACGTACATTTTTTTGGCGTCCTGTAAAACCCCAAATTTAGGTACTTGAATGTATTTTTCAAGGTCTTTTTCAAAGCGCCCACTAATCATACTGTCTTTCCAGCTGCTGATTACAAGGTTCTGCTCGACTTTTTTAAAGGCCATATCGATAGCTTCCCGATACGTGTGTGGCTTAATCCCTAAAATATCTTGCAAGCGGGTATCCCTCGCGATAACTTCCACTTTCATGCTATCCACAAGATTCAACGCCAATTTATACGATGTAGAGGTCACAAAATAAAGCCAATAGCTCGAAAGTTTCGGAGTCATGATGGGCACGGTAATGATCCAGTTCTTAAAATCACGCTGTTCGGCATATTGATGGAGCATTTCTTTATAAGATAGCACGTCAGGCCCTGCAATATCAAAAGAATCATCATAGGTTTTCGAATTGCCCAAAACGCCCGTTAAAAAACTTAAAATGTCACGAATGGCGATAGGTTGGGTTTTGGTCAGTACCCATTTTGGGGTGATCATTAGTGGTATTTTTTCGCACAGGTCGCGTATAATCTCAAAAGAAGAACTACCTGATCCGACGATTATACCAGCTCTAAGCACGGTAAGGTGAAACGGACCTTCCGACAAAATACGCTCCACATTCTTACGAGACCATAGGTGTTTTGAAAGGTTTTCGTCGTTCACGATACCGCTGAGGTATATGACTTGTTCAACTTGTGTATTTTTGAGATATAGATTGAAATTTTCAGCAGTTTTAGATTCCATTTCAACGAATGTCTCTGTTGATGAGCTCATGGAATGAATCAAAAAGTACGCAACATCGATGTCTTTGGGAACTTTCCCGTCAACAACATCATCCAAAAAATCGATTTCTATAACTTCAATCTGTGACCGCAATTCCTCATCGATTGAGAAACGTTCTTCGTCACGCACCGTGCAGACGAGCTCGTGACCCATTTCAACCAGTTGTGGCACCAATCGCATTCCGATATAGCCGTTGGCCCCTGTGAGAAGTATTTTCATATGTATGAAAGATTGACCCTATTGCCTATTTTAATCTGTATCATAAATCTTCGATCGACGTCGGCGCATTATCCGCCTTAAAATCTAATAATTTTCTAAAAAACTTTTGTACAGCTTTTGTATCTGCCTGGACCTTGATAAAGTAATGGTCGCGATAGATGGAATATATCGCTAGGTCACCTTTGTATACGGTAAGTTTATAAAAAGGAATGACCAAGGCAAATGTCTCCAATAAAGATCGGAAGCGGACTATAATACCCTTGGGCCGCAGTTCTACATTGCATTGGTCACGATTATTATCGAGTATTAGCAAGTTTCTGATTTCTATACTGGTTTCGGTGATGAAGAGCCTAGGCGAACCAATGCCTCCCATATTCCAGCGTTCTTTCAGGGTGAAGGGTTTACCGACTTCAGCATCGACCTTGCGGGTGATCTCTTTATTGTTATAGGATACGTTTACAAGCATTGGCAATTTTTTATAAAGTTAACCAAAACGAGCTGGTTTGAGAAGGGTGTTTGAATTTAAAACCTGAAAAATGATTAGTTTTGCAGCCCTTCAAAAGGGAACACTTAATAGGTTTAAAGCGTATTGCGAGCGATGAATGTACAGACGACACTTAGCATAAAGGTCAAGGAAGCCATTTTGAACCATTTTTCGGTAGAATTGCCGACGGTCGAATTTCAACCTACCCGTAAGGATTTTGAGGGAGATATCACTGTAATGGTTTTCCCGATGTTACGCTTTGTAAAGGGTAATCCCGTTCAGATTGGACAGCAAATAGGTGAGTTTTTACAAAAGGAAGTAGATGCCGTTTCAGGGTTCAATGTAATTCAGGGCTTTCTGAATGTGGTCATTTCGGATGCCTATTATCTCAATTTTTTCAAGGATATAGAAAATACGCCGTATTACGGATTTGCTTCCGAGCAGCAAAAGGATGCCATAATGGTGGAGTACTCATCACCAAATACAAATAAACCCTTGCATTTGGGTCATATTCGTAACAACCTTTTAGGGTATTCCGTTGCGGAAATTCTAAAAGCATCGGGCAAGAAAGTCTACAAAACCCAGATTATCAATGATAGGGGCATACATATCTGCAAAAGCATGTTGGCCTGGCAGCGTTTTGGAAACGGGGAAACTCCCGAGAGCACTGGTTTGAAAGGTGATAAATTAGTAGGTAATTATTATGTAGCCTTCGATAAAGCCTATAAACAGCAGGTAGCACAAAAAATTGCTGGTGGCATCGATCCGAAAGTGGCTGAAAAGGAAGCCCCGATACTATTGGAAGCTCAAGAGATGCTCCAAAAATGGGAGGCAGGGGATAAAGAAGTAGTCGCCCTCTGGAAAACCATGAACGGCTGGGTATATAAGGGTTTTGACGTAACCTATAATAATTTGGGAGTTGATTTTGATACCCTCTATTACGAAAGTGATACCTATTTATTAGGTAAGGATGTGGTGGAAGAAGGATTGCAAAAAGGTGTTTTCTACCGAAAGGACGATGGTAGCGTTTGGATCGACCTTACCGATGAGGGTCTCGATGAAAAAATAGTATTGCGTTCTGATGGAACTGCGGTATATATGACCCAAGATATCGGCACTGCGATACAGCGAATCAAAGATTATCCCGATATAGAGGGTATGGTGTACACTGTTGGTAACGAGCAAGATTATCATTTTAAAGTCCTCTTCCTGATATTAAAAAAACTCGGATTTTCATGGTCCAAAAATCTGCACCATCTCAGCTACGGTATGGTCGACCTTCCAAGCGGAAAAATGAAAAGTAGGGAAGGAACCGTTGTAGACGCCGATGACCTAATGAATGATATGACTCGGACCGCTGCGGAAATTTCAGAGGAATTGGGCAAGTTGGAGGGCTATACCGAAAACGAAAAGCAAGACCTCTACAAGATGATAGGCTTGGGTGCGCTAAAATATTATATCCTTAAAGTCGATCCCAAAAAACGCATCCTCTTTAATCCAGAAGAGTCGGTGGACTTCCAAGGGAACACGGGTCCGTTTATTCAATACACGTACGCCCGTATTCAGTCCATCCTAAGAAAGGCGGAAGAGATAGGGGTAAAAGGTTTGGAAACACGTACAGCGCAATCTGGAAAGCATCTTGAAGACGAAGTATCAGGCTTGTCGATGGATAGCGGCTCCGATACTATTCTAGTAGCAGATAATAGTCCCGATTTACACCCTAAGGAAAAGGAGCTCATCAAACAGTTACAGCTTTTCCCGGAAACTGTTCAACTGGCTGCGGAGAATTTGAGTCCTGCTTTAATTGCGAATTACACCTATGATTTGGTAAAGGAATTCAATTCTTTTTACCAACAAGTATCTATTTTAGGAGAGCAAGACGAACTGAAAAAATTACTGCGCGTTCAGCTGGCTAAAAAGGTGGGGCAAGTCATTAAATCTGCTTTCGGACTTCTGGGAATCGAAGTGCCGGAACGGATGTAGGATTTATTTTTTGATACATTCTAATTATGTATTCCTAAATTAATTTTAGTGCGGGACAGTACTAATATCGCACATGGGAATTTGATTATACTAACCTTAAAAGGAAAGCATTGGCCTGTTCTTTAGAAGCCAAATGTAGTAAACGCTTACTCATCGATTATCCAAAGATTTTCAAACAAGAATATCGTTGCCAACGACGGGAGAGTGGCAACCTGGTTAATGTTTCGATAATCACAAAGCTTTACTTACCAGTGTTCAGTTCCCTTATCACCTTTGAAGGGTCCTGTGAGGTCGGAAGTTATCCATCCAGCGTAAAATGTGCTGGCTTGTGATTTCACCTTCTCACCATCTATGTAGCAGTCCAGAAGTTGCGGATAAAAAGCTATATGATTTTTCAGCTCATCATATTCCGGAAAGGGATTCGGATACGACCAAGCAACAGGCTGGTCGCCCATGGTATTCAATGCCCAATATATCGCATACCCTTTCCATTCGCACATTGAACTTTTACCGGTTAGTTCCACTAGCGCATTTTTATCGACATCACTCTTAGGTAAATAATACGTTGGTGGGCTAGCGGTTTCTAGAACTGCCAATGCATCTCTTGATTCTGCAATGGTCTTGCCGTGATGTGCAACCAATACTAGCTTTTTCACTTTTTCAATGGCCGGGGGCCTCGGAAAATCCCAAACGGACCGCTGTCCTTTTTTCGGGATTACAGCAAATGCAGGTCTTTGGGTACCGGTATTCGCCCAGCTTTCACGAGCTTTCTGCAACCAGTTCATCTCAGCAAATGTTTTTTTATTTTTCTTCATGGCGTATTCTCTGCATCTTATCCTTATAAAGGTACAGTACAATAACAAGTATAAGCCTTCAATTTATGCTTTAATCTTCAAAGTAAACACTAAAGTCTCAGGGTGAACGGCAGCTTCTTTCGATAAAGTGTTTCTGCACACAAATCCGTTTATCGACACTTTTATACCTCTTGACCGAAGGTATGTCGATTACCGAAAATAAGGTGTTTTTCAGCGTTTTACAACTTCCTTCAAGACGGTGTGCTGCGTTCTATTTATATAAAAACGCAAGTCATGAAAACTATCGCAACTTTAATTTTTGTTCTTTTTATCGGAGTTAACCTTCAGGCGCAAACAGCAAATGATACGGTAAATGAAGTTGTAACAGAAACTACTGTTAGTGTTGATGGTTCATCTAAAGAGGTGTCTCTAGAATCTACCATCGAAGTAGCGCGTTTGTATAAGCGAATCAATACTAGGGTAACTAAGGAACTTACTTTTTCTACAAAAGCCAACCGCGCTAAAACAGCTTAATTAAGTTTTATTCTTAATTTGACATTAAGAAATTCAGGTAGGGTAGTTTCTAAAATTTAACCCTAAAACTAACATTAGGTGTAAACCCTAAAGAAACATTCTCAACTTTTTCAATCTCATTCCCATCATTAAGACGGTAATACGCATTTAAAATATTTTTGCGGTCCGTTACGTTGAGAACCGATAATCCTGCGGAGCCTTTTACCCCAGTACCGATATCAAAATCATAAATAGCCGAAGCATCGGCCCTTACATATTCGGGCAAGCGATTGGTATTTGGTGATTGATAATTTATTCGAAATGGAAAAAAGGTATCATCTATCGGTTCATCGGCCTGCGGCTCTGTTACTGGTTTTCCGGTATGGTAATTTAACCCCAAACTTAATTTTAGATGATCGAAAGTATAACTACCGGCTAGAGTACCTGTATGCCGTATATCAAAGTTATTCGGGAATTCCTGAGGAACGATATCCGGAAAATGATAGGTATTTAAGTTGTAACCATAGCTGGCCCAAATACTATAAGCGTCCATTTTTTTGTTGACCAAGACTTCTACACCCCTGATTTCATATTTTCCAATTTCTCCGTTAAACTGGTTTTGGTTTTGAAAACCTTGAGTGGTTGTGCTTATTCCATTTACAATTTTATAGAATCCCTCTACACCGATATACAAGTTCTCATATTCGTAATTAAAGCCTATAGCGGCCTGTTTGCTCTTGGTGATAGGCAAATTATCCCTATCGGATACAATCCATCGTCGTTTTTCTATACCTAGAAAATTTTGTTCGAGATCGATGATCTGATTAGTAGCCTGACTCTTAAATTCTCCCAATAATTGAAACGTAAGTTCTCGAGTGATAGCATAATTTAGGCTTAACCGTGGTTCTGCCAATACTTCTTTGAAGGTATCGGGATTTTCGAGCTGGTTCAATCGTACGCCACCCCTGACGAACAGTTTCTGGTCGTTTGAGGTATAGCTGATTTCGGAATATAGCGCTTGACCTCGGATAATATTTTTTACGTTGCTTTGAAAGGGGGGTTGGGTAACGTCGGTGGCATTTGTGATGGCTGTTTCGCTGTATTGGTAGCCATTCAGCCAGGTAAAATGGTTGCTCAATGTATACTGGGTATTTAATTTCACCGCGGACTCCTGTACTTGATTATTTTGAAACAGGGTCTGTTTTGCATTGGATGATGTGTTACGGGCTTCTAAATCGTAACGGGTATGGTACATATTTAAAAATGACGAGAATTTATTGTTCCAGCTGCTATGTAAGCTTCCCCCAAACGAAAGATTGCTTTGGTCGAGGTCACTGCGGGTGCGTTTACCGGAATCCATTTCTTCTTCTGAATACTCCAAAAGATTATTAATGCTGATAAAGCTGAGACGGGCCCGCTGATTTTTGTTGATGTCATATAAAAGTTTCCCCGTAAAATCATAAAAGTAAAAATTGCCGTCACGATTTACCTCGCTGTCTTCGAAAACGCGGGTAAAGAATTTTTTATAGGTTGGCGTGTTCAAGACATCAGTAAGGGAACGTCTAGCGGAAACTTGCACGGCTAGCTTATCCGAAATCGGTATTTGGCCATATACATCGCCCCCAATTAGGTTTATACCGGCACCCCCAAACATTTGATCGGAAATAGAATCTTTTGTGCGTATATCGATAATGCCACTGACACCTTCACCATATTGGGCACTTGTACCATTTTTGGTCAAAATAACCTTATCGCTCAGGTAGGGATTAAAAGCAGATATCAAACCGAAAAAATGTCCGGATTGGTACATCTTGATACCGTTCCAAAGTACAAGGTTCTGGTCATTGGTACCTCCGCGAATATTGATGTTGGAAACTGTTTCATCGATACTTTCAATACCGGGCAGGGCCTGAACGGTCTGTAAAACATCAGGCTCGATCAAACCAGGTAGAATACCTAGTCGCTCACTGTTCATTTCTATACTTCCGTCAATCTGTTTTACGAGACCTTTAGTGAGTAGCTCGATTACCACTACTTCTTCTAATTCTTGATAAAATTGATCAAGTAAATAGGTTTTGCAAGGTTGCGTTTCCGCTAAAGCGCCAGCATCGATAAATAGGGATTTATAGCCTAAATGCTTGATTTGAATTTTGGCGGTACGCGGTACATTACGAATAGCAAAATGACCTTCTGAATCGGTGATGACCGCAGTTTCGGTGCCCAAGACTTCTATGGAAGCTCCAGGAACCGTATTTTGTTCAAAATTGTCCAAGATAGTGCCACAGATATCAAGAGATGCACGCTGAGTCAGCGTGTAATAGCGATTGTTAAGTCTTTGAATCTGAAGCTTCGTCTGCCATTGAATATTCTTTAAAATATTCTCTAGCCCTTCCGTTTTTGGAAGGCTAATACGGATAGTTCGGATGTTATCGTCGGCATACGAGAATTTGATATCGAAATTTCGTTCAAGTTCTTGTAGATAGGAAACTAAAGATATGGAGGTCTCAACTTCTTGTGCGTGGGTGTTCTTGGCGATTAAAAAAAAGACAAGGCAAAGTAGACTATAGGTACATTTACGGAGTGTTTTCGCCATAGAAGAGCACTTTGTCGCCCTCAAATTTAAACTTTATTTGCGAAGGGACACTAATACTTTTCAAGGCTAGCTTGGGGTCGGAATTACTGAAAGAGCCTGTAAATAATTGTTTTACATCTATATTCTCTGTTGTAACAACTATATCGTGTTGACGCTCAAACTCATCGAGCACATATTTTAAGGGAACACTTTTAAATGAACTCTCATCTTTCAACCAAGAAGGTTCTGATTCGTTTGGCGATCCCACCTCGGTAATTTCCCCGTTTATCGCAACAAATGATTTTCCTGCCTCAAGTTTCACAACCATGTCGTTAAATCGTACACTAACTAGCCCTTCAAAGCAGGAAACCTCGAAATAGCCATGCCTGTTCTCAACGTTGAACTGCGTGCCTAAGACCGATATATTTCCGTCGTCTGTGGTCACGGTGAATTTTTTTCCTTTGGCAACTTTAAAAAAGGCTTCTCCCTTAAGCTTTACATTTCTATTTTTCTCCCATTTACGTTTACTGTAGGATAGGTTTGAATCGGCGTTTAAAATTACCGTTGAAGTATCAGGTAAACTGATTTCCCTATTTTCGGCAAAAGCTGTTGATATACTTTCGTTCAGTGTGTTAAGATAGAAGTAGGCACCTACCATAATAACTGCAGCAGCAGCTGCAACCCGCAAAAAGTTTCTGAAGGGATGTAGTTTAACGATTTTGGACCCGTTAAGTTCCAAACGATTTCTTACTGCGGAATAGGATGTCTCGGAATCGAAAATAGGGGCTTTCAAATCTGTGGTAGCATCAACGATACGCTTGTAAGTAGGGTACTCCTCGGAATTCTTAAACTCCTTTAGTTCCTCCTCGTTAAGGTCGCCGTTAAGCCATTTCGCCAGATAATTTTCTTGCATCGATTCTATCTTAGTCTCTTAATAACAATTTGTTTCGGAAAAACCCTACTTTTCAAATACCTTCTATTTTCTCCCGTAGCGATTTAAGTGCCAGGTGCATTCTTTTCTCTATCGCTTTGACGCTTACCCCTTCCATCTCCGCAATTTCAGCATATTTTTTTCCGTCGATTCGGTGTAGCAAAAAAGTGATACGTTGGTTTTCCGGCAGGGCATCAAGGGCTTGATTTAGTTTTTCCTTGAATTGGGCCTCTTCCATAAGAAATTCCGGATTTTCGTGTGTGGTCTTTAAACTTTTGTCCGCATATTTTAAACGTACTTTTTCGGCTTTGATAACGTTTAGGTACAAGTTATTCGCTACCGTATAAACGTAAGATTTTGCTTTTTCGGGAGCAACCTTTGCGCAATTTTCCCAAAGTTTTACAAAGGCTTCCTGAACGGCATCATAAGCTTTTTCCTCATTACCGAATTTGTAATAAATGTAATTGAAAATCGTTTTTGAATGGGCCTTGAATACTGTATCGAATACTTGCTCTTCGCAAACATTGCCTGTATCTTTACTTTTCAATGGGGATTTTTTTCAAAGATATCTGAAAAATTTTAAAGAAGTAGGGTATTTTTGTTAGCGGGTGTTTTACAAGAAATGAATACGTCTTAGTAATTGATTTATAGCAAATTCGAGTTGGCACGAATGTCTTAAATATGGATAACTTTTTTAAATTATCGCTTTGCCTTTTGGCCTTATCGTTGAATTTTATTGCCTGCCAAAACGAAGAACCGTTCGTGGAAGATATTGATGCCGAGCGCACGTTAACAGTCGATTCATACGTCGTTGATATGATGGAACGTACCACTTCCTACGATGGGTCTTATGATAATATTGTTGATGGGGCTAGTTGTATCGCAATCCAATTTCCTTATTCGGTTATCGCAAACGGTTCAGAGCTGACCATTGCAAACACGGAAGATTTTGAAAAAATCGAGATAATTTTAGATACTGCAGATGCTGAGCAGGCGTTCGATGCTGTCGATGAAGTCCAGCGGAGCGTGGTAATTAGGTATCCAGTTACGGCTACACTTTCCGATCAGACGGAAATCGTTATCGATAATGAAGCGGTTTTAGAAGAATTAGCTAGGCAATGCACAGAGGGAGGAGATGATAGCGATATTGAGTGCATCGACATGACCTATCCGATAGGTCTTTTCACATATAATACCGAACTTCAGCAAACGGGAAGTATTGTCGTGAACCATGACCAAGAGCTCCGTCGTTTCTTGGCCGGTCTGGCCGACACCGACCTACTTAGCATTGATTTCCCAATAACTTATATAGTACATGATAGTACCGAATTTACGGTAAACAGTAATGAAGCACTTGCGGAAGCCATGCGGAAAGCTGTCGATAGCTGTGATGAAGATGACGATGATGATTATAATGATAACGACTTTACCAAAGAAAGCCTTTATAGTCTGTTGGTTACTTGTTCGTGGGAAGTGAAAGGGCCCGAAACGATATCTGATGATAGTCCGACCCAATATCAAGAAGAGACACTTTTTTTTATGGAGGATGGGATATTGATTTTAGACGCTGAGGAAGCGCCTGAAAAACAAGGTAAATGGTCCGTCAGCGTTTCAGATTTTAAGGTTTTTGTCACAATGGAATTTCAGGATGCTACTGAATTCAATGGCTCTAGATATACCTATGAAATCGGTGATGGCCTCATTAAATTGGAGGGTGGCGAAATGGGAGATATACGTTTGGAACAGCGTTGCGATATCGATTAATTTACTTTTTTAAGTATCATAAGTAGCAAAGCATCCTTCAGAAGAAGGATGCTTTTTTGTTCCCGCGTTTATGCTTAAATTTGCCTCTACTCAAAAAAAAATTCGATGTTCGATAGCTTAAGCGAAAAACTGGATAAAGCCCTCCATACCCTACGCGGCCATGGGCAGATAACCGAGATCAACGTAGCGGAAACCACTAAGGAAGTAAGAAGGGCCCTACTCGACGCGGATGTCAATTTCAAGATAGCCAAGGAATTTACAAACCGGGTCAGGGATAGAGCCTTAGGTCAGAATGTGCTTACTACCTTGCAACCGGGACAGCTGATGGTAAAGATCGTGAAAGACGAGCTTACTCAGCTGATGGGCGGGGAAAACGAAGGTATCAACCTTTCCGGTTCTCCGTCGGTCATTCTAATGTCCGGACTACAAGGTTCGGGTAAGACCACATTTTCCGGAAAGTTGGCGAATTTTTTAAAAACGAAAAAATCCAAGAAACCTTTGTTGGTCGCTTGTGATGTCTATCGCCCTGCGGCTATCGATCAATTACATATTGTCGGTGAGCAGATCGATGTCGATGTATATTCCGATAAAGAAAATAATGATCCGGTCGCTATTGCCCTGGCGGGGATTGCAAAGGCCAAGTCAGAAGGTCACAATGTGGTCATAATTGATACCGCGGGTCGTTTAGCGGTCGATGAAAAGATGATGGCCGAAATATCGGATATTCACAAGGCTGTTTCTCCTCAAGAGACGCTCTTCGTGGTAGATGCCATGACCGGTCAAGACGCCGTGAATACCGCAAAGGCATTTAACGACATCCTGAATTTTGATGGTGTTATTCTGACGAAGCTAGATGGCGATACACGTGGTGGTGCGGCGATATCCATTAAATCTGTGGTCGATAAACCCATTAAGTTTATCGGTACGGGTGAGAAGATGGAAGCGATTGACATCTTTTACCCTTCCCGTATGGCCGATCGTATCTTGGGTATGGGCGATGTCATTTCCTTGGTCGAACGTGCCCAAGAACAGTTCGATGAAGATGAGGCACGCAAAATTCAAAAGAAAATTGCCAAAAATAAGTTTGGCTTTGATGATTTCCTATCCCAGATACAGCAGATTAAGAAAATGGGGAACATGAAAGATCTAATGGGAATGATTCCCGGTGCTGGAAAAGCCCTTAAAGGTTTGGATATTGACGACGATGCCTTCAAACATATCGAAGCCATAATACACTCCATGACACCCGATGAGCGTTCAAATCCATCTAAATTAAACGTCAGTCGTAAAAAACGGATTGCCAAAGGCAGCGGCCGTGATATGACAGAGGTGAACCAGCTCATGAAGCAGTTTGATCAAATGGGTAAGATGATGAAAATGATGCAGGGTGGTGGCGGAAAGAAGATGATGCAAATGATGCAGAACATGAAATAAAAAAGATAGCAAGCCGAGATATATAGGCTGACCTTTTAAGTAACTGAATCTTTCGTTAACTATCCTTTTTTAAAAACTTGGCCGCAATTATACCGCCAGTGGTTACCCTCAGGACCCAAAATACCGAATACATGATTATACTTGATGGAAAGAAAATTTCAAATGAAATAAAAGAAGAAATCACTGCCGAAGTCAATGCGATGAAAGATCGTGGTGAGAAAGTTCCACATTTGGCCGCGGTTTTAGTCGGAAACGACGGAGCTAGCCTTACTTATGTTGGTAGTAAAGTAAGGTCTTGCAAAAAAATAGGGTTCGATTCAACCTTGATTCAATTGCCCGAGGAAACTACAGAAGAAGAACTCCTTCAAAAAGTACAGGAGCTGAACGATAACCCATCTATTGATGGTTATATCGTACAATTGCCTCTTCCCAAACATATCGATGAAGAAAAGGTGTTGATGGCGGTTGATCCCGATAAGGATGTCGATGGATTCCACCCTGCCAATTTCGGCAAAATGGCGTTGGATATGGAGACATTTATCTCAGCTACTCCCTATGGAATTATGGAACTTTTGCGACGTTATAAAGTAGACACCGAAGGGAAACATGCCGTGGTTATAGGTCGAAGCCATATTGTCGGAAGGCCTATGAGCATTCTCATGAGCCAAAAAGGAGATGCCGCAAACTGCACGGTTACCTTAACCCACAGCCGCACCAAAAACATGAAAGAATTGACCTTGCAGGCAGACATTATCGTATCTGCTCTGGGCGTACCCCATTTTCTCAAGGCCGATATGGTCAAAGAAGGTGCTGTAATTATTGATGTGGGCATCACACGTGTACCCGATGCTTCTAAAGAAAGGGGCTATTATTTGACGGGGGATGTTGATTTTAAAAATGTGAGTAAGAAGGCATCCTATATCACTCCGGTTCCGGGCGGTGTTGGGCCGATGACGATTGCCATGTTATTGAAAAATACGCTTTTGGCGCGTGAAAGGCACCGTGTCAATGCGTAAAGGTTAAACAGAGTTAGTGAAATTCTATCCGTCCAACGGTAAAATCAAAATAGGCGACGTAAAATAAAGACGGAGATGTCTATTTTAAGTATGTTAGGGAATTAGAACATCCCCAAAAGAAACAAATATGAAGATGAAAAATACTACTATACTGCTTACGTTGCTCCTATTTGTTTTGGCTATGTTTAGCGGCTTTGCTCAAAAAGACAAAACTGCGACCGGTTCCATGACAATGACATCCGGTATCATAATGGAAAATATGGACACTTCGGTCGACCCCGGAAATAATTTTATGGAATACGTCAATGGAAATTGGATAAAATCAAATACTATACCAGCGGACAAGTCTTCGTATGGGTCGTTTAATGTGCTTCGTGATAACGCAGAAGATGAGGTAAAAGCCATCATAGAAGGGGCAGCGGCCGGAGATTTCAAAGTGGGTTCCGATGAGCAGAAATTGGGTGATCTATACGCCTCCTACATGAATATTGACAAGCGGAACGAAATAGGTATTACACCGCTACAGAAGGAATTCGATAAGATCGATGCCATTGCCGATTATGATGCACTTAATACCTATTTTGCTTACGCCATCAAGCGGGGCATCAACGCGCCCTTGGGTATGTATGTGGAGCAAGATTTTAAGAATCCTGAAATCTATACCGTCTATATAAATCAGAGTGGACTAGGTATGCCCGATAAGGAGTACTATCTGAAAACGGATAAGCGTTCAGAAGAAATTAAGGTAAAATATATGGAACATATCGGCAAAATGTTCGATCTCGCCGGGTTAGGTAACGGAACCTCAGCTGCGGCTACCGTTATGGATTTGGAAACCAAATTGGCCGAAAAACAAATGGACAAAGAAGATACCCGCAATCTGGTTGAGAATTACAACATGATTGCTACTGACTCCCTACCGGAAATTATGCCCGATTTTAATTTTCAGGGTTTTCTTAAGGAAGCCGGTCTTGAAAAACAAGATAAACTGGGGGTGATGATGTTAGGGTATACTCAGGCGCTTGACACTATTATTACGGCGACCGATTTGAAAACTTGGAAAACCTATCTCAAATGGAGTGTTATCAACGCTAAAGCCACGGAGCTTAATGACGCATTAGACCAACAGAATTTCGAATTTTATAGCAAAGAACTGCAGGGCACGGAAGAACAACGCCCTATGTGGCGACGTGCTGTTTCTGTCGTTAACTCAAATCTGGGCGAAATTGTAGGTAAACTATATGTGGACAACTATTTTCCGCCTGCAGCCAAGCAACGCATGGAGGGCTTAGTCGCCAATCTGTTGAAGGCCTATGAATCGAGCATTAAAGAACTCGACTGGATGAGCGCGGAAACAAAAAAGGAAGCATTGGATAAATTGAACAAGTTCTCCCCTAAAATTGGCTATCCTGATAAATGGAAAACATATGACATTGAAATTAAGCCTGATGACCTGTATGGCAATTTAGACCGGGCTACCGTGATGGAATATGAGCGTGAGCTGGCTAAATTGGGCCAACCTATCGATAGGGACGAATGGGGTATGACGCCGCAGACCGTCAACGCATATTATAATGCCACAAAGAACGAAATTGTATTTCCAGCAGCCATATTGCAGCCTCCTTTCTTCGATATGGAAGCTGAAGATGCCGTAAATTATGGCGGCATCGGCGCGGTTATCGGCCATGAGATCGGACACGGTTTTGACGATGCGGGAAGCACCTTTGACGGCGATGGTGCGATGCGAAATTGGTGGACAGAAACCGATAACGAAAAATTCGAGAAACGAACAAATGCCTTGGTTGCCCAGTACAACGACTTTAAAGTATTACCCGACGTAAATGTCAATGGAAAGTTCACCCTAGGTGAAAATATCGGTGACCTAGGCGGACTTAATATCGCGCTGAAAGCTTACCACCTTTCACTGAACGGTAAGAAATCGGAAAGAATGGACGGTTTCACTGGAGACCAAAGGGTTTTTATCGGATGGGCGCAAGTCTGGAACGGTAAGTCAAGAGATGAAGCCTTGCGGTCCCAAGTCAGTTCAGATCCCCATTCACCCAGGGAATTTCGTGTTAACGGGGTAGTTCG
Source organism: Pricia antarctica (assembly GCA_011050085.1). Lineage (GTDB taxonomy): Bacteria > Bacteroidota > Bacteroidia > Flavobacteriales > Flavobacteriaceae > Pricia > Pricia antarctica_A. The sequence goes on along the minus strand of DRGL01000051.1, from coordinate 111,978 downwards.
AAACATTCCAGAATTTTATGAAGCCTTTAAAGTTCAAAAAACCGATACTTTATATCTCGATCCTGAGGATAGGGTTAAAATCTGGTAGGTAGCTTGGATGCATTCTGTTCGTTTACGCACAGTAATATAGTATGAGGTGCCAAAAGACTTTTGTGTACTAGTCCCTGGACTAAAAGTTTTTATTATGGGATACCTTTCCATATATCGTAGTATCACCTGGTTTTATAATCTCAATATCGTTACTGTCATCCACAGAGCAACTGGCCATCGCAATAATGGATGTCAAGATTATAATGAAGTAGACTAACTTTTTCATGAGGTTGAGTTTTTTGCACTTTGGTTTAATTAGATGACAGATAAGACCTATATAGTAACGCTGAAAAATCGATTTCGGTATTTTTTCGCTAAAATCGTGAAGTCTAAAGGGGAATACTCTCAGCATTCCCCTTACTTTTGCCGCTTTCAAAAAGCACATGTCAGCCAAAAGCCGATTTTCTCTTATCGATCCCGCTAAAAGTCCATTTTTTTATGGCTACATCATTTTGGCGGTCGGCACCTTAGGTATTTACTGTAGTATTCCCGGTCAAACTATTGGTGTTTCCGTTTTTACTGATCCGGTAAAGGATGCTTTGGGCCTTTCGCGTAACCAGTTCAGCAACGCCTATATGATCGGTACCATCTGCAGTTCTTTGATTATCGGTAAGGCAGGTGTTTGGTTCGATACCTATGGCGCACGCTATGTCGCGTTTTTTGCCGCGCTTGTTTTGGCAGCTTCATTGATGTTATGCTCCTGGTCGGTTTACATGAGTGATTTTGTCAAACAAATGTTTGACTCCAGCTCGTGGCTAATACCTTTTAGCATTATGACGGTGCTATTTTTCATGTTGCGTTTTTCAGGTCAGGGCGTTTTGACAATGGCCTCCCGAAACGTCATTATGATATGGTTCGATAAAAACCGCGGTAAGGTGAATGCTATTAGCAGTGTAGCAATATCTTTTGGTTTTTCATCTTCCCCATTATGGGTTAATGCATTGATTGAAGGTTACAGTTGGCAAGGTGCCTGGCAAATACTTGCAGGCGGACTTCTGGTGGTCAGTTTCTTTATCTTGCAATTTTATAAGAACAGCCCTGAAGATCACGGCCTACTTCCTGACGGTGCCACGCTCGAGACTGAGTGCAAAGTCAACCCCGTGCCATTAGCAAAACAATATACCTTGGATGAGGCCAAGCGTACTAGAGCCTTTTGGATGTACGGGCTCATTTTGGCATTTAATAGTTTTTTTATCACGGGACTCACCTTTCATGTGGTGTCCGTTTTCGCCAGTGAAGGATTTCCCAAGGCAGATGCGATTGCGATTTTTCTACCGACTTCTGTGGTAGCGGTCAGTATCTCGCTAATTTTTAATTATTTAAGTGACTACCTGAACCTCAAACTGTTTCTATACCTTATGATTTTAGGGGGCATACTCTGTTCCGTTGGGTTTTTATTTCTATCGTCTTCGATAGGCGTTCCATTTTTGGTAGGGGGGTTCGGTATCATGAGCGGATTTTTCGCGGTTCTCAACGCTATCGTTTGGCCCCGTTTTTTCGGTCGCAGTCATTTGGGTGCAATAACGGGAAAGGTCATGTCTTTTTTAATTTTGGCCAGTGCACTCGCACCACCAATATTTAGTTTTTGCTTTTCAACGTTCGGCTCATATCGTTTGCTCGGTTACCTTGGACTTCTTTTTTTAGCATTTTTGGCTGCGGCATCAGTTCGGGCCAACAATCCCCAATAAGAGTTTAAAGTACCCACAAGTCTGCCGTTTGTCAATTGAATGGAAATCCCTACCTTTTCATCAAACAATCGAACCATGTCAAATCAAATGTATGGCTTTATCCTATTTTTCTGTAGTGGGATGCTACTAGGGCAAAACACCCCGGAATTCGCTATAAAAGTATTTTTTTCGGAAGCCACCAGTACTGAGAAAATGAATGGTCGTCTACTCTTGATCCTTTCCACCGATGATGAAAAAGAACCGCGTTTCCAAATCAGCGATGGCCTTGATACCCAACTTATTTTTGGAATGAACGTTGAAGAAATGGCTTCTGGTACTACTAAGACCTTTGACGCAAGCGTTTTCGGCTACCCCTATGCCAGTTTATCCGATATACCCCTAGGAGTTTATACCGTACAAGCGCTGCTTCATGTGTATGAAACTTTTGACCTATCAACAGGGCATACCGTAAAACTTCCGATGGATAATGGTGAAGGGCAGCAATGGAATACATCGCCAGGAAATCTGTACAGTACGCCTTTCAAGATTTCGGTTACAGAAAACGGAATCGAAAATGTAACGGTAGTAATGGACAAAATTATTCCCCCAATAGAGGAACCGGAAGACACGGAATGGATAAAACATATCAAAATAAAATCTGAAAAGCTATCCGAATTTTGGGGTAGGGATATGTATTTGGGAGCCCACGTATTGTTGCCAAAAGGATTTAAAGAGCATCCTGAAGCTAAATATCCATTGATGGTTTTTCAAGGTCATTTCCCTTCCGATTTCGGTGGCTTCAGAACTACACCACCAGATCCGAATATGAAACCGGAATATTCGAAACGTTTTGATTTAGAAGGCTATAATATCATCGAACAACAAGAAGCTTTTGATTTTTACAAACGTTGGAACGAACCTGATTTTCCCAGAATGTTGATTATCGAGATTCAGCATCCTAGCCCATATTACGATGATTCCTATGCGGTGAATTCTGCAAGTCAAGGGCCTTGGGGTGATGCAATTACGTATGAGTTAATTCCATACATTGAAAAGGAATTCAGGGGTCTTGGGGAAGGTTGGTCCCGCTTTCTATACGGCGGTTCCACGGGAGGATGGGAATCCTTGGCGGTTCAAGTAAAATATCCTGAGGAATATAACGGCTGTTTTGCGGCATGCCCAGATCCTATAGATTTCAGGGCCTACTGCCTGACCGATATCTATTCCGATAAAAATGCCTATTTCTATAAAAGCGAGCATAAGAAGCTGGAGGTGCCAAGCCATCGTAATTATTTGGGTCAAATACAATCGACATTACGTCAGGGCAATCATTTAGAACTGGTACTAGGCGATAAAAGTCGATCTGGCCAGCAATGGGATATCTGGGAAGCAACCTATTCCCCACAGGGTCAGGATGGCTATCCAGTACGGCTTTGGGATAAGATGACTGGCGATATCGACCAGAACGTGGCTCAATATTGGCAAGAGAACTATGATCTTCGGTATATTCTTGAGCGGGATTGGGCCAAGTTAGGCGATAACCTGAAAGGTAAAATACATATCTATTGTGGTGATATGGACAATTATTATTTGAACAACGCCGTGTACTTGATGGAAGACTTTCTCGAAAGCACTACCGAACCCTATTATGAAGGTGAGGTTTTATATGGTGACCGTGCCGAACATTGCTGGAACGGTGACCCTGACCAGCCCAATGCCATCACAAGGCTACGCTACAATACGATGTACGTTCCCAAAATTATGAAGCGGATAGCCGATAGCGCGCCCGAGGGTGCAGATTTGACGAGTTGGCGGTATGAATGATGGTATTATTAAAGACGTGTGCTAATTAGTATCATCCTTCGGAATTGAAATTGGATGAAGAGAAATTGGTGACTAGAAAAAGTCCTATTTGAATTGTCTTTTACACAAAGTAATAAATGAAAAATGCAAAACGACTTCACTTCGGAAGCTAAGCTTTTGGTGAACCGTTTAGCCAATGAATGCCGAAAAAAAGGGTTTAAGGTTAAGCTTTGGAAAAATGGATTTATGCTTAAAATACCGATTCCATTTAAAACACATTCCGGTCAAAATAAATTAGATGCACTTAAAGTTTTTCGTGAGGGAAAAGTTAAACTAGTCCATTTGACCAATAACCAAATAGCTATATCCTTTGCCGCAAATTTAAACTATCTGCTAGCTATTTCTTTTATATCTAGACTTACGGTCTTACTGGTCGGCCTGTATTATTTTGAGGATATTATAAAAATAAATCTTGTATTGATTATCATTGCCATTGTTTTAATAGTTTTGATTATCGGAATGAACACTAAACGAAAAGAAATTAACGAAATTATCGACCATAGCATAAAAATAAAATAATGAAAACCCATTTTATACTTATAATATCGACCTTTTTAATGCTGAACTCCTGCAAAACAGAAAAAAAAGAGGTCAAAAGTGAAACCGCTATTGAGGAAACTGAAACGACTTCAAAAACTAACGACTGGGTATATCTATTTGATGGTTCGACTACCGAAGGCTGGCGTGCTTACAACGCAGAAGATTTGCCTCCACAGTGGGTCATCGAAGATAGTACCCTTACATTCGATACCGAAAAACGCACAGAAGAAAATCGCAAAGGCGGTAATGATATAATCTACGCCGCTGAGGAATACGATAATTTCGAGTTGGCCTGGGAATGGAAAATTCCTGAAGGAGGTAATAGTGGGATGCTTTATCATATTCAAGAAGGTGACTGGAGTATTCCAGAGGTTTCCCCAGAATACCAAATGCTTGACGATTTTAAGTGGGAAGAAATTAATGATGCAATACTTGAGGAGTGGCAAAAAACGGGTGCCGATTACGCCATGTACATTCCGGATCCTAAACAAAAAATTGCCAAACCAGCGGGGGAATGGAATACCTCACGGGTTATTTTTACTCCAGAAAATGTAGAACATTGGCTTAACGGAAAAAAGATATTATCTTTCGTTCCTTGGTCTGAAGATTGGGAAAAAAGAAAGAGTGATGGCAAATGGAAAGATTCCCCGAAATACGGAACTTTTAAATCAGGTTACATCGGGTTTCAGGATCACGATAGTCCACTTTGGCTGAAAAACATTAAGATTAGAAAACTTTGATATAGATAGGCCAACTTAAGATGTGGCTTGAAAATAAATTAGAAGCTATCCAGATTTCAACATTACCGAATCTGGTTTCTGGGCATTAGTTACTTACCTGTCATTTCAATCAAGCTGATATTTTACTTTATATTGTAGACGTACACTTTAACGCAAATCAAATAAAATGAATAAAAGGGAATTTCTTAAAAGTGCGGCCGCCGCATCATCTTTTGCCCTCCTACCATCAGGGGTCTGGGCTTTTTCACAAGACAAACGTCTCCGAACCGCACATATAGGTGTTGGCAATATGGGTGGTGAAGATTTAAAAGCTATTTCGTCCCATAAATCTGTTGATGTAGTGGCTTTGTGCGATGTCGATTCGTTAAATCTCGCCAAAGCGCATAAGTTACATCCGAATGCTAGGGTATTTTTTGACTATCGTGCCATGCTTGATGAAATGGGCGATGAGATAGATGCAGTCATTGTTTCGACTCCAGATCATACCCATGCCCCAGCTTCTTTATTAGCTATGACAAAGAATAAACCAGTTTATTGTCAAAAGCCTTTGACCCATTATGTGGAAGAATCCCGTAATATGATGAAAATGGCCAAAGAAAAGAATTTGGTAACCCAAATGGGTATACAAGTGCACTCCTTTTATGACTACAAATTGGCTACCTTATTGATTCAGTCGGGCATTATTGGCAAGGTACATACAGTGAGGGCCTGGTCACCAAAATCTTGGGGTTACAACGGTCCCGAACCTACTGGAGAGGATCCTATTCCGGACCAATTGGATTGGAACCTTTGGTTGGGTACTTCAAAACAACGTCCTTACAAAGAAGGATTTTATCATCCCGGTAACTGGCGTAAGCTTTTGGATTACGGTTGTGGTACCCTCGGTGACATGGGCGTTCATATTTTTGACACCCCATATAACGCCCTTGAATTGGACGTGCCCTTGACCGTTAAAAACGAATGCCGTGAACCGAACGGCTTTGGATATCCCGAAAACAATACGGTTACCTATGAATTTCCAGAGACACCTTACACTGCAAAAAGCTTAAAGTGGGTGTGGTATGATGGTCCCGGAATGCCACCGGCACACGAGGACTTGGAATTACCTGGAGGAACGGCAAGTACAGGTAAAAATGAAGGGAAGGAGCAAAGCGTAGAAGAAAAAATGTCTTTAGACGCCAAGACCGCTGCGGAAGGTCAACTTCCAGATCAAGGAGCGATGTTTATAGGTAAAAAAGGGCGCTTGTTATTACCCCATTTTATGCAGTTGCCCCAGAAAATCGTAAAGGGGAAATATGTAGATATTTCAAAGGAAATAGACGAAGTTTCAAAAGCCAATAATTTGGGTGAAATTATTCGCAACTATGAATCCGAGGGTCCTAAACACTACCATCAGTTTGTTGATGCCTGCCTTGGAAAAGCAGAAACTTCGGCCCCATTTTCGTATGCGGCCAAACTGACGGAAACCATTCTCCTAGGAACTATTGCCGGACGTTTTCCAAACACGACATTACATTGGGATGCCGAAACGGCGAAATTCGAGGAGGAAGAGGCCAATCAATATTTGAACGCTGATTATCGGGAGTTTTAAATAATCGCGATAAGGGTACAAATGTTAGGAATCATTAATGAACTTAACATCATTCAAAAACAATAGCTACTAGTATGAAATCATTTATAATGCTATTGTGCGCATTTCTGTGTACGATACCTTCCGCTCTATCGCAAACGGGTAAAGTATTCGATAACTTGACCCTGACAAGTGAAATTTTGGGTGGTGAACGCAAGTATGCCGTTTACTTGCCGCCGGACTACGAATCTTCGGAACGAAGCTATCCCGTGTTATATTTATTGCACGGAGCGGGCGATGACCATACGGGATGGGTGCAGTTTGGCGAGGTGTTGCAAATTACCGACAATGCCATCAAAGCCGGTACGGCAACCCCAATGATTATAGTAATGCCAGATGCCGATAGCGGTAAGCGTGGCTATTTCAATCAGGGCGGCGAATGGCGGTACGAGGATTTCTTTTTTGAGGAACTCATGCCTACCGTTGAAAAAAAATATCGCATCAAAAGTGAAAAACGTTATAGGGCGGTAGCTGGACTGTCTATGGGCGGTGGCGGTACTTTTATGTATGCCTTGCATCATCCAGAGCTCTTTTCTTCCGCCTGTCCTTTAAGTGCCTATGTCGGTCCACTGACGATGGATGATTTGAAGGAACGTTTAGAAAAAGGCGACGTTAAATACACCCAAGCCGAGATGAAAGACTATTTCAAAAGGCACAATGCGCTAGAACTTATTGAATCAGTTCCAGTCGAGGATGTGAAATCAGTGCGATGGTACATGGATTGTGGTGATGACGATTTTTTATATGAGGGCAATAGCTTGGTGCACATCGCCATGACCAAAAAAGAGATTCCGCATGAATACCGTGTTCGCGATGGTCGACATAGTTGGTCATACTGGCGTACTTCGCTTCCTAACGTACTTGGATTTGTTTCGGACGCTTTTCATCAAAATTAACCTACCTAAGGGTAGCAATCAATAATCAGTAATCAATACTACAAATGCAATATAGAAGATTCGGCCGAACCGGTTGGCAAATAAGTGAAGTAGGATACGGTATGTGGGGCATGGCAGGTTGGACGCAGTCAGACGATGAAGAGTCCGCTAAATCCCTTGACTTAGCAGTGGAGAAAGGTGTCAATTTTTTTGATACGGCTTGGGGTTATGGCGAAGGACATAGTGAAGAACTTTTGGGCGAACTCGTTCAACGGCATCCCGGTAAAAAATTATATACGGCCAGTAAGATTCCTCCCAAGAATTTCGAATGGCCAGCAAAACCCGAATACGCATTCGAGGATTCTTATCCCACAAACCATATCATTGAATACACCGAAAAAACCTTGAAAAATTTAGGGATGGAGCGCATCGATCTAATGCAGTTTCACACATGGGACGATGAGTGGTCACACCGGGAAGAATGGCAACGGGCAATCGAAGATTTAAAAAAAGCAGGAAAAATCGCAGCAATGGGTATCAGCGTAAACCGTTGGGAACCAGAGAACGGAATTAAGGCGTTGCAGACGGGAATGCTCGATGCTGTGCAAGTTATCTACAATATTTTCGATCAAAATCCCGAAGATAAGTTATTCCCGTTATGCGAAGAAAAGGATATCGCTATAATCGCTAGGGTCCCTTTTGACGAGGGTACGCTGACCGGAAAAATTACGAAAGAGACAACTTTTCCGGAAGGGGATTGGCGGAGTACCTATTTCGTACCTGAAAATTTGAATTCCAGTGTAGAACATGCCGATGCACTTCGGTCTTTAGTTCCAGAGGGTATGACCATGGCAGAGATGGCCTTGCGATTTATAGCCATGAACAAGACCGTAGGTACCATGATTCCCGGTATGCGCAAGGCACATCATGTCAAGGCCAATACAGCCACAAGTGATGGTAAAGGACTTTCGGAAGATTTGTATGAAGAATTAAAAAAGCACCGCTGGGATAGAAAACCAACGGCTTGGTCACAGTAGAAAACATAAGTTTATTTCTCTATTTTGCGAAAAATCGCCCTTATCTCTGATTACCGAAATGATTAGGCGTTTACCGCAGGGTAGAGAAAAAACAGGGTTGCCTGTACAAAGACATTAGTTTTAAAAGTAAAGCCTTATCCACAATTTGTGTCTATTGATTTATATTGTGGAGGTCATTGGACTTTGAATGGAAGCATATGCAACTTCTTATATGTTCAAATCGCTAGTTCGACTTGCAAATTTTAAAATGCCATCATTAGTATTTTCATGATTTTGTGAAGGGTTTATTTCTCTATTTGACCTGTCGAATTAAGAAAATGGGATTAATAGGCATTGCCGTATGTCATTTCATCGGTTTTTTCTTTATCATCCCGCCAATGATATCCTTGACAACTCCCATCACAATAAAAGCGTTTTTATCAATCTTATCGATTTCAGTACTAAGTTTGGCCAATTCCAAACGGGTCAAAACCGTATAGATAATTACCGTGTCTTGACGCTGACCACCATGGGGACTATACCCCTGTTTACCTTGGTAAATGGTACAGGCCCTTTCCATTTTTGTGGTGAGCATCACCCGTATTTCTTCATTTTTCGGTGAAATAATCGTCACTCCTATGTATTCTTCCACCCCATCTACCACATAGTTGACCGTCTTGGCGGCTACCAGATAGGTTAGAATCGCATATAGAGCCACTTCGATGGATAATAGATACGCGCCAGCCGAGAATATTAAGATATTGATTAGTAACAAAACGTCACCGATGGTCAAATGCCATTTACGGCTAAGATAGATGGCCAGTACCTCGGTTCCGTCGATAACGCTACCACCACGCATAGCCATACCTATACCCAGACCTAAAAAGAATCCTCCGAATACCGCTATCAAAAGCTTATCATCCGTAATAATGGGGTAGGGAACAAAGTGTACAACGATGGCAAGGGTTGCAATCGCTAAAATACTTTTTAGGGCAAAAGTTTTACCAATAGTACGGGCTCCTAAAAATAGAAAGGGGAGGTTAACAATCATAAGTAGTAAACCCAGCGAAATGTTCGATTTTACCTGGATTAAAAGGGACACTCCTGTAGCGCCTCCGTCTATAAACTGGTTAGGTAATAAAAATCCCTTAAGACCAAACCCCGCTGCAGCTACACCGATAGCGATAAACAGTATTTCTTTTACTGCATGTACCAGTTCGACCTGTGCCCCCCGGATTTCCTTGACCAATTGCCGCTTATTCGCTTTCTGCGACACTTTTGAGTCGGTCAATTTCTTTTTTGCTCGCTGTACGGCGATAAATTGCAATATTCGGAGCATAGTATGGGCTTATGGTTTGTTACTGTGACATTATAATCATGTATTTAGGCTTAGTAGACATACCAACTATTCAACTAATCCCACCCCACCATCATATATTTTATTTTAGCGTCATCAGGTATCTGAACCGCCTCAATGTTCACACTCGAGGCGTAGCGCAAACTAGATGGTAACTGATCTTTGCTGATGGTAAAATAGATATCGCTGTCTTTTAACAATAGTACAACATTGTTCATCGATGTGATTACTTTTCGTATTGTATAATTGTCTTTTACATCCTTGAAAGTACTTTTAAGGCCAACACCTTTCTCTGTCACAAAACGTGCATCTTCGATTCGTATATTCTGAATGGTCGGAATACTATCCGAATTTGGGGTAAGTGTCAACAGCTGTTTTCCTCCTTTCTCAAATATCTTTATTTTTTTACTGTTGTTGGAGGCGTTGACATACGTGGTGTCTTTTACGATTGAATCATTCGCATAGATTACATCCAAATCTCTAGTGAGGCTAATTTTATCAAGCTTACCGATAGCGTCTTTGGTAACCAAGAATGTAGTATCGACTTCTTCTTTACATCCTAAGAGTAAAAGGATAATAGTTACTGTAGGTAAAATAATTTTCATTCGAATTGAGATTTTGTAATTATCTAGTTTGAAGGTTTTTACGTTTTTTAATTATTTTTCAGGGGATATTTCTGAATATTCGAAGTTTTCCATCCCTAGCGTGGTTCTATTAAGTTGATGTTTATAACGAGTCTATTTGTGCCGCTTAAAAGGCCGAATTCATTCTTGAAGGTAGCCCCATTTTTCTTATCGCATAACTTTTTTCAGAACTCCAAGAACGCCCCGTATAAATGTAGCGCTTGTCAATACCTTTATAAACGGATTCTGCCGCGTGCTAGTTCTTCTTTGGGTAGTGGTTTTAGGCCTTTCTTTTTCCGCCTCAGCAACGGCTTCCGCCTTTTCCATCTTTCGGTTCAAAATCTCGTAGGCACTGTCGCGGTCAATGACTTCCCCATATTTTCTGACAAGTTTCGAACCTTCAATAACATCGGCCAGCTCTTTTTCCGTCAATATGTCCATACGGCTCATGGGAGCACGTAGTAGAGTCGCGGCCAAAGGTGTTGGCCTTCCTTTCTCGTCCAGTGCAGAAATTAGGGCCTCTCCGATTCCCAATGAGGTCAATACCTCTTTAGTGTCATAATATTCTGATTCAGGATAGTTTTCGGCCGTTAGCTTTATCGCTTTTCGGTCTCTAGCGGTAAAGGCACGAAGAGCATGTTGCACTTTGAGGCCGAGCTGCGCCAAAACCTCATTGGGGACATCGGTGGGATTTTGCGTAACAAAATATAAGCCTATACCTTTTGAACGTATCAATTTTACAATACTTTCGATTTGATCCAATAACGCGTCTGAGGCCTCGTTAAAAATAAGGTGCGCCTCATCTATAAATAGAATGAGCTCGGGGCGGTCACTGTCTCCCTGCTCGGGAAACGTGTCGTAGATTTCGGCCAATAAACTCAACATAAAGGTCGAAAATAATTTTGGACGGTCTTGTATATCGGTCAATCGCAAGATATTGATATAGCCTCGGCCCTCAGGGTCGATTCGGGTGAGGTCGTTAACCTCGAACGATTTTTCACCGAAGAACAGGTCCGCCCCTTGTTGTTCCAGTTCAATAATTTTTCTGAGGATGGTGCCCGTAGAACTTGTAGAAATGCGACCATAATCTTTGGTAAACTCCGCCTTTCCATCGTCCGTGGCATATTGCAGTACCTTTTTAAAATCCTTTAAATCTAAGAGTGGTAATTTATTATCGTCGCAATATTTAAAGACCACCGCGACAATACCTTGTTGTGTTTCCGATAGGTCTAGGATGCGCGATAGCAGTATGGGTCCGAATTCCGAAATTGTTGCCCGTAGCTTGACGCCATCTTGATCTGAAAGGGAAAGGATTTCAACTGGGAAGCTCTTGGCTTCAAAGGGAATGCCAATTTGCGCATGCCGCTCATCAATTTTTGCATGTCCCGGACTCGGTTGCGCCAGTCCACTTAAATCTCCTTTTAAATCCATTAACAGCACAGGAATGCCTTTCTCCGAAAGGTTCTCCGCCAGCAATTGTAAGGTTTTCGTTTTTCCGGTTCCCGTTGCCCCGGCGATCAATCCGTGTCGGTTCAAGGTACTAATTGGAATTTTCACTAAAGCATCGGTAATGGCTTTACCTTGTAACATAGCTGCTCCCATACTGATGAAATCGCCTTGGGTAGCATAGCCTTCGTCGATATGTTTACGGAATTCTTCTTGGTTGGGCATAGTGGCGTATTTTGACTCAAAAATAAGGGAAAAATCGGGCTTTCTAAATTAAGAGGTTCATTAGTTGGTTTGTTTTGTAGAAAACTAGGGGACAAAAGAATTCGCGAAACCTATTATCGATTTTCTTAAAGTGAAATTTAATAAGTAACAGCAGTACGTACCGAATAGTGGCTTACTCAATGGGTTTTATAGACGCTGTAAACCTGGTATTCCGTAAGTATTTTCGGTATTTGGATTTTGGGTTATGGAATTTTCTTGCCCTATCTTTGCCAAATGGTAGAAAGTGAATTAGCAAAGGATAATGTGTCCGCTTTGGTAGCGCAGGGGTTGTTGTTGCCCTTGATGGAAGAATTTTATACAATTCAGGGTGAGGGTTTCCACAAAGGTACAGCCGCTTATTTCATTAGGTTGGGTGGCTGCGATGTGGGCTGCCATTGGTGCGACGTAAAGGAAAGCTGGAATGCAGAGACCCATCCGCCGACCGAGATTCAAAAGATTGTCGACAATGCGGCAAAGTATTCCGATACCATAGTCATTACGGGAGGGGAGCCGCTAATGTGGGATATGCTGCCATTGACGGAAGCGCTAAAAGCCAAGAACCTAAATATTCATATCGAAACTTCGGGTGCCTATCCATTGACCGGAATTTGGGATTGGATATGCCTTTCCCCCAAAAAGAACAAACTTCCAACTGGCCCGATATATGAAGAGGCGCATGAGTTAAAGGTTATCGTCTATAACAAACACGATTTAGTTTTTGCGGAACAGGAAGCTGCCAAAACGAACAAGAATTGCATTTTATATTTGCAGCCCGAATGGAGCGTCCGCGATAAAGTTACACCGATGATAGTCGATTATGTGATGGCTAACCCCAAATGGAAGGTATCGCTGCAAACCCATAAATATTTAAATATACCTTAATTACCTTCCCCCGTTGGTCTGCAGATCAAGAATACATTCGCTGTCAAGGCCCGGGGCAGCGCCTCCTTTGGCCGATTTTGAAGATAGCATGTTAAGTACACTTCGGCCGCTCAATCGGCATACGGCAGTCAATCCCGTTTCGTTTTTGGCCGTTAGTGCCGCATTTTTGCCCGTTCCGTTTCCAAAAGTTAGTTCGGCATTCATAAGACATCCAGCCACATCGCAATGACTATTGCCCGAAGTATTTCCCTGGTCATCTAAAATAGGTTCGCCCGTTTCATCTTTTAGCACACCTTCATGGTCGTTTATGGGTGTAATCCCCAAATTAACCAATCCGAAGAGATGCCCGAATTCATGATTAAGGGTAGAACTCTCAACGTCGGCATCCGAAATAAAAATACTTTGACCAGCCAGCTTTCTCACGGTGGCCTCGTGGATAATCATCGAAGTATTTCGATAGACAGCACCTAGGGTAACCAGACCCGCATCTTCGTCGTCCTCTTCAGCCGGCGCATCCGAAAAATAAATGTAAATGCCCAAGATTTCACCGTCATTATAGACCGTTCTGTTTTTTTCTTCTAGATCATCGATTTCATCCAAAGTCAGATTTTCCTCATCAGGGGAATCAAGTTCGGTGTAGAGAAGTTCAATATTTTCTTTGAAAGTACGCTCTTTCAGATATGCCACAAAGGCGTCCATGGCCTCTTGAGTAGGTCTAAAACCGGTCACATAAGCGATTTCGACACGTAAATCGGAAAAATTGTCGTTGGTAAGTAGGTCTACTGCCGAGTCTCCGGTCCCCTGCCTATTGGGAACCTTATCGACAACCTCGGGGATTTCTGGGCTTACCGGGGTTTCAGTGTCAGAATCCGTTGAGCATCCAAATATAAATAGCAAGCCTAAAAGATAAAATAAGGGGAAGTTTTTCCTTTTCATATGAATCTGTTTTCTTTAATAATAACGTAAAAGATGGGATGACCGTATGTACGATATAATCAAATAAATAGTTTACCACAATCGGGCCAAATAATCATAGTGCTCGCCATTTACAATACGTTCACATTGTAAACCATTCATTTTTGCCATCTTTTCTAAGGTAGCATAATCGATATATAGCCAGTTAAAAGGTTCACTTATTAGGCTTTTATACTGCATTGTAAAGGCTACCTCGCCATAGTAGCTGTCCGTATCGGGAACCCAACGGCCACCATCTTCATCCTCATCGAACATGTAGATAATATCACTAGAATCCAATAAAATTTGCCCTTTGGGCTTTAAAAGAGTTTTTAAATGGGTCAAAAATGGGCCTAAATTTTCAAGTTTGCCAACTATACCGATACCGTTCATGAGCATCAACAGTGTATCGAACCTTAAATTTTTGTAATTCATAATATCGGTAAGCACCCTTTTTTCGATACCCCGTAACCTACAGGTTTCAATGGCTCCTTTCGAGCTGTCGAGGGCCGTTACATCGTATCCTTCTTCTTGGAGGTAAAGACTGTGGCTTCCTGCACCACATCCAATGTCGAGTATACTTCCAGTACAACGTGCCAGTGCTTTTTGCTCTAAAGACGGCATCCCTTTAAAATCACGGAAAAGGTAGGGGAGGGGAATGTTATCCTCTTCATCCAAAGATGAGAAGGTAAGAATATCCTCCGAATAGACTCCGTTTTGATACTCCAATACCGCGTTTCCCAGGATGTCTTCCATACCTGGCAAAATTCGACAATTAGCGGCAATACCAAAAATTACGGATAGAGAACTTTAATGGCGTTATACTAGATCAGTAGTGATGAAAAATTTGTATCTGATACACCCTATTTCTCCCCTTGATTTTTCTTGTTTACTTTTGGATGGATTTTATAGGATGGAAGAAATACTAAAGCAGCTCCCCAAAAAAGCCGGAGAAAAACTCGCAGAGAACAAAAAGTTCTTTAAAAACCTCAAGCGGAAACCGCCCAAAAACTTGGATTATATAATGCAAGAGCTGCATGATGCCGAGTTTGAACGTACCGATTGCCTCACCTGCGCCAATTGCTGTAAAACTACGGGCCCATTATTCACCAACGCCGATATAGAGCGTATTGCAAAGCATTTTCGACAAAAACCAAAGGCGTTCATAGCACAGCATCTACGCATCGACGAAGACAATGATTATGTGCTTCAACAGGTACCTTGTACATTTTTGGGGGATGATAATTACTGTTCTATTTACGAGGTTCGTCCCAAAGCCTGCCGTGAATTTCCCCATACTGACCGGAAAAAATTCCAGCAAATATCGCATTTGACCCTTAAGAACGTGGGGGTATGTCCTGCCGCATATAATATTGTTGAGGCGATGAAAGAACGAATCGATACGAACAGTCGCAGTAAACAGTAATTCCCTATGGTGCTCGGCATACTTTTTTTGGCTTGATTTTGTATCTTTAGGATGGAATCTTACTGTAAAGCCAATGGAAACTATCATTACCTATTTCGAGACCATACCTTCACTGCACCGGTCGTTGATTTTAGTTGGTGGAATCAGTTTCTTTTGGATTTTGGAAGGCGCCATACCACTATTCGCATTTTCGTACAAAAAATGGAAGCATGCGCTACCCAACCTATTTTTTACGTTTACCACTATACTGGTGAATTTGGGATTAGCTTTTCTATTGCTGAAAACGGCTGACTGGACTGCCGTCAACAATTTCGGTTTTATCAACTGGCTTCCTGAAATGCCGCTTTGGCTTTATGTTGTTCTTGGAGTTCTTTTATTGGATTTTTTTGGAGCTTATCTCGCACATTACGTAGAGCACAACGTAAAGCCTTTATGGATGATTCATCTCGTACACCACACCGATCATCATGTTGATACGACCACGGCAAACCGTCATCATCCATTGGAAAGCGTAATCCGTTTTGCGTTTACGTTAATGGGAGTTGTAATTGTCGGAACCCCTATTGGTATTGTTTTTCTATATCAATCGCTGTCTTTGGTAGCTACACAGTTTAGTCACGCCAATATTAAATTGCCGAAAAGGGTTGACAAAGCCCTAAGTTGGTTCATTGTGTCGCCAGATATGCATAAAGTGCACCATCATTACGTACTGCCCTATACAGATTCAAACTATGGGAATATCTTTTCTATTTGGGATCGTCTGCTCGGAACGTACATGGCATATGACCGGGAAAATATCGTATATGGCGTTGATACTTTTCCAGATGCCGTGGATAATGGTAATTTAAAAAAACTTCTTAAACAACCATTTCATAGCTATAGGAAACCCACAGGATCCTAAATACATTTTTCGCGTGTAGGTTAACGCGATTATGTCTCACTTATCATTACATGGCTTAGCTTTATTTCAAGTGTCTGATTTTCATAAAATTTGCTTGGGTATGTATTCGAGAAACTGCTATTGGTCTAGCGTTTGTCTTGGCAAATTTTCCACTCAATTACTATAATTTTAAAAATCTGATTTTTTACTAGTTTAAAATTCAGGTTTAATTCCACTTCATATCCTTGCTATTTACAACGTATTCAGAATTTCCCATAGCTAATGGAACTAAGAACATACCTCGTTTCATGGTTGAATTATAGGATGGTTTCATTATTAAACACGAAGTAAAAGCTCGGATTGTGAGTTGAGCACGGACGTTTTAGGCATGAAATAATATAGTGGGTAATGAATAGGAAGCAATACTGCAATGAGTCTATAAATATATGAAAAAGAATATGTGAGTCTTCCCAGCAATACCAAACTCAGAAATTGCACTTACCTATAAGTCGAACATTCCTTACGGTTAGGCGATGCGTTGGTTGTAAGCTTTCTTGAATACATTAAAAATTCCTAGAATAGTCTAGAAAGCGAATTACCCTACATTGAATTTGATGTATGTCAATGAGCAATAGATTTGTTTATTATGCCTAAATAGGTAAAGCAAATAAATAAAGGATACGCATCAATTTGCGAATTTTCGATATGATTATCATTAATGGTAATTTTTTAATGGTTGGAGCGATACCTGATGTCCAAAGAATTTTCGGTACATGAGCTGGGTTTATTAAAAACCAACAACCAGTGGATTACGACTTTTAGCCAAGAATCATTTTTTACAAATACCAATTATGTGTACTAGGTTGATGTTATTCTGCTGAATTTAGGGTACACTTTTGATAGAAATAATGATGTTTCAAAGTTTATCGAAAGCGAATTTGGCAAGCAAGAATTTTAGAACATGATCTTTTTCCCCCTCAGCAACAACTGGTTTTGTATATATCCGCGATGTAAGATTAATCCTGTACGTTAAAATCATTTTCATCACTATTATATCCAATAAGACTAACAGCATTTTAGGGACAATGACACCGGGGGATCAGAAGGCTAAATTCGAACATATAATCCTAAAATTTCGGTTGCTGCTATGGAATTATAGTAAATTAACAATCAATAAGTTACTATGACCTAAGTTAATTACTAGGTCTTACATATTCAAATTCGCTATGTTGTTATTCTAATTCGTTAGAATAGATTGAGGGTATTTTGATATACCATGATTGACTGGGATTACAGTGTAATAGACTAGTCAATGTGTTTTAACCAAAATGGATTTACATTCAAATCATTAAAAATTTAGGATGTCATGTAGAGATACAGCATTACTAAAAATAAGGCAAGTACGAAGAAAAGAAGCGAGGTTAAAAGAATGGATAAAAGTTCATCGCTTTGTCTGTATTCACTACCCAAAACCACTCTTTTCAATCGTTGTATCATAACTACTAGCTAAAACTTTTGCTAAATTAGGTCTACTGCATACTAACCGATATCGAAAATGGTTCAAATACTGATGAAATTGGATTAATTCCCGGAAATAATTTTAAATTAAAGCTTTGCAAAATTCAGGCTGTATCAATCTATTACTAAACAGTACTCAAAGTTTAATTTTTTAGTATGTATTGAAGGGAGCGATACAGCGAAAAGGGTTTTAAAATATATTTAAAGTAGAGTTTTTGGTGAAGAATTGAATTATGAGTCTTTAGACCATCCAAGATTTTATAATTGAAATCCCATCGAGTGAGGCTAACAAATATTTGTATTTAATATAATATTATTTTTTAAACCTGCGTGATTTGAACCAAGCTCTAAGTGACAATGAATTATGACCTTTAACCGGCTCTCCGAACGAGTCCACTGTGCGACCACCGATTTCTGAATGTAATCCTGATTCTAGCAATAGATTTTCCTTTACCTCATAGCCTATACCTAACCTAAAGCTAGTTCTGATAAGCTTTTGCTTTCCTGTGAATTGGTTTGTATCCATATTACTTTCAGCCCCGGCGAATAGATATAATTTTTCTTTTACCTACCACTTGAACAAGTATGAGGTAGTAATTTATTGATGGGTTCCAAACTTCGCATAGAAATTCTCTAAACGTACACTGAATTATCAGAAATTTTATACGCTGCTGCGACGTTGAAATACGTTTCTCCTTGTGGACCAGTCGGAAATTGTATTTGGTATTACGAAAATTTTGTACCGAGATTCGTGTCTAAGTTAAGTTTAGACTCTTGTAATTTTTGTCCAAAGACCGCCGTATAGAAAAAGAGGAGGGTATGAAAAAGTTTAATCTTATTCATGTTGACAGAAACTTATCATCCGTCCTTTAAAGATAATGAGAAACCACACGGTAACAAATAATTTTCAATCACATCAGGTTGAGATACGTTAAAAATTTAGGTAAGAATTCTATAATCGAGGTTATTTTCGGGCTTGCTGATTGCTGTATAAAATGCATTTAGTTTCAATAGAAACCAAGATTTTCTACATCTATTTCGTTGTTCTTTACTATCTAATACTGTTCGCCGTACAACAAATATTTACTCCGAATTTTCTTGAATTTTTCAAGATCTGCTTGCCAACTTTCCTTAATTTCTTCCTCGGTCTTACCGGCTTCTATCTGTTGTTGAAGTTTTTCGGTACCGGCGTGTTTGGTAAAACCACTAGTATTGAAAACCTTGCTTTTATCGACTGCATTGGTATAGGCGTCAATAATCCATTGCATTGAAACTTCTTGCATTCTGGGCATTTCGGATAGGTCTTTCCCAAAGCATTTTTTACCTTCTTCCTTAGGGGACTTAGATCCGAAATTTGGCATAGGAGTATATGTAAAACTGTATTGGGTACTATCTAAAAAAGAAGCCCCATAACGTTGAAACTGAAATTCCGTACCACGTCCGGCATTGATGTTTGTGCCCTCGAAAAGGCCAAGGCTTGGATAAAGGCTTATGGAGGTGTCATTTGGTAGATTCGGTGATGGCCGTATGGGTAAATGGTATTCAGTGTCATGATTCCAATTTTCTATGGGAATAATAGTCAGGTTGGCTTTTCTTTTGCCTTCTAGCCATCCCTCTTCATTAATCATTCGTGCATATTCACCTATGGTCATTCCGTATACCAAAGGAATCTGGGTCATGCCCAAAAAACCGGTATGTGCCGCTTCCATAACAGGTCCGTCAACATAGTTTGCATTCGGATTGGGCCTGTCGAGAACGATTACGGGTATATTATTTTCGGCACAGGCCTCCATGACCAATTGAAGTGTTGCAATATAGGTGTAAAAACGAACGCCGACATCTTGTATATCAAAAAGAACCACATCTAAACCTTCTAATTGTTCGGCGGTAGGTTTTCGATTTTTCCCATAAAGGGAAATCAAGGCTAGGTTTGTTTTTGCATCTACGCCATCCTTAACTTTTTCACCAGCATCGGCCATACCCCGAAAACCATGTTCGGGAGCGAATACTTTTTGTACGGCCACATTCAAGGAAAGTAGGGAATCAACTAAGTGCGTATATATTGGTAGTAACTCATCAGATGTCGTTAATTGCCGGTTGCCCGACGGTCTACCAATATTGATTTGATCATTTTGTATCGCCTCTTCGGTTTTCGGTTTAGCCACAATACTTTCGGTCGCTGTTTCAGCACTTGGTAATTTTGTATTTCTAGCGGCTTCTTCATCCATCAAAATTCCTGCCATTGGTTTTTTGAAAATCACGCTAGTCTGATTGGCCACGACGCCAACCTTTTTCCCTTTGAGAAACGGAAGATATGTCGTTGTTCTGTTGGCCGCAACGACTACCGGTTCGGGAAGTAGCGAATCTGTTTGAACCATAACTATTTTAGGCTCTGAATTGAGTGACTTAGTAGGGTTTCCACAAGCAGAGAATGCCAGAAACAAAATGAAAAACGTACTTTTGAGTCTAATTATATTCACCATAAATACCTTGGATTGAATTTTGAATATTTTTTGGCAAAGCGCCTAATCAAGGGTGCAGCGCATAAAGTTAGTATATCCGCTCCGATAATAAAAATAGCCATCGCAGCCATCGCTTTGGGTGTTATCATGATGCTTGTGGCTATATCAACGGGGGTTGGGCTAAAATATAAGATTCGGGAGAAAGTCGCCGCGTTTAATGGGCATATCCAGATTTCAAACTATGACAACAATGCCTCCGAAATTTCGGTGTTGCCAATTTCATTGCGTCAAGATTTTTATCCAAAATTTAAATCGGTCGAAGGTATCGCCCATATTCAGGCCGTGGCCAGTAAAGGGGGAATTATCAGAACCGAAGATACCTTCGAGGGAATCATTGCCAAAGGGGTCGGTAGCGATTATAACTGGACAGTCTTTCAGGAATATCTTGTTGATGGGCGACTGCCTGAGTATTCAGGGAAACTGAACGATGAGGTACTCATGTCGCGATTGATGGCAAACCGTTTGCAACTAAAAACAGGCGATTCGTTTTTTTCCTTTTTCCTCAAGGATGACAATGTCTATACAAATGATGAGAATGTCGACCAACTACAACTACCCAACCAGCGTAAGTTTACCATTACGGGACTATACGACAGCGGTTTTGAGGAATTTGACGGGCTATATCTCTTCACTGATATCCGCCACATTCAGCGAATGAACAATTGGAATAAAAATGAAGTAGGTAATTTTGAAGTCTTTTTAAACAGCTTTGACGATATCGAGGCAAAAAGTAAAGAAATATACGGAAAGACCCTTTCTTCTTTAGATACCCAAACCATCATCGATAAGTATTATAAAATTTTCGAATGGATCGGCCTGTTCGATTTTAATATCATCTTGATCATAGGTATCGTAATTATCGTAAGCGGCTTTAATATGATTACCGCTTTATTAGTCCTGATTTTAGAGCGCACCCAGATGATCGGTATTTTAAAGGCACTCGGTTCGGCCAATTGGAGTATACGAAAAGTATTTCTGTACAATGCGTCCTATTTAATAGCAATCGGTTTGTTCTGGGGCAATCTTATCGGTTTGGGTGCGATATGGATACAGGACAAATATAAAGTAATGAAATTTCCGAATCCTCAAGAGTATTATATTGATTATGTTCCCGTTTACATCGATGGTGCTACCATTCTCCTTTTGAACCTTGGAGTTTTAGTTTTGTGTTTGTTGATGCTATTGGTGCCGTCGTATATTATCACGAAAATTACACCTGTAAAAGCGATAAAATTCGAATAGGGACTAAATGTATTTATCAGTGTAGAGGCTTCTAATCAAATAGTAAGTATGCTACTCTTAAATCAAATGACTAATGGACTACGCTAACAATATTTTAGAGACCATCGGCAATACCCCCTTGGTAAAATTGAACAAACTGACGGCCGATTTGCCCTGTTTGGTTTTGGCGAAATATGAGACATTCAATCCCGGTAACTCGGTGAAAGATCGTATGGCACTACAGATTGTTGAAGATGCAGAGGCTGCGGGTATTTTAAAACCCGGTGGAACTATTGTCGAAGGTACTTCAGGTAATACCGGAATGGGACTCGCCTTGGCCGCTATAGTTAAAGGATATAGGCTCATCTGTGTGATGAGCGACAAACAATCTAAAGAAAAAGTCGATATTTTAAAGGCCATGGGTAGCGAGGTGCATGTTTGCCCTACCGATGTTGCTCCCGAAGACCCCAATAGCTATTATTCGACGGCGCGCCGCCTGGCGGATGAGATTCCCGGTGCCTGGTATGTAAATCAATATGATAATCCCAGTAATTGTAAGGCCCATTTTAAAAGTACCGGGCCAGAAATATGGAAGCAGACCGAAGGCAAGGTTACCCATTTTGTCGTAGGTGTCGGTACGGGAGGCACAATCTCGGGGGTGGGTTCTTTCCTGAAATCCAAAAACAAGGATATTAAGATTTGGGGCGTAGATACCTATGGTTCCGTTTTTAAAAAATACCATGAGACCGGTATTTTTGATGAAAATGAAATTTATCCCTATGTGACGGAAGGTATTGGGGAAGATATACTTCCTTTAAACGTAAATTTTGATATTATCGATGGCTTTACGAAGGTAACCGATAAAGATGCGGCTATATATACGCAGAGGCTGGCGAAGGAAGAAGGTTTTTTCTTGGGTAATTCCGCCGGTGCTGCCATTAAGGGACTTTTACAGCTCAAAGAGCATTTTACCAAAGACGATGTGGTAGTCGTTCTTTTTCACGATCACGGTAGTCGTTACGTAGGTAAAATGTTTAATGATGATTGGATGCGGGAAAAGGGATATTTGGACTAGTTCTCCCGGCTGCATAGCAAAATTTGGTATCTTGATAAAAAAATTTGCGATGCGATTAGATTCGAAGCGGTTCCCTAAGTACCAACTTCAGGTATTATTTCGCATTGTATTCCTGCAGTTACAGTTATCCTGTAGTAGTGATAATCCAACTCCGGAATCACCTACAGCTGAAGAAGGGATAGAAAAGCCTGAACAACCGACGGAACCTGAAATTAATTCGGAACCTGCCATATTATCGAAGGTAGATACCTATTCGACTACAGTCGAAGGTGCTGGTGCAGTACAGCTAAATTTTGACCAATGGCCCGTGCTAGGTTATTACATCTGGCCTAATAATTTTATTGGAAAACCTATGTGGAAGAAACGAAATATTTGAAAGCATGGATTTCCAGTAGATTAATCTGGCTTGATGAAGCTATCGAAGCGCTTTAATTTAGACCTTAAATTTTGATATACATATGATTTCAATACACTATAATAACCAGAATCTAGATGTAGATGCTGGAGAACTCGTCGGATATCAAGTCGACGGGCATCAATATATCCATCAAAAAGGAAGTCCCGGTTGGCGAAGTTCCGATACTGAAATGTTTCCCATTATCGGTCCTACCGCCGAGGCAAAGTTTCAGGTACAGACCCCAAGGGATATTGCGATTCAAGACCAACATGGCCTTTTACGGGAATTGGATTATGAAAAAGTATCACAAACGGAGACCGATATACTGTTTCAAAAAAAATATAAGGCAAGAACGCCGGTAAAGAATTCTAAATATCCCGAAAAATCAAATAAGGAATACCTATTCTGGACCTATGATTTCTTGTTCCAAAAAAAGTTTTCGCTGACGGAGTCTGGGCTCGAAATTAGCTTTATCGTTTCAGGGGAACGCGATTCACCGTTTATGCTAGGCTATCATCCCGCATTTAAACTGTATACCAAGAATCCGCAGTTTGTTGCGGGTGAGCAGACAATTTCCCTAAGCGAAATATTGGCCGTCGGCGACCGTGCTTTTCAAATAGCCGATTGTGAAGACCTATTGCTTAAAGATGAAAAGCAGCTTCGTATTAGAACGGAAGGTTTTGGTAATTTCATGTTATGGACGCCAGTACCGAACATGATATGTGTCGAACCCATAACTTTTTACCCATATGCTGTAGAACAGCGTAATCTGAATGAAGGGTTTCACTATTTGGGAGATGCTGCGAAGACGTTTAAAGTATTCATCATGCCTTGATTGAAAACCCTTGGTTGATCACATTTCATAGGATATTTTGAGTGAGATGGCGTTCGCACGTTATACTTGTTGTTTAGTTTGCTTAAGCTCTACAGGTTTCCGTTAACAAAGTAACTTCAGCGTTTCCGATTAAAAGCTACCTTTGTCTATATGCACCGTTTTTTTCCGTTTTTGCAATGGTTGCCGACCTATAAAAAAGGCTGGTTCGCCAAAGATTTGGTCGCGGGTCTGACCGTGGGTATTTTGTTAGTACCCCAAGGTATGGCCTACGCCATGATAGCGGGTATGCCTCCGGTATATGGCCTTTATGCGGCTTTAGTGCCGATTCTGGTCTATGCCTTACTGGGCACATCTCGACAATTAGGTATAGGGCCAGTAGCCATGGATTCATTGTTGGTCGCAGCGGGCCTTTCTACATTGGCACTTACAGGGGTTGAGAATTACATTGCCATGGCGCTATTATTGGCTTTCATGGTCGGGGTCATTCAATTTTTGTTGGGATTGCTTCGTATGGGGTTTCTTGTCCGTTTTATCTCAAGACCAGTGATAAGCGGTTTTACTTCGGCCGCTGCAATAATCATTATTTTTAGTCAATTAAAACATTTCTTCGGAGTAAATATTCCATTAAGTGATCAGTTTCAAAAAACTATTACCAATGTCTTTCTAGCGATACCCGAAACAAATGGGTATGATTTGATGATCGGTTTAGGCGGTATCGCTCTAATTGTACTTTTCAATCGGTGGAGCAAACGGATCCCCGCAATTTTGGTGGTAGTTGTATTTGGAATTTTAGTGGTTTACGCTTTCAGGCTTGATACCTATGGGGTTCATATTGTAGGGGATGTACCGGGCGGACTGCCCTCCTTTTCGCTTCCGGAATTCAGTTGGCCCAAATTAAAGGGACTTTTTTCAATGGCCATTGCCCTAGCCTTAATTGGTTATACCGAGGCCATCGGTATCGGAAAAGCGATTGAAGAGAAAAAGAATGTAGCTACGATTGACCCTAATCAAGAATTATTGGCTCTTGGTTCCGCCAATATGTTGGGAGCTTTATTTCAATCCTATCTGGCTTCTGCCAGTTTTTCGCGTTCAGCTATAAATGATTCTGCGGGTGCAAAATCTCCAGTGGCTTCTTTGGTAAGCATGGCACTAGTGGCATTGACACTTTTGTTTTTCACCCATTTGTTCTACTATTTGCCAAATGCGGCCTTGGCAAGTATTATAATGGTATCTGTGGTCGGGCTTATTAATATCGCCTACCCTAAAGTACTGTGGCAATACCGTAAAGACGAGTTTGTGGTTTTACTGGTCACTTTTCTGTTTACGCTGACCGTCGGCCTTCCCGAAGGCATATTGTTGGGTGTGCTGTTGTCTTTGCTTATCATGGTCTATAGAACCTCGCAACCTCATTTTGTGGTATTGGGTAATCTCAAAGGCTCGGATTATTATAGAAATGTCGATAGGTTTAGCGGCGATATCGAATTGCGTTCCGATTTGCTGATGCTCCGTTTCGATTCTCAACTCTATTTTGGGAATAAAGATTATTTTAAGAAGCAGCTCTTTCGCTATATAGATGCTAAAGGCGATGGACTCAAAGGGGTAATACTTAATGCCGAGCCTATAAATTATATTGATTCTACAGCGGTCGAAATGTTGGCCAACGCCATTCTTGAGATACAGGAACGCGATATCAAATTCTTGGTGGCAAGCGCCATTGGCCCGACAAGGGACATTATTTTTAATAGCCGCATTATCGATGTACTACCTAAGGAGCATCTTTTCGGTCGTACCAAAGAGGCCGTTGATTATTTCGATAATCCCGAATCGCTCACCCAATTGGGAAAAAAAGTAGCCCAAGAGAGCCGTTAAAGGCTCTTGAGAATTTTCTATCAAAAAGATATTTCACAAAAACATTGTACAATTGATAAAATTATTAAGGATTTATCAACAATTATAGGCTTTTTATATGGATGTCAAAAATGTTAACTAAATGTTAGTTTTTTAGGCTACAGTTAAGTTTTTTTAACTATATTTAACAAGAAAAAAATTACGATAAATTAGGAAGTTATCCAGTTTATAAGATTTTTTCGACATTTTCAAATTTTACCCAAATTAGTAGCGGAGCAATCCAATTGTTATTCAATCTTCTCCCTAGAAATTATATGATATTAGTAACCAGTACCTATGGATTTTTTGTGGATATATTCTGGTCTTGTAGCCGCTATATTAATGGTATGGCTGTTTTTTGTTGTACGGATGTACAAGAAATTAAATAAGTAGGATGCCCAACTTTAGTGCCTCTGAATTTCGGTTTAGAGAGTTCATGAGGTTCTACTGCTCACAAAATTTCTCCTACATACGATAGCTGCTTTTTTTCTGGATTTCTAGCTAGGTATGATTTGATGATACTCTCAGTTTCTATCGTATTTCTTCTAGGTATGGTAAGCGCTTCCAAATCTTCATGCGTTTGTATTGAGAATTCATTTTGTACAAATCCGTAACCTGAGTAAACATTGTTTCGAATCAGTACAAAAGCTTGTTCGTCAAAATGGCGTCCTTTCTCCCTAATAATAAAATCCTCTTTTTCCGAGCCCATGTAATCAATAGCGGCCGAGACTCTTGAGTTATAGTCAGAAACCGGTTCTTTTTCTCTACAAACCCCCTTGCAAGTGACAATCCGAAAATGGGAGCAGCTTTTAATATTCACCTGTAAATGACAATATTTGGGGCAGAGTTCGAACGTGTTGCAGACCTGTTCCAGGTAAAGTCGGCAATCCGTCGGATTGTAAAAGATGGCTAAGGCATTAGGTGCCATTTTCAGCTTGTTGAAAGCAAGGTGCATTATGCCACTGCGGTCTTCATAGGCAAATACGCCATAGGGTTGAATCCTCTTTTTTTGCGCTCGATTGTAAATTGGATAGTGATGTTTAATAGCCGCTGATTCCATTAATAAGGCTACCAGTTCGCTGCCCGAAAGTTCAAAGTCGATATCCGCAGTTTCTGCGCAAAGGCGTACCTCTTTGGTAGACTTGTCATAAAAATGACCCAGCACCCTTTTTTTCAAATCGTTGGCCTTACCTACATAAATTGTTTTTCCCTTTGAATCCTTAAAATAATAAACACCTGGTTGTGAAGGAATTTTTTCAAAAACTTCACTTGGTAGTCCCGATGGTAAGGTAGCTTCTTGAGAGCGAGCGTTTAAGAATGTTTTAAATACTTTATCGGCACCATCTGTCCGTAATAATTTACTGAAAAGTAGGGTAGTGGCATGTGCATCACCGCGAGCTCGATGCCGGTCTGTCAAGGGAATTCGTAAGGCTGAACAGAGCTTCCCTAAGCTATAGGAATGGTAGCCAGGTAATAATTTTCGGGATAAACGTACCGTACAGAGTTTTTTTCTAATAAAGTCCAGGCCTAAGATGCGTAGCTCGTTCTTGATAATATTGTAGTCGAAGTTCACACTATGGGCAACAAAAATACTGCCTTCGGTAATTCTGAGGATGGAATCCGCAATTTTATCGATGGTGGGTGCATTCCGAACCGTGTCGTTATCGATACCAGTAAGTCGTGTAATAAAATACGGAATTTCACATTCGGGATCCACAAGAGAAGTGAACTCGTCGACTATGTCATGACCATCATATTTAAAAATGGAAATTTCCGTAATCTTATTCCCCTTAAGACCGTTTCCGGTGGTTTCTATGTCGACGATACAATACAAATTAATCAATATTTTTTAATGAAATCGGTCAACCTTCTATCTTAACATTGGTCGGTCTCAGTTGAAAACTAAGACCTTTTATACTACGAACTAGGAAGGGATTAGGTTAAGGACATCCGTTCTATACCTTAGTACTGTCTCTAGTATTACTTTTCGTAATGGAAGATTTTTCAATAGTATATACTGCTATAAAGTTACAGGATTTTTATAAAATGTGTGCGATTCTAGTGGACTATAGGTTATAAAAAGTTTCTATTTTAGTATCGGGACGATGTAATTTGATATTGATGCCAACACAAGCGACTTTAAATATTCCAGCCTTTCTGCTTTACTAATTTTAATTTCTTGTAATGAGAATAAAATCAAAATGGAAGCAAACGGTACTCCGCCTAACATAATATTTATTTTAGCAGAAGATTTGGGGTAAGGTGATATTAGCGCTTTCAATTCCGATGGAGAATTGCTACTCAGAATATTAACGGTTAGCAAGCAGCGGTATAAAGTTTGCCGATTACCATAGACCGCCATTTGTTGGTAGTTCATCACGGTATGGTATTTTGACTTGAATTTATGCATGGAGCAGTGGCTTCAAACGCGGAATACTGACGGGCAATTCAAAGTCCTATTTTGTAACAACAACCTAAGACGGTAACCTCATTTTTGCTTGATAGTGGGTATCACACGGCCTTTATCATAAGGTGTCAGTTTGACTGGGAAAGTGAATTAAAGCATAGCCCGAGTTTTGTGGTGTGTACTGGGATATTGGCCAACGTATTGTCCGCTCACCTAAAGCGGTTGATGCTTTAATGCCGACGGATAAATTCACCGAGGCGAAATTGCCCTATTTGATTGAGATTTTGAATATTAGTTTAGTTGATTAAAACCTGCAAAAAAATTGGCTTTTGACAGTTTGCATTCATCGAGGTTGTACCTCCAAGCTAAAACTAGTCCGAAAAAATAAAAAACACCTTTTAGATATAGTACTAGTCTATTTGCGGATTTGCGTTTCGCAAAATATCTTAGTATTTAGCTTCCGCGTTGGATTAATCTCTATTCCAATACAGCGCAAATCCTTTTATCAATATTGCTAATTTCACCAAAAATTATAATATGCCCATCATAGGAAACATCATCAAAGGCTTTATAGATGTACGAGACAAACTTGCGGACGAGGATAATCCCGTTGAATCTCAACGTAAAGTGCTGATCAATTTAATTAAAACTGCCAAAAACACAGCTTTTGGCAAACACTATAACTTTAGCGATATTCTAGATGCCGAAAACCCTTCTGAAGCCTTTGCTAAATCTATTCCCTATTTCGATTATAATAGAATTAATGAAGAATGGTGGCAAAAAATTCATGATGGCCAAGAGAACGTAACTTGGCCAGGTACTCCAGATTATTTTGCCCTAAGTTCCGGTACCACTGGAAATACCAGTAAGCGTATTCCTGTAACCGATAAGATGATCTCTTCGATTCGCAATGCAGGTATTGAACAGGTTTATGCATTAAGCAATTTCGATTTGCCATCCGATTTTTTTGAAAAGGGAATTTTGATGTTAGGAAGTTCTACCCATCTTGAAGAAGTCGATGGTCACGAAGAGGGTGAAATAAGCGGAATCAGTGCGAGTAATATTCCCAGTTGGTTCAGGGGATATTATAAGCCGGGACAGGACATATCGGAGATGGATGATTGGGACGAAAAAGTACAGAAAATTGCGGAACAAGCTTCAGAATGGGACATTGGGGGCCTTAGCGGAATTCCATCCTGGATGGAATTGATGCTGCAAAAAGTTATTGAATATAACAAGGTGGATAACATTCATGAAATTTGGCCCAACCTTCAGGTGTATACTTCTGGTGGTGTTGCTTTTGGTCCGTATGAAAAAAGTTTTAATGCACTTTTGGGTAAACCCATAACAGTTATCGATACCTATTTGGCATCTGAAGGCTTTATCGCTTTTCAAAAGCGTCCTGATAACGATTCCATGGCATTGGTTACCGATGGAGGTATTTATTTTGAATTTGTTCCGTTCGAACCGGATTATATTCAACAAGATGGATCCTTATCTGATGATGCCCCTTCATTAACGCTTTCCGAGGTCGAGCTCGATAAAGACTATGTATTGATTATCAGTACCGTTTCTGGAGCTTGGCGATATTTGATTGGTGATACCATTGCATTTACAGATATTGAGCGGGCAGAAATTAAGATTACGGGTCGTACCAAGTTTTTCTTGAACACGGTAGGTTCGCAATTATCCGTGAACAAACTCGACGATGCCCTGCAACATCTTCAAGACGAATTCTCGATGAAAATACCTGAGTATACTTTATGCGCTAAGCGGATAGACGGTGAATTTTATCATTGTTGGTATCTGGGAAGTGAAGATAAAAAAGACGATAAGAAACTAGCGGCAGCTCTTGATGCGTATTTAAAGAGTGCTAATAAGAATTATAAGGTAGCGCGCTCAAAAGCCCTTGAAGGTGTTAAGGTCACTACCATCGACCCAAGCGTATTTGGGGATTGGAATGCTAGAAATAAAAAGAAAGGTGGTCAAGTTAAAATGGAACGCGTGATGACTGAGGAGAAATTTGAGGAATGGGAAGCCTTTGTCAAAGGTAATCAGTAACAAAAAGAAATTTTAGCTCAAGATTACGGGCGATTTGTAAATAGTAATGGGTCTATAAAATGGATTTGGTATCGTTTTTTATAGGCCCAATTTTTAATTTTTTTTATTCAGAAGAAGCTTCCTGCTGTTCGACCATTGCCATTATCTCTTCCGGCGATAGATAGAATTTCCGTATACGGGCCTTGTACTTTTCCTGAATCTCGGCATTACCTAAAATGAAGTTTTTGGTTTCTACAATATAGGGTCCCATACCACTAGAAACGGCGTAGGTATCTGCGGCACGTTCGGCTTCTTTGAGGTAAGATCCTGAAAGTGTGTATTTGATACCGAACCAAGCAAGATTAAGACTGCTTCGGTCTTGATAATCCATGATATGCCCTAATTCATGGCCTAGCCATCCAACCATAATATTTTTTGGTACATCTTTAGTAAAATATTCCTTCCCCGATATTTTGATTTTTTCGCTAATCAAAACGATATACTCCCTTTTTTTTCGTGACCTAAAAAGGCTAGAAAATATGGGCTGGGCCTGCATGGTCGATTTTTTTATCTTCTTTTTAAATTTGAAGGTAATCGGCGTATCCGCCAAATTAGGATAGTGTGAAAGTGCTATTTGGGCTTCTTCTTGAATGGAACTAGGAACGATATGTTGTGCAGTCAGGGCAATTTGGGTCATAAATAGTAATAGGCTTATACGGAACATCTTTACGGGTTGTGATACTATGATTAAACTTTATGCAAAAACAGTACCGTTGATGGATATGCTAACTTAAAATTGATGTTTTCTGATTTTAAATTTTGTTGATAGGGTAATATAAGCAAAACTAAAATAGTTCAGATTAATAAATGTGTATCAGGTTACATTGTGTTCGGAAAACGTCATATCTTTCACAACGGAAGACCTTACTTCGTAAGAAAGGTGTATAAGTAGTAACGCACATTACCAAGAATCCGTATAAGTATGTCCGGAAAATTATTTAAAAAACCTGTAGTTCTTACGCTAGTCATAATTGTAGTGGGCGTGCTCGTTTTTTTTACCATTGCCCAAATAAGTGCTAAAACTGCAGTAACGAAATTTTTAGAGCGAAAGTTGCCTCAACATGTTCAATTGAATTATGGTGGAATGCATGCCAGTGTACTAAACGGGACAATTGGTCTGCAGGAAATTTCACTTGACTTTTACGATAAAGACTCTATGGTTTTGAACGCAAGAGTAAAAATGGATGACCTTTCATTGGAGGGTTTGGGGTACTGGGATTTTCTGTTCAAAAATACAATTTCCGTAGAACGCCTGCATCTAGAGCGCCCACAAATCTGGTATTACCCGTATCGAATCTTACCTAAAAAAACCTCCGAGCCCGAAGGGGTAGTAAAGCTATTAAAACAAATTTTTATTGATGAATTAGTAGTGCAAGATGGAAGTTTAAATATAATACAGAACGATGCCGATAGTACAGCCGTTGCTTTGAAGAACATAAATGTCAGTATCGAAAACGTAGGTACCGGACCTCAACAGATTGCAAAGAAGATTCCTGTCGAGTACGGAAACTATGAACTGGGTGCCGATTCGTTGTTCGTGAATTTAGGTCCTTATGAAAAATTGGATGTCGCTAGCTTGTTATGGAATCAAAAAGGAGCAGAGATTAAAGGATTGCAACTACATTCTAAATACGATAAAAATAAACTTTCCCAACATCTGATTGAAGAGCGCGATTACATCGATCTGCAAGTGTCAATGATGCGGCTTGATTCGATTCGGTTCGGTTTTGAAAAGGATACTTTTTTTATAGAGACCGGCAAGGGTACCATAAATAAACCAACTTTGGAATTATTTAGGGATAAACTGGTCGCGGATGGTGCTGGATATAAGAAGTTTTACGGGCGTAACATTAGGGAATTACCTATTTATTTGAATGTGCCAGAGATTAATATTACAGATGGAACTGTCGTGTACAGCGAACGGGTTGCCGATATTACAGATCCAGGTAAGCTGACTTTCGAAATGTTGAACGCCAGTCTTTCAAATATCTCTAATACCTATCCTGAGGGAGAAACAACGGTTATTAAGGCAAATACTAAATTTATGGGTAGTGCTGATATGAGTTTAAACTGGTCTTTCGATGTTAACCGTACTAATGACGCTTTTTTCGCTTCAGGAACGGTTTTCAATTTCAATACCGAAAGTATTAATCCATTTTTAAGATCGAACGCAAGGGCCAATGCCAGTGGAACTATTGATGAACTATATTTTACTATTGATGGCAACGCTACCTCTTCGTTTGGTGATATGAAAATGAAATATCAGAATTTTAAATTTCAGGTGCTAAAAAAGGACCGTACGGGTATTAATAAGCTATTGACCGCTATCGGGAATATATTTGTCAATGATGGTTCTTCAGCTGATGCGCAAGGCTATAGATATGGAGATATCGAGGCAGAACGCGACCCGACAAAATCTTTTTTCAGTTATCTTTGGTTGAACGTGCGAAACGGTACTTTGAGCACGCTTACCGGCAATGGCGAGAAGTAAGGGTACAAGAAATTATACGGTTTTACGAATTTCTTATAGTTTACAAAGAATAAAATTTGACATAAAAGCGCTGTCAAAGAAATAGTAAAGATTACAAAATAATAGGCTTATAAATATATTGTTTAAGACCGCTAGAATACAGTGCTCTAAAAATATATCACTAATTACTAATATTCATATTCAATTTTTCAAACATGGGCGTAATAGCAAAAGATGACAATCAGATAACATTATTTTATAATTCTGAAAACTCCATAGGAAAGCAGACGTTAGGTTACGTCGAATCATCGGAGCGGGATATTCGAACTGTCGATGTCTCGAAGGATAAGGTTACGGGAACCCAATGGGCTGAATTGGCCGACGGGGTTAAAATACCAATTCATGAATTGATTGATCAAGACCATCCTGAATTCAAGAAAGCTTATGGGACTGAAAAGGTAGATTTAGATGAGCACGATTGGTTGAGGGTACTTGAAAAATCACCAGCTGTATTGGCGTATCCACTAGTCATACAGGGTAAACAGTTTTTGGCGATTAAAAATCCGTCCGATTTCGCGAAGTTTATTGAAAGCGATAGTGCGGGCATTGAAAAACCTTACAAAAAGGACGAGGAAGTATAGTGCATAGCAGAAGGTGTGGTTTTACAAAATCTTACACTGATTGAAAACTATTTAATTCGGAAATTGTAATTCGTAAATCTAAACATACGCTACGCCCTAAAGGTTCAGGCATTATTTTTTGGATAGGTTTTGAGAATCTACCATAGATTATGTCATTTTGCATGTTGCGGTTATTAAAAACCCCAAGATTGATCTTGCATTTGAGAAATGTTCAGTTTATGACAATACATTCACAATGAAAGACGAAAGTAAAAAAAGAAAACCTTACAAAAAAAAGCGGTTCACCGTGCCAATCATCATTATTGTAATTTTGGTATTGTTCCGAATTTTTTTACCATATATCGTCAAGAATTATGTTAATGGCGTTTTGGCCGATATCCCTGGATACTATGGGCAGGTAAAGGACATAGATATTTCGCTTATTCGCGGGGCATATGTTATCGACAGTCTGTATCTCAACACGGTAAAAGGCGAATCTCAAATACCCTTAATCAATCTGGGAATAGCCGATATTTCGATAGAATGGAAATCCCTTATTAAAGGGAAAATTGTCAGTGAAATTGAGATGACCCGGCCGCAGTTCAACTACGTTTTTGAGGATCAAGCAGCCGACACCGTTGCCGAGGCAGATGTCGAAGTCTGGACGAAAGCACTCACTGATTTGGTGCCCATTGATATCAACAATTTGAAGATTATTGATGGTAAGGCGTCGTTCTTACAGATTGAAGCGGACCCTAATATAGATTTATATATCGAAAACATCGATTTAATCGCCACTAACCTCAGAAATGTAGATAGGGGAGATGCCGAGTTGCCATCTGAGCTCCATGCGACTGCTATTTCAATTGGTGAAGGGCAGGTTAAGTTAGACGGAAAAATGGATATCGTTAAGGAAATTCCAGATATGGATATTGGCTTTTCTCTAGAAAATGCAACGGTAACGGCACTCAACGATTTCACAAACTATTACGCTGGAATAGATTTTGCTAGGGGGAATTTTAATCTGTACAGCGAATTCGCCATTGCCGAAGGATTTTTGACCGGTTATATCAAACCTTTATTGAAGGACTCAAAACTTATTGAAAAAGAGGACAAGTTCCTCGAAAAATTATGGGAAGGTTTTGTGGGTTTCTTCAAATTTATACTTAAGAATCAAGGCAATAACACATTAGCAACCAAAGTGCCAATCGAGGGAGACCTCAACGCCTTAGAAACTAAAATTTTGCCCACTGTCCTTAACGTATTCAAAAATGCTTTTATCAGTGCTTACAAAGGCGATACTGACAACACGGTTACTTTTGAAGATGCTGAAGCAAAAGGTAAATCCAACACTACTAAATCCGACAGAAAGGAAGAACGGAGGCAAAAGCGTGCCGAGCGGAAAGCAGAGAAAAAGAAGAATTAATACTAGTTGATACAATTAAAAAAAGCCAGTCTTAGACTGGCTTTTTTTACAACTATGTGTCATATTTTCTCATGCAACGACAGCTTCAGACTTCTTGTTGTCTTGATACATCTTTGGACTCACCTTATATCTTCGCTTGAATATTTTCGAGAAATAACTTCTACTAGATAGACCGACTGTGTATACGATTTCGGAGATATTCATATCGGTGTTCGAAATAAGGCGTTCAGCTGTATTGAGGCGTTCATTGCGGATAAAATCAGATACTGTTGTCCCATGCAACAATTTAAACCCTTCTTGCAATTTACTGGCCGATATGCCACAATCGGTACAAATTGATTTTATCGAATATTGCACTTCTGGGTGGCTTTCAATATCGTGGGAAATATTCTTGATACTGTTCAACTCGTGTTTTGTCAAAGTACCTGTGGGATTTTGCTCATCTTCAAGGTCCGATTGCAAATGCTGTATCTCCATGGCGAGGGTAAGATGTAATATACCTTCCACCAGCAATTTTTTAACGATACCTTTTTGATTGATTTTTCCAATTTGGGTTAGTTGCTCGCCGATTCTCAGGTTGTACGTGCCGTAATAATCCAAGGGTTCATCTTGACCCTTTGAGAATAATGAATACATCTGTTCTCTCAATGTTACGGTTTTTTCCGTAGAAGAACCTTCTACAACCCCAATGATACAAAGCTTGACGTTTTGATTACGAGGAAAAATAATATCGTTAGTATTTCCGTTTCCTCCCAAGATTGCAGTCTGAAACTCTTCAAGAACTTTCGGTTTTGCAAAAGCACCGAAATTTTGCTCAACGGTTCCTTGCAAACAGTATATAAAATAAATCGGCTTTGAAGGGCTAGGATCGGTTGTGATCTTGAAATCCTCATTAAAATTCACATCGTATTGTAGAAATGAAAATCCGCCTTCGAGATGTATGCCTGTAATGGTACCTGTGCCAAAATCGTTATCAAAGGCCAAAACCCTTTCGTTGTCATAGGAGGAAACGGAACCCCCTAGAAAGACATTAGTTGTGTTAATATTTTTATCGATAGCGTTGGAGGTCAGTCGTAATGTTTTCATAGAATTTTAGATATGTTTAAAGAAAATTAAGTGTTATTACTGCCAGACTTTATTTTTTCTGTTGCTTATCGGAAAGAATGGATTTTGAGGAGTCTTCCCTAGATACTTTTTGATGAGTGCTACCCATTATGAAATTATCTTGGAATTTAATTTCTGATATATCGACGCTGATTTTTTTTGATTTTCTACCCAAGCCGAAAAAAGTTCTGATTTTGGTCATGTCAAGTAATTTATTATGATTGCAAAAGTCGCAGTATAGAGAGGTAAAACTGTTATACAATTTCTGAAATGCGTTATATAATTTACCTAATGAGTACCAAAATGCCGATTACGGACCACTTTTAGTGGAGCAACGACGATTTTGTAAACCTAGTGGTCGTGTGTATACTGCAAATACGTTTAGTAGTAATATGCAATTTTTAAAAATTTGATTATAGTATAATCTTTAGCGCGGAACCAAGAGTTACGTTTTTATCCTTTAATATTCCTGGTAGTTTGAGGGCTTGTCAGATTTCGGAGAAAGATTTAGCGATATCGAATTTATTGTGTATTGCAAAAAATGTTTATATACCTCTACTATATTTTACCTTGTTAATTTTTGATCGGAAAATAGACCTGAATTCGAGTTCCCTTTCCTGGCTCACTTTGGGCCGTGATATGGCCTTCATGATTCTCGACTATTTTCTTGCAGATGGCCAGTCCGAGGCCTGTGCCTTCGTAGGCATTTTTTTGGTGAAGACGTTGAAACAGTCTGAATATATTTTCACTTTGTTCGGGCTCAAAGCCAACGCCTTCATCCGCAATAGTTAGTACGACATATTTAGACGGGGTCAAATTGAAGCTTTTATCAATTTTGTTGAAGGGTAAAATTTCCGAAGAAACAGTTATGATAGGTGGTTCATCGTGTTTCTTATACTTGAGGGCGTTCGACATTATATTATTGAACAATTGCTCTAGTTGAAACTCCGTGCCATGAATGTTCGGTAGTTCTGGAATAGTAATTTTGGCATGGGTCTCTTCGATTTTTTCGCTGAGGTCATCCAGCACCTTCTCAAAAGCCAAGTTGAGATCGATAGTAAGTTGTGAATCAACTTCGTCGGCCAACCTAGCGTACGACAGTAGATTACGGATCAGCAGCTGCATACGGTTTGCCGAGGCTTCTATTTTATCAAGATACTTTTGGCCTCTCTCAGAGAGATGTTCCTTATCCATTTCGGAAAATCTACTTATAAACATCTGTATCTTACGAAGTGGTTCTTGAAGATCATGGCTTACCACCCGGTTGAACGATTCCAGTTCAGCGTTTGAACGCTCAAGTTCACGGTTACGTTTTTGTACAATCAGCTCATTAGATACTTCTTTTGTGATATCGCGTAAAATACCCACCATAAAGCTTTCATCGTTTTTTATAAAAAAATGTCCTTCTAGAGATATATCCTTTTGTGCACCGGTCAAGGTTTTTATCCGATATACATTGCGTACATTTTTTTTATCTTTCAGCGAACGGGCAACATTTCGGATAAACTTTTCCTTATCTTCGGGTAGGACCATTGAAGATAATAAAGCCAAAGAAGGAGTGTCCACACCCTGAACCATCCCTAACAAACGATAACAATTGTCGCTATAGGTTAAGGTTTCGGTGTCTAAATTATAACTATAACTACCTAGACCAGCGACTGATTCTGCGTCATTTAGTACTGCATTCTGGAGCGCTAGACGCTCTGTCGCTTCATCCAATTCTTTTTCCGCTGCCTTTCGCAAAGTAATATCCTGAGAAACTACACTTACACCATCATTAAGTTTTACAACTTCGTTACAGAAAAAGAAATGTCCCGATTTTAAATTGTACTCTCTTTCATATTCTTTTGCCTCACTAGTATCTATAACATCCTTATAAATTTCAAACTCTCCATTATCAAATAGATGCGGATATTCTTCTGAAATCAGTTTGCCAATAATTTCTCTTGAAGAATGACCTGTAACTTCCTTAATTTTATCATTGGAATAGGCAATTTTAAAGTCAATAATGCTTCCGGAAGAATCTCGTACAGCTTCAAAATAACTGAATACATATTGAAATGAACCTAGCATATTCTGTAAAATCGAACCAGTTCGCTCGAGCTCAAGATTCTGGGTTTCAAGCTTGGCATTCAATTCCTTCAAAACGGTTTCCGCTTTTTTACTTTCTGTAATTTCCCGTGATGTAGCCGTAATTCCATTTTCCATTGGAGAAAAAGTAGTTAGAAACCATTTTTCACTACCGTTAATATTGTATTTGATTTCCCTGATTATGGCTTTTCCCGATGTGATGACATCACCTAATAATACATTTACCCCTTTTTCCACGCTAAACGGATATGCTTCCGATAATTTTTTCCCGATAGTGTCTTCTATCGATTGTCCCGTGAGTTTTTTTACCTGTCCGTTGACATACGTGACCGTAAAATCGATAATCTTGCCTTGGTCGTTGGTCACTGGAACAAAATAATTGACCATGTTATCTGTATTCTCAAGTATGTTTTGTAGAAAGCTACGAGTGACCGCTAATTTTTTACGATCTGAGTTGATTTTGGAAAATGCGAACATCAAAATTCCCAAAGCAAAGAGCGCCAAGTAAAGAATGTTTATAGGGGTAAGTGTCATTGCAGACTTATAGGCTTCCATCCGCTTTCCTAATAAGTTTTTTTCGGTCAATATCATAGTTCGCCGTATCGATGACAAACTGTCTAGTTGTGCCTCGATAGCTTTTATCTTACCTGAAATGACTGAGGCCAATATCAAATTATCTTCAACCTTTGGGTCGAGCGATTTAAGTTCAGTAAAAAGTTGATTGCTATAACTGGTGCTACGCCGTAATGAATTTTGTTGTTCTGGATTATCGGCGGTCAAGGCTTGTAATCGTTTGAAAGAGAGTTTACTCTCATCTTTAAAGCCAATAATTGCTGACAGGTAGGTGCTATCATGGGTGACAAGGTATTTTATACCTGCAGATTGCGAACCCGAGTAGGTTCCGAATAGCGCATTGATTTCGTTTATAACTTCTTGAATGTGGGCAACCTCTTCTGTCGATTTCCGCAGAGCGCGATTCTGTTGAAAAGAAGCATTCGAAATAAAGAAAAGTACAACGATGGCCAATATCAATAGTAAAACATATGGCACAACACCTGTTTTCTTTTTCCCAAGATTATCGAACAAACCCATTGTTCATGAATTAAATACGAAAAAGAAAATTAGCTTTATCCATCGCATTCTCGCGATATTGCCAATTGCGCTTAACTACTTGACCAATAGTTTTTTTGAGATCTTCGAACCTGTTTGGTTTATTGATGTAGATATTCGCGCCGTTCACAAAGGTTTCTTCGATATCCTTTTCGGACGAAGAGGTAGAATAAATCGCCACAACCATGTCCTTAAGGTCTGGATTCTTTCGAATTTCGCGCAAGCATTGAAATCCGTCCATAACCGGCATGTTCAAATCTAGAAAAATAAGGTGAGGTCTATCGGCTGTAGTTTCCGATAGGTAATCAAGTACTTCTTGACCATTATGGAACTCCATTAGTTCAGTCTTTATCTCTATTTCTTGCAAAGCGTCGGCGAAAAACATTCTATCGTCTTCATCGTCGTCGACTAATACAATTTTCATTGGGGACGTACTCATTATGGCTTACACTATAAGGGTTAAGTTATCTCTCTTCTTTCAATAATACGTAAAAAAGTGGTGGGGGTCAGCCCAGTGGTTTTCTTGAACTGACGCGACAAATGCGCTACACTACTATAATCCAATTTACCAGCTATTTCTGTAAGGCTGTTGCCACCTTGAAGCATCAGTCTTTTGGCGTGTTCTATTCTTCGCAATATAACAAAATTCTCGATGGATGTATGGGTATCCTCTGAAAAACGGTTGGATAGCGAAGAATACGAATAGCCTAATTTTCGTGATAAATAGCTTGAAACTTTCTCTGTTCGCGAAACGGGAGAATTTAAAAGTTCTTCTATAGCATACTTTATACTTTCGACAAGGCTATCAGATTCTTTCTCGACTATAGTAATGCCGTAAGGTTGTAAAGCTTCCTCGATTTTAAAACGATCTTTTTCGGTAATTTCACCATGAACGCTTAATTCATTTTGAGCGTTAATGCTAAACGGTATTTGTAAATAATTCAATTGTTCTATAATAATATTTCGAATAACTTCTGAAGCCTTATATCGTAAATGAAAATGTGCCATTCGCCGATGATTGTCGGTGTTACCATTCAATTGGACAAATATACTTGATTTTACCGTTAATTTTCGGCCTGAAAAAGCCATTATATTTTTTTAAGAACATTATTTTACCATATTAATTCAAATAGGTAAGAATATGGATATTCCCAGCGTCAAGAACGAAGACCAATACAAAGCCTTACGTGATAAGGGGTTTAGTAAGGAAAAATCTGCACGTATCGCGAATACGCCCAATGCAAGTAAGAAAGGTGGAAACGCGAAACCCTACGAGGAATGGACTAAACATGAGCTATACGAACAGGCACAGAAGGTTGGTATCGAAGGCCGCTCTTCTATGAACAAAAGAAATTAATCGAGTCGTTACGCAATAATTAAGTATATAATTTCAAATTTTAAACAAAAAGAAGTGGACGCTTTCGAGAGAAAACGTCCACTTAAATTTAGTAGTAAAACTAGTTACTAGTTATCATCAACGGCATCTTCGACTTCATCTCCAACATCCTCTGCGGCGTCTTCAATATCATCTCCTGCGTCTTCCATAGAATCTTCTACTTTTTCACCAGTGGTCTTTTCCCTGCAACTTGTTAGGGTGCTTACGGAAAAGGATAGTGCCAAAAGGGTCATAAAAAAATATACTGACTTTTTCATATAAGTGATTTTAAAGTTTAAAATGTAAAGTATAAAATGTTTAAATTTTCTTTCTTCCAGTAAAAAGTGTAATTACAAACAATACCAAGAAAATAAAAAATAAAATTTTAGCAATGCTTGCAGCACCTTCAGCGATACCACCAAATCCAAAAACGGCGGCTACAATTGCCAAAATTATAAAAATTACTGTCCAACGTAACATATCAATATGGTTTAGGTTAATACTTATTAATCAAAACCTTTAATAAGGTTTTATGACTGTTTAGATGGTAAAGATGTATAAAGTTAAGAATTGCCCGTAGTGCTATCCATTTTAAAATTAATGCATCCGAAAGTTTAACTATTGCACCGATTTGGATTTCGTAAATGCTTATTCGATAGATACATAGACGTTGACGATGCCCTTCAAACCTAATTATAACAACATTTGAAATTGCTTTTTATATCAAAAAAAAAGGATGCAAGAGCATCCTTTTCAACATTTTACTTGTTTATGCTATTAGGCAATATCTTCAAGGGTCTTAATGTTTTGAAGACCTTCATTGATCGTATTACGCTGATGTTGTAATATGGTAGCAGTGCTAGCTGGCAAACTAGTTTCTTTCAAAACATCATCGTAGGCATCAATCGCATTTTTCTCACCAGTAATGGCCTCTTCCAACATAGCTTCCTCATCATCCATAGAAAATAGACTTTTTACATCCATCCAAGACCTATGTACCTTTCCGGCAAAGCTATCACCTTTATCTACCTCTTGACCAAATTGTTTAATTTCAGTTTTAAGGGCATGTCCGAAATCATATCGTTCTTGTGCTTTACCTGAAAAATAACGTTTCAGTTGACCGTCTTCAACATTTTCGGAAGCTTTCTTAAATCCTTTTTCCGCATCATACGTCTTTTCTAAAAGATCGTTTAACTTTTTTCCAACTTCTTCTGTATATGTGCTCATAATTATTCGTATTAAATTAGCGGAACGTTTTTAAATGGGATGTGTTCCGAACTCATCCAATTATATATCAAATTTAACGGTGATTCATCAAAGTTATGCGTTCAAAAACGGTTAAAATTGACTTTTTCAAAAACTCAAATAAATGCGGCATGATTCTTTGTAATACAGCGCGTAAGTCGTCACGTTTCAAAGGAAATATCCAAATAATTAATTCTTAACTAAAAAAAATATGATACGAGAAGGAACACGTGTAAAGTGGAAGTGGGGAAATGGAACCGCAGAAGGTGAAGTAGTAGAAACGCATACCAAGAAAACCACTAAAACTATTAAAGGCTCTTCGGTAACACGAAATGGGGAAGATGACAATAAAGCACTATATATTAAGCAAGATGACGGCGACTATGTGCTTAAAAGCGAAAGTGAAGTGGAACGGGCAGATTGATTTTTCGAAAAATAAAAATGGCTCCGATACAAGCGCATCGAAACCATTTTCTAACAACCAACCAAACTATTTTTAAGGGTATTTCAAAAATCCGACCCCAGTATTTTTTATCGTATTATTATAGCAAATTGCTAATACATTTCGATAACAAAAATAACAGCAACCATAGTTATATGAAGGCTTTATCAAAACTTAGTTTGACTGTATCATAAATTTTGTTGTTAAAAATAATTGAGAAATCTATGAAGGCTATCATCAAGTTTTTTAAGCGCACATATCAGAATGTGATGCATAGTATTGCATTTTATCCGGTATTGATCAGTTTGTTGTACGGTATTGCAGCGGTTATCTCCTTAAAGTTTGATAGCTCAAATTTGGTCTCGCAAATGAAGGACGAAGCTTCCTATTTATTTATACAGGATTATGATACGGTACGTGCCATGCTCTCAACGTTCATCGGTGGCATCATTTCTCTCACGGTATTCAGTTTTTCAATGGTTATGGTGGTATTGGGCCAAGCTTCCAGCGACTTCTCGCCACGGCTTCTTCCCGGACTCATATCCAACAAAAAACATCAGATCATATTGGGTATTTATGTGGGCACCCTTCTATATTGTACATTGGTATTGCTTTCACTTGGCGCCTATGGTAGTGATACCAACTCTGTAGGCCTTTCGGCAATGCTGGCGGCCGTTATGTCAGTGCTCTGTATAGTACTGTTCATTTATTTCATCAACAGTATTTCGAGTGCCATTCAAATACATAACATTATCGACGAAATTTACAATCGTTGCGATGCGTCTCTTGAGGATGAGCTGAACGAAAAGGATGCTTCAAAGGTTTCATTACAATATATAGATAGCACCGATTGGAAACCGATCAAAGCAGATAAAACAGGATACTTTAGGGGCTTCGATCGCATGTTGATGTCATCTGCCTCCAAAGAAGAAGAAAACCAAATAGAGATTGTACCGTATCTCAACGAACATATTTGGGAGGGTGATGTTGCCCTACGCGTGAAAAATGACATTTCAGATGAGGAACTTAAGAATCTTTTGTTCTGTATGGATATTACATCAGATAGACATGAAGACGATAAAGGTATCGGTGGTTTGATAAAGCTTATGGAAATTGCCGTTAAAGCCATGTCGCCAGGAGTTAACGACCCCGGCACAGCTATCGGTGCCGTTACCAAACTGGGACGCCTTCTTGCAAAATTTCTGAACTTCCCACATATGGTCTCGACGACTTTCAAAGACGGAAACACTATCTTGATTCGTAAAAAAATACCGGCAGATGAGGTCATGCGTATATTGGTACAGCCTATCCGACTGTACGCAAAGCAAGACAGTACCGTTATGTATGAATTGATTAAGGGTTTGCAGTTTACGCATCGTGCCCCCGGACTTTCAGACGATAACCGTGATGCCGTCGCCAAAGAGTTGGTAGCTGTACGAAACGACCTTACCAAAAATATCGAGAACGATCTCGATAGGGTACGTATCTTAGCACTTTTCGAAGATTAAAAAATATAATTAGGAAGTACATATGGCCAAGACGAGAAAAACTAGCGAAGGTTCGCCAACACCGACATTACTGTGCATACCCGATATCAGCGGATTTACAAAGTTTATGGGAAGCACCAATTTTGAAATGAGCTCGAAGGTGATACCCTCTTTGCTCAACAAAATTGTTTACAGCAATGAAATCGAAATGAAAATTTCTGAAATCGAAGGTGATGCCGTCCTGTTCTACCGACATGGTGAACTGCCACCCTTTGAGCAATTAATGGAACAGTGCCATTTTATATATACGGAGTTTTATAATCAGATGGAAATCCTTAGGAAGGAGCATTCCGATAATGGCGGAGAGAAAATCCCAGAAATGTTAGGGCTAAAGATTGTGCTACATTATGGTGAGGAAATAGGGTCAGTACCCGTCGGCACTCGAATTAAGTTAATGGGCGAAGATGTCATCGTGGCCCATCGCTTGT
Organism: Pricia antarctica; assembly: GCA_011050085.1. GTDB lineage: Bacteria > Bacteroidota > Bacteroidia > Flavobacteriales > Flavobacteriaceae > Pricia > Pricia antarctica_A. Next base: position 67,905 of record DRGL01000051.1, on the reverse strand, counting down.
TGAAGAATAATATTGATTCGGATGAATATGTATTAATTACCCAAACTCTTTTAGAAGTTTATGGCGAAGAAAAAATCACACGAAGTTTCGATTGGGGAGAGATGCAAGAAGGTCATATCGAAGTCGAACATTTGGGTACGGTGAACTTTAATTACATTGATTTAAACTAATACAATTGCCATGGAAGAAAAACAAGGTCCTGAGAAGACAGAATTCGTCAAAGAAGAAAATGAGTCTAAAGAGGAATATGTATTCCAGAAGAATACGAAAACGAAAACCGGTACCTATATAATCGTAGGTATCCTAATCATTTTGGTGATAGGTATCCTAATTTCTGCACTATTTTTCGATGCCCCTGGAGGTTGAACCATTGTCAAGATGTGATTCGCGTAAAGTATATAAAATTGATTTTTCTTTAGTTATTTGATGTTGGGTGGCTCAAAATCACCTTGTTGGCAATCATGCCAGTTTTTAAGGATGCGCCTAAACATATACTAATATAAGGTCTAAAGTCGTTAAAGGTTTGATCCACAATCAACCTCATCCGATGAAGACCTTCAAGTTCATAAACCATTTTTTGACCCTAGTTTTTTGTAGCTATAGCTTCGGCCAACAACAAAGTGTAGTCGGCAATACCGATAAAATTGTTGAAATTATAATCGATTTGAATGATCAAAAGGGGATAGACCCTCTACAAATCGAAAAGTACAATGCGCTTAAAAGTGGAGAGTTCTTCCGTATCAGGATCGATAATGTAAATACCTTTCTTTTCGATGTTAGCATTTTGAATGAAGACATCGATACCGCTGCAGAACTACCGGCCAGTTTGTTAGACTTGGTTGACTTCGGCGGAATTAAGACTTCTCTGGGGAATTCGAACTCTATCAGTAGTGTTGTGAAAAAATTTGTAGCAAATGCCCCTACTGCAACCGTTCAATATTTTGATATAGACAAGGTACAATCAGATGAGAGCCTTACCACGTATTTTTCCGGATTGAAATCTAGTGCAAAGAGCAAGTTTAACGAGCTTACTATGCTAAGCGCCGAAGTCGATGCAGTGTTTGAACAAGCTGAAAGCTTTCAGAATACCATGTCTACGGTTGATAGAAATGTTTTTGGCGCTGTCCCTACCAAAGTTGATATCATGGGCGTCATTAATTCATTCGATCAAACAAAAAAGTCTATCGTCGAAACCAAGGAACTGCTTTTGGAGGAAGATTCAGAATTTTTACAGGTTTTAGAAATCAATAAAGTGTCGGTCTCCAAAAATAAAGACCTAAAGGCGTCTGCAGCAGAAATCAAAAAGGTTTACGAAGCGCTACGTAAAGCTTCAGATAATCTTATCGCACAACTATCGGCAGAGAATTATGGGAAATTTTCGTCCGTTCTTATAGCCGTGCTGAACAATCTTGATTTTAGGTATACCTCGCTTCCCATACAAAGATTTTCAGATGTCAACGAATTGATTATACATCTGAAACCACGGGACAAAAATACCAAGCTATCCGCTTATTCGACCTTACTTCGCATTCCCGATATTGAGAAATCGTTCTGGGGCGTCAGTACTGGTTTCTATGCGACCGGAAACCCGGAAAATAATTATTCCGTTGTAGAACGTGTCGAGAACGGTCAGACTGTATATGATTTTTTGGAGGAGGAAACCGCTAGCTTTGAATTGGGCATCAACACTATGATTCGATATGGTCAGCGAATCGGTAAAGTTCTCGACTCGCCTATGTTCTGGCATTTCGGCTTTGGAGCCGGTCTAAGCATCGATGAAAAATTCAAGCCTCGGCTTATGGCCGGTACCGGATTGGCATTTGGGAGAAAGAACAAAATATTCGTCGATGTTGGAGTCATTCATATGTACTATAATACAATAAGCAAAGCATATACAAAACGGGCAAACAGCGTTTTACCAGAAAATTTTATAGTGAATGCTACTAAAATAAACGGTTACGTATCTTTGGGTTACTTAATCAGTTTCTAAACCTTAAATGATATGATTTAATTTCCAATCATCCCCTTTTAAAGCTATCTTCGACCTCCAATTATTTATATCCACTGCAGCAAGTGCAGTAAGACTAGTCCTCCAACAGATATTCTATATTTTCCATGTTCGCGGTGTGGTATGCAACCAATCGATTGAACGACATCATAAAACTAAGCTCCCTGACTTTTTTCCCGGTTCCCTTTTCCGTTGCAATTTGATGTAGATTTTCGGTAATCTCGCTAACAATTGAATCAATGGTGTTGCCTGGATTCACTTGTAAGGCACGCAAGTTTTCGGAGGTTTCTTTTTCGTTCGCGTTGCTAAATGCAACGTAGGTCGTCATGAGCAGTTGTTCCCGCTCCGAAAGAAACTTGATATCACTATCCTTAAAATAATGGTTCACCTGTTTTGCGATAGCATACAGATTACTAAGTTCTTTGCCCAATAAATCTTCTTTTGTCATTTTGGTAGAATTATAGTAATGAAACTGTAAACTACTAATTTTTTGTAAATGCTACCTGATCCATTTAATAAAAAAAGTAGTTCTGAACGTCATGGGGCATGGCTCTAGACGATTATTTACACCTCGAGGCATTTGAAGACTCAAATAAAATAATATCTACTATTTGTCAGCAAGAACCGGATTTTGAGGACTGCTGGTATCGGAGACATCTACCTGTTCGACCGTTCTACCCTTAGCAATCATCAAACGGGCATCTTCCAATGCCAAGTACAGACAGGGTACAATCACCAAGATAATGGCGGTAGCAAAAACAATTCCGAATCCTAAAGAAATGGCCATGGGAATCAAATAGAACGCTTGGCTGGAGGTTTCTAGGATTATGGGGGCAAGTCCGCCAAATGTCGTCATCGTGGTCAAGATGATGGGCCGAAAACGTCTAAGCCCGGCCTCGTGAATGGATTTATAGATTGCATCGCCCGCCCTTCTTCGTTTGTTAGCATAGTCTATCATTATCAGCGAGTCGTTTACCACTACTCCCGATAGTGCAATTACGCCCATAAGACTCACCAATGATAAATCGTAGCCCAGCAAAATATGTCCGATTACCGCACCCACAATACCGAACGGAATTGCCGTCATAACAATCAAAGGCTGAATATAACTGCTAAAGGCTACAGCCAATAGGGTATATATTAATAAAATGGCTATTCCAAATCCTGCCTTAAGCGTATCCGTACTTTCGCGCATATCGGCTTGGCTACCTTCGAAGCTCCACGTTATACCAGGAAAATCGGCCCTCAACTGTGGTAGGGTCTCTTCCTGTACCGAGGCAATGACCCGATTTACGGCGTTTGAAGGCTCAACATCCATACCTACATTGACTACCCTCCGACCGTCACGACGGTTGATGCTGCTAAAGGCTTCACGCTGCTCTACTTCGACTACGTCCATGAGTGGGACTTCAATTCCTGCAGGGGTACGTATTAAAAAATTTTCCAGATTTTTTATATCCTTTCGTTCGCTCAAGGGTAGTTTTACCCGTACTTCAATTTCGTTCATGCCCCGTAACTGTCGCATGGCCAACGCCCCAAAAAAACCGTCGCGTACCTGTCGACCTACTTCGTCAGAGGTCAGCCCGAGATTCCTACCCTGTGGCAACAGCTTAAAGTCGTATTGCATTTTGCCCTTGTTGTAATTATCACTTACATCACGGGTATTGGTAAAGGCATCCATACGTTCGACAAAGGCATTTGTCGCTTTTTCAAGTACATCTATATCGGCATGGCTAAGGTCGATACTGATAGCCTGCCTAGCGCCTCCGGGCCCGCGTTCCGCTTCAAAGGTGATTTGATCAACCCCTTCAATATCACCGATATTGTCACGCCAAAGGGCAATGACCTCTCCAGCGGTAATATCCCTTTCGTCCGGCGGTAACATTACGATTTCGACATCGATGAAATTTTGGCCACGAACGTTGGTCTTTATTCCTTCGGCTACTTTATAAAGGTCATGTTCTTCGAACATACGTTGCGTAGCAGCCGAAATGTCAGCAGCGACTTTGGCCGCTTTATCCGGGGTAGTACCGACGGGAAGTCTAACGCCCGCCTCGATTTCATCGGCCGCAACCTCGGGCATTTGAATGAGGCCCATATGGCCACTAAGGCCGTATCCGCCAACCATGAGCAAAATGGCCAAGGCTACACTCAAGGTGATGTACCGGTATTCGAGGCAACGATCTAAAAATGGTCTATACTGGTTTTCAATAAAGCGTTCAAAGCCATTGGCAAAAGACTGCTGCCATCCTTCCAATTTTAGGACCCATTTATTTTTACTCTTTTGTTTTTTAAGATGGCCTAAATGCGATGGTAAAATAAATAGGGCCTCTAGAAGTGACACTGCTAAGATAACGATGACCACTGCCGGTAAAGGCTGCCAGAATTTTCCCGTTTCACCGGGCATAAAGAGTAGGGGAACGAACGCTATAATCGTGGTAACAATACTGAAAATAACGGGAAAGGATACGTCTTTAGTTCCAGCTATGGCAGCCTCCATAGCAGACATGCCTTTTTGGCGATACTCGTACACGTTTTCCCCGACCACGATGGCATCATCGACCACGATGCCTAGCACAACTAGAAACCCGAACATGGAAATCATGTTGATACTGATGCCAAGCAGGGGCAATAGCATCATCCCGCCGATAAAGGAAACCGTCATACCCAACATGACCCAAAATGCCAAGCGATATTCTAGAAATAGGGTGAGAATAATAAGCACGATTACGATGGCAAGCACTCCATTTTCTGTGAGTAACGATAGGCGTTCGCGATAATCGGATGCGCGATTGCTATCGGTACGGTATTTTACGCCAGGGGGCAACTGAAAGTTTTCTACTATGGCTAGCGCGGCTTCCTCTATTTCCAGTGGAGATTGATCACCGATTCGAAAGATGCGCAGTTCAACATAATTCTGTTGATTGAACTGACCGTAAAACCCGATTTCCTCAAAACCGTCGGTAACTTCTGCAATATCCTTAAGGCGAACGTTGGCGCCTGATTCTGAAGATATAATGGGAATATTCCCGAATTCCTCCGCAAATTGTTTGCGTTCCTGCATACGCAGTAAGATTTCTCCACTTTGGGTTTGCACGGCACCAGCAGGCACATCGCTGCTACTTTGCTGAATAATGTCGGCCACTTGGCCTAAGGTCAAATTATATTTCTGAAGGTTCTTGCTAGTTATTTCGATTCGGGTCTCATATTCGGGCACGTTGCCGAGTTCTACTTGGGTGATGGTGGGGTCGCTCAATAAGATGGTGCGCAGGCGTTCGCCGAGCTGTCGCATTGTCCACACATCTACTTTTCCATAGAGGCCGATTTGAATGACATCCCTTTGGCGCGATTGTAGCGCAACTTCGGGCTGTTCGATATCATCGGGGAAAGTCCTGATTCGGTTGATGGCCTGGTCGATGTCTTGAAAGGCCTTCATACGTTCGGTACCGGCGACCAATTCGATAGTCACTTGACCGGAACCCTCTTGAGCCTCCGACACCACTTCCTTAATGCCTTGAACGCCCCTTACTGCCTCTTCAACGGGCTGCAAAATACCTTGCTCGACTTCGGCAGGCGAAGCACCGGGATAGGCTACGGATACTTCCACAAAATCAAGCTGGAATTCAGGGAAAACTTCCTTCTGGATTTTAAACATGGTAAAGATGCCGCCGGCAAGCAGTACCAACATCAAGAGATTTACGGCAATGGAGTTTCGGGCCATGTACCCAATAACGCCTTCCTTCCTAGTTTTCTCCTTTTGTTTATCTTCGTTCTCCTCCATAGCCTTTACAATTTCACGCGTGGCAAAAACGGTTCTGTTTTATACCGTTAGTTCTCATTCGTACCTTCTCTCACTTTCGCTGTTGCTGTCTTTTTTGTATCCATTTTCGCGGTACGTAAGGCTACGCCATTGCTAACGGTACTCAGATCGGTTACGACTATCTGTTCACCATCTTCAAGGCCTTTTCGGATATAGGCATACACATCATCGTTCAATACGATATCCACTTCACGAATTTCGAGCTTTCCGTCTTTCATGACCCACACTGTCTTATTGCTCCTTATGTAATCCCTATTCAGCCGCACGACGTCCGATACCGTATCGGCCTGAATATTCACTTCGACGAACGTGCCGATCATGAGCTTGGGCTTTCCCTCGCTGGCGGCAGTGTTGGCCAAAGGGTCGGCTACTTTTACCAATACCCTTGCCAGACGTGTCTCATCTTCCAAAGCGCCTATCTGTCCATCTAAAAATCCTTCCCGAAAACTATCGGTGCCCCAAGCAGTGGAATTGGTTATCTTAACGTTAGAACCTTTATCGGATACGCCATCCGGAAAACTTAAGTATTGTAATTTGGATACAGGAAGGGTAGCTGTAATCCAATAGTATTTTGTGCCTACGATACGGCCAAGGGCATCTCCCTGTGCTACTTGTGCGCCTTCGGTCACGTTTTGACTTAATATGTGGGCGTCGAACGGTGCACGGATGGTCGTACGGTTTAAATTTAATTGCGCCTGTTCCATGGAAGCTCTAGCCCCACCGATAGTTGCTTTGACCGCATTGAGTTGCGGTTTACGAAGCACCAACTGTCGCTCTTCTTCCGATAGGGGATCGCCGCCAAAAAGGGAATCATCGGTAATGAGCTGAAGATCTTGCTCCGCAATCTGTTGCCGACCCATTTCGGTATCAAGGGTAGTTTGTGATTGCATATATTCGCTCTTACGCATCTCAAGATTATTACGGTAATCAGCGGGGTCGATTTGTAAAAGCACCTGATTTTTCTTTACAAAACCACCTGGGGAAAAGGCAGGGTCACGACGTATGATCTGTCCGGAAACTAGGGGGCTCAATGTCACATCCTCGACCGGCCTTACCGTACCTGTAGCGACGATAACGGGCTCAAAGGTGCCTCGCTCAACGGATACCACATCGACCAACATGGCGGTTTCTACGGTTGCACCTTCTGACTGGGCCTCTGGTTCAGTAAGAAAGATGACGGCCGTAATGGCCATACCTATGACAAGGATGCCAATACAAATGGCCACTATTTTTTTATTGCTCATATCAATTCTAACTTTTTGTTCCAATCTAGTTCTCCAAAGTCCTCTCGGTTTCAAATCCGCCGGCTAAGGATCGATATAAGGCGATACGAATTTGAATCTGTTCTGATTGTGCCGTTACATAATCCCTTTGCAACTGCTGTTCGCCATCTAGACCGATTAGTACATCTAAATAGGGGCTAAAACCATTTAAGAACTCGATCCGTAACTGTTGGTTACTTTTTTCGGCCAGCTCGAGTTGACGCCCGATATTTTCTACCCTTTCCTTTTGCATTTGATCTTGTATCAGTCCGTTTTCAACTTCCTCGAAAGCCTCCAAAGTGGTCTGCCCATATGCATATAGGCGTTGCTGTTTGATGGCTTCGTTTCTATCGGCTTCGGCACTTAATTGCCGGCCGTAGAAAAGCGGTCCCAAAATATTACCTGCAAGGGAATAGGCCCAATTATCAAAAAGATTGGCGAAATTATTTGCCCGCAACTGACCTCTTGCCGTAAGTTCCAATCTTGGATATCTATTGCGAACTGCTGAAGCCATATCTCGGTCTGCAGCCAATAAAAGGGCATAGGACTGTTGCAGGTCAGGCCGTCGGCGAACTAGTTCTAGGGGCAAGCCAGCTTGGGGAAGTGCCGGTAATTCGGGAAGTTCGTTACTATCCGTTTCCAGTCTGTTTTGGGGCTGCCGTCCTAAAAGCACGGCCAGTCGGTTCTCCAATAGCTGTACATCGGTGGTGAAAATTATACGCTGTTCTTTGGTGCTTTCCAACAACTGTACTTGCCTAAGAATATCTACGGCCCGAATCTGGCCGCCAACAAAACGTGAACGGATCAATTTAATAATGTTCTCGTTCGTGGTAATCTGGGTGTCCGTAATTTTTAGCTGTTTTTTAGCGGCCAGAAGCTGGTACCAAGCCGTAGCGATTTCCGCTGAAAGTGATATAGCGGCGGTCTGGTAATCATAAAGGCTGGCATCGGCCCTGAACTTCTCGGCCTGTACCGCCGTACGTATCCTTCCCCACAAATCGACTTCATATGATGCGGATAATCCTAATTGGGTATTCTCGCCGCCCCGAAAATCGTTTTCCGGAAAATTGAGTGCTGTTTGGGCCGAAGTCTCGATCTGTGGCCATTTGATGCCTGCCTCTCGAACCACTACGGCCTTAGCTGCCCTAAATTGTTGCCAAGTAGCAGCGAGGTCGAAGTTTGACCGCATTGCACTATCGATCATACTATTTAGTTGCTCATCTTCGAAAGCGGTCCACCACTTTTCCTCCAGTACTTCCGTTCCCGTATACCGGAACTCCTGCAAATCGTCAATAGGTAAGGCAACGTTCGTTAATTTTGGGGAACATCCTAAAAACAGTAGCATAAGAACTGCCGCGTACACTAATACGGGTCTTATGTCTTTCTTCAGGGGAATGTTCATTTTTACGTGGGAGTGTTTTCTGGAATCTATCTTCAAAGCGTTCAATTCCAATTTTAACTAAAATAATCCTTTTTGTCGAGATGGGCAATATTCAAGGGCTTCCCACCTATATAAAGATAAAATTCTTCAGGTCGCTACTGTCGGGACTGTAGGGGGAACCTATCGATTTTTTTAAAAGTGGATTAAAGGAATATATATTTTAGACTACGCTGGAATCAAAAGGTTTAACCTAGCACTCAAAAATTTGATTTAAAAAGGATAAAAGAATGGAGGGCTAGTACGTTGGTATCCTTAAAACGGATACTATTTTTGACCTGCTATACTGGTTATTAGTTAATTAAACAATGGCGCCGTGTACTTGATTCAAACCGCATCGCGCCATAAAAGTATTTTCGAAAACCGCCAGTACCGAAGTTTCAAGCAAAGTGTTCCGGGCATCAATCCAGCTTTTCACCGAGCTAGTGCCATACATTCTTTTGATTCGATCAGCGTCAAGGTTGAAGTTTATTTTTCCCCAGTGTAGGGTGTAGGCAATCTGCTCTTGCTCCAACCGCAGCCATACCGCCTCGAAAAAATCTCGAGCAGCTTGGCCGTCCATTCCATCCATTTCCAGCACACAAGTATTCGAAAATTTGGTAAAGCCTAGGGTCGCTCGGGTGCCCTTTACGTAGCGAAGGGAGAGTCCGCCCGGAAAAGGGTGTTGTTGATTAACCTCTATGATAAGTTCTACGGTTTGCGATGAATCGGCTATATCGATGGCTATGGCCGCACTGGCCACCTTTCCGCGGAACTTCGTATAATTGAACATCTCCCGAATGGTTCCGGTTCGCGGCGGTTCCGGTTTGAAGGCCAGCCCAAACATTAGGTTGACCATTGCGGGTATCAACTTACCTGAACCGGGAAGCTTGTCTAAAACTGAGGAAATAATACCTAATAGGTCGTCACCATAGGTAAATACATTGTTGCGTTGCAATGGCTCATAGGGTAGGCTAAATGGTTTTTTGAACATGTATTTAAGAAAGGCTCCCTTATCGGGATTTCCGGGCTCAAAATCATGGATGTTAAACAGTACTTCAAAATGGTATAGGTCACCATTTTGTCCCGTACCCGGTAGATTTAGACCTATGAAATCTAAAGTTTGCATTGTATTTTTTAGGATATCGTCATAGGCCACCTTCCCCAAGCGATGTTCGGTTAACAGAAACTGGGGCTCGGTCTCGATCATCACACCATGAATAAAGCCAAAACTACCAAAACTGACCAATGCCGCATCGAAAAGGGCATCATCGCGCACGAGTTCAGCATCTAACCAAGCTATAAATTCTGTTGACGCCACAGGGTATGAAGCCCGTTCTAGCCAAATATGCCTATCGCCACTGGTAATTAGGTGCAACCCGACCGTAAAATCGGGAATAGCCCCGAACTTAATGGCAGCGCCATGGGTACCCGTAGAAAGTGCACCCGCAATGGTCTGCCCGTTACTCGCGCCAGAAGCTTTGATGGATCGCTGTGGGTTCTTGGCTGCCAAACGGCTGTTTATTTCATGAATTATGGTACCGCACTGCGCAAAATAGAGATCTGCTGGTGTTTGTGAGTACTGTGCGCTCACATAACTTTGTTTTATAGGAAAGGAAAAGTTCAGGCCGGCCGTATCTATCAATCCTCCATCGGTCACGCCCACTCTGGTAAAAGACCAGCCGCTGCCAATAGCTCGAAGTTTAAGGTTGTTTGTAACCGCATGTTCGATTAGCCATTGAAAATTCTTGGTAGTAGCCAAATAGCGATCTCTGTAGCTGTTCGCTGGCGGGTTCCAAAGTTTAAAGGAGGCATTGGGTGTCAGTTGGTGGGTGAAATTCTCATGTTTGTTCGTCCATTGCCGAATCGGGAGTAGATCTATGCCAGTGGGTATCATTGGTCTTGCGTTTTTAGGGTATTATTTCCAAATTATAAATGCATTTGATCGAAGTTCAAATTGAATTTGATATGCCGTTAGACTTTTACTGTGTTTAATTAGGTATAACGGATTAATCGCATGGTATAATGCGTTAATTATCCATATCGCCTTCGCCATTTTTAGGCCGCGCGCAGCCATAGATAGCGGTTCTATGATTAACGATACCTAGCGTAACCGAACTTAACAGAAAATCGGTGAACGAAGTCTTTACCACGACCCATGACAGAGATCCTTCGCGACACGGGCACGCATTGCCCGTTACTTCGGGATTGGCGTCAATCCGTTTTTGTTTGAGGCCCCAATAGTAACTCCAACTTGATTCCTTTCGGCACTCCAAGTTCTCTACGCTGTCCTGAAATGGACTAGCCTCTACTCGGGTGCTTACACAGGAAACGGGGAGCGTTGTGAGTAATACTACCAGGGCCATAAATTTTAAGGATTTGACTTTCATAGATAACAGTGTTTGAAAACCAATTTTTTACTTCACTCAGAAAATGTACTATGAGATGTTAATCGTGAACAATCACTTGGTAAATTCAGAATCCATCAAAAAGGGGGAGAACTTAAATGTATGTATTTGCGATTCTTGATATACTAAAAGTTGTATGAATGGGTATGGGATTTGTATAGTTGGTTGAGGACTGGCGATGGTTGGAATATTCTTATCAAAAATCATAGTAATCAATGCTTTAAAGACATTATCCTATTGAAGTTAATTATTACGATTAGTCGATTTTCCTACACAGATATGAGAAAATATTTGTACTTTGTGATGTAATTATCTTTCCCCCATTACGAATCAGCATTTTTTCTGACTCGTTCCCCCCCGAATATTTTTCACCCGATTGAAGTTTAGAACACTGATACTATCTATAGTGCCAGTAGCACCATGTAAAAAAGATAATTCTTTAGAAACTTTTACGAATAGTTCTTATATAGAGCATTTGGTTATATGAAATATTTTCTAATGACCAAAAACGAGAAAAATAGTTTTAGGAAAATTGCTAAAAGTTAAATCAGAGATTCATCAAATATAAATCACAAATGAATCTTTTATTGATTACGGAGACGATTCAAGTTTAGAGCTAGCTTTCGAAATAGACAAATGGATTAATCTTGTTAATTATGAAAAAAACAAGCATTGGGGATAGTAACTACAGCATTTCACTGATGAAACGGATGCTGGGTCAATTGGGATATTTCATAGATGTTTCGCCTGAATTCGACGCCCCGACCTGCGATATGGTGATACAGTTTCAAAAGGATTTCAATTTAGTTCCCGACGGCATTGTCGGTAAAAATACATGGCAAAAACTTTTGGAGAAAGGATATCGATTCAATCTAGGTGCAACTAACTATATTCTTGAACCCGATGAATGGATCGAGGAATATGTTGAAAAAGATACCTTGTATCTGCACCATACCGCAGGAGCACATCGGCCCGACTACACCATTGGATGGTGGGAAAAGGACAGCAAGCCAGGTGAATTGCGGCGAATTGCCACATCGTTTGTAATCGGTAGAAAATCAGTAGCTGGGGATGAGACCTTCGATGGAGCCACTTTCCGTGCCTTTAACGAGATGTATTGGGCCTACCATCTCGGTATAAAAGCTAGCAACAATACCCTACTCAACCAGAAGTCGATCGGTATTGAAATTTGTTCTTTGGGCCCTTTGCAAAAAGCTGCGGATAGCACGTTTTACTTTCAAAGCGGCGACACCAAAATTAACGTTCCTAAATCAGAAGTCTGTGAACTTAACAAAGCATGGAGAGGTCATACCTACTTTCAAAGGTATACCGATAAACAAATCAAGGAATGTGAAAGATTGATTTTGACGCTAGCCAAAATTTTTGGAATACCCCTAAGGGATATGTTGTATGACAGCACATGGTTCAACATCAACACGGAAGCTGAAAAAGGAGGGCCGGGCCTGTGGACCCACTGTAACGTTCGTAAGGATAAAACCGATTGCTTCCCCCAGCCCGAATTTATTGAAATGCTCAACGGGTTGTATGCCAAATATCCAGATTTTGAACCTGATCTTCAATGGGACGATTCATCGCTTGAATCAATGCCTATAGGATCTCCAAAAGATTTGGATGCAGAGATTTTACAGGAGTATGCCATGGACCTTGACTAAGTAAGCGTTGACAAAAGGCTTGAAAAAATGAGTACCGATCCTAAAAAGTAATAAAAATGAACAAGCAGATTTTAGTTAAGCAGTTCAAAATAAAATTTTCTTAACTCCAAACCAGTATGGAAGATACACTCAGGGAATTGGCCGAAGAGGCGCATTCTAACTATTCAAGTGTTTTAAACGACATCGATCGCATAAAAACGGACATCACCCACGTCCGGCAGGGAAAACTTGAACTATCTGAAATTCAGACGGACAAGAAAAGACTGTTCAACAGAATTTCACGAGAAGGCACCGCCGAATTACAGGCCTTGGAACGCATTAATGGAGAGGCCAATTTTCAAGACATACGCATCATTCAAAGAATAGTACAACTGTCGAAGGCCGTAGGTAGAATTACCACCAATTCAAGATTGGGCAACACAGGCTACGGTACCGGGTTCTTGATCACCCCGAACCTGATGCTTACCAACAATCATGTACTTTCCGACCCGAAAGTGGCGAGCAATTCTACCATACAATTCAACTATGAGCTAGACCAGCAAGGTAACCCTGGAGAGTCGGAAAGCTTCAACCTGCTGCCCGAGGAGTTTTTCATGACCTCAAGCTATAAAAAAGACCCCGAGAATCCTTATAGCGGTCTTGATTTTACAGTAGTTGCCGTAGCGAAAATCTCCAGTACCGGTACGCCGATCACCGATTTTCCTGTAGCTCGGTTGGACAAAAAATTAGGGAAAATTATTGATGGTGAAAACTGCGTTATCGTGCAACATCCTAAAGGCGACTATAAAAAAATAGTAATGAAGGACATTCGCATGTTGGTGCTCAAGGATGATTTTCTCATCTACGAATCCGACACCTTGCCCGGCTCTTCGGGCAGTATGGTACTCGGTCTGGGTACGGGCGAAGTCGTGGCATTACATCACAGCGGTGTACCCAGAAAAAATAGGCATGGGCAATGGCTTCGAAAAGACGGATCGGTGGTGCAAGCCGGTGATCCCGATAACGTTATAGATTGGATGGGCAATGAAGGTATTCGGGTCAGCAGTATTTTGAATATGATTAAAAGCATACCGGTTACCAAATCCATGGAAAAGATAATGACCGATTTGATCGGCAATGCCGAGGCAGTCGAAAATGCAACACCCGTTGCTGAAAAAACTACAATCTCACCCAATTATTATACAATGAACCGTTCGGAAAGTACAAATTCAGAAACCCAGTTTTTTGAGATTCAGTTGTCATCCGTCAAAGAGATGCAGAACGACTGGAAAGAAAATGCGGCCAGTCTCGTGCCAGGCCTGCTATTGAGCGAGCCGCTGTACCCGATGTCAACGGAATCATCACACCGTAATTTTTACTATATCCACGTACAATCGGACAAAAGTCCGTGGGAAATCGCAGCGGATCTCGAAGGTCTTCCACAAATAGATACGTGCACCCCCGACCTTGAAATGTCTACCGATATCCGTCCGGGTCATTATGGCAGATGGTCGAGTAACGAGAGCCTTGAATCGCTTGACGATGGTACGGCCGATTGGGCGCAGAGCGAAAAGAATTTTAAGATTCGATGGGCTAATGCAAGGTTGGTGAAAGAGTGTATTCAAGAGGGTAAGAATCAAGATTACAGGGCTTGGAATCGTGAAGCTGTGAGAATGTCGAAAATTGATTCTGAAGAAGAGTCATTTAAAAATTGCGTAAAAAATATCGGAAAGATTCGGCTCGTACAATTGGATACGGGCTACACCGACCACACTAAAGTTTTGGGAGGTTTTGACCTTTTACAGGACGAAGATTTTATCGACGGCGAAGATGCCCGTGACGAAATGAGCATTGGCCTATTGAGACATCCGGGGCACGGCACTCGAACCGCTAGTATCATCGTCGGTCAGCACCCCAACGGTACTATAAAAAATGACGGAAATACCGGTATTGCGGTTGATAAATCGGGAAAAGCTTTGGTAAAGGTTATACCCTACCGTATTTCGAAATCCGTCATCTTGATCGGCCGGGGGCGCAATCTTTTCAATGCCGTATCACAAGCCATAAACGCCAACGCCGATATTATCTTTATGTGTATGGGCAGTTATCCGCGTCCTATGATTTATAGTATTGCAAAAACGGCGTACGAACGCGGTATTATCTGGGTGTGTGCTGCTGGCAACATGGTCGAGTCGGTCATCGCCCCCGCGGTCTACCCAGGCACCATTGCGGTAGCGGCATCGAACCCCAATAATGATGTTTGGGAGTATTCTTCCTATGGCACCTCGGTAGATATTACCGCACCCGGGGAAGACGTTTATGTGCCCTTTAAAAGCAAAAAACAAGAAGATATTATGGTTTTCGGATCGGGCACTAGCTATGCCACGCCACACGTAGCTTCAGCTGCAGCCCTGTGGAAGGCCAAACATTTAAACTTTCTCAAAAGACATGTCAAAGAACCGTGGCAAGTCGTAGAACTGTTTCGAAAACATTTAAGGGCATCGGCCAATACCAAACCCAATGGAACGGAGTGGGATACCGATAGATTTGGCGCAGGCATTCTTGATGTTGAAAATTTATTACAACAGCCAATGCCAGATATAGACGATTTGAAAAAGGTCGATGAACTACTGGACGGACTAGAGAATGCCTATGAGGGGAAGGAAAAACCGGAGTCTTGGGACCTCGGTGTCAGGGAAACCATACATTTTCTATGGAATACGGCACGAAAAAAGCTCACTCCGGGATTCGAGAGCGCCGTAGTACAAGATTCCCTGACCGAAAGAGCCAGAATCAGTGTGGCCGCAATGACCGGAAGACCGGTAAACAAGGTATTCGAAAGTTACGCCCAGTTTGACGATGACCAGACCGAAAGACTTCTGAAAGTATATTTTGAAAGCTTTAATTAAAATACTAGAGTGATTGACGGACGGATTGAGATGATACAAGACGGTCAGAATTGAGATGTAAGACCTAGGACGTAAGACTTAAGACCATAATGTAAGACTTATAATGTGAGACCTGGAAGTAAGATTTAGGACGTAAGACTGAGATGTAAGATTGAGATGTAAGATCTAGGACGTAAGATTTAAGAAGTAAGACCTGAGACCATATCCATTTTTAGGATTAGAACAAATACGCTAATAAAAAGTAATTTTTCCTATGTCCTAAGTTGTACCCCCAGGTCGTTCTTGGATTTCCAAACGCTAATCAAATATAAAATCAAATATCATGGATAATTACTTCGACTTTCATTTTCATCCGGTAGCTAAAAACCATCTTGCCCGTTACAATGACCAAATTTCGGTTAAGAGGGATATTGGGGAATTGGTGAAAGCAATTGATATGTCAAAAGCCTTCAAAGATTATACGGACGAGTCGATTTTGCGAAACTTGGAAAGTCAGTGTTGTATCGATTACCTAGAGGAAGGAAAGGTGCGATTGGGGGTTGCCGCCATTGCGGCCCTTGAGTTCGGTGTGGCTTCCAGCAAGGGCTTTTTCTCCGATATTTTGAAAAGTAATCTGGCAAAACCGTTCACCCAAAAATATTTTGATATGGTACGGGAAGGAAACGTATCGTATCTCAATTTATTTTTAAGGGAAGTCGAACAATATAGGGTACTCAAGGAGGGAAAGACCATAGAGTTCTTGAATCGCAAGAACGTTCATAAATTCAATGAAAAATCACTCAAGTTGACCTTTGCGATTGAGGGAGGCCATAATCTCTGCATGAAAAAAATTGGAAACGCCCTGAAGTACGATGAATTTATGGAGTTCGGAAAAAGTACCGTTTTCGACCCCAAAACGATGGTTTCCAAAAGTCCGGCAATGGTGTTGGAAGCACTGGTGAAAGAATTCAAGGAAAATGATTTGGAAGTACTATACCTTACCCTGACGCATTTGACCCATATTCCCGAACAACATTTGGCGACGCACGCTTTTGCCACAAAAGCTTTAAAACATCCTTCATTCTATCCCTTTGGAAACGGTCTTACCGAACTTGGATTGGAAGTTATCGATAAAGCCTATGCTATTGGAGATAAGACGGAGGATGCTGCCGATGAAAACCAGGATAAGATACTAAGTCCGGTACTAATTGATATAGCGCATATGAGCTTAAAATCACGTCTGGACTTTTACCGGTATAGAAAGGATAAAGGCTATGGAAATATTCCGATAATCGCTAGCCATGTCGGGGTTACAGGTTACTCCATAAACGATTGGAAATACAATCTCGAAATTACAAAATGCGTGAACCACGTGGACCAAGGCATTAAGACTGTCAAGATTTATAGTAAGCCCAAAGTGGCCGGATATTGGGGGTCAAATACCAAAAAGGAGTTCATGTTCAACCCGAGTACTATAAATTTAATGGATGAAGATATTATCGAAGTGGTCAATAGCAAAGGTCTTATCGGGGTGAGCCTCGATGTCAGGATTCTGGGATATGAGTCGAGCACCATGCCCGAAATCGATACTTCGGAATTTGTTACCACCTCCGATTTTATAACCCATTTTCCGTATACGAGTCTACAATCGTTGGAATATGCCGATGCCGAAGAAATACGTTCGGAAGAGGCCTGGCTGAAACCCACCAAAAGAGAAATGCATCCCTTGAGTTTTTGTTTCAATATTGTACACCTTCTGGCGGTCATAGGCCTAAAGGCAACGCCCAAAATGTCACCTGAAAAATATATCTGCGTCGGTAGCGATTTTGACGGGTTTATTGAACCGCTTAAGGTCTGTAGTGATAGTCGACACATGAAAGATTTAGAATCCAATTTATTGAAATGGCTTCCCGTTGCCGCCAAAAAATACCAAAAGGAAAATGGAGGTACTTCGGATTTGTTTGAATTTTCCAAGAAAAAAGAAGATTTGAAAAAGGTCGTCAACGCCATTTTATACGAGAATGGTAGGGAATTTATAGCCAACGAGTTCGTTTCCGAAAAGCCTAAAGATAATCAGGGTGAACTTGTTCAATGAATTATAAATTTAATGTTAGAGCGATAAATACTGAAAATGTGGAAAAGGGTACCAAAATGAGTTTTAGCGTAGTACCATACATCATAGCCATTGGCGTAATGATTGCCTATGGCTTTTTTATCTATTTTTTGATAGGAAAGGTAGGTGCGGAAGATCCTGATTGGAGCCGGTTGATTTATTTGTTTTCCGGTGTCGAAGCTATAGTTTTTGCAGCGGCCGGATTTTTGTTCGGCAGGGAAGTAAATAGAAAGCGCGCCGAGAACGCAGAAGAGGAAAAAAAACGGGCCGAAATCAAAAAAGAAGAAATTAAGGAGCAGGTGGTAAAAGAACGTAACAACGCCCTTATTCTTGGAGCCATGGCCATTCAAGCCGAGAAAACCGCTCTAAGCGTTACCGATCGAAGTTCAGCCTTGGAAGGAATGACCTCGAAGACCACACCAGCTTCTGTAGTGAGCATAGCCGAAAAAGCAAGAACGATGTACCCAGAGTTGAACGACTAATTTCAAGTCAAGCCAAAATTGTGGTATTCACCATTTCAGCTTTGACTTGACATAGGTATATTCTAAAACTATTAGGTAATTCCCATGGCATGGAACGGTGTTACAAAATGAATTCGGGTGCCATTGATCTCTATCAAATCTCCTCGCCAAGCCATCTCATAAAGTTCTTTTAAATCCCTTTTGTCTTCATGGGTGAGCACGCTTTTACTACCGTAGTTCATTATGGAGAAGGGTTTGTGGTCTCCAAAAATTTTAGCGGGCCATGCGGCTTCGCTAATCTTGGCGAAAAAATGCCGTAGTCCGAAGACATGTCCAAGTTCATGCATCATCGTTTCCACTTGTTCTTTCCTACGTAGACCGAACATCTTTGGGTAGACTACCAATTGGTGCCTGCCGCTATCCGGAAAAAAGGCACTGGCGAGAACACACCCGTGGGCGTTGCAGTTGTCGGATTGTCGTAAGTCAATTTGAAAATCGGAGTTGTCGGCATTTTCGCTGAACCGTATTGGAGCGGCATCTCCCCAATGGAGAAGGGCCTCTCCCAACAGTTCTCGCACGTAGTTTTTGAGGGCTTCCGGATGTTTGAAATAGGATACGGAAAGCTCGTCAAAGGTCCAACGGAGCACCTGGTTCTTTGCCCACAAAGGAATAAAACCTTCACTGGCATCCACTAGAATCTCCAAGGGAGACTTGTTTCCGGGTGTGGCATGTCCTGATCCGTCGGTCGCGCAAATGAATGAGTCCCCGTAGTGATGTACTCCAGACCCCTTGTCCTTGACTAGTTCATCTTTGTCTTTCAATATAAATACTGCCTTATGGGCAGCATCTTTTTTTTGCGATGTTGGTTTTTTCGACATATTATTATCTATTAATGGGTTTTGGCTTTGTTAATTGAATGATCAGTCTATAGACAGGTTCGTTCGACCATTAGTTATTTTGAATAATCATGATGTACATATTTTGCTACTGCGTGTAGGGTTGCTACTGACATCATTTTCAATTTTATAGTTGCGGCCATACCTTATTGCTAAATCCTAGTTTGGTTACTTTTGCCCACCCGAAGCCAGAAACCTGCTGACCAATGGAATAACCACTCCTAAACCACCCAAAGTACCGACAAGGGCCTCGAAGTCTTTTATGAGCTCCGGTTTACCCAAGGCAATAAATACAATAGTCGCGATGATCATGAGATAGAAAACAATGCGAATATTGGCCCAAGTACCTTTTCCACGGTTCTTGTTTTCGAGACGAAGGGCCTCGTTCATGGAAACGGAGGTAATCACAAAATTTTTGAAACTGTAATTAAAAATAGCAGGGCGATTTTTCCAGACGACCAGCCCTTTCTTCATCAGCGAAAAGAGCGAATTTCTATTCTTGATGTTTAGGAAGCCGTCTTTGGCCAGATCAAAGAGTAAATAACGTTCTCGGGTAGGCAGTGCGTTCCAAATGTCGTTGTAATAGCCGTGACCTAGGTTTTGGGTGTGCATTACCATACGCTGAATATCCAACTGCTCATATTTTTCGTTTGGATTTTCGGTGGTATACAGTGTCTTAGATAAAATTATAGGGGCTAGGGTAGGTAAAAATTTACTATGGCCCAATTCTTCGATCAACGGGGTTATAGTCACTTCATATTTCGTGGGATTTTTTTGAGGTTTAATTCCCAATACCCGGTATACTTTTTCAGTGTTTTCGGTAATTCCGATAAGCACTTGCGGGAATGCGCTCAGAATATTTCGCCAAGAATTAAAGTCGTCTTCAAGGCTACCCATGGGCAAACTGGATTCTTGCTTTGGGTTTTCGTAAAATGCAAAAATTTGGCTTGGAAATACTTCGGAAATGAGTACCACCCTTTTTCTTTTTGAAATCAAAAACGAAATGACCTTAAGTTTTATGTGATTGGCATTGAATGATTTAATGTTGTGTTCTAAGTGTTCTATTATAAAAACCTCATGATCTTCCCAGTCGAATTGGTCTTTTTCTTTAAGGGTAAACCCGGCCAGTAGATTTAGAATATCCGAAATACCTGCTTTGATATCTACATGGTCAAGCCTGAGCATAGAGAGCGTAACATCTTTGGTGTAACCGGCCGATTTTAGTATTTCAATAGCGAAAGTCCGTTTTCCGGAAAAGGGCAACCCAATCAATAACAAGCCCGAATTGGACTTTTCGTCGAGCAGCATCCGTCCGAATTTCTTGACATAATTTTCTTTTTGGTTCGTGTCAAAATCGTTAGGTTTCAAATGTCGAAAACGGAAGGCAAAAAAGCGATCTACAAAAAACAGAATCAAAGAAAACAAAATGGACAAAATGAGCAGAATACCGGCAGCTTTTAAAGTTAGAAAGCCCGAGGTGCCCTTTAAAATTTCTTGGGGACCACGCCAATTCACGTCTATGGCACCTTCTTTGTTCAAATAGCGTACCGTCAATTTATCCGTTTTCTTTTCACTGACCCAAGAAGTGTCGTGGGCATGCTGATATACGAGTGCCTGAAATTTGCCCACCCGCTCATCAAAAATTGGACGTGTATGCCAAAGAAATTCCTGGAAATTACTATTTCCGATAATAGTGTCGGAATGAGTGTCTTTCGATCGTATAATGTTTTCAGTCTCCCGATATACCGTATATAGACCATCGCCCAAATGATTACTACGTAGCTTTTTATATTCCGACTCTAAACCTTCAAAAACTGGTAAATCGTTTTTAAGGGCGGTCTCTTTGGCCATAAACTTTCGGGCCATAAACATCTGGTCGGTTTTGAACCAAACCGTATCGATCAAGAAATCGGTCTTTTTAAAAATCAGATAGGTGGGAAAAATGACCACCAATAGCAACCAACTGAACAAGAAAATGGAATACCAATAGCGGTAGGCAATATGGATTTTAAATAAGTTGTACCTACAGATGTTTTTTATTTTATCGGGCAAAGCATAAAACTGTCCCCTAAATATCATGAAAGCACAGCTTAATTGTAACATCAAAATGATAATCGGAAACATGTAATTATTGGAGTTCATTTTGAACATCATAAAGTTCAGGATAACAATGACCGATAACAGTAGTAAATCACGTACCCTAAATTTTAAATCCGGTTTATTTCTATATGGATGCAGGGTATAGTAGACGATGAGATAGGCCCATATGGCCAAAAGTAGACAGATAATGTAGACCCTCGTAGGCTCGATAGGTATAAAGAAGTCGATAGTAGCAATAATGAGCAAAATAGTGAAAAAGAGACTTGATAATAAAATATAGATATCCCTATATTTTTTTTTCGGTGTTAGAAACTCGAAAAGAAAAGAGTCGTACCGATACAGGCCAAGCTTGGGGTTTCGTATAATCAAGGAAAGGACGGTAATAACGAGCATCAGCACAATTGCCATTATAACAGCGATACAGGTAAGGGTCAATACCTCTGATACCCTAGTACGAAGAAGGCTTATATCATATAGGGCCAATACGCTGAGATTAGTGCCTTTTATCGGCCTGACATTGAATAATTGACCTTGGTCACGATAATTGACTAGGCCCTGCGCATTGATTCTTCCGAGTACGGCCGCCTTTGCATCGTTTACCTGTCGGCTTACATCAAAGAAATTTTCCAAGGTCGCCCTACCTTCTTCCGAGTGAAACCAAACCTCACCGGTATCATCGATAATTGCAAACTGGTAGCCAAAGGGCAAAATGGGACGGTGTATCGATTTCAATTGCGATGCCCCGACCCTGTAGCCTTTAAACCTATCATCTGAATTATTTACAATATAGACGGCTTCCTCTGATTGATCTTCGATCGATACTACGGGTCGCATTACGTACGATATGGAATCTGCCGATTGCCAAACATTGGCAGAGGCTATAAAATCTTTATAATAGGGTCTGGTGCTAAGGTTCTTGGTATTTTTTATATCATCCTTGTTAATCAGGGCAACATGATAATAGGCTTTACCAACCGGATTGATTTTAGATACTGTTTTAAAATTCTCCCTCAAAAGAACATTGGTACCCGAGACCACATGATATTGTAGGCTAGTAACAGCATCTTTTTCTATTTCCCGCAACTGCATTTCAAAAAGAGCGGTGACATTGGCGCTATTCTCTTTTGCGAAACGCGTACCGATAGCTTCGCTCAACCCGGTTAGTCGTTGAGGTATTTTATGGTAGTAATCATAATAATGGCTCATTAAAGAAAGAAAAACAATCATTATAATAGATGCGCCCACCACCACCGATATACCCGACGAGATGACGTCTTTGCTTGACAGCCTTTCGTCTTCCGCTATAAACAGCATTTTAAAATAAGGAAGGCCGAATAATGATAGCAACAAAAAAGTAGTGAGCAAGGCGATGATCCAAGGATCGATTTTTCGCACACTTTCATTGTACCGATCGGATTTGACTAGACCTATGATTTCAATTTTTAGCTGTATATACGGGTTTAGGGGTGTCACGTAATTGTATTGCCGGCCGAAGAGCTGATAGCTGCTTCCTTCCTCTGGTATGGCAAACGAAACCCCTATATTGAGCAAATTGGAATTAAACAAGGTGTCGGGTGGTTTAATCGCCCCCTTGAGCGAACTTTTGTAGATGTCATCTATGGTTTTTGAAGCGTCTTTGATGGTTACCATATACTCGTCAAAAGCTTGATCTAATTTCAAGGATTTGGTCGGTTTTTTCCAGATTGAATCAATGCGTAACTTTATCGGATTCACCTGTTCACGGAGATGGAAATTCTCAGCACTCTTAGGTTGAATATTATTTTGCGAGTTATAGGATTGAATATCGTTATCCAATTGTCTTGAGATGATATCAAAATCCGAATCAAGACTTTGAAGCTTCGATTCCCGGAAATTATGTTGGTTATTCTTGATGTGGGAGTAGTATGCGGCGAAGAAAAGTCCGATGACAATCAGGGCGACCGTCAGTAACCCCAAAAGTCTTTTGTTAGCGGTAAAGGGCTTTCGAATACTGTCGGTAATTGAAGAGGTGGTAGGCATAGGTTCGAGAAATAAGGTTTAGACACTAATTTCTTTATACTGGAGGGAACCTTCTAAATGCATCTATAATTTAAGGGTCAGATGTGTAAGAAAAAGCTCAAAGTAGTTATTTTGTAAGATTTTCATTGCAATTGTGTACGGATTGCTAAAAATTATGTGTGGCTGGTAGTAGTTGAATCGATTAGTTTCTATTTATCAACTATATTGCCTTTTTTACGTTAACATTTCGTTATCAAGTATTTATAGATTCTATTTTTAGGTTTCAACGGGGCAATTATGCGGATGCAAAGAAAAAAACCCGCAAGACTTTTGTCCTGCGGGTTAACATTGCGGTCTCTTATTCCGAAGGTCCGCTACCGCCATCATCGATACTATCGTTGACGGCATCATCCGATACATCGTTTTCTTCGGCTGAAGCATTGGCCATGGCCTCAACGAGCCATTCCGCAGGTCCTCCGATATCCAAGTCTTCACCTCCCGAAGTGGGCGTGTTATCGGCTTGTTCAAAATTCTCGTCTGCCGATGTTTCTACATCAGTAGGTGGGGCTCCTGCATCAGGGATAAAACTGGTCTCCCCGGCAGTACCCTCCGCATTTAAATCCATCTCTCCGGATTTTTCATTGAAATTAATATGTATATCCATAATTAAAATTTTTAGTAATTCATTATAAAATCTACCGGTTCATAATGGCATATCGTGCATCAAAAGACAAGGTTCGGTTCGTGAGGTTTTTGGCCTCAATGAAATACTTGATCTTTGTACTGGATTGTCTACAGACCTTGATCTTCCATTCCATTTGCGCGGGCCCGTCTTGAACTGGACTTTTCGGTACGCAGTTCCATACTACGTGCCAAGCTTCTGGCCAACTGTGTGTAAACCATCTACGCGTACTATTGGCAGGAATGCTGCCAGTAAATTGAACACCTACTCTCATAATATTCGGATTTTAGGGAAAGGCCTTCTTTTTTGACCTTTCCGGATTAGTAACATTTCTTAACTTAAGACGCTATGACGCAGTAACGGGCTTCAACACTTACCGGATAGTTTTTTAGGTTCTTTATCTCGATAAAATATTTGATAAGACCGAAATTCTGTCGGGTAGTCTTTACCTTGAACTCTATTTGTGCGGAACCGTCGATGGCCGGCGCCGTGGGTACCACAGTCCAGATGACATGCCAATGGTCAGGCCAGCTATGGGTAAACCATTTCCGTGTGGCCCCTTGTGGAAGGCTGCCTGTAAACTGTACGCCGCACCAGGGTCGTCTCGATGCCGTAGCGGCTACCAAAGCCCTAAGATTGGGGCGATTTCCTATGCGTTGGCTTACGGGGTTGGCACCGGGCTGTTGTGGCGAGCCCGTTGTTCTCAGTAATTGGCGCATCCTACTTGGGGTAAGTAAGGCCCTGCCCGCTGCTTTTTGAATACCTTGCAGACAGGCGACCGTACTGGTAACAATGGGAGAGGCACTACTTGTCCCGTTAAAGAAATGGGTGTACCATTCGTTCTTGTTGTTGGGGTTTGAACCCGTAATCCTCCCATATCCACAGGTGGTCACGCCCTGGCCCCAGCCTTGGGCATCTAGGCAAGAACCATAATTGCTAAAGCCCAATCGGCTACGGTCTGCTCCCCAATTACCGCCATTGGTGCCCGGGGGGGGTGCGCCGGCACCTACCAAAACGCATCCGCTGTCATGGCCGGTACTCCGACGAAATGGATTCCGCCAATTCGATGGAAATCCGCTGGGCCTCGTATTGTAAACGGCCGCATCAAGATTTTGGGATCCGTTTCCGGCCGCCTCCACCACGATAATTCCCTTGTTGGTGGCATATTGTAATGCCGCAAGGTCATCGGGCCACCATTCAATGGCAATAAAGCCCATTTGGGTGTCACCCCCTGGATAATTCGGGCCAGGCCGATGTAACTCAATAAGCATTACGTCACCTACAGAAAGGTTGTCGGCCGCCCGACGTATGGCAGTGGCGGTGGCAACTCCTATAATGGAATTGGCCCTCACATGGGCACTGGGTGAAATGCCAGTTACCCCAAAGCTGTTTCGGTCGCCCGTCATTTCACCAAAAACGGCGGTGCCATGCTCTCGCCACTGGGGGTCAATGCTGTTGGTGCCGCCAAGAAGTCCACCAACATTGGTCCGTAAATCCTCGTGGCTAAAGTTCCAGCCCCCTTCGATATCTATGATGTTCACTCCGTTGCCACGCCCACCGGGCAGGGTCCAGGCATAGCGTGCGTCAACCCCTTGCGGAGCCGCATTCAAATAGCCTTGGTTGTTGGTGAGGTTTTGGCTTATGGGCACATCGTCGCCCTCTGGCATTTCTGCCGTTCCATCGTCCTCAAAATAGACCGGGGGCATACAGCCCGGCTTGACGTAAGCCCCTTCGACTTCGTCTAGTTTGTTCAATGAGGCCGCTAAATCTTCCAGATTTTCGTCCGAGGCTGCCTCCACCTTGTAGAACTGCCGCATTTTTGAAAGGTCGTTTTCGCCTTCCAAAGCACTCGATTTGGACACGATATCCGCCACCTCTTCATCGGTATCCCCAAATAAGGGAACAAGCTGCAGTTTTTGCCCCACTACGAAACCGGCCAAAGTATTTTGCGGTGGTTTGGACTTCGCTTTCGCGGCTTCCATTGCTTCCATAGCATGAGGGGTCTCGACGCTTTTTGAGACCACAATGAGCTCGGGCGGAGAGCCCGATGGCGAATCAACGGCTTTTTTTGTACTCTTTTTTGTTGCCATAAGATTGAATTTATGGGTCACTACTGACGGTCTGCCAGGCCAACCCGGTTAATAATTGATAATTACGTATGCGTATGATGTAGGGGGAGGTCTATAGAATGGATTTCCCAAAGCAGTCTTATAAACTGCGAATAATTTGGAAATCTTTACATGGGGGGGAAGTCGAGGGGCTTTTCGTAAACGGATTCAATACCCTCTATTTGCATAAGACTACTGATAACGTCCTCTAGAGGCACGTTGTCATCTACAGCGACATAATGGTAGCACTTGTCGTCAAGTAATAGCGGTTCTGTACTGGCATCAGGGTTGAATGGAGCAAGAATGTCATTTACTAATGTATTTTCCAGGAGGCCTTTTTTTCGACCCGTGGTGATAATGACCAACTCCATCGCTTTACACCTTTTATGATCTATTTATAACGCGTACAACCGCTGTGGCTATCCTATTAATAAAGTCTGGCGGGGGAAGGGAATTAGTTTTATCAAGGGTTAGCCATCCAATTCGACCATCAACCCTACAAACGTAAATTAATTCTGACTTTTGGAAAGGATATGTTGTATACTTGGATATCAGTTCTGTGTAAGTGGGATGGTTTGGGATTGGGGATACGTGTAGGCTTGACCTTAAAGGATCTTGAGGTGGGAGGTTTATGTTACTTTTCTATTCTTCTCGACGTTTTGGGGTCAATAAGACATCCAATTTATCTCTTACCTTTTTGCTGTTCCAATCTGCGGCCCCGGTCTCGCGAATTACAATCTTTCCTTGGGTATCTATAATATAGGTGGTAGGTATACTGTTTTCTTGCAGTTTTTCCGGGGCTTTAGTTGTCGGATTGTAGGCAGGAACATCATATCCTTTCTTTATCAGAAATTCCTGTACCACATGTGTATCCTCTTGGGTTAGTAATATGAAATTGACCTTGTCCCCATAGTCCATATACAACTTTTGAATCTCAGGAAGTTCCGCGATGCAAGGTGCACACCAAGTGGCCCAATAACTTAAGAAGGTGACCTTCCCTTGGCCAATGGGAATGGTTTTGGACGCTCCTGTCATATCCCGTACCGTGTATTGAAAGGGTCGTATTTGTTCTTGATTCTCGGTATCGAATAATCCGGGAGACCATACGGCCACTTTCAATTTGTTTACCGCAACTTGTATAGGCTGGCGGGTCTGAGGGATAATCAGTAATGCGATAAAAATGATGAAGATGATGTCGCTTATGCTAATCTTACGTTTTTTCATGGGTGGTAAAAATAGCTTAATCGTTGTTGCCTTCGTAAACTAATGTTCCGATAGATTTCCCTGGCATCTTGACTATAATAGAAGTCTCGCCCAATTGCAGCTCTATTGTTTTATTCGCCGTATCCTTGTTTTGGAAAATGGTGACCAATGCACTATCAGGAGTTTGAAATGCAACGTTAGGTATATTGGCCAAGGTATCGGAGGCAATGCGTAGCGAACCGGGCGGAACGAATTTTGAGGCCTGTGCAATGATGTAGTAGGCGGGATTGCGAATTACATCATTTCCGGTAATGGTCAAGGCACCCAGACAACGGTCACAGCCTCCACGGTCTGTATGCGGGTCTTGGTTTTCGTCGGCTGCCAAATTCCATTCCAAAACATTCTTGCTCCAGTTTCGGGTGGCGCCGATAATTAAATTTTCGTTGTGCCAAGCGAGATCCTCAGTGAAATTACCAGGTGCGCCGACCCATTGCTCCGTAAAATAAATATTTTTTGAGGGGAACTCGTCATGCACTTCGGACAAGCCTTCAATTTTCCCCCCGTATAAATGAAAGGCGGAACCATCTACGTAACGGGCCGCATCGGCATCTTCTAAAATGGAAATAGGGTAATCGGGCCGGTCCGCATTGTGATCGTAAATGATGATTTTGGTCTTTATGCCCAGTCTTTCAAACGTAGGTCCCAAATGGGACTTAATAAATGTGGCCTGATCTTTTGCGAGCATTAAAAGGCTAGGGTTGTTGCCGGGATGCAAAGGTTCGTTTTGGATAGTCAGCGCATCAATGGAAATTCCATAATTTTCCATAGCTTGGATGTATTTTGCCAAGTAGTTCGCATATACAGGATAATACTTTGGCATCAAACTTCCGCCCTTGGTGTCCTTATTATCTTTCATCCAGGCGGGAGGTGACCAAGGGGAACCCATAATTTTTATATGAGGGGAAATTTCTAGGATTTCCTTCAGTATCGGAATGAGATATACCGTATCGTAAGCCATGGAAAAGCGTTCAAGCTGTACATCAGTTTCGCCCTCAGGTAAATCGTTGTATGACCAAGGCCGCTCATCAAGGTCAGAGCCGCCTACGCTCAATCGTAAATAACTGACCCCAATATCATTAGCGCCCGTTCCAAATAGTTCTTGTAAAACTCCCGCTCGCGAGTTTGATGACATTTTGTGTAAATGCATGGCACTACCACCGGTGAGCGTATAACCGAAACCGTCCATTTCTTGGTAGGTCTGTGATGGATCAACCTTTAAAGTTACCCCTGGTCCGGCTGTGCTATCCTCTACTTTATGGACTTGTAAGAGTTCGGACTGGTCTAGGGTCGTTATGTATATTTTTGCTTTTTGCGTTGCTTCGCCGGCCACTACATATCCATCGGAATCTTCTAATGAAGTGGACCCCTCTTTTACTTTGGATGTACATGCGGCAATAAAGATAAAACCGATGCATATTAATGAGCGGAAAGGTGCCCTAGCAAAAATTGTAATATCCATAATAATAATCGTAGATACTAAATATACTGAACTCTTGTGTCAAGGCTATAGAAAAAACCAATTAAGAATGTAAGGATAGCTTTTTAAAGAATGGGTTTTACGCGAAGGCGATAATAGAAAACTAAAAAAGCCCCATTAAGAGGCTTGAAAAGATTTATATTTTGGTGATAAACGGCTTACACAACGGTTACCCTTGTTAGTGCCAGTATCTTTCACTTTCGGTAATTTCAATCTGGGCCACAATCTCAGCAACTAGTACCTAAAGCAGTTGCCGTGACATCGTAAACCATTATTGGAAGATTATCATACCTAAATTCTTATGCGTTTCGTTCCTTCGAGCTCTATAATCCCATCCAACACGTTTTACTTATACGGTCTCTTCTTTTTGAAGGTATTTTTCTTCTACGTCTATCATAAACGGTTGGTTATAATATCTTTTACCCGTCGCGTTGTACAATGCATTTGCTAAAGCCCCAATGGCAGGGGCGTATGGAGGTTCTCCTAATCCGGTAGGATGTATATCACTTTCAACAAAATGCACTTCAACGTCTCGTGGCGCATCATAGTTTCTGATTAAATGGTAGTCATTATAATTATGTTGTTGGGGCATGCCGTCTTTCAGGGTCAAAATTGTATACAGCGCATGCCCAATACCATCGACACTTCCTCCCTCGACCATATTGGATGCCGCTACCGGGTTTACCACAATCCCACAATCAACGGCACAAAGTACTTTCGATATAATCGGTTTCCCATCTTCCATTTTAAGATCTATGACACTTGCCACATAGCTATCATGGCAAAAATAAGCAGCTACGCCCCGACCTGTTGAAGGTTCTGGGGTAACCCAGTTTGATTTTTCACGAACTAACTTTAAAACACCGGCATATCGTTCGGCATCATAATCATTTTTTTCCCCTACCGGATTTTCGATAGCCCTTTCAAACAGTTCCAATCTGAATTCTATGGGATCTTTCCCCGCCAATTCGGCGACTTCATCCAAAAAAGCCTGTTCTACTGCACCCATAAAATTAGACCTTGGGGCACGAAAAGCGGCGGTGGTTATATTCGATTCGATTGCCCATTCCTCAGCTAAATAATTATCTACCGTGCCTGCAGGAAAACGGTTCGCAAACAGGGGACTCTCAGGTATTCCGCCTGTTTTTACGTGAAATGCAATCAGTTTATTGTTTTCGTCAAGGGCGGCGCGATAATAGGCATGATAGGTCGGACGGTAGGCACCAAAAGTCATATCGTCTTCACGCGTATAAATAAGTTTTACCGGTTTCTTGATTTTTTGGGATATTACCGCAGCTTCGAGCAAATAGTGACCAAACAGTTTTCTGCCAAAACCACCTCCGATACGGGTCATTTGTATATCGACCTGATCGAGGCTCATACCTAAACGCCTGGCAACCGATTGTTCCATATATTCAGGTGTCTGTATGGAGCCTATCAGTTCTGCCTTGTCCGCGGTCACATTGGCATAAAAGGTCAAGGGCTCTAAGGCACTATGGGCTAAGTAGGGCGCCGTGTATGAACGTTCGATAACTTTTGCCGCATTGCTAAAAGCGTTTTCGGGATTTCCATCCTTACGCACCTCCTTCGCATTTTCCTTACTTTTCTTTAGCATTTCCGCGTAGTGGTCATCGGTATTCTCTTTACCGGAAGGCACTTTGTGGTCACTGGCATCTTCACCTTCAAACTTGACTTCATGTGAATCGAAGGGAGTCCATTCCACTTTTATAGTTTTCTTGGCCTTAAAAATCCTCCAGGTAGAGTCTCCTGTAATGACAATCAATTCGGGAAAGGCGGATACATCGAATCGCCCACGCTCAAAATCTTCAGGGTAGGGCTGAATGGTAAATACATCATAGATACCTTTCATGGAAAGTGCTTCTTTCGCATCAAAGGAACTTAGTTTCATACCGAATGCCGGAGGGTGTACAATAGATGCAAACACCATATCATCACCGTAGACATCTAAACCATAAATTGCTTTACCGGTTACAATGTCCGGACCGTCAACATTACGTTGGGAATGTCTTATTATTTTAAAGTCTTCTATATTTTTAACCTCTACTTCTTTCGGAACCTCAATTTTAGATGCTGCAGAGGCCATTTCCCCAAATTCGGCCTTTTTACCGCTCGCGGTATGGGAAATCACACCTGAATCAAGCGTGATTTCAGAAGCTGGAACCTTCCAAGCGTCGGCAGCGGCCTGAACCAACATATGCCTCGCAGTTGCCCCCGCCATTCGTAAAGCATCCCAACTTTCGTTTATCGATCGACTGCCACCTGCGATTTGCCTTGTAAAAATGTCTGTGTTCAAAGGAGCTTGAACCACCTTTACGTTTTTCCAGTTCACGTCAAGTTCCTCGGCCACGATCATGGGCATAGAGGTTTTAACGTTCTGCCCAACTTCCGGATTTGGCGATGCTATCGTAACTGTGCCATCGGTTCCTATTTTAATGTATCCGTTAAGATCATATGCGGCATCTGCATTTGGATTATTCTTGGCCAGACCTGAAAACCAACTGAATTGTAGCATTAATCCCGCCCCGCCAGCTGCAGATAATTTCAGGAAAGATCTTCTGTTCGAATGTGTTTTTATCGTCGCCATAATTACATTTCTTTTGATGCGGTTTTTATTGCCCGGTTGATTCTGGTATACGTGGCACACCTGCAAAGATTGCCGTTCATGGCACGTCTTATCTCGTCGTCGGTCGGATTTGAATTTTGGGCCAATAAAGAGGAAGCGGTCATAATTTGACCTGCTTGACAATACCCACATTGCGGAACATCATGTTCAATCCAAGCCTTTTGTACCGGATGATCACCATTTTCTGAAAGTCCCTCAATGGTAACGATTTTTTTGTTTTCCACCGCACTGATCGGATAGGAGCAGGATCGAACGGCATCACCGTCGAGATGAATAGTGCAGACGCCGCAATGCGCTATCCCACATCCGAATTTTGTGCCCAAAAGCTTAAGGTTGTCCCGTAAGACCCATAAAATCGGTGTATCGGAATCTACATCTACTTGATGTGTCTGTCCATTTACGTTTATATCGAATAGTGCCATAGCGTCAATTTTTTTAATATAAATATAATATTGGTTTTACTCCGATGGGGCGTGTGCTCCATTATCTATCCAGGTATACCAGACTTCTTTGAATTCTTCGTAAGAAAGTGGTGGCAGTTCACGGTCGCCTCCCATGTTCCAACCACTTTTGACCAGCGTATCTACAGCATGCTCTCTTAATTCTTGCATATTCTTATGTCCATTTTTTTCGGGATCAACCAATTGTAAGGCTAATTCACGGGGAGATTTACCTTGAAAAACCATTTTCATGTCAGCAGGCGGTAGATGCCAGCTTGGATTTCCCGGAGGTGTATTTTCTCCTGGTACTCCTGTCGCGGCGTGACAGGTGATACATTTCATGGTAGAAACCCCTTTACCGTCCTCACCTCTTTGCGGTAACATGTTGTGCACATGGCTATCATCACCCTGTAGCGGAATGTCTCCTATGGGATGGCAGTTCATACACCTAGGATGCATCAGTACGGAGTATACTTGTTCGAAAGCCTCTTCGGAAGCCTCCTTGTTCTGGTCATTTTCTGTGGGAATTGAAGTATAACCATCGTTTCCAGGACGAAAATCCTTCACGCTAAATGCCATTGCAATTAGCGAAACGGAAACAATAGCGATTATAAATTTACTATTGCCTTTAGATAAGAATCTTTTTAATAGGGATGAACTCTCTTTCATAGTGTACAGTCTTAGGTCAGCTTGGCCGTGAGGGTACCGTTTTAAAAGTAATATAAAAAAATAAACATTTTGGCCCTTAAAATCCATTGCATTAAAAAAAAAGGCAATTTAGTTAGTTTATGCTGGTAATGGATTTCTGCGATACTGCCTTTTGATTTTTCAGGGGACGATAAATAGCATCACCAACCAAATCGGGATAAATGGAGTTATTGCATCCCATTATGGTACCGATTATAATTTATTTTTTCCTTCCAAAAAAGACAAGAAGGGACATCAATAGCAACGTAATCCCCAAGATGGTCAAAAAACTTTTGGCCACACCAAGATAGCCGATTTCGTTGGCGTTTAGAAAGGGATAGGGGTAGAACCCCGAAAAATGCCCTTTGACAATGACAAAAACGAAATAAAGTAAGGGATACAACAGCCAATACAATGTTGGCCTAAGCCTGATGTCTGAAGCACTGGCGTACAAATACCAATATACTAGAAAGTAGACAGGGATTATGGTGTGTAATAGTTCATCGATTATCCTTTGTAGCCCCTCGGGTTCCCAAATTCCCCTTAGAATTAATTGATATACAGTTCCGACCAGTAGTATAAAAGTCGTCAGCGCGGTCAAAGTACTTTTTCTTGAAAAAATTGAAAGGAGCCCATTTGAGAATCCAAAGTATTTAGAAGTGAGATATAGGGCTACCAAGGTATTTGTCAAGATGGTAAAGAAGCTGAAAAATCGAAAAATAGTCTCTGGTACATCAGTCACCCTGTTTTGTAGCATCAAGATGAATTGACCTATTACGGCGAACCAACCAAGCAAAATGCCCACTAATTCTAAATTTTTCTTCATTAGGCTGAATTTAAGTGCGCCGTTTTCAGAAGTTTAAATTAAGTATAAAGTCAAAGCAGTTTTGCTAAAAATTAGTCTGAAAAGTTTTTCACCTCGTGTTTTACCCTTTCATTCATAACGGCAGATAGGTAAGGGACAAGAGGGTCAACCGATAATCCGGTTACCGTGTTACGAAAGTTGTTCTACTAAGGAAAGGTTATCGAATGTTTTACACTTTTTGAATTATTATGAAAGCGATTGTTGACAATAGCTAAAATAAATCCAATTGATGAATCCGCTTCAAAGTTTTAGCGTTTGTTTTTATTTCAATCACTAGATGGTAATCAAGACACTGACCCTAATTTTCCATACAGCTAGTTAATTTCAGAAAGCTATTGACGTTTTATTGAAAATCTTCTACCTTTTGCGTAGAAAGTAAAGTTCTTACGACCGTCCAAAATTTCTTTGTAGCAGGATTTATAGTAGTAAAGGTATTTTCGTCATCAATATACGTTTCTACTAACATTTTGAGATATTCTAGACGAGAGTTTGGTCCGATAAAATTCTCATAGGCCATACTCCAGTTTTTAAATTCCCTTCCATAAATAAATCCGCTAACTAGCAAATCGACGTTGTAATGCCTTATATCTTTTTTAATTTTATCGAAAAGAGCGGTAACTACCTTTTCTTCACCCTCCAAATATTGAACGAATTCATGATGATAGTATAAGAGACAACCTGTGATTTGATTTTTGCGATTGAAATCTTTCGCTTGATTCAATAGATTTTGTATCTGAAGTTGAGTTAATACTGAATGTGTTGTCGACCTATAGATTATACAATACATACGCTAATAATTACAGTGTGTATTTGTGAAAATCACGATACAGCACTAATTGTAAGGTTAATGGTTTTATTGGGGCTTTAAAAGTAAATGTATGGGCAACCATTGGTTTTATCTATTG
Organism: Pricia antarctica; assembly: GCA_011050085.1. Classification (GTDB taxonomy): domain Bacteria; phylum Bacteroidota; class Bacteroidia; order Flavobacteriales; family Flavobacteriaceae; genus Pricia; species Pricia antarctica_A. Next base: position 33,811 of record DRGL01000051.1, on the reverse strand, counting down.
CCCACTATAACAACTGTTAAAATTGCTTCTTCAATTTTGTACTAAGGTTTGCTAACCCATTAATTTAAATTCTTAATTTACTCGGTGATAGGCCATATCTTTTTTTGAACTTTTAGAAAAGTGGCTGTGGCTTGATTTTCCAACTTGATAATAGATTTTTGACACGATCCAATTGGTAGTACCGAATCGATATTTGGCTTGGCCCATGCGTGTTGAAATTCTCAGCCATTTCCGGAACATGGTCTGCTGCAGGGTTTTCTTTCAAGATTAGCATTTCTCGGTTTTTAATCAGTATAATGAAAGGGGAAACGTTAATATAGTCTATTTAACACTCAACCAATGAATTAAGACTAAATATATTTTTACATCCTCATATTTTTATGCAAGGCTTAACCGTATTGCTAAATCAATTTTTCAATATGTAATCTTTATGCAACTGAACCGTTTAGAGCTAGCTATTGATCCAAATTTGTTAGCGTAAATTTACGGGTTCGCCTAGATTGCGGTTGGGAGATTTGATAATAGGGAATGACCGGATGGAGGTCATATAGCCTTATTTCGGAAAGTCTGCGAAAGTTCTAGACAAGCGGCATCCTTATTTTAGATTTGGGAGGTCCTATATATGTGGGGCCTCCCTTTTTTGGTTTTGAATAAATAGTATTACGGCCTATGGCAATACAAAATGGATTATTTAGATTTTTTGAGGCCGCTGGTTTTTTAGAAAGGGTAGGAGAGAACTAATTTTAAGTATTCATTAAAAGCTTAAAGTACGCACGGGTTTTTCTATTCATCCTTTAATGCACAAACAAAGGCATTACGTCATTAAATAATGAATTATTTTCACGCTTGGTTTGCTATATACTTTCAAGGGATGCCGCCGGAAAATGCAAAAATCGCTAGCCTTAAACCTTAATGAACTTTTGTAATCAAAAATTAGCGCTCTCCCAGCCTAAATTATGTCTACTTACTAGCTGGGCAAGATTTATATTTCCTAATTTAGAAATTAAGGCCAAGAGTTTGGAAGTTATAAAAGGTAAAGTCGTTAGAGCCGTGTTTCAGGCTCAGTAGTCTTTACGTGTTTTTAAACGTTCTTGTAGAAAGATAGTACGAATATCATACTCACCAGAATGTAAGCTAAGATGGTGTATAGAATGTAATTTTTTCCATTAGAGAAAGGTGCGCCAGTCCAATTGACTTTTCTGATACTCCTAGACATAACTTGAGATTTATTTAGCGTAAAGCTATTCAAACCTATGTATATCAATTAATGAATTTCGGACAATCTTTAGCAAAATCGCCCCAACTTTAAAGCCGCCCTAAATTATGTCTCTAGCGGAATGTAATCACCTGATCAATTGTCTGAAAAATGAAAAAGCACTTGTGAATTTTGCCTACCAATACTTAAAAGGATTCAACCTATTTTAATCTTTCACCGATCCTTTAATCAGGCTAGGTGAAATTCCATGACGTTCTTTGAACAATTTAGAAAAGTAGCTCAGGCTCGAAATGCCGACCCGATAACTCACCTCAGAACAGCTTAGGTCCGTGGTGTTGATAAGATGCTTGGCTTGGCCCATGCGAAGGTTCGTAACGTATCGGCCCACAGAAACCCCATAAAGATGTTGAATGCCCAATTGCAATTTCTTGACACTCATTTCGAAAATTTTGCTCAAACCTAATACTGACAGCTCTTGGTCAAGATGATCCATAACGTAATCCCCTAGAGACGTTATCCGTGCAAGCTCGGCGTTTCTCAAGGGCGGTACGGAAACTGAATCATTCGTATCTCGAATATAGGCCTGTATCTGCGAGGCGAACATATTTAGTACGGCACCTTCCGTTAAAAGTTCGCCGACCAAATCTTTGTCATAGTTTTTGCAGACTAACGCAGCATACTTTTTGGTTTCTGTATCAATACTTCCCAAATGCCTAAAAGCTTGGCTTTCATGGTCGAAACGAAATAATTTTTGGACCCTGGAATGAATCCGTTTTGCATTTCTTGCATTCGCCTTGCCCAGCGTTACCATATCTATACCTATGATAGCTATCTTAAGTTTGGTGTTGGCTGGATACACTATTTTTGCTTCCACATTGGTACTGCCCGCGATTATCAAATGCTGATTCTGTAATATATCAAGGAATGCATCATCGTCTTGGAAGCCATGAAAAAAGTGACCTTTTACATTATAAGAAAAATAAATCAAACCTTTCTTCGAGAATTTTAGCCGGATTTTGAAGTCGGACCTGAAGATAATATTAAATACCCATACCCTCAGACCCGGAAAAACTAGATATGAACTTATAAACCCTTTACCCCGTCCATTGTCAATTGTAATCGTGGAGGAATCGTTGGTTTCGTCTAGAAGTGTTTTGAAGTGCAAAGCCATTTCAGGCATATAGTTGGCGAGTGGGTCTTCGGTTAAGTTCAGCATCGCTATGATTTTCGGCCGTGGGCCAATTGGGTACCAACATAGACTATTATTTTCCGGTAACGGCATGAATCGTCGAATATTCCTACTTTGCGAGGATTTACAGGTTGTACGGTGGATACTGTATTGCAACCAGCTACCTGTAACTATCTTAAACCGACCGTTTACAGTTAGTTACATTCTGAATTGCGTTAGGCAAAACGATTTAAAGTTCCGATTTTTATATCATGAAACGTTTACCGTTTGTATTTTCAATGGTCAGCATATTCTTTGCTGGTTGTACTATTCTCTTTTTTGTAATCGCTAATTATAGGGCCGCAAGAAAGAAGAAAAAACACTATCAAAAATCCAATCTTTTCATTAGCTAACAGAGTAGAATTTGATATAATACTGACAAGACCATTTTCATTGTAAAAGATTTTTAGCGGTCTCCGATTTGGAAATTAGGTAACTTAATTAGTCTTTAAATGTAATTTTTTTTCATTGTTTATAGACCTAAAAGTGTCCAAACAACATTCGAAATCGAAAATTATATCCTTCTATTAAATAGAAATTGGTCTCAACTGCAATAGTACAGAATATGAATTTCCCAATAAAATCTTCGATTTTTAATTTTAAAATACTATAGACTTACAATCAATGGGCGCTACGTATCATATAAAGTATTATACAACTTGTACATTTTAATAAATATCCAATTGAATCCTCAAAATTCGAAGGAAAACCGTTTATGATTTTGATAGTGGGTATAAGGATAATTTAGATTGTTTATAATATGAGATTATACGCTACTCAAATTAAACAGGTTGTAGTCCACTTAAATTTTGCTTTACGCTAGGTGACGATTTTGATACATTCGATTGAAAAGATGCTTCATATGCCTGTAAGACCGTCAAATGTGAAATTAAATAGGCCAACGAGCTTTCCGCTCCTTGGTTGCGGTTTACCCCATAATCTTCAAAACCGTCACAGCAACCTTTAGTTTCAAAATCATACAGGCTCATACGCATATCGTTTTCACCTAGAAACCATGTAAAGGAAGTGAATAATTTCTTGAGATAACTGGGATTACCGGTTATTAGGAAGGCTTGATGATACATTAAAACCATGGCCTGTGCATCTAAGGGCTGTTGTGCGAACATGGATCGCACTTGATTTTTGATATACCAATCTTTATTCCCTATAATCGATAAATGTCCATCTTGCATGGTATGTTCGGTTAGAAATTTCATGGTGGTAAATGCGACTTTTCGTATTTTTTCATCTTCAAGAATCTGGACAGCATGAAGTAAAGCCAAGGGTAAAATTGCATTATCGTAGGCCAAAAGGGTTTCGAACCACTCCCATTCATCAGATTGGTTTTGATCGTAATGGTTAATTAATGTATTAGACAATCTTTGCAAAGATTGTTTCATGTCATCATCATTGGGATTTGTTTTTAAATAATAACAGATGCCAATAATTGTATTGGCAATTCCCCTAATTGAACTTAATTTTTCAAAATTCGGGGCAGCATCAAAAAACACCAGTTTACCAGTTTGGTAGTAAGCGTCGTTCGGGGCATTTCCGAGTAGATAACCCAATGCCCAGATGGTACGTCCAAAAGAGTCCTCGGAACCCATTTCATCGAGAAAATTACGGTTGAAGCTTAAAAAATTACGAAAGCTACCGTCATCGTTCTGCATGTAATGGATATAGCTCAAATAAATGGGCATCAGCTCCAATGCCTGTACGTCTTTCTTCTGCTTATAGCTCATGCAAACCATTAAAAGAGCTCGTGCGTTATCATCAAGACAATAGCCCTCTTTTAGGTTGGGAATGCCGAATTTCGCATGTTGGATGATTCCGGTATCGTCGGTCAATCTTTTAATATGGACTAATGAGAAGGGTGGCAAAAGAAGTGGGTCAATGGCATTTTTCTTTTTAATAACTAAAGGTTTTTCATAGGCCAATACATTGGATATAAGTTTAGTGTAGGAGGCACCAATTTTTGGCCAGATCAGGTTTTGACCGTATGCAGCTGCCTTTTTCTGAATTTCGTTTAATATATCCGGATTATCCAACAGTTCGTTCAATACTAGGGCCAAACCATCGGAATCCTTGAAATCGAAAAGTCTTCCTTTATCACCGGCCAATAATTCAGCCGCATGCCAATAGGGTGTTGAAACGACAACACAACCAGAGCCCATTGCGTAGGAAAGCGTTCCACTGGTTATCTGCGCTTCATTTAGGTAGGGGGTGATGTAAATATCGCAGGCAGACAGATATTTGAATAGTTCGGTTTCATCAATAAATTCATTAAGCAATAAAACGTGATCGCCCAATTTTAGCTTTTTTATCAGTACTTGAAGATAATTTCTATATTCTTCCCCATCATGCCGTAAGACATTTGGATGTGTTTTCCCCAGAACAATATAGAGTACCTCGGGATGTTCCTTTATTAGTTTAGGTAAGGCTTTTATAACGGTTTCTATGCCTTTATTTCTACCAATAAATCCGAATGTCAAAAGCAGTTTCTTTGTATTCAGCCTATATTCCTTTCTAGACTGTTCTTTGTCAAAATGAATATCGGGAACACCATGCTCGATTAAAGCAATTTTATACTCGGACACATCGTAGATATCGATAAGAAACTTCACCGCCTTCCGGCTCATCACCACAACCTTATCCGACATTTTACAGATTTCTTTGAGAATAGCTTTTTCGGTATATGATGGCGTGTCAAGAATGGTGTGTAGCGTTGTTATAATTGGAATAGAAAGACGATGTAATAAAGGTAAAATGTACACGCCACTTTGCCCGCCATAGATGCCGAATTCATGCTCTAGAATGCAGGCATCGGCTCCACTGAGATTGATGAAATTTGCGGCTTCCAAATAGTCGGTCTGCTGTTCTTGGCCTATGGTTAATTTAACCTCTGGTGGATAGTGGTATTCCTGTTCATAATCGTTCATCGCAAAGACCATAATTTCATTCATTTCATCGCCATGTTTCAACATAGCATGGGCAAGGTTTTGGGTAAACGTACCTATGCCACATTCTCGTGGCGGGTAGGTACCAATATAGGCTAATTTCATTTTGGAGTGATTAGGTTAAAGTTGTTGGCTCAAGAATTGATTTTGAAACCCAGTTTTATATACTTTCTATTTTCGAAAGCTTACTGAATACCACAAATGCTGGTTCTGACGTATTAATTTGGATCTGATATTTGACAGCGCTGATATTCTTAGTTCATTAAAGTCGGTATCCTTTAGAATTTTGAGATGCCGACATAGGTAAAAAAGCAGCTTATAAGATATTCAACATTCAAGTAAGAAAGTTGGATAAAAAAAAGATTATGTTGCATAATTCACAGATTATAACGTGAATAAATGCAATTCATAATAGTATACAGCCTGCAAAAGGTGTGATTTCTGTAATGGATATCCGCAATCCTGTAACAACAATTCCTGCTGTTATGAGACCTTTACTTGGTTGCAAAAACACATTTGCACTATTAAATTGGTATATCATGAAAAGTAATGCAGTTTTACAGACAGATGTTCAAAACGCTATACAATGGCAACCTATGTTACATGAGGCCGAAATTGGTGTTACGGCGAAAGATGGTGTGGTTTCGTTGTCGGGACACGTCGACAGTTATGTCAAAAAGATGGAAGTCGAAAATGCCGCTAAAAAAGTGCTCGGTGTAAAAGCTTTAGTAGAGAACATAGAGGTTAAGTTCTCGAATTCATTTAAGAAAACGGATGAAAAAATTGCTGAAAAGGCTTTAAAAGCCTTGAAGTCCAGTTATTCAGAAGTCGATGACAAAGTAACCATTGAAGTTAAGGAAGGATGGGTTACCTTGAAGGGTGAACTGCCATGGAACTATCAGAAAAAAGCAGCCGAAACTGCAGTACATCATTTAAAAGGTGTCAAAGGAATTACTAATAAAATTACCATTAAACCTGAATTACACGATGCTATTGAACAGCGCGATGTTGAAGATGCACTTGCAAGAAGTTGGTTTACTGACGATCATGACATCAAGGTTGAGGTTTCTGGTACAACAGTAACCCTCAGTGGAGATGTACGTTCTTGGTACCAAAAGGAGGAGGCTGCGCGAATAGCCTGGAATACGCCCGGCATTTGGAAGGTAAACAACGAATTGGTGGTAAATTATGATTTTATATTAGTGGATTGATCAAATAGCGTAAGTGTCTTGGAAGAAGATTCAGGGTAGTGATACCTTTTCTTCAAATCGCTTGGGTTCTGCTTTTGAGACACTTTCTTTACCCGTTTCCGTAACGGTCTTAAAATAGCGACTTTTGTTAGCTGTCTATTTGGTTACAACTACATAGTTATAAAGGAGCTAGATTTGAGCTATAATTTTACATGGATCTCTATTCTTGAAATTGTAGCAAACATGGCCGTGATTCTTATTCATAGCCACTTTTTATGATGGTAGAAATCATTTTAAATCGCTCATTAGCCTTTATTGTATTACTGGTATTAGCGGGAATTATAATAGACTCCCCCGTTTCCAAAGTCTGCGATAGGTCATTTATCAAAATTTCGGCACGGCCGTCAATAATTTGGATAAACGTATCGAACCTCGCTATTTTTTCCGTTAGGTTTTCGCCCGAATCAAAGGAAACGGCAGTGACGTTACCGGTAGTTTTCTTTATGATGGTCTTAATAACAACGGCATTAGGTACATATTCTATAATTTCTACGATAATAAATGCCTTCGATTTTTCAATATCAGTATTTTCCATAGCCTTTGCTATTCTATGATGCCTACAATTGGGTTCTACGAACTCAAGAAAAGCTGCATTTAAAGGTGCCGGATTTTTACTGAAATTGTATTACACGTAAAAAGTCAAGAGTTATAGTATTCCCACATCGGTTTTCTGTTTCGGATACTGAAGTTAATGGAAGTAGGTCAAGTATGTGACTAAATGTTAATTTAGATATCCTCAAGATTTTTAAAACGTTTCTTTTTCATTTGTTTAAAATAAGAAGGCGTAAGCCCCGTTATTTTTTTAAACTGGTTAGATAAGTGAGATACGCTACTATAATGGAGCTTATAGGATATTTCGGTAAGGTTCATCTCATCGTATAAGAGAAGTTCTTTGACCTTCTCAATCTTGTTTATAATCATGTATTGCTGTATGGTGATTCCCTTTACCTCAGAAAAGGTATTGGCCAAATAGGTATAGTCATACCCCAATTTTTCGCTTATGTAATCCGAATAGTTTACTTTGGGCAGCTCATCGGAATAGTGGATCATTTCAATAATCAAGGCTTTTATTTTGGCAATAATAATATTGCGTTTGTTATCCAACAATTCCAGCCCATAGACCTTCAAATTTTTGGCCAATTGTTTTTGTTGAGCCACAGTAATATTCTCCAAAATCTCAATCGTACCCAAATCCACATTTACAAAGTGAAGCCCAAGTTTTTCAAGTTCCTGTTTTACGACCATCTTACAGCGCAAACTGACCATGTATTTGATGTATATAAACATGTAGCATCTATTGGTTGTTATCTTATACTTGGTATAATGGACAGAATTTTTTTAAATTTTGATGTCCTTAATTAATAATCCGAACATCTTTAAATCCGTTTTTACTAAAACTTTATTATAGCAATGGCAGTTGCACTCAAGTTCATTGATTTACGCAGTCAGTTTATTACATGCTAATGTAAATTAGTTATAGAAATCCCACATTTCGTATTGATTTCATACGTTTTTTACAGGCGGCACAATTAACTTTATTACACTAGCCAATTTTTTAGAATGCAAGGGTGCTACGATACAAAAACAGAAACAGAAATAGCTATCAACTACTCAATATTCGTTCTGAAAAGAGGGGGTCGATAAGAAAGTGTTCAAGATGCCCTTACTGGTCATATAAATGAACCTCTTAATAGTAATTAGACCTTGCCATAACCTCATCTAAATTATCAGTGGCATAACATTAATATACGATAATCTTATCGATGTATGTGAAAGTATTGGGAAACAAAAGAGAATAGTAGGCCAAAAAAAATGGGAAGAATTAACCATCGAATTAGTGTTGGATGTACATCCTATGAAAATCTTGCTAAAATGATAAATCAATTAATTATACAACTTCCAATCGTATTTATGTAAGCATTGTTCCGCATATAGTCTTCACCTTTACCGGAGTACGGAAAATTCCTTCTGTACCTTAAGACAATAGAATGAAAAGTAACGGGCAATTACAACTTGATGTTCAGAATGCGATTAAATGGGAGCCGTTATTGCAAGCTGCGGAGATTGGCGTAACCGCTAAAAACGGTGTAGTGTCATTAACCGGAGTGGTCGATTCCTATGCGAAAAAAGGAGAAGCGGAAAGTGCGGCTAAAAAAGTCAGGGGCGTAAAAGCATTGGTGGAGAACATCGAGGTCAGGTTTCCAAATTCCTTATCAAAAACGGATTCGGAAATTGCCGATGCAGTTTTGGTGGCATTAAAAAATAACTACTCCATTCCGAATGAAAAGATAACTGTAGAGGTTGAGGATGGGTGGATTACCCTTGAGGGGGAATTGCATTGGCAGTATCAAAAAGAGGCTGCCAAAGACGCCATTAAATATCTTACAGGGGTTAAAGGACTAACTAATGATATTACTATTGTAGCGGAGACACATGACGCTCTTGAAGAAAGGGAAGTAAAAAATGCCATTGGCAGAAGTTGGAATATTGATGATAGTGATATAGTTGTTACGGTATCCGGTACTACGGTTACATTGACCGGTAATGTAGATTCTTGGTATCAAAAAGAGGAAGCAGGTAGAATTACCTGGAAAACACCGGGCATCTGGCATGTCAACAATGCCCTAACGGTTGATTACGATTATACCCATAGCTAGACCTAAATATAACCTTGCAACTTTAGCACGGTTGTATAAATCACTTTCTTATCTATCGTGAATTTGCTAATGATATGAAATCTCTATTGAAGTTCGAGGTTGCAAAAATCTAAGCATAACATTGCGACCTATATTTTGTATCAAAGTGTGATATATACAAGTCTGCCTTTATAATATGTAACACTTAGCAACTTTTTATAATAGATTTTTACAAGCGAAATTCTTAAATAGTGTAACGGATTACTAATAAAATAAGCTCATGGATATGTATAATGGTTATCACTTTATGGGAATGCACTTTGTATGGTGGATTATTTGGATGGTTCTTTTGTTTTGGATTTTTGCTACTCCCTATGACCTACCTGGTCAACGTGCAAAGAAAGATACACCGCTAGAGTTGCTAAAGAAACGTTTTGCCTCGGGCCAAATCAGCAAAGAAACTTATCTAGAAGATAAAAAGCTCTTGCAATAGTACCTTATCGAAACTTTTATGTTTGCTAGAATACGACTTAGACATTGCTGTAGGAATGGATGAAAAACCGGAAAATAAATCGGAAAAAATTAATAAGGGAAGAATAATTTCTATTCGCGGTAGTGTCATAGATGTGCGTTTTGACACCCTACTACCTTCTGTGTATTCCGTTTTACATACAGGAAATAGCAACGGCGTAACCATTGAGGTATTGGCACAACTTAATGATAATACAGTTCGCGGCATTGCCTTGAATCCGACCCAAGGTCTGGCGAGGGGCATGGTCGTTGAATCTGATGGTCAAGAATTGACCGTACCGATAGGGCAACACATCCTTGGCAGAATGTTCGATGTTTTTGGGAATACCATAGACCACCTTGATCCACTCCCTAAAGGAGAACGCCGTAATATACATCAGGCGCCTCCCACACTGGCACGACGGGCTGTCAAATCTGAAATTTATGTCACCGGTATCAAGGCCATTGATGTGCTGATACCCTTGGAACGTGGTGGTAAAGCGGGACTGTTTGGTGGCGCAGGTGTGGGTAAAACCGTATTGCTGACGGAAATTATCCACAACATGGTGGGTCATGATAATGGTGTAAGTATGTTTTGTGGTATTGGCGAACGTTGCCGCGAGGGCAATGAACTTTATAATACCATGAAGGATGCCGGTCTGTTGAAAGATATGGTGATGTTGTTCGGTCAAATGAACGAGCCACCCGGGGCGCGTTTTCGGGTGGGGCACGCGGCACTGACGATGGCTGAATATTTTCGGGATGAAGAACATCGTGATGTTCTGCTATTGGTTGATAATATTTTCCGATTCATCCAGGCCGGGATGGAAGTTTCCGGACTGATGGGCCAAATGCCTTCGAGATTGGGCTATCAACCCACTATGGGAACTGAATTGTCGGAGTTTGAAGAACGTATTGCCTACACGGATACAGGTGCTATTACCTCGATACAAGCGGTGTACGTACCTGCGGATGATTTAACCGATCCCGCTGCCGTGCATACGTTTTCGCATCTTTCCGCTTCCATAGCCCTTTCCCGAAAAAAGGCAAGTGAGGGACTTTATCCCTCTATCGATCTTTTACAATCAAATTCAAAAATGACCACTCCGGAAATTATCGGACAACATCATTATGATTTGGCACAGAAAATTCGCGAGACACTGGCGCAGTATGAAGAATTAAAGGACATCATCGCCATGTTGGGCATGGAACAGTTGTCGGTTAAAGATCGAAATATAGTAAATAGGGCCAGAAAATTGGAACGCTTTCTTACCCAGCCCTTTTTTGCTACGGAACAGTTTAGCGGTATCAAGGGTAAACTGGTATCGCTTGATGATGCTTTGGATGGATGCGAGCGGATTCTGTCGGATGAATTTAAAGAGTATCCAGAAAGCGCCTTTTATATGATTGGCTCTATAGATGAGGTCAAGAAACCGGAAATAAAGAAGGAGCCTAAGAACGAGAGTCCGGAAACCAACTCAGAAACAATCAATTCGGCCAAAAACCAAGTAAATCAAAGAGAATCCATAGCAACAAGTGCTTAGAAATTTAATCAGTGGTTATGGACCTTAAAATTTTACTGCCCTATAAAATATTCCTTGAGGTGCACCAAGTGCGGAGCGTGGTTGTTGAAACCAGCATTGGGTCTTATGGCCTTTTACCACAACGTTTAGATTGTGTTGCGGCTTTAGTGCCGAGCATTTTAACCTATACGACAGAAAACGACATAGTTAACTATGTAGCAGTAGATGAAGGGGTAATGGTAAAAGCCGGAACGCAGGTTCTGGTATCGGTACGTAATGCATTTGGCGGTGCAGATTTGGGCAAGCTCGGCGAACTCATAAAAAATAGGTTCAACGCTAAGGTTGAAAAAGAACGTGAAGCCAAAACCGTTATTGCCAAACTGGAAAGAAGCTTTGTTTACAGCTTTGATAAATTCCGAAATAGCTAAAAATGGAATCGACATCAAATGAAACAGGGAATTCCTTTGGTACTGAAATCACCAAAAAAGAACAACGCAAATTAAAGGCACAGCGTGATAAAAATAGTGTTTGGTCCGGCCTGGGAATGATGGGTATGGTCGGGTGGTCTGTCGCCGTTCCAACGGTCATGGGTGCGGTGTTGGGGTTGTGGTTGGATACATCGTATCCGCAATTTTTTTCTTGGACCTTTACCTTGTTAATGGCCGGTATTTGTATCGGAGGGGTTGTCGCTTGGTACTGGATACAGAAAGAAGATCGCGAAATGCATAATAGAGACGAAGAAAATGAATGAAACTTTACTAATGATAGCCGCTTTTATTGGCGGTGCGGTATTGGGGGTCCTATTTTTTGGTGGACTTTGGCTCACGGTGAAAAAGGCGGTAACGGCAAAAGTACCGGCGCTCTGGCTTGTGGGTAGTTTTGTGCTGCGCACTGGCGTTACACTTTTAGGCTTCTATTTTATCGGTGGAAAAGACTGGCAAAGTTTAGTGCTATGTTTGTTGGGCTTTATCGTTGCTAGGCAACTGATAATTCGTACAACCAAATCGTGGGACGCTAAACACCTAAGCCTAAAAAACGAGAATAGTTATGGAGCTTAGTCCGGATCAAACCATTTTTTGGCAGAACGGTTTTGTGACCATCAATCTTACTTTGGTTACAACCTGGGGCATAATGCTGTTCTTGATTATTTCAGCGGCACTGCTTACCCAAAATTTGAAAACGGATATCCATATTTCTCGGTGGCAATGTTTTCTGGAAATGATTGTCACGGGTATCAACGGGCAGATTGAGGAAGTGGGCCTTAAGAATCCATCGGCCTATATCGGGTTTATTGGCACTTTATTTCTGTTTATCGGTGTGGCGAATATCGGTATTATTCTACCGGGATACACACCGCCAACGGCATCGCTTTCTACCACAACCGCACTGGCGATTTGTGTTTTATTGGCGGTTCCCTTTTACGGTATTGGTAAAAGTGGATTTTTAGGATATCTCAAATCATACCTGCAGCCCACTTGGATCATGCTTCCGTTCAATATCATCAGTGAAGTTTCCCGAACCTTGGCTTTGGCCATTCGACTTTTCGGCAATATTATGAGCGGTGGAATGATTATAGCCATTTTATTGAGCATAGCACCCTTTATATTTCCGGTAGTCATGAATGCCTTGGGCCTTTTGACGGGAACCGTTCAAGCCTATATTTTCAGCATTCTCGCTACGGTCTATATCGCAGCGGCCATTAAAAATTCCAATAAAAAAGAACCGAAAAAAGTGAAAATCACAACCTAACACAAATAACAAATGGACAGTACTACTACAATTGCCCTAGTATCGATAATTACCGCAGGGCTTACAACAGCTATCGGCTGCATGATGCCGGCTATTGGCGAGGGCAAGGCCGTTTCTTCGGCATTAAATTCTATTGCGCAACAGCCTGATGCCGCTCCCACTATTACAAGAACCTTGTTTGTGGGTTTGGCGATGATTGAGTCCACCGCTATTTACTGTTTTGTGGTGGCGATGATACTCATTTTTGCAAATCCGTTTTGGAATCACATTATTGCCAATTAATACGATATGGATATCAACTGGTTTACGGTAATAGCACAAATACTCAACTTCCTCATCTTGGTGTGGTTGCTTAAAAAATTCCTGTACAAGCCCATACTCAATGCGGTCAATGAACGGGAGAAAAAAATCACGGATGAATTGAAGCATGCCGATATTCAAAAAGCGGATGCCCAATCAGCACAGGATGATTTCAAAAAGAAAAACCATGATTTTGATGCTCACAAGAAAGCATTATTGGATAAGGCGGTCGATGATGTGAGGATAGAAAAGCAGCACCTAATGGATGCAGCGAAAAAGGATGCAAAAGCCCTTGGTTCGAAGTTGGACAAAGCTTACAATGAACAGCAGGAACAGAATAGCAAGGAGGTTTCTCAAAATATCCAGGGGCAGGTTTTTTCCATTACCCGGAAAGCACTTGCCGATATTGCCTCGATAGGTTTAGAGGAGCAGTCGGTAGCTGCATTTATAAAAAACCTGAAAGCGGCAAGTAAGGAAGAGAAACAACAATTTATCGATGCCTTTACTCCAAATTCCAGTACAATTTTAATTAAAAGTGCTTTTGATCTTCCTGCAAAACAACAGGATGAACTTACAACTAGCATAAATGAAGTGCTAAGCAGTAAGACGAGTCTAACCTTTAAAACGGATCCGCAATTAATCAGCGGTATAGAACTATCAACCAACGGGTATACAATGGGATGGAGTTTTTCGGAATATTTAAATGCATTACAGAAGACCATATCCCAAGACATAAAAGCCAACGTCACTGAACAGCCTAAGATATTGGAACATGTCAACTCCTGAAATTAGTATGAAGTTAACCGACCCCTTACATCAAATTGCGCAAGCAACAGCAGGCTTTAACTTTGCTATGCAACCCCGCGAAATGGGTTTGGTCACCAGCGTTTCAACGGGTATTGCAACGGTTTCGGGTCTTCCGAACGTAGGCTTTGAAGAATTACTGCAATTTCGCAACGGACTTTTTGGTATTGCCTACAATTTGGATGAAGATGAGGTTGGGGTTATTCTCTTTGGAAAAGATTCGCTGATTCGGGCAGGGGACGAGGTTGAGCGAACCTATAGAGTGATGGATATTCCTGTAGGTGATGCATTAATTGGACGTGTAATCGACCCTTTAGGACAGCCATTGGATACGAAAGGAAAGATGTCGTTCGAAAAACGTTTACCGATCGAACGCCCGGCACATGCCATTATGGACCGCAGTCCGGTTTCCGTTCCGTTGCAAACCGGTATAAAGGTAATCGACGCACTAATTCCTATTGGTCGCGGACAGCGTGAATTGATTGTTGGCGACCGTCAGACCGGTAAAACGGCCATTGCAATAGATGCCATTCTCAACCAGTATGATAAAAATGTCATTTGTATCTATTGTGCGATCGGCCAACGGGCATCGGCCATTGCAAAAGTGATCGCCAATCTTCAGGCCAAGGGTGCAATGGAATATACCGTTGTAATGGTTGCTGAAGGAAACGAGGCTCCGGGAATTTCGTACATAGCCCCGTACGCCGCTACCAGTATCGCGGAATATTTTATGGAAGAAGGTCGTGATGTGTTGATTGTTTATGATGACCTTACCCATCATGCAAGGGCCTATCGTGAACTTTCTTTATTATTGAGAAGACCCCCCGGACGTGAGGCCTTTCCCGGTGATATTTTTTACATCCATTCCAGATTGTTGGAAAGGGCCACCCATTTGAGCGAGGAATTAAAAGGTGGATCCATTACAGCCTTGCCAATTATTGAAACCGAGGCACAGAATATTTCCGCCTATATCCCCACCAACCTTATTTCGATTACCGACGGTCAAATTTATCTGTCACCAAAACTTTTCGAACTGGGCATGCTACCAGCGGTCGATGTCGGAAAATCAGTTTCCCGTGTCGGCGGTAAAGCGCAATTGGCTTCGTATGAAGCTATCGCTAAGTTAAAATTGGAATTTGCACAATTCGAGGAACTGGAAACTTTTGCTCGTTTTGGCACAAGGCTCGATGAAAATACGCGTAAAACCATAACTCATGGTAAACGCATTCGGGAATGTCTTAAACAGGAAGAACTTCAACAGTTAACGGCATCGGAGCAAATATGGATACTCCTTTCACTAAAAGAAGGACTCTTGGATAAGATTCCTGTGGATAAGATTAAGGAAGCGGAAAATACCCTTCTGAAAAACAATGCCCTTTTTCCAGTGGAAATACAAAAGCGGATTTTTGAAAATAAAAAGCTAAGTCCAGAAGACAGTAAAGCGATTTTAAAAATTGCCAAAGAACTACTTGCCGAATTTCAAGAAGAACCAGATAAGGATTCCAATTAAGATAAAACCTAATGGACACGCTAGAGAATTTACGGACTAAGACGGAAGGGGCTAACGATTTGAAATCCGTGGTGAGCGCTATGAAAGCTATGGCAGGGTCGAATATCATTCAATATGAGACCGCCGTAGATTCGTTGGCCGATTATTACCATACCATAGCCTTAGGGCTTGTCGCCTATTTCGAAGCGGAGAAAATAATGGGCATTAATGAGTCGCCTAGTAGGGGTAAAGATTTGAATGAAACCAGTTGTGCGATTGTATTCGGTTCAGATCAGGGACTTGTCGCACAGTTCAATGATCAAATGGCCAGTTTTGTAGCAGCCTCATTCCGTGATATTCCTGGCAAAAAGGAGCTTTGGGTAGTAGGGGAGCGGATTCAATTGCTACTGTCGGATGAAGGCTTTACTACCTCCAAATTATATGAAGTGCCTAACGATATTGATTCTGTAACCCCATTGGTTACCGAAATATTAAATCAAAGTAGGCAACGTCAGGAGCATCAAAAAATTTCCACCTTTTATATATTCCACAACCGACCCAAACCCGTTTCGGGATTCATGCCCGTAAAACAGCGATTTTTACCCTTGGACGCGCAATGGAAAAATTCACTACAAGAAATACAGTGGCCCACTATATTACCTCCCCAAATTGTGGGAGCCGTAAAACCGACCTTGGTTGCGTTGATCAATGAATACTTATTTACCTCCCTCTTCAAAGCCTGTGTTGAATCTTTAGCCAGCGAAAATGCCAGTCGATTGGAGGCCATGCAGCGAGCGGAAAAGAACATTGGCAATTTGCTTGACGATTTAAACAAAAAATACCACCGACTTCGGCAGAGTTCCATAGATGAGGAATTGTTCGATGTGGTTTCTGGTTTTGAGGCCTTGAACCATAAAACTAGATAAGGAATGGAAAAGGAATTTAATAGTGAAGTATACGGACTGTTACCTGCGGGTATACCTGGGGTTGAATCTTTAGCAGAACTGGCATTGAATATGCGATGGTCATGGAACCATCAGGCAGATGAAATATGGCAGCAACTGGATCCTGCCTTGTGGGAACTTACCCATAATCCATGGATTGTTTTGCAAACGGTTTCTAGAGACCATTTAGAACGTCAGCTTGCGGATGTTTCTTTTGTTGGAAAAATCAATGAGCTGATCAAATTAAAAGAGGAGACGGATGCCGAACAAGGTTGGTTTCAAAAGACGCATCCCAATGCGGCATTAACTTGTATTGCCTATTTCAGTATGGAATATATGTTAAGCGAAGCTTTACCCATTTATGTGGGCGGATTAGGCAACGTTGCCGGTGATCAACTCAAAGCGGCCAGTGATTTAAATGTGCCTGTCGTGGCTGTGGGCCTGTTATATGGACAAGGTTATTTCCGTCAAGAAATTGATAAAGAGGGTTCACAACTGGCACTTTTTCCTTACAACGACCCCGGGCAATTACCCATTTCGCCATTGCGGCTACCCAATGGGGAATGGTTGCGTATTAAAGTGGCCTTGCCCGGGTATCCCATTTGGCTTCGTACCTGGCAGGTACAAATCGGGAAATTGAAATTGTATTTGCTGGATAGTAATGATGCCGCTAATCTTCCGGCCTATCGAGGTATCACTAGCGAAATTTATGGTGGCGGATCGGAGACCCGTATCAAACAGGAAATTTTATTAGGCATTGGTGGTTGGAAATTATTGAAAGCGGTGGGTTTAAAACCAGAAGTCTGCCACATGAATGAAGGTCATGCCGCTTTTTTGATTCTTGAAAGAGCCTGTGATTTTATGAAGGAAATAGGAACCACTTTCGAAGAAGCCCTAGCCGTTACAAGGGCGGGAAATCTTTTTACAACACATACGGCAGTAGCCGCTGGCTTTGATCATTTCAGTCAGGGATTGATGGAGCAATATTTTAGCACCTATGCAAAGGAGGAACTTCACATATCTTTTCAGGAATTAATGGGATTAGGTAGGCAAAATACAACCAATGCCAATGAAAGTTTTAACATGGCCTATCTCGCAATGCACGGCAGTGGTTCCATCAATGGGGTTAGTCGTTTGCACGGGGTGGTGAGTCGTAAACTTTTTCAGCCTTTATTTGAGAGGTGGCCCACCTCAGAAATTCCGATTGATTTCGTTACCAATGGCGTTCACATGCCGAGCTGGGATTCTGAATTTTCCGATGCAGTATGGACGGAGGCTTGCGGTAAAAACCGTTGGAAAGGGGAACAGAAAACACTACAGGATGATATTTATAAAGTAGACCATAACAAACTCTGGGAAATGCGAACCACCTCAAGAGCAAGTTTTGTGGAATTCGTACGTAAACGGTTTGCTACACAGGTATCCGTTTCAGGGGAGCCCGGAATGTTAGAAGTGGCAAAAAATATTTTTGACCCAAATGTATTAACCCTGGGTTTTGCACGACGATTTGTTTCGTACAAAAGACCCACTTTATTGCTGCACGATAAAGAACGCTTAGTCCGTATTCTTACGAACCAGGAAAGACCGGTGCAGTTAGTGCTTGCCGGTAAAGCCCCACCCTATGATGAAAGTGGTAAAGCTTTGATACGGGAATGGGTGCTTTTTATTCGTCAATATAATTTACACAAACATGTTGTTTTTTTGAGCGACTATGACATGCTGTTAACAGAAAATATGGTGAAAGGTGTCGATGTCTGGCTGAATACCCCACGGTATCCATGGGAAGCCTGCGGCACAAGTGGCATGAAGGTTTTGGTGAATGGAGGTCTTAATGTATCGGAATTGGATGGTTGGTGGGCCGAAGCCTATACACCCGAGGTGGGTTGGGCAATTGGCGATATGCAGGAACATGATGACCAGCAACGAGAGGATGCGGAAGAAGCTATTGCACTATATACGATTCTTGAACAACAAGTGGTTCCTGATTTTTATACTCGTAATGATGAAGGCATTCCTGAAAAATGGGTGGAGAAAATGCGGAACAGTATGGCAGTATTAACCCCGGAATTTTCAGCGAATAGGGCCGTGCGTGAATATACCGAAAATCACTATTTACCCGCAGCTGAAAAATATGTACAACGTGCTGCCCAAAGAGGTGCGGCGGGTATACGAATAATTCACACCGAGAATGAACTGAAAAACAAATGGAACGGCATTAGGCTTGAAGAGGTGAAATCCGAATCTACTGAAAAAGGTTTTGTTCTTGAAACAACGATTTCTCTGAATGGAATAGACCCTAAAAATGTTTTGGTAGAACTATATGCCAACGCATTTTCTGAATGTCTACCCGAACGTATACAAATGAAATCGTCTCCGGAGCAAAATGCTAATCAGGTATTTAAGGTGACTGTAATTACTGAAAGGCCAGCCAGCGACTTTACCATCCGTATCATTCCAAATTATGAAAATATTTCAGTCCCCTTAGAGAATAATCTTATCAAATGGCAGGACTAGGTAACTTTTAGCTTTTGGGAATTATAAAGCCTTTAATACAAAGAGGATACTACTTTAAGTACATGAAAACTGAAAATTTCAGGATAAAAGGATCTACTATCTAATCCTAAGCATTGTAAAAATCCTGCAACTACCGCAATCATTGGTATGGGTCACAATGTGCACAAAACTATTCAAATCCTCTGAAACCAAAAGTGGAAAAATTAGGGGCTTTCAAATCAAGCAATTAAGCATAACCATTGTTTTAATGTAATCGTAACATGCAGAAAAATAGGTGTGTATTGGCCATTAACGGGGGCTCTTCGAGTATAAAATTCGCGCTATATGAAAAAGCCGATGTACTTGTGGAATTGCTTTCTGGTGCGATAGACAATATTGGTTCGGAAAAGGCTGGCTTGAGTTTTACGAAGGCTAATGACGCTGCTGAAAATAATATCGCAATTGACGCCAGTAGTCATGGAAAGGCAGTCGAACATTTGAAGGCTTGTTTAGATAAGCACGTAGATTTTGATTTAGTTGTGGCTATCGGACATCGTATTGTACATGGCATGAGCCATATCGAACCTGAACTGATTACTGATGATTTAATAATGGAATTGAAAAAAATCAGTTCCATAGACCCTGAACATTTACACGGACAAATTGCTTTGATAGAGATGTTCAAGAAATGGTATCCGGCCCTACAACAAGTTACCTGTTTTGATACATCCTTCCATACCACAATGCCCGTTGTGGCAAAATTGTTGGCCATTCCCCGAACATATTACAAGAAGGGAGTTCAGCGATATGGTTTTCATGGCCTATCGTATGCTTTTTTGATGGAAGAGCTTCATCGAATTTGTGGTGAAACTAGCAAGACGGAAAAAATAATTCTAGCACATCTCGGTAGCGGTGCTAGCCTGGCTGCCGTAAAAAATGGAAAGAGTATCGATACCAGTATGGGTTTTACACCTACTTCCGGTCTACCAATGGGAACACGAACCGGTGATTTGGATCCAGGCGTGGTCTCCTATTTAATGGAGCATGAAAAACTCGATGCCAAAGCCTTTAACGACACCGTAATTCACAAATCCGGTTTATTGGGTATTTCCGAAACCAACTCCAATATGAAGTCGTTGATTGAGCTTGAAGATTTGGATTATCGTGCCAAGGAAGCCATCGAATTCTTTTGCTACCAAACCAAAAAATGGATAGGATCTTTTGCCGCTGCACTTGGCGGTTTAGAAACCTTGGTTTTCTCCGGGGGCATCGGGGAACGCTCTCCAGAGGTAAGGGCCAAGATTTGCGACGGACTTGCGTTTCTGGGAATTGAATTGGATGACAATAAAAATCATGCCAATGAACTTATAATTTCAAAAGTCTCCGGGAGGGTCAAAGTATATGTTATCAAAACCAAGGAGGAATTGATGATTGCCAAATTGGTACGTAGTTATTTAAATACCCATTAGATGTAAACCGTATTGAAAATTTAGACAATTGGATACGTAGAGAAATTTCTATATAGCTATTTCATAAGTGGGAATTTTGCAACTTTTATACATAATTGGATAACGATTTTAAGGTTGTATGCCATTACCTTTTACTATTAAATATACCTAATAATTAAATCCTAAAAATTATGAAAATCCTACAGATAGTGACATTGATAACAGTAGTCACACTGCTGTTTGTATCCTGTGAATCAAACACTAATACATCACTTTCAGACCAAGAAAATAGACAGGAAATAATGAGCAGTATTGCCAATGATAGCGTAATGTCAAACGAAATGATCGGTATCATGATGAATCACAATACGGGTAGGAATATGCTGGGTCACATGGTTGGTGACCAAAATGGACTCATGAGTATGATGAAGGATAATCCCGGTTTGGGGCAACAAATGCTAACGGTCATGATGGAAACCTCAAAAAATGATTCTACGGCAATGAACGAAATGTTTCAGACCATGTCCCAAAATTCAAATATGCTTTTAATGATGCAAAATACGTCCGGCAATCACATGAGGGATGGAAATGGTTCTATGGGTAACATGAACAGAAAATAATAGGATTACCAAAGTATGATTATTCATCAATTAAAAAGAAGTATGGAAACAGAAGTATTAGAGCCAGAAGTAGGAGTGTTATCATCTGAACTACTTGAAAAGATAGATGCCTATTGGCGCGCGGCGAACTATATTTCGGTAGGGCAACTTTACCTAAGGGAAAATCCTTTGCTGAGGGAGCCCCTACAACTTTCGCACATCAAAAAGATGTTATTGGGGCATTGGGGCACCACTCCCGGACAAAATTTTATTTATGTACATCTAAACCAAATCATTAAAAAGTATGATTTGGACATGTTCTATATCGCAGGTCCCGGTCATGGTGGTCCGGCACTAGTGGGTAACACTTACTTAGAAGGTACGTATAGTGAAGTGTATCCTAATATTACGGAAGACGAAGACGGATTAAAAAAATTATTTACCCAATTTTCCTTTCCAGGGGGTATCCCAAGTCATGTTTCACCCGATTGCCCAGGCTCTATTCACGAAGGTGGTGAGTTGGGCTATTCCCTTAGTCACGCTTTTGGAGCGGCCTTCGACAATCCGGATTTAATTGTTGCCTGTGTTATCGGTGATGGTGAGGCAGAAACAGGTCCATTGGCAACGGCATGGCATTCCAATAAATTTTTGAATCCTATTTCTGACGGGGCTGTGCTGCCCATTTTACATTTGAACGGTTACAAAATCGCCAACCCTACGATATTGGCCAGAATTCCGCATGATGAACTTGATGCGTTGTTACGAGGTTATGGGTGGACGCCTTACTACGTAGAGGGTGATGAACCAGAAGCCATGCATCAGCTTATGGCCGGTGTTTTGGAAGAAGTCGTGCACGATATTCACCAAATTCAGTTAAATGCGCGAACGAACAATAATCCAGAAAGGCCGCTTTGGCCAATGATTGTTCTGAATTCCCCAAAAGGGTGGACAGGGCCGAAGGAAGTAGATGGTCTTAAAATCGAGGGCACATTTAGGGCACATCAAATTCCGTTACAGGTAGATGCCGACCATCCACAACATCTTACGATTTTAGAAAAGTGGATGCAAAGTTATAAACCGGAAGAATTATTTACGGAGACAGGTAAACTAATCCCTGAATTGGCCGAATTGGCCCCAAAGGGAAATCGAAGAATGGGCGCCAATCCCCATACCAATGGTGGCCAACTATTGCAGGACCTGAAAATGCCTGATTTTCGTAAGTATGCCGTTACCATTCCTTCTCCTGGTGCTGTTGATGCGGCTGATACCCATGAGATGGGGGTTTTTCTAAGAGATATCATAAAGCTCAATCTAGCAAGTAGAAATTTTAGGGTATTTGGTCCCGATGAACTTCTTTCCAATCGTCTGAATGCCATTTTTGAGACGACCGATCGGCAGTGGGAAGCTGAAACTCGTGAAAATGACGAGTTTCTGGCTACTCAAGGCCGTGCCATGGAAATGCTAAGTGAACATCAGTGTGAAGGCTGGCTCGAAGGCTATCTTCTTACGGGAAGGCATGGCCTGTTTACCAGTTATGAGGCCTTTATCCATATTGTCGATTCCATGTTCAATCAACATGCGAAGTGGCTTAAGGTGAGCGCCAAGTTGCCTTGGAGAAAAAAGATTGCCTCCCTAAATTACTTGCTAGCTTCCCATGTATGGCAACAGGCCCATAATGGTGATACCCATCAAGACCCTGGATTTATTGACCATGTAGTCAATAAAAAAGCCTCGATCGTTCGTGTGTACTTACCGCCGGATGCCAATTGTTTATTATCCGTGACCGATCATTG
This sequence comes from Pricia antarctica, assembly GCA_011050085.1. Taxonomy (GTDB): domain Bacteria; phylum Bacteroidota; class Bacteroidia; order Flavobacteriales; family Flavobacteriaceae; genus Pricia; species Pricia antarctica_A. The sequence goes on along the minus strand of DRGL01000051.1, from coordinate 10,872 downwards.
TCTGCGAAGTCGGCATTATATAAATGTGGTCATCGCCGGTAAGTATATGGCGCCCCAATGGTTGAATATGGAGGAAGCGGAGGCACACTGTACACGTGGCATAAGTGCTTGGCATTGGGCAAGCAATAATAAACATTCAGAACCGGATGTGGTGATGGCGAGTTGTGGCGATGTGCCGACATTGGAATCTTTAGCGGCGGTTTCCATTCTTCGGGAACATCTACCCGATTTAAAAATTAGGGTTGTCAATGTGGTCGATCTCATGAAGCTTGAACCCAATACCGAACATCCCCACGGTCTAACCGATGAAGCATTTGATGCCCTGTTTACAAAGGACAAACACATCATATTTGCTTTTCATGGGTATCCAAAATTAATACATCAACTAACATATCGTCGCTCTAACCATAAAAATATGCACGTCAGGGGATATAAGGAAGAAGGAACCATAACTACTTTCTTTGATAATCTGGTCTTAAACGACCTTGATCGATTTCATTTGGTAATCGATGTTATTGATCGACAACCCCAATTGGGAGAGAAGGGTGCAAAACTCAAATCTTTGTTGTTGGACAAACTAATTGAACATCGGGCATACATCAATACGCACGGTGAGGATATGCCGGAAATACGAAATTGGAAGTGGAATGTCGAAGCTGTGAATAAGGGACGATAAAAATATATAAACTAAAAAAATGATGACGAAGGATAGAAAAATAGGAATATGGATGGATCATGCCAATGCCCATGTAATGGAATACAAAGATGTAATTGCCACAAAGGTTATACGTTCACAGTTCACACATGAGGAGAAGGAAAAATCACAGCAAAAAAGTGAAAATATGATGCATAATAAAGAACAGCATCAAGAGGCCGATTACTATAAAACGATAAGTGAATCGCTAAAAGGTTTCGATGAGGTTTTATTGTTCGGGCCGACCAACGCTAAATTAGAGCTGTTGAATATTTTAGAAGCGGACCAAAGTTTTTCCAAAGTAAAATTGGACACAAGAACAACGGATAAAATGTCGGAAAATCAGGAGCACGCCTACGTGCGTGCATACTTTGCTGATGGCGGTTTAACGGTGTAAAGTTTCAACAAAAGAAGTAGTATGAGCAAACAGATTTTAGTAGATACCATAAAGCAACTTTTTGCTGGCAATAAAGGATTGTTGGCCATTGATGAGAGCAATGCCACCTGCAACAAAAGATTTGCCGTCTTAGGCATTCCGCAAACGCTTGAAATGAGGCGCAAATATCGGGAATTACTTATCACAACACCTGGTTTAAACGCGAGTGTGGGCGGTATTATACTATATGATGAAACCATTCATCAGCAGACCGGGAAGGGCATACCTTTTACCGATTTATTACAAGATGAAGGAATAATAATTGGTATAAAAGTGGATACCGGAACAAAACCCTTAGCCGGTTTTCACGATGAAAAAATTACGGAAGGTTTAGATGGCCTACGTGATCGATTAACGGCGTATAAAAAACTTGGAGTAAAATTTGCCAAGTGGCGTGCTGTATTTTCTATAGGTGAAGCTAGACCCTCCTTAGGATGTATAAAAGCAAATGCCAATGCCTTGGCACGCTACGCCGCACTTTGTCAGGAATCTGGTATTGTGCCCGTAGTAGAACCTGAAATAGTGATGGCGGGCAAGCACAGTATAGAGCGCTGTTATGAAGTTACCGAGCAGGTTTTGAAATTACTTTTTCAAGTTTTGTACGACTATAAAGTGGATTTGGAAGGCATGATTTTAAAACCGAACATGGTCATCTCAGGAAACGATAGTGCTGTACAAAACACGGTCGAAGAAGTAGCCAGAGCCACAACACAATGTTTGCTATCATCGGTTCCAGCATCTGTTCCGGCCATTGCATTCTTATCGGGTGGGCAATCTCCAGAACAGGCTTCCGCACATTTAAAGGCAATACATACCCTCTTCAAAAATCGCTTGCCATGGACGGTCACTTTTTCATTTGGAAGGGCCATTCAACAACCCGCCCTTAGGGTATGGCAAGGTCAACAAGCAAATGATACAGCAGCGCAGGTGCTATTATACAGACAGGCGAGTTTAGACCCAACGGCATTGCAAGGTGCTCACGATTCCAAAAATCAGTATGCGTTGATTCAATAGAATATATGGTTTAAAAATTCTGAATTAAATGATTTTAGGTATGTACGGGTAAGGTTTCAATTAAACTTCAATCCCACTTTCTTTTGAAAACCTTAGATAGTTTCAAATATGGCTTCAAATAATTTTGATATAAAGGGTTTGACTGACAAACAGGTCGTAGATGCCAGGGAAAAATATGGAATTAATAGGCTTGCGTATAAAAAAGAAAACGGTTTTTTAAACGCTCTACAAAGTGTTGCAAAAGAACCCATGGTCATCTTGCTGTTAGTAACAGCAGCCATTTACTTTATCAGCGGCAATACGGGTGATGCTATTTTTATGGTTTGTGCCATCGTTCTGGTTGCAGGTATATCGCTGTACCAAGACTCTAGAAGCCGGAATGCCCTAGAGAAATTAAAAAATATTACCCGACCTACCTGTAAGGTAATCCGAAATGGTGAAGTTCAGGAGATAAATAGTGAAGAACTGGTCATAGGGGATAGTCTTATGATCGAAGAAGGGACCGCTGTGGTAGCGGATGGAAAAATTATCCATTCTAATGATTTTTCTGTCGACGAGTCCATACTTACGGGTGAGTCCTTATCCGTTTACAAAGACCAGACCGCGGTAGAAAATTCAGTGTACAGGGGAACCACAGTTGTTAGCGGATTGGCCATTATTCAAATTACGGCTATCGGAAACGAAACCAAGCTGGGTAAAATTGGAAAAAGCCTTGAAAACATTCAGGAGGAAAAAACCCCATTAGAACGTCAGATAAACAGTTTTGTTAAGAAGATGGTAATCGCAGGTACCATTGTATTTGCTATCGTTTGGATCATTAATTACCTTCAGTCCTATAGTTTTACCGATAGTTTGATAAAGGCGCTTACGCTGGCCATGAGTATCTTACCGGAGGAAATTCCCGTTGCGTTTACCACTTTTATGGCATTGGGCGCTTGGCGATTGATGAACATGGGCATCATCGTCAAACAAATGAAAACGGTAGAAACCTTGGGTAGCGCCACGGTAATCTGCACCGACAAAACAGGCACGCTTACAGAAAATAAAATGAGCCTTGCGAAAATATTCTCCATGGCTTCCGGCAAAATTTCGGACTTGAAAAATGTACCCGTAGCTGCTGAAAAAGAGCTTATCAGAATGGCGATGTGGGCCAGTGAACCGATTGCCTTCGACCCTATGGAAATTGCTCTTCATAAAAACTATATCGATGGCCGTTCAGATGACGAAAGGCCTGGTTTTCATATGGTGCATGAATATCCTTTGGGTGGAAAACCTCCTATGATGACCCACGTTTTTGAAGACAGTACGGGCACTCGCATTATTGCGGCTAAGGGAGCTCCGGAAGCTTTGATTGCCGTTTCAGAACTAAGTCAATCCGAAAAAAAACAGATTGAAAACGCCATCACTGCCATTACCGCGGAAGGGTTTAGGGTACTGGGTGTAGGAGAGGGAAATTTTAAAGGAAATGATTTTCCGAAACGTCAACAAGAACTTCCATTTACATTCAAAGGACTTGTGGCTTTTTACGACCCGCCTAAAGAAAATATTACCAAGGTGCTGCAGGACTTTTACGCCGCTGGTATTAAGGTCAAAATCATAACTGGAGACAATGCGGCCACTACCATGGCCATAGCCAAACAGGTCGGTTTCAAAGGATTTGACAAAAGTATTTCCGGTAATGAACTGATGGGATTGACGGATTCGGAAATTCTGGAAAAGGCAGACGATATTCAGGTTTTTACTAGGATGTTTCCGGAGGCGAAATTGAAAATTATCAATGCCTTGAAGAAAAGAAAGGAAATTGTGGCCATGATAGGCGATGGTGTAAACGATGGTCCCGCGCTTAAAGCTGCGCATATTGGCGTGGCAATGGGTGCTAAAGGAACTGAGATTGCCAAGCTCGCGGCCTCCCTTATCCTTAAAGAGGATGATCTGTCGAAGTTGGTCGATGCTATTGGCATGGGACGGCGTATTTATTCAAATTTGAAAAAAGCCATTCAATATATTATCTCTATCCACATCCCGATAATATTAACGGTTTTTCTTCCCTTAGCTTTGCACTGGATTTATCCCAATATTTTCTCCCCCATTCATATTATATTCTTAGAATTGATAATGGGCCCAACCTGTTCCATTATTTATGAAAACGAACCTATAGAAAAGAACAGCCTGAAGCAAAAGCCAAGGGCATATACGAGCACCTTTTTCAATCTGAAAGAACTTACCACAAGCATTGTACAGGGACTGGTCATCACCGCTGGAACATTATCAGTTTACCAATATGCCGTTTATGAGGGCTATAACGAATCATTGACCAGAACAATGGTTTTTACCGCACTCATTGTCGCTAATATTGTACTAACACTGGTGAACAGGTCGTTTTACTATTCGATTTTAAGTACGATGAAATATAAAAACAATCTGGTTTTATTGATCATTGGCGTCACCATTATAATTACGGGTCTACTGATCTATGTCAATCCCCTAACGAGCTTTTTTCAGTTTGAAGCGCTCGATTTGAGACAATTGTCCATTGCCGCTTCTTCGGGTTTTTTATCGGTAATTTGGTATGAAGGTATTAAATGGATAAAACGCTTAAGGGGTCTTAACAAGGTTCCTACCTAATTTTTCATACTTCTGTTCGATTGGTTTCAATCACTTACCGGCAACTCATCCGGTAAATCAAGTTGGGCGACTCCAATACGGTTATCGGCCATGCCATAATATACATCAAAGCGATTAGGTTCGCCAAGGTCGTCACGGCGGTCGATTCCCGTTGGAAAAATGACATTATCCGTTATGCCTTCCCGTTCTTCGGGCAAATCAGGAGATAATATGGGTTGGATAGACCGATACAGAATTTTCTCGGGATTTTCGGTATCCAATATCATCATTCCTGCCGAATAACTCAATTGACGTGAATTTTCGGATAAGGGTCTTAAGTTGCTCACACCGTGATAGACAATGAGCCAACCATGTTTTGTCAGAATGGGGGGTGTTCCCGCTCCAATTTTCAGATGCTCCCAGGGTGATTCAGGCAGGGCCAAAGGCTGGTTCGAAACGAACTTGGGCAAGTGATATGGCTTCGCTATTTCTTTATTGATATGACAGTAAGAAATCCAGATACATTCATGATGATCACCAATTCTTCTGTTTATAGGCATCTTTTTGGTTTCCTGGGGGTCTGTACCGCGAAATAGAGGTCGGTGCAGCATGGCCATAGCCGTATGTTGATGCGGACTCTTCACCGGTAAAGGAAACATACAGGCATCTTTGTTATTGATGCCGTTAAAATCAATGAGCTTGTATGGCGAAAAATTAGCCAAACCCAAACGATGCCAAGTAAAAAGGTCTGTTGATTGTGCCAAGGCTATACGTGGTCCTACTGCCGAAAATGCTGTGTAGGTCATGATGTACCTTTCCAATGGAACTACATAAGTAACCCTTGGATCTTCGCAACCCCCGCCCCCCGGATGTATTTCATAAGGAGCTTCCGGTTCCAATACCACCCCCAATCTTTCGACTCCTTTTGGATTTCCATTTACGTCGAAGATGACCTTCGCAATTCCGATTCGTGAGTAATTGCCTTTCGATACCAATCGTGGGAAAAGGTAAAGCATACCGTCAGGTCCGCGCGTAGCAGCAGGGTTTAGCACACCTTCAATTTCATTTTCGTTCGTTAACTCAGGTTCCATAATGGTGCCCAAACGTTGTAATTTGATACTCATAGTGCTTTTCTTATTCTGTTTTTTTGAGACATGCGATTAGCGCTTCCATCAAGCGTTTTGTTTCTTCAGGGTCCCTCACTTGTATGCAATCCACCCCTGTTGACCTTGCAGGATTATCATTTCCGCCTTCAAACAGAGCATCTCCTATAAAAATCATTTCTGAAATCGGCAGGGATAAAACCTCTCGCAGTTTTTGAATACCATATGCTTTGTCAATACCTGTTTTTGTAATATCGATAGAAGTTGCACCGCCAACATGAACCGAAAATTCAGGAAGTGTAACTTGTAATCGTTCCTTTATTTTTTTTCGCTTTTTAAAGTCGGCATCCCAATTTTTCTTGGCTTCCAGTGGCGCCTGCTGCCCCAAACCTGAATAGGTAATTTGGCTTCCCCTATCTTCAATCAGTTCGCCCCAAATTTTATCTGGGCTACATCCTGATGCATCGATAGCTTTATGAAGGTTAGTGATGATTTTTGTTTTTTCATCCTCTGAAAAATCCTCCGAATAGCGTTTTTTCCAACCCGATGTATGGTTATAGTATTTTGTGCCACAGGTGGGAAGAATGACTAACTTATCTAAGGGTGTTTTTTTTGGTAAATGCTGCAAGACCTGTTTTTCAAACTGTGGCCAATCTCCTCCCGATATAATAGCTATTTTGGCAACATGTAATACGTGGTAAAAAAGCTCAGCCATTTCAGCGTCAATAGCTGATTTGCTCCTTGCCAAGGTGCCATCCAAATCAAATATAATAAGCTTCTTCATGCTATAGGATTATCTCTTTCATGTAGGCCGGTATCCCTATTTCCAATACAGTCGCTTTTTCGATTGGCTCAATACTACAGGTGCCAAGATTAGCGGGTAGCAAAATAACTTCACCGGTATGGAACGGGTAATCGTTCGTATGATTTTTTAAATTAGCCTTTCCGTCAATACATACCAGAATGCGTAGTTCACCACTACGGCCAACTAAAAACGGCCGAGTGGATCTTGTTCGCCATACTACAAATTGTGGACAGTGGATTAGTTGCTCTTTGCTATTCGGATCATGTGCATCATCAATGGGGGTAACCGTACCAATTTCTGTTTTCGTAAAATCTATGCAAGCAAGGGCTTTTTCTATTTGTAGGTCACGAGGCTTATTCGTTTTGGCATCGATGCGATCCCAATCATATAATTTGAAAGTTGTATCACTGTTTTCCTGAACCTCGAAAACTACGGTGGCTTTTAAAGCGTGTACTGTTCCTGATTGAATTAAAACCGCATCGCCCGCTTTTGGGACAAAACTATGAAGCCGGTCTGATATTGATTTGTCTTGAATTGACTCGAGCAGATTTTTTTTAGTAGTACCCTTATGTAATCCAGCGTAGATACGACTGTCTTTGCCAGTTTCCAATACGACCCAGGCTTCCGTTTTTCCGGTATCGCCCTTTGGGATAAGCTCCTTTTGATTATCCGAGGGATGCACCTGAACGGACAAGATTTCTTTACAATCCAAGAATTTGAGTAATAGTGGAAAGCGATTTCCAGACGTAAAAACTTTACCCATTATTTCTTCTGGAAAATCCTTTAATACATCGGTAAGTGTGTAGCCTTTCAAGGATCCATCAAGAACTATGCTTGCGCAATCTTCCCTGTCGCTTAACAACCATGCTTCTCCAATAGGTTCGTTTTTTGGAAGTGGTTTTGAAAGGAAATGCGCAAGTTGACGCCCTCCCCAAGGACGATACTGGTAGATAGGTTCGAATTTTAGCGGGTAAAGGCGATTACTCATTTGATTCATTTAAAAGAACTATGACATACTATTGGCTAATTTTATGGTAATGAACCGTAGAAAATTCCCAAGGAAATTTTTTGTGTAAGAACGCTATAAAGGTGCAATTGCTAGAATGAAAAATGGCTATATAATTTCGGCAATATTTACATATATCACAGGTTTTTCGATTTCTGCTTAGTCATCCCAAGAATGGAATTGCAATGGTCATTTTACTCTTTTTTCAACTTCTTGCCAATGTGTGATTTGTGTAAGGCTTAACAGCTTGAATGTAATGACAATCTAGAGTATTTAAGTAACCTTTACCCTTGGCTTAGCCAATTCACTTAAACTTTGGAAAAATGTCTAAAACTAGTATTCCCCTTGAAAAAGTTCGCTCAAACGGAGCTTCATACCTTGATTTGGATACCATGAAAGCCTTGGTTTTCGATGGCCCAGGAAAAATAGACTACATCGATGTTCCTATGCCTGAAATTCAAAAAGCAACAGATGCGATTGTACGAATTTCCAAAACGACCATTTGCGGAACCGATTTGGGCATTTTGCACGGCAAAACGCCAAGTGTAAAAGCCGGAACCACTTTAGGTCACGAAGGAGTAGGCGTCATCGAGGAAGTGGGTAAAGGAGTAGGTCATTTTAAAAAAGGAGACCGCGTCATTATTTCATGCATTACGGCTTGCGGAACTTGTGAGTATTGCAAGAAGCAACTGTACGGTCATTGTACCGACGGGGGTTGGATTTTAGGCCATCTTATAAATGGTACACAGGCGGAATACGTCAGAATTCCACATGCCGACAACAGTTTGCATCTGGCACCTGAAGGTGTCGACGAAGAAGCTTTGGTGATGTTAAGCGATATCTTGCCTACGGGACATGAAATTGGTGTGATCAGTGGTTGCGTAAAACCTGGTGATACCATCGCCATTGTGGGTGCCGGACCTATCGGCATGTCAGCTTTGCTTACCGCACAGTTTTATTCTCCCGCCAAAATCTACATGATCGATATAGATGAAAACCGGTTGAAACTTGCTAAACAATGGGGTGCCACGAACGTGATAAATTCTCGTGATACAGATGTAGTAAAAGAGATACTTGCTGAGACCGGCGATGGGGTAGATGTTGCCATGGAGGCGGTAGGTATTCCCACCACCTTTGACATTTGTCAACAGATTGTGCGTCCGGGTGGCCATATTGCCAACATGGGGGTTCACGGACAAAGTGTTGAGCTCAAAATTCAGGATTTATGGATTAAGAACCTTACGATTACCATGGGGTTGGTAAATACCAACACCACCCCTATGTTGTTGAAAACAGTTGCCTCGGGAAAAATAAAACCTGAAAAATTGATAACGCACCATTTTGCTCTAGATGAAATCATGCAAGCGTACAAAGTATTCGGGAATGCGGATAAAGAAAAGGCACTTAAAATAATACTATCGAACTAAAGGCTCCGATGTAATGTTTTACAACATATTTAAAAAACCAAGAAATGCAAATAAGGCGCTTACGAAGAATTGTCAATGACTCCCTGTTTTAGAAACGGTATCGACTCAAGGCGATAATAGCTTGTCTAACAATAACTAAGGCACCTTGATAATTCTGTTAGTCACCATAGTGCTTCCGTCTCGGTATGTACTTCCGAGTTTGTGATATTTCCTAACGCGAGCCCAAATTTAACGCACTGAATTGCCGATGGCTATAATAGTGCCGCTCTAGGGGCTTGGCAGCTTGACGATGAGGTCACTGTACAACTGACAGGTTCTTTCGTTTGAAAAAGATAGGATAGAAATCAAAAAAAAGAAGGCGTTACCGAATATAACTGGTTCTTCTGTACCTAAAAACTCATTTTAGGGCAAGTGAACAATATGCCACAATTTAAAGTTTAGAACATGAAAAAAAATATGGGATTACCTGATCGAATTATGAGATTGGTTTTAGCTGCCATCGCACCAGTTTTGTACGCTGCCGATATCATAAATGGTGTTTTTGCAATCGTACTATTAAGTATCTCAGGGATACTTCTTATAACAAGCCTCGTAAGTCTTTGCCCGGTTTACCTGCCTTTTGGAATTAACACAGAAACGAAACCTAAATCATAATATCATGGAAACACACTTTTATAATGTAACTACCAATTGGGAAAACAGTCGTAAAGGCATTGTATGTTCACCGGAATTGAACGAACAAAATGGTATCTGCATCGAAGTTGCGACCCCGCCCGAGTTTCCAAAGGGGATGGCAGGAATTTGGTCACCTGAGCATTTATTTGTGGCCGCTGTGAGTGGGTGTCTAATGACTACGTTTTTGGCCATAGCCGAAAATTCCAAATTGGATTTTGCAAGTTTCAGCTGCAAGGCGAAAGGAAAATTAGAAAGGGTCGATGGAAGTTTGATAATGAGTGAAGTCTTTCTTGATCCAACGGTCGTCATTCATAATGAGGTACAGAAAGATAAAGCAATGCGTATTGTAAAAAAAGCGGAAAATGCGTGTTTAATAACAAATTCCATTACATCTAAAATTACAATGGAAATTACCATTGAAGTACATCCTGTTTTAATTGAAACCAAATGAGGAAACCTAATATTGTTTTACTCGGATGTAATTTCGCAGGCCTCACCACGGCCAGATATATTCATGCGGTGGTTAAGGACAAGGCGAATATTACCATTATCGATAGAAAATCGCTGCTTACGTTCGTACCCAATATTCCCATGCAGGTATTGGCCAATATCAATCCCGCGATCGACCTGCAATTTAAATTCATGTCTTTTTAGAATATGATGAAGTCAATTTATAAAGGTAGAGGTCATTATAATAGACCCTGAAACGAATACTGTTCTATATCGACCTAATAAACGTACAGGGCATTCGGTTCGTAAATTGAAGTATGATTAACTAGATAGTTGCCCTAGAAAATCGCTTGGTATATGACATAACTAATGGGTTTGAAGGACATGGTCGGCAAGGGGTTCTATATGCGGACCGATGAATGGTGGGGCGGCCAGGAGAGCCATTTGGAAATGGGCCTGACCCCATATGCCCTTAAAATGGGGTTCAAACAGATGTACTATACCCTCGGCGGTAAGATACCGCACTGGGGCCTGGCCATGAGTGAACTTATAGCGGACCATACGCTTGTTTAATACTTCTAATCTTAAAAAATATAATTATGATTACCGCACCGCACCTTCATGCCCTGGTTATCCATTTTCCGATTGCCCTTTTACT
>DRGL01000050.1 GCA_011050085.1 Pricia antarctica | reverse complement strand
CTACCTTAATCACAACAACTTGAAAACGAGGTCTGGCCTCACAGAACTGAACGTGTTTGAAGTAGTAAAAGAGAGGGGATTATCAATGTTGACGAAGTCGTAAGCTTCACCGTATATAGTAACCTTAATCCTCTCTTTGTTCTTTCTGATTATGCTATCAATTTAAAGAGAATCAAACTTAAGCCGTATATAATTAATGGCTGGTTTTGGCTTACTTACGAAAATCCTCGCGGATTTTCTATTCAGTTTTTATTTGCTAAATTCTGTGCTTAAACACGCCACTAATCATATACAAACACGTTATCTGCAAGCTAAACTATGAACCCGATTTCAAATTTCATAAATAAAATAGACCATCATAATTTATGGCATGAACATTTGGAATTAAGTCGAAAAGAGTACCTAAAAGTAAAAGGCAGCGTGGACACGAATCTTTATCTTGTCGTAAACGGGAGTTTAAGAATATTCGTGCTGGACGGGTTCGAAGAAAACATAATTCGCTTCGGCTATAAAAACAATTTTATCGCGGCCCTTGATTCCTTCATAACCGAAAAACCTTCCGATCTATTTATTCAGGCAATCAAAAAATCAGAACTGAAAGTTATCAAAAAAACAACATTTATGGACTTTGTAGAAAGTTCGGTGGAAAATACTAAAATTTGGCAGATTATGCTCGGAGACCTTATCTTTCAGCAAATGGAGCGGGAACGGGATATTTTGACCTCTTCGCCAGTTGAGAGATATAAGAGAGTTTTGGCAAGAAGTCCGCAGCTGTTCCAAGAAATTCCGAACAAATACATTGCCTCGTACCTAAGAATGGCGCCCGAATCATTATCAAGGATCAAAAAGTCTTGACATCGATCAATGTTTTTGTAAATGACTGTCCCGATCTTTGAACAAAAAAACAATGACCATAGAATCGGAGACATTAATACGGGACTTGATAGAAAGAACCCGAATAAACATCAATCAAGCTGAAAAATTCAACCTTCAAACAATCGATCGGTTGGACTTTAGAAACGGAGAGAACAGTTGGAGTATTTTGGAGTGTTTTGAACATTTAAACCTATATGGCGATTTTTATATCCCAGAAATCGAGACTAAAACCAACAGTTCAAAAACACTTCCGACAACGAATTTCAAATCTGGAGTTTTAGGTAATTATTTTGCGAAAAGTATGCTGCCAAAGGAGAAATTGAACAAAATGAAAACATTTAAGGACAAAAATCCAATCCGCAGGGCATTGGACAAAAAGACCATCGATTGTTTTATTTTGCAACAAGAACGAATATTGGATCTCTTGGACAAGTCGAGGAACATAAATTTGAACAGAACAAAAACAGCCATAAGCATTTCAAAATTGATTAAATTGAAACTCGGAGATACTTTTAGGGTCGTTGTTTATCATAACGAAAGACATATCGTTCAGGCAAACAACATATTAGCTGGAAAAGCCAGCAGATAACAATGGCTATACTCAATGCGGACGTAAGTGCCTAAACCAAGGGTCTGGGCGTGCCGACGAGCACCGCAAAATCTTTTGGATTTTGCTTTTACGCGGGACAAGATAAAACCAAAACAAAAGATTTTTGCTATTGCGTGGCGGAAAGGTAGTTTCGCGTCCGCCCCGCACTGAGCCGAGTCGTTAGCCCTCATTAAAACAAACCTTTATCTTGACAAATAAAAAGAAAGAAAAAAAGGAAAAGAGAAACCTTTTTGATAAAATCATTGATTTCGGGTTTCGTACCAATGAATCTGCATTAGTAGAAATGACCGATAGAGAATATATAAAAACTTTTATTGAAGGAAAAACAGATGGACAAATTGAAAAAGCTTACAATCAATCTTGGGCGGCAAAGAATTTTGAAATTGAAAATTATTGGAAAAGAGCAAATTACTTTTGGGCATTTCAAGTAGCATCTTTTGCTGGTTATTTTAGCGTATTGAGCTCCGAAAAGCTTGAACAAAGTCCACAAATTAGTTTTGTAACGGTTTGTATTGGTTTAGTTACCGCATTCGCATGGAGTTTTACAAATCGTGGGAGTAAGACTTGGCAGAGACATTGGGAAATACACGTTGATATGCTTGAAGAAAAAATAACAGGACCGCTATATAAAACGGTTACATCAAATAAGACTTTTTCAGTATCAAAAATCAATGACATTGTAAGTCGTTTCTTTATAATGATTTGGTTTATACTTGGAGTAAAATATTTCATCGAGAACATAACATTTGACCCAAAACACATCAACCAAATAGATTATGTCGTAATACTCGCAACAATTGCAACAGGTTACTTTATATGCGCAATGTGTTTTGGATACGGACGCGGATTGTTCGGAAAAAGAAAAGTCAAGTTTTACAAACGCCATTTTGATGTAAAGTAAGGGATTCTACGAAGCAAACTAATAGCTCTATGGCAGGAATGACGAAAGAAGAAGGAATTACCCAAGTTTATGGCGGTGGTGGACACGTCGTAATCTTAGGAGCGGGCGCAAGTATAGCTTCTACAATTCGAAACCCTGAGAAAAGCGGAAAGAAGCTTCCTTCAATGGACAATTTTATTGAAGTTGTGGGACTGAAAGATTTAATTGATACCATTCCCGAAAATTTACGAGCATCAAATTTTGAAACGCTTTACACAAATCTTCACAACGATAATCCGAATTCGGAATTGATTACAGAAATAGAAAAAAGAATTCAAATCTATTTTGGAGACATGCAATTACCTGATGAGCCTACTATTTATGATTATTTGGTCCTATCATTAAGAAAAAAAGACCTAATTGCCACATTTAATTGGGATCCATTTTTATATCAAGCTTGGTCTAGAAATAGAAAATTTACAAAAGATTTACCAAATCTTTCATTTCTTCATGGAAACGTGGCAATTGGCTATAGCGAAGAAGACAAAAGATGTGGACCAGCCGGAATGTATATGCGCCATGATGGTGGTTATTTTGAGCCAACAAAACTTTTATATCCCATAGAACAAAAAAATTATACAGATGATGAATTTATCAATATTGAATGGGAACGAACTAAATCTTGGTTGACTAAACAATCAGGAACAGTTCGAGCCACTATTTTTGGATATGGAGCGCCTGTTTCGGATGTAGAAGCTGTGTCTCTACTAAATAATGCATGGGGTACCCCCGATGACCGAGCAATGGAACAATTTGAGATAATCGACATTACACCCGAAGATGAATTGGTAGCAAGATGGGAGGGCTTTATACATTCCCATCATTACAATACTGCAAACGACTACTTTAATTCAGTTCTAGGATTAAATCCAAGAAGAACAAGCGAAAGTTACTTCAGTCACTATTTACCAATAACGCCTAGCGAAGCATTTAGGAATAATAATCCAGTTCCACAAGATTTCAAAACCCTCAAAGAACTATGGGAATGGCACAAACCTTTAACTGATGCCGAGCAAAAAAAAGAAGCTGAAAGAAAAGCGAAATGAACTAGCTTAGTGAATAATGCCTAAGTTTAATGGAACAACCACGGACGGCACGGAACATCTTCAAATTATTTCAAGTACCCTACATCAAATTTTTTTTGTGGATGATTTTTTGACCTTTTTCACCAATTTGCAAAGCAAAAAATATGTTGAAAAATTGGCGGAATTCTTGTTATCAACAAGAATTATGACCGTTTTGAAACCTTTTAAACTTTAAATTATATATTTAAATTAAAAAAGAGTAATTAAGGGAATTATAAGAGTAAATTAAGGTTTCCCTAGATTTCAACAATAGCAACACTTTCCAAAGGTTTATTGGAACAACTGCGGATGACTATTGGAACAACCACGGACAGTTAATGGAACAGTGACGGATTTAATGGAACAACTGCGGACGGGGTATTGGAACAACCACGGATAAAAATCTGGCATTCAGACTTCATGTTATCAACAATTTATATTAACATTATAGTCGTTTTATTGGAACACTCACGGATAATGCTATATTTGTTAATGGAACAACTGCGGTCAAAGGTATAATGAAAAATCAAATAGAGCGTGTAGACGTAAACAAACTGCCTAAGAGCGTATCACAGCCCTACCTGCTGACCAAGAATTTCGACTTCAACATCCATGAATCGCGTATCGTCATACGTGTATTGCAACAGATAAAACAACACCAGTTCATCAAATTAGGCTCCCAGGTAGACCTGGACAATAACGTCGTCATGCGCTTTCGTCCGAAGGACCTGACAGTGGGCAACGATTTGAATTTAGTTTATAAGGCGCTCTCCTCGATACGGAACAAGGAAATCATACTTAATGGAACGGCCACGGACGAAGGGGAAGAGATTGAGACACGTACCATTACCGGTTTTATAAACGAGGCCACCTATGCGGTGAACAATAGTTTCGTCGATATAAAGATCAATGCGGACTGGTTCAATATGCTCGTTGACCTTTCCAAGGGATATACACCATACCTGTCCAACGTAGGCTTCCAGACGGGCAACAGACATCATCTAACTATCTACCAGTACATATGCCATTGGTTCAAAAAGGGTTCGTTAGAGGGCATGGAACTAAGCGAAAAACAGATACGCGAAAATTTCCAGATCCATGACAAGTACGATGATCTCAGGAAAATTGTCACACGGATAATCGAGCCTTGCAAAAAAGAGCTCGACACCTTTTCCGATAAGAGCTTCAATTTTACCTTGAACCGGGTCACTCCCGGAGCGACCAGGGGACGTGGTGCGAAAATTAATAGCATAACCTTCAAATTCTATGAGACCAACAAGGTTTCCAAAAACGTTGCCTACGAACCCAAGCGCACGGCCATAAAGATTTCGGAGTTCACCCGTATGTACGGACTGAGTTCGAAGGACGAGGCCATGCTCGGCGGGTTGGCCAAAAAATATGACCTGTCATATATGTCCGCCATAGAGTATGAGAACCGCCGATACCTTCTCAAACAGGAAAATTTTATAGAGGCCTTTCATAAGCTCATTCTCAACCGAAGCAACTAAGCGTCCGCAGCTGTTCCATTATGGCCGGATGAATAAAGGTCAAAAAACCAAAGAAGTTTGATCTGGAATTTGTATTTTTATCTCGAAGAAATCAAACGCAAGTTTGTTTTAAAAAAGCGAGATGACCTTTGTGTTGTTTCGCTTTTTATATGGCCCTGGTCGCAGGCTCGTTCTTTCCCCGTTGAAAACTCCGGAGCAACCCTCCGTTTTCTCCCTTCTTATACTCGTAAATATTGAACCAGATCCAATTGGGGAACTCCTTGGTAATAAAAGAGGTAAAGGTCAAAAGATTATTGACATTATTGTATTTTTTATAATCGCAGCTGCGGCACTTTACATCGATACGCTTGTTCGTGGACACGTTCAACTGGCACTCCTCGCAGAGTACTTTGATTATCGCCCTATATCTTGGTTGTGCCATTGGTGGTAGAACTATCGTTTATTTCGGGTTCTTTGGCTCCATTATTCTTGGAGCATGGGTACATAGCCATATCCTCTTATAACATCCACAACTTTATCCATGTGGCTAAAAGGCAAGCTCCTTCTCTCATTGATAAAGTGTCGAATCGTGGCCCTTGGAACTTTTGCGATATCCTCTAGTTTACGGATATTGATAAGAGGCTTTTTTAATAACCAATCCCTGATATGCTGCTGTTCGTAATTAAGGGTTTCCATACTGTATGATTTAAAATTAAACTATTACAAATGTACGCATTTGAGTACTCAATTCAAAATAGAAAACGTGAATAAAAAAAGGGCTATAAAAGCCCTTCATCTCTCATTGATCTATAGGATTCCCTAGTTAGTATCATACTATCCAAAAACCTTATATCAAAGTAGCTACAGGCGGTTTCAACCTTTTTGCTAATGTCGATGTCGGCCTTTGAAAACCTGGTCTGGCCACTAGGATGATTATGCACCAGGATAATCCCTGTGGTCTTAATGAGTATCGCATCCCTGATTATGGTCTTGACCGGTATCAAAGTTGCGGTATCGGTTCCCGAGCTGACATGATGCACGTTCACAATCATATTCTCATGGTTGACATGTATGACCTTGGCCTCCTCATGGTCGTCCATTACATAATCGAAATATGGCCTTATAAAATCGGCCGCGACCTTTGAGTGTGTTATTTGTACGGTCGGTCTTGTGGTTCGTCTGTAGTTAGCCGTAAGTTCTCCTACGAAATCCTTGTAAGTGGTCATTTTTCTCATTTTAAATGATTTTAGATTGAACAATATTTGCGCAATCCCAAGTGGTAGGAAAATTTCAGCTCAAATAGGAAACGGAATAAATAGGGAGGCACGACCGGTTTATGCCGTAGTCTTTTGATGGGAATATTTTACGTGCTTAACTTTGTGTAGATGTTGTTATGATAGTATTCTATCCTTTTTCTCGAAAATTAAGAGTTGACTTTCATAATAGGGTAATTTCAAATAGCCACGCAATAGCTTTGAATTGAAAAACGATTATGTGTATTTTGAGTAAAAATTCCAATGGCAAGAAAAATAGGATCAATTAAAACCGAACTTCTTACGAAGTCTAGAGAGGCAATGCTAACTGCTGTTCAAATTTTTAACAACCCGAATATTCAGTTCAAATCTGAAAGTTTTATTGTTCTTTCAAATATTGCTTGGACATATTTATTACACGCATATTATAGGGCCAATAAAATAGAATATAGGTATCACGACCAGGGGATTAATAGAAAAAAATTTCATAGAACAAAAAAGGGGGCTTATAAACATTGGGAGTTGGAAACTTGCTTAAACAATGATAAATGTCCCATTGATAAAGTAGCTAAATCAAACTTAAAATTCCTCATTGGTCTGAGGCATGAAATAGAACATCAAATGACAACAAAAATTGATGATTATTTAAGCGCTAGATTTCAAGCTTGTTGTTTAAATTATAATGAATTTATTAAAAGCCTTTTTGACGAAAAACTAGGTATTGATAAGCATCTATCCTTTTCCTTGCAATTCTCATCAATTGACGAAGCCCATGCAAATCAATTAAAAGAATTCAAGGATTTACCTAAAAATATTGCGAGCTTCATCAACAATTTCGATGAGAGCATTTCTGAAGTTGAATATAACGATATGAGATACTCCTACAGAGTCTTATATGTTCCAAAATCTGTAAACCATAAAGGGCAAGCTGATAAAGTAATAGAATTTCTTCCAGCGAATTCACCTGAAGCCGAGAAGCTTAATAAAGAATACATACTCATAAAGGAACAAGAAAAACCAAAATTTATACCAAGTGAAATTGTAAAATTGATGAAAAAGGATTATCCAAAATTTGGTATGCACCAGCATACACAACTATGGAAATCTAAAAATATCAATTTTAAGGAACAGGGATATGGAACACAGGTGGCAAAAGCTTGGTATTGGTCATTTTTACCCATCCCCCGATATTGTTCAAAGTTAGATTTCCATCCTTCCTCCTTCACTAAAGGGGATTTTCTGCAAATCGAGTAGGAAGTGGTTTGGAATTTATGTTTTGCAACACAAATATCCGCAACCCTTTCCTTTCGATCAAAAAAAACTCAAGATGACCTCATTACCTAGAATAAGACTAAAAAATTAACGAGGTTTTCTTTGTGTTAGGGTAAAGTTATGAGTAGTAAAAATTATCTTAGTTTTTATTTTGCTTAAAAGGCGAAGTTGAAGTTTTTGACCCCAGTTGAATATATGTAGCCAATGAAAAGCGAATTACGAGTAAATCTGAACAACATCCAAACTGGGAAACATGGGACTGAGAAAAGATGGTAGCATCCAATTCAAGCGAAAAATATTATCTAATGTATCGTCGCAAATAGCCATTAATACTAATGTATTTATGGCCATATTAAAGAAAATTTGCAATTATGGTTTTTAGAATTTTCATGAATGCTATTGTTGTCATTTATCTCTTTTTGTTTGTGCAAAATGGTCATTCACAAAATCCTTTGGAACAAGAAGCGGAGGTGTTTTCAAACGCTGCAGATGCTGAAAAAATATACTTACAACTTTCCGGAAAGTCCTTTAATACCTCGGAAACTATTTGGTTCAAAGCCGTAGTTACAGATGTGCTCTACCATAGACCTACAAAAAAAAGTGGTGTACTCCATGTAGAGCTGATCGACCCATTGAACAACTGGATAGTTGACAAAACCCTTCTAAAGATAAGTGGTGGTATCTCAAGCGGGTTTTTCCAATTGCATTCAAATTACCGAGAAGGAAATTATATGGTCAGGGCATACACGGAATGGAACGAAAATTTTGGTCCTGATTTTATTACTTCGATACCGATTAGTCTATATCGACTTCAAAAAAATGGCAACAGACCTGATCCAATTAGGGATGTAACCGTTACAAAAAACCTTGGTTTCAATAAGTTTTCTTTATCGTCTACCATTGCCGTTGAGGAATTGGACAGTCTTAATAAGGGTGATGCCATGTTGTATATGCAATGGGAAGGCACTAAAGATTCTATTTTAATAAATCAAAGCAAAAATAAACCTATTATCAATGTAAAACATATGGTTCCGATGAACGTACCTATAATAAATTACCAATTAAAGACCGATAATGAGGTATTTACAAAGTCGATAGTACTTGATGATGAATACGGTTCATTACAGTTTTTTCCCGAGGGAGGTTCCCTGGTAGAGGGTTTGCAAAGTATAGTAGGGTTCAAGTATTTGAACTACAGGGGAAAAGGCACTGAAATCCTTGGAACGATAGAAGATGGGAATAAAACTAAAGTTGCCGAATTCAAAAGCAATACTTTGGGGATGGGTAAGGTAATTTTAATACCGGAGGCAGGACAAACCTATTATGGTGTATTGACCAACAAAGATGGGATTTCCCATAAGTATCAATTGCCCAAAGCAAAAGAGAGAGGTCAGGTCTTGAGTTTAGTTCAGAATGGGCTGGACAAGGAATTGAGAATTTGGAATAAGGAAAAAAATAATGATAGTCTCTATATAAAGTTCTTTCACAGGGGCAAGAACCTTTTCTTTCTTAAAGGGAGATTCAAAAAAGGTTTGTTTTCATTTAGAATCCAATCTAAAAACCTGCCCCATGGTATCATCGGGTCAACGATCTATGATAAAGATTTCAAACCGGTAGCAGAGCGTCATTTTTTTAATGAACCAAAAGAAAAAAATCTAAACATTAAAATTGAAACTGATAGGGATCAGTATTTCATACGAGATAGCGTTCAAGTTTCAATATCGACAAAACTGAATGGACACGCTGCACCTGCATCGGTCTCTGTTATTGCTATAGACTCCAGCTATTTTTATGGGACAAATCTGGAAAGAAACACCATTGTCTCCTACTTTTTGTTGCAATCCGATATAAGGGGAACGGTCGAAAACCCATCATACTATTTCAAAAACAACAATAACTTGGCCGAAATAGATTTTTTGATGTTGACCCAGGGCTGGACCAATTATAAATACAAAGAGAAGAAAAAGCCAAGACGTTTTAATGCTGAACAAGGTTTGGAAATCAAAGGTACTGTTGATGATGTTCAGCGAGCAAACAAAAAGGACGGATTAAAGAAAGGCAAATATGAGTTAAATATGCTCCTAATGGGCGAACCTATGGAAGTCTATATACAAGAGACCGACAGTTCAGGGCATTTTAAGTTTGCGTTAAACGATAGCTATGGACTTGGCAGAAAGTTTGTGATACAGCCAACTGATTCAAGCAACAATAGCGGCGAATTAAAGATCAATATCAATGAGTACGAAGTACCTGAAATATCCTATGAAATGGAAAAAGTCATTGTCCCTGTAGATAGTTTCGTCCAAAAGCAAATGATTCAAAAAATAGAAGAAGATATAAGGCTAGATCCTTTACTATTGCCAAACACCATAGCTCTAAATGAAGTGGTAGTGAGCGATTATAGAGTTACACCAGAACGTGCTGGAATGGTAGAGCTTCATGGGATACCGGATGTGGTCATCGACAACAAGGAGTTGTTAAAAAAACAAAAGAAATGGACAAACAACCTGTACAGATGGTTACTTTTCAATTACCCAAACGAAATACGTGTTAAACGGGTCGGCAACGGGGCAGGATTCGAAGTGGCCTATGTTCATGGTGCCGATTGGACCTACGTGGTTATCGATGGTATTCCTGTACATGAGCGAGATTATAACCTTATCGGCAATGTTCCGGTAAAAGCGGTTAAAAGTGTAGAAATCATTCGAAATACAAGTACGGCCAATACATACCACAATGAGGTTTTCGATTGTGCGCCAGTATGTCCTCCTCCTCCATTTCCAGCCATACTTGCCATTTACACCTATTCGGGAGATGGTCTATCTGGTGCTTTCCCCAAGAGTGAAAAAACAAATCTTATAAATGATACAGCTCCCCAATATTCCCCAATAAGAGAATATTATGTTCCCGAATATCATGATCCGTCACAGATAGATTGGAGTGTTCCTGACAGGCGTACACTGCTGTATTGGCATCCGACTATTGTTACTGATAGCAACGGTCAAGCAAAGACGACTTTTTTCAATAGTGATATTTCAGGAAAAATGGTACTTATCTGTGAAGGTATCACGTTAAGTGGCAAAATTGGGTATTCAGAAGTATTTTACGAGGTGGATACTCCCTAGTCATATCAAAGTATAATTGCCCATGTTATCCTAAAACCATTTGAAACATTCTTTGATTTATGCGGTCTAAAGACTAAACCTAAGAATATTGGTCATTTTTAGCCCCATCCCCCGATATTGTTCAAAACAAAGCATCTTTCAAGGATTCAGAACCCGTTCGGCATGTTCCCTAAGTTCCCCATCAGGGCCAATATATTTATAAAGTGCCTGTCTGCTGATCCCAAGTTCCCTGCACAGCTCGGAAACGCTACAATCCCTATTTTTCATGGAGGCCTGTGCCAGACGGACCTGTGATCTGGTCAATTTAAACGATCGCCCGCCTTTTCGGCCCCTCGCCCTTGCGGCGGCAAGCCCCGCCCTTGTACGTTCACTGATAAGTTCCCTCTCGAATTCCGCAAGTGCCGCAAATATTCCGAACACCAGTTTTCCGCTAGAGGTGGCCGTGTCTATCTCCGCACCCTGGCCCGTCAACACTTTGAATCCGATATTCCGGTCGGCCAGATCATGTACCGTATTGACCAAATGTCTTAAGTTCCGGCCCAGCCTATCGAGCTTCCATACAATCAGTACATCTCCGGGACGGAGTGCCTTCAGGCAAGAATCCAGCCCCGGGCGATTATCGGACCTGCCCGATATTTCATCCTCATATATACTTTCCTTGCCGACCCCCGCCGCAAGCAACGCGTCAAGCTGTAGATCCAGCAATTGGGTCCCATCGGACTTTGAGATCCGTGCATATCCTATGCGCATATTCGGTTCGCTTTAATTTCCCCTGCCTATCGATAGTATTGTTCTATAACGTTCGAGGTGTCAACCAAACGTTCGTTTGGTCGACACCTTAGTTTTTGTCGGTCCAAGGATAGAAAGGTGTAATATAATATGTATATTAATCTATGTTCATCAAAGGTATCGAATAAAAGATAAAGTTACACTATATTGCAACAAAGCGGTAGATAGTAATGAATACCCGACAAAAACGTTTATCCATACTTACCGGGTCCGAGATCCAAGACTATTTTGGGGCGCCCAGGTTCACTCTACGGGAGAGGGAACATTTTTTCGCCCTATCCGGTAAGGATGCCAAGGTGATCGGGCAAAGCTGGTCGATACACACCAAGGTCAATTTCATCCTAATGCTCGGACATTTCAAATCCAGGCGAATGTTCTTTAGGTATCGACGGGAAGATCTCGGTCCGGATCTTTCCTATATCCTGGCCAATAATTTTTCCGGGCATTCCGTTACCGACATTAAAATCCCGGGCAGGACGACCCGGGCGCGACTGCAAAAGCTTATTTGTCGCCATTTGGGCTATCGGCGCTATGACGGGGCAACGGCCGCACAATTGAGCGGGTATGCCTCCCGTATCGTGAGAAGATCCGCAAAACCTGTCTTTATTCTAAGATCGTTATTGGACCGTTTGAACAAAGAACAGGTCATAACCCCGGCATATAGCACGTTCCAAGATCTGATAGGACAATGTCTGTCCGACGAAAGGACGCGGATCGCCGAACAATTGGGGTCCGCCCTCGGGCCCGCCACGAAAGAGGTTCTGAAGAACCTATTGTCCGAGGAACCGGACGGCATGCACTGGATAACCCAGATAAAAAAGGCCCCGAAGGATTTCAGTTATACCGAGATCTTAAGGGAGACCGATAGGGCAAAAAAACTTTTGCCGCTCTATGGGTTCGCTTCCGAATGGCTGCCCTCGATCCGTATATCGAACGAAAGCATTCGTTATTATGCGGCCCTGACCGAGTATTATTCGGTATACAAACTTCGACGGTTCGAACCTTTGATCGCCTACTTTTACCTTCTTTGTTATGCCTATCACCGTACACATGTGATAAACGATAATTTGATAGAGGCCTTTATCTGCAATGTCCGTCAATATGAGGGATCCGCCAAACAGTTCGCCAAGGACGCCGTATATAAAAGGAAATCCCAAGCAAATGGGGATATCAAGGCAACAGGCGAGATCCTAAAATTTTTCTTGAACCCCGATATTGCCGACAATGTATCCTTTGGTGAGATCCGGGCCAAAGCGTTCCGATTGTTGGATCGGGACAAAATGCGGACCGTAAGCACATTTATCGGTGGGTCGGGGTTCGATGAAGAGGAGTTTCAATGGCAGCATCTGGATAATCTGTCCGTTTCCTTCAAGAAAACCCTTCGTCAAATAGTCCGGGTGCTGGACCTGAACGGCCATAGGGACGGAACGGACCTCCTTGAAGCGGTCGCATTCGTACAGGATTGTTTCGGGAGCGGAAAAATTTTACGCCGTATGCCGGACGCGGCCTTTCCTGTCGGGTTTTTGACCAAATCACTGCAAAAACACCTTTACATTGGCACAGTACCACAAAAACTGATCCCCGACCGATATGAATTCGCGCTGTACAAAATGCTTAGAAAAGCATTTGAATCCGGGGATGTCTTTAACCGGAGCACTACCAAATATCGCAGTTTCACCGATTACCTTCTACCGGCGGACAGGTGGAGCACCGATAAACGGACGATCTTGGAAGAACTGGACCTGCCCGTACTGCAAAGACCGATACGCCGAACATTAAGGGAGCTCAAAGATGAACTTGAAAGCAAGATCGAACAGGTAAACCATCGGATCAACAGCCGGGAGAACAAGGATATCAAATTCAACAATAGGGCGAACAGTGTCAATTGGACATTGCCCTATAAGAAGGGGGAAGACGGGGAAAACCATCGTTTCTACCAAACCGTGCCCACGATCGGTATCGCCGGCCTGTTAAGCTATGTGCATAAAAAAACAGGTTTCCTGGACGGCTTTGCCCATGTTCTGGACAGGTATATAAAAGGCAATAAAAACGAAAGGTCGCTAACGGCCTGCATTATCGCACTGGGAACGAACATGAGCCTGGGAAGGATGGGGGAAATTTCCGATATCGATCATCGGGAACTAAAAAGTGCCTATCAGAACTTTTTCCGGTTGGAAACACTTAAGGAATCCAACGATCTTATTGCCGATGCGACCGCCAAACTTTCAATTTTTCGACATTATGACATAGAAACGGACGTAATGCACTCCAGCAGCGATGGGCAACGGTTCGAAACACACAGAAATACGGTAAATGCCCGGCATGCATCGAAATATTTCGGACTTAAAAAAGGTATTTCGGCCTTAACGCTCGTAAGCAACCATGTGCCGATCAATGCCAAGGTTATAGGAACCCACGAACACGAAAGTTATTTTGTCTTCGACCTGCTGTACAACAACACTACCGACATCGATCCAGATCGCCATTCCGTGGATACCCATGGTACCAATCAGGTAAACTTTTGGATATTATACGCATTCGGCTACCAGTTCGCCCCACGTTACAGGAACTTCCCGATGAAGACCGAGAGTATCGTCGGGTTCGGGAACCCGGGAAGCTATGACGATGGATTCATCATCAGACCGGTCCGAAAGGCCAAAGAGGAACTGATCGTCGACCAATGGCCCGATATCCAGCATATAATGGCCTCACTGGGACAGAAAGAAACAACACAGTCGTCCATTGTGCGAAAATTGAGTTCGTACGCAAGGCAGAATAAAACAAAAAAGGCCCTATGGGAGCTTGATAATATAATCAGGAGCATTTATATGTTGGACTATATCGATGACAGGTCGTTACGCCGATACGTCACCAAAGCCCTTAACCGAGGGGAAGCATACCACCGATTGAAAAAGGCCATTGCCCATGTCAACGGGGGCAAATTGAACGTAAAAACAGAAAAGGAACAACATATCATCCACGAATGTACAAGACTCATTGCCAATGCGATCATCTATTTTAACGCCGAGCTACTTTCCCGATTGCTTGAACACGGTGACCCCAACGGTCCGTTTGAAATGGGCCGGTTAGGAAATATCTCCCCGGTCGCATGGCAACATATCAACTTCTACGGCCGATTTGAGTTTGACAATATTACCACAACGTTCGATTTTGACGAATTCATCAGATCTGTCGACTTGGAGGCAGTCTTCAATGAAAAAGGCCAAGGGGAAGAAGGAAGGATGGAAATCTAACTTTGAACAATATCGGGGGATGGGCAAAAATGACCGTATTGGTATGAAAAATGGGTCAAAGTCGTAGAAGACCATTGTAAAGAACGAGGTGATTTATACAAAAAGAAACCCTAATTACCCCTAATTTATTTTGCAACTGCTAAGTTCAATAACATTTAGAAAATCTCTGCTAATCCTTGGAATTTTTTGATTCTATTCAAAAGGCTCAATATGTCTCTACTTTACATAATAACGCTTATGGTTCCAAGCCAATCCCCTACCCTACAGCCGTTTACGTTTTTTTCGCCCCTCACAGCGGCTTAAAACGGCCCGTTTGCTTACGGTTTTTAACGAAAACGAGCTGATATCGGTTTCAATCTGTAAGCGGATTTCTTCCGGAAGGATTACGGATTTTCAATCCTCAAGTTTCTTTATTTTCTCCCATTCCTCGGATATAATCCTTTTGGATACTTCAAAAATTTTAATTCTTGCGTCTTGGACTTTCTCTCTGTACTTTTTCTTCTCGTCCGGGGTATCGGCTTGGTTATTGACCATTATCAACTCCGTCATTTCGGCCATATGGTCCAGCATCATATCAGTATGCCCGCTTTTTTCGTCCATTAGTAGACTCAGTTTATTTACTATTAAGTACTGTTTCCTGACGATGTTCCTCTTTTCCTCCTCACCGCCCCCAAAATCGTTTACCATGTCCGCGGCGTCCATGGCCGTCAAAAATTCGGCAACGTCGGAACGGAACTCCTTCAGCCAGTCGTGCCTTTTGTCGGCAATATGGACCTTGCGGTCCCGGTTGGAGCTGCGCCAATTTACGATTGCCAAAACTATGGCCAATGTAAAGGTGCCTATTCCTATGGCCAAGTTTCCAAAATCTATCCAATGACAGGGCGGGGTACTCATCAGGTCTTACGCTTTACTTTTTTTTATAACCTTCTGGTGCTTTCTCTGCCTTCAATTTATTGGCCAATAATTCAAGTCCTTCCTTGATGGCATCGCCCTGGGTATATGAATAGTTTCCGGACTGCTCTTTTGTATATGTGATATCATCAAGTAAATTCACGGAATCTTGAAACATATACAACCTCCTATAAACCTTCACAGGGGTCTTCTCAATAGGAGGTTCAATAAAAGCAGTTTTGGTTTTACCGTTTTTCTTTTTCCCTCCAGTCACTAAATCGTCCATGCTCATGATTTCTGATCTTTTTTGATTTTGCGTTGCACTTCCTTACCCAAGTTCATATAGTCGATGGTGCCGTAGGATTTTTTGTCGAACTCGAATATGGTCTTTTTCTCGAACTGTGAATTCTCGATGGCCGTGTTGTTCCTGATCCTTGTCTTGAATAAGGCCACGTCCCACCCCTTTTCCTTTATCTCCTTTTCAATGTTCTTGCTTATCCTGAGCCGTTCATCGAAATGGGTCAACAACAGTCCCAAAATGGAAATATCGGGGTTCAGGGCGGACTTGATCTTTCGGACGAAATCCAACATCAAGCTGATGCCGTCCATGCTGAAACGCGCTGCCTTTATAGGGATAATAACATAATCAGAAGCGGTCAGCGCATTGACCGTTACCAAACTGATATCGGGCGGACAATCGATGAATATATACTCGTAGTCCCCCTTTAATTTTGCCAAGGCCTTAGAAAGAATGAATTCACGGGAGTACTCCCCCTGTATCTCCAAATCTATTCCCGCAAAATCGATGGTGCACGGTAACAAATCTAAATTTTTACGCACATTGACCACCTCGAACTGCTTTCCCCGGAACAGTTCCAAAATAGAGCTCTTGGGTTTGTACTGCTCGAAATTCTGCGATAGACTGGATTGTTTGTCGGCATCTATGATAAGGGTCTTCGCCCCTAAAGCTGCTTGCGCTGCAAGATTTATGCAAGTAGTGGTCTTACCTACCCCACCCTTTTGGTTCATTATCGATGTCACGCTCATATATTGGTCATAATATAGTACAAATATAGTATATTAAGCATACTGTATATATTTACCTAGTTAAATATTTTCTAGCATAGTGGCCTCACATCGATTGCAACTGATATCCAGATTGGGAGAACCCCATACATTGGAGCAACCACATGAATATTTGGATTTTATTGGTACTTTCGGTTTTGCTGCAACGTGCGTAGAAATCAAGTCCTTGATTTGGTCGAATATTGGGGAATCATCGTTAAGCAATCCTACTATTTCAGGATTGACCTCTAAATAAAGTCCTGCGAATATTTCGTTGTTCATCAGTTCCTCGCTGACCTCCAAAAATTTTCCCCCTTCCATGGGATAATCATTCATATTCTGTCCTACGGTCTTACCGCCCGGTTTTCCGGTCCTGCTCGGCATCAATCCTATTTGCTGCATTTTCGCCGCCCATTCCTTATTATGGTAGCTTGGCTGCGGCGGCCTACCAAAGTGGTATTGCCAACCATGGCACATTTCATGGACGATGGTCTGACAAATCTCGATAAGCGGGAACTTGACGAACATGGCCGGATTGAGTGCAAGCTCGTCCGTTTCATAATCCTGTGCGCTGAACCATCTTTTAGGGGAGTAGTGCCCGAACACGTTTTTGCGTCGGGTCACCACGATAACGCAATCCTTGATCTGGCCATCGAACAGATGTTCGTTGTAATGGTCGAATACATATTGGAAGAGTCCATAGAATTTAGAGGTGGGTTTATCGGAATGAGTCATAGCTTAAAGTTTCGAATAAATATATAGTACTATATATTTTTATATATATTAAATATACTACACATATATGGTATATACAGTATATTTAATATCTAAAAAGCTCGAATGATGTCCAATATCCGACTTTAGGGCATATAGCCGCCTTTTAAGGTTGTGCCCTATGGATTGGAAGTTAGCCGCTCCGTCGATGCTCTTTACAATGGAGGGCAGGGGAGGGGTAAAGGCTTTTGGGAGTTTACGACCGAATTGAAAATTGTATTCCTCTTTGGGGAGGAATCCATTTTCAAAAAAGCATTGTACCCCTCACATGACTGCCCTCCTAAATTTGCCGTCGATGGACCGTACGAAAATCCATGGACAGGGCACAATTAAATACGTGGAGCTTCTTTTTCGATTGGTCCTTGCCGTAGAGGGCAAGGATTGCCTTTTGGCGTGTGTTCTTGGAACAGGAACCATGACAAAGGCAACACGGGAAGTGCGATCGGACAAGAGGCGACTTCCAATTAAATTTTCATTACTGACTATACTGTACATGTTTAATATAAATAGTATATTTACTATCAGTGAATGCGGCATTCAACCGTCCTAAACTTTCAAAAGATAGATTATGTACAGGATTATAATTGCAGGGGGTCGTGATTTCAATGATTATGAACTCCTAAAAAAAGAAGTCTCCGGATTTCTAAAGACACTTGATATCGATAATGGTCTGGAAATCGTTTCCGGTGGCGCAAAGGGCGTGGATGCAATGGGTGAGCGCTTCGCTAACGAAAATGACGTTGCGGTAAAACTATTCCCTGCGGAATGGTCTAAATATGGACGTGGCGCAGGGCCGAAAAGAAACAGGCAAATGTCCGAATACGCTACGCATCTAATTGCGTTTTGGAACGGAGAGAGCAAAGGCACCAGATCGATAATAACGCTTGCTAAGAAGTACGATTTAAACGTTACGGTCATAAGCGTATAAGAATGATGAAATACTACGGATTATGGCTTTAGATGACGTAAAAGATTCGAAAATTAGTAAAGGCAGTTGGCTTTTTAAAGGCTGCTTGATTACCGTAATATTAATATTTCTGTTAGTATTTGGATTTTCTATTATCGGTTTTATCCTCAACGCAATCGGTTATCAGGCAGAATAGCTACAATTAAAAATTTACTGAAATGAAGCAAGGAAAGATTTAAGATTGTAGCCTTTTTTTCAAGGTGACAAGCGTAATTTTCCGCAGTTGAATGAAGTAAGATTTTAAAGTTTTAAGTTATATCCTTATAGTGTGAGATTGTAGGGTAGGGAATCACTGAAAAGTATAATTAAACGTGGGATTAATAGTACTATGCTAATATCGGCACGGTATACTGGTCATACAAATCAAACAAATACTCAATACGTGCATTTTCATTAGTAAATGCTTGCGGGCGGTAGCACAAATCAACGGCTTTGTCTAATTCTTGATGGGCTCTTACCAATTTTGGTGGCATGGTAAGCGGGTCGTACAAATCTGCCAGACTACTATCTTTGAATTCGTCACGTACATCAAGTACTTTTTGAGCTTTGGCTTCTACTCTTTCTTGATTTTTTGGATTCGGTTCTTTAGGGAATGGATAAGTATTATATACCATTGAAGCAGAGTATCTATAATCACTTTTCAATTTTCCTCCAACATATTTAACCCATGTCATATGCATAGTTGAACAAAGTTGTCCAAACGAAAACAAACTGGCATTCGGAATGAGATACAATGAGTTACTCGCAATTGTATCTTTGTCCATATATCCAAAAGGTATATATTTCCTTCGAATTGAAGAAGTCTCAGGTATCACTAAATAATTCTGGTTCGTGTGTGAAATATAAAAAAATAAAGATGGGTTTTGAGCTGATTTAATAGTAGGTTTCGCCGAACTTTTCAGTCTAAAAGATCTTACATTTTCAACCCTTTCAATCACTTTGGGCAGTTGTTTTAAATCCGAAGGAGAAATATTTTTTAGCCATAAACACCACCTGGGTATGCTATTAATAAATTCTCTTGAACCTATAAATTTCTTAAAATATAGTCTTGCATTAGGTTCAAATTTAAGAAATTCATCTTTTTCTTCATTTGTAAAAAGAAAGTTACCATTATCAGTTGGTTTATTTCCATATTTCATTACAGGGACATTACAAATAGGTTTACTTCTTTTTTCAACCCATATCAATGGGCCTTCGGTTAGATATTGATTAATTCTACTAACCTTTATTTCTAAAGGCTCTCCATTAATATTTTCGTAATCGAATATATATTTATCACTGATATCAAAACTAGCAAAACCAATTATGACACAATGAACAGCAGCTTTTCCTTTTGCTTCATTCGTCCAGTTAAATGTTCTATGAGCGAAGTGAATGTAAATATCAAAATTATTTATAATTTGTTTCCATAATATTGCAACTTGCTCTCCTTGAGTAATTGAATTAGTTGAAACGAAACCAACTTTAATATTTGAGTTTTGAACGTAAATAACGGCCTTATAATACCAAGCGGAAACGTAATCTAAATCAGAAAAACTTTTTAAATTATTAAAGACTAATTTCAAGTCTTCCTTTTGAGTAGAATTTTGATTTGATTTACCCAAAAAAGGCGGATTTCCAATGATATAAGACAACGCTGTTTTTGGCACAACTTCTTCCCAATCAATTCGTAAGGAGTTGCCATGTACAATTTTAGCGGCTTTCCTTAAAGGTAGGCGAGCAAAATACTGTCCGAATTCTTCGGAGATGCGCATATTCAGTTGGTGGTCAATGAGCCACATGGCGACTTCAGCTATTTTTGAGGCAAATTCGTCGTATTCTATACCATAAAATTGGTCAACATCTAACCATAGAATAGCAGAAACATCGAGTACTTGTTCCCCTTTTTTAAAAAGTTCACGAAGAATATCGATTTCCAACAATCGCAACTCTCGATAGGTAATAATCAAGAAATTGCCGCTACCACAGGCTGGGTCTAAAAATTTTAGGGTGGAAAGTTTATGGTGAAACTGTTTGAGTTTTTTTGAGTTTGATTTTACTTTTTTGAATTCCGCTTGTAATTCATCAAGAAATAGGGGTTTTATGAGCTTGAATATATTCTTTTCAGACGTGTAATGTGCGCCAAGATTTCGCCGCTCATCAGGGTTCATAACACTTTGAAAAAGCGAACCGAAGATGGCGGGTGATATTTTACCCCAATCTAAAGCGGAAGCTTCAAGAATGATACTCCGCATCGTAGCATTGAAAGAAGCAATGGGTAAGGTTTCTTCAAAAAGTCTCCCGTTCACATACGGAAACTGATTCAGGTGTTCATCAAGATTTGTTTGACGTTTTTCTTTTGGTGTATTGAGTATTTGGAAAAATTGAGCCATCAAAGCACCCAAATCGCTGCCGTCTTCATTAGTTTTTTGGTCAACGAACTCTTTGAAAATGTCTTTTTCAAAAATACTGGTATCATCAGCAAAAAGAATAAAAAGCAAGCGCACCAGATATACTTCTAAATGATGCCCTTCGTAGCCGAATGCCTCTAGTTGGTCGTGGAGTTTTCCCATTAACTCCGCCGCTTTTATATTTACAGGGTCTTCTTCTTTAAAAGTCCGTTTTTGATAGCCGGCAATAAATCCGAAGAGTTTTACATTTTTATATAGTTCAGAAACATGAAATTCATAATCGGTTCGTTCGTCAAGATCAAAGAGTTTTATTTTATCAAAATCGGAAACCAGAATATATTTGGGTAGTTCATGTTCTTTTAACCCGGGAAAATAATCCGTCGCTTGTTCAAAGGCTTTATCTAGGTTCTTACCTTTTGATTTGTGTTCTACAAGTAACGTGCCTTTCCAAAAAAGGTCTATAAAACCTTGGTTTCCACTCAGTTTTTTTACAGGTTCTTCAAAAGTGGCAACACGCCTGCGTGAAATACCGAAAACATTAAAAAAGTCATTCCAAAAACTATCTTTTTCGGCGCGCTCTTTGGTTTCGTCTGCCCATTCGTTGGAAAACTTTAATGCGCGGTCTTTGATTTCGTTCCAGCTTAAAGCCATTGAGTTTGATTGTTATTTATTTTGTCCAAATTAAACATTCTCTTACAAATCATATTATAAACTAGAAATATGACATTTAAATTGAAGCGGCTTAAAAGGTCGTTGTTTGTAACAGTAATTCAGTTTATTGAACAGTATAAATAAACTTACCAATTCAAGGCACCGATGGCCATCGCCGTGCGGAAGTCGCAAAAAAGTTCACAGTCCGGAAGAAGACCGGCCGTCTCCATTTTTCACGACACCCTCGGTACCGGCAAGAGCAAAAAGTTTCTCCACGCTTCTTTCCGGCACGTCCGTTTCCCCAACGCACCATCCATCACCGAAACGGAAGTGCACGGAAAGCACTCCGAAATTTATGCACTTGCCCCGCCTTTGCGCTTTACCATAAAGTACATTTAAACCGCCCTCAAACGTAAACGAATGCCTGTTTACCAAAGTCTAAATTAAGGTGGAAATATGTAAACCGAAGCTCTGTAGACAGAAATAGGTTTATTTAAATTGTGGGCAGAGTTCAGTGCCGAAAATCGTCCGTTTTACGATACTATTTACGAAAGCGAACAGAATCCTTTGATTAGATAAGAGACCCGGATTTTTTTCAAAAGTGTTTTATTCTTGATTCCAGGCGATCGTATAAACTATTGTTATTTGCTCCAGTTTCGTCAATATTCTGACTTTGGAAAATTGGGACTTCAACACCCTTGGCCATACTCAACTTGATGGCCTCCGTTGAAAGAATATTAACTATGATTATGCCTAAAACAGATGAAGCAGGGCCGTATAGTTTGCCCTTAGCGTTCAATATACCGTCTCCGGGAGGAACTTGGTTATCTATTACAATATCGGCAATCTCGTATAGCTTTTTCCCACTTTCATGTTTGGAAGCATATTTTTTGGACTGTTCAAGCGAGGTGATCGCAATAACCTTCAGCCCTTCTTTTTTTGCTTTTATGGCCATTTCTATCGGTATCGCGTTTCTTCCCGAATTCGAGATGATGATAATTACATCCGATTCGTCAAATAAGTAATTTTTCCAAATAATTTCTGCTAGGCCACTTACCTGTTCGATTTCCGCTGATTTTCTTGCCCCGCCGGCAAGAAGTACTAAATCGTCCATTATAGTGTTCACATTTGCAATGTTAGAAGCTCTTCCGAACATTTCCATAGCGACCATCTGAGAATGACCTGTTCCGATGGTGTGAACTATCCTATCATTTTTTATAGTGTCGGCTACCAATTTCGAAGCTTGGATGAGTGCTTCCTCTTGGGTCGAGACTAGCCTACTTACCAACGAATTTATCTTCTCTACGTATTCGAACATTTTTGCGCTATCGGGTTATTCTGCTCAAAGTTGACCTATTCCCAAGCATATCCTATAACCTAAATTGTCCTATTTATTACGTAAATTGCCTTAAATATCAAGATAATCGATAATGACGAGATACAGGAAACCTCTTTTTGAATCTCTTACCCCGGATATCGAGTCTTCTATTTATATTTCTCATCAATTTGAAAAGGATGTATCAAGAAAGGATTATTGGCACTTTCATAATGCTTATGAACTCGTCTTTGTGACCTCCGGTAAGGGTAAAAGGTTTATCGACCAAAAAGTAAGTGAATATCGAAACGGAGATTTGCTCCTTCTTTCGCCAAATACTCCTCACAATACGCTGTTCAAGGAGCATACTGGTAAAACATTCGAACAATATGTAATCTTGTTCGACCTCTCTATCTTCAAAAGATTTTTTGCGGCCTGTAAGGAGTTCAACCATATCGGCAGGCTATTCCATAATATGGGGGGAGCTATTGCATTCGAAGGTAATACTAAAAAAAAGTTGGCGAACAGATTAAAAAGATGAAAGCGGCCGATGGCTTTCATAGGATTATCCAATTTTTTGAGATTATGAACCTGATGGGACAATCAAAGGACAATAAGCTTTTAGTGCCGATCAGTCCAATAGGATTACCGGCTCTGCAGGGAAACAGGATTCTATTCATCAACGATTACATAAACCTGAATTTTCATGAAAAGCTTTCCTCCTCCGCAATGGCCTCAAAAATGGGGATGACCAACTCTTCGTTTTGCCGTTTTCATAAGAGGTCAACTGGAAAGACCTTCAAAAATGCCCTGAACGAAGTTCGAATCCAAAACTCATGTTTTTTATTAAAGGATACCATGATGCCAATTGAAAGTGTGGCATTGGATAGTGGTTTCACTTCGATACCTCTATTCTATAAGCTCTTTAAAAGAACAATGAAAAAAACTCCATCCGAGTATAGGGCAAAAATCTAGTGCCTTAAAACGGCCCTCAAATGTAAACGAATGACGCTTTCCGGAAAGTCTAGATTAAGGTGGGAATAAATCTACTCGTTCAATTCAATGGAAAATGTGTTAATTTAAACTTTGTAACGGCCTCGAAGTCGAGTAGACAAGGGGAATTTCACCCCGAGCCTCTCACAGAACCGTACGTGATAGTCTCCCATCATACGGCTCTTGTTATACAAATCTAAATTAACGTTATCAATGAATATATCCCATTTTCCAATGATAGAATAGGTCGGGGAACTGTTCCCTGACCCTAAAGAACCATTGGTAAGCACGTTTTATACTTGTTTTGTAACGCTTATACCTTTTTCTTGCCCATTTCACTAAACGGTTGTTCAATAGTTTGAAGACCCCGTGGAGCATGGATTTCCTGAACTTCCCGTAGTAGTTTACCCATCCCCTGATCATTGGATTGAGGATCTTGGCAATGCCTACGATACTGTCCGAAGTCATTCTATGAACTTTGAGTTCTCCCAGCTTATCGGCTATCCGTTTTCTCGAACCTATACTTATACCACAATCGAATCCAAGGAACAGCCCGCTTCGTCCTTTAGATCTGGAAGTCCTAGGTTGAAAAGAG
This sequence comes from Pricia antarctica, assembly GCA_011050085.1. GTDB lineage: Bacteria > Bacteroidota > Bacteroidia > Flavobacteriales > Flavobacteriaceae > Pricia > Pricia antarctica_A. The sequence continues at coordinate 36,966 of DRGL01000050.1, read as the reverse complement.
TAGCCTAGGAAATCAAACTTGACGTTTTGGTATTTCCCTTTTCTCCGATAATCCTTACAGTACACGATTTTGGTCTTTTGCGGATGTAGCTCAAGACCAATTCGGTGCATTCTGTTCTCGATGGTTTTCAGTATTTGTTCTGCGTGTTGTTGACTTTTGCAGTTCACGATCACATCATCGGCATAACGAGTGAAGTTTACTGTATTGTCGGTTTGTTCCAACCATTTGTCAAAACCGTAATGTAGGAAAAGGTTCGACATCAGCGGGCTTATTACGCCCCCTTGGGGAGTTCCCTTTCCCTGTTTTGTGATCAGTTTTCCCGACTTGGTCAGTACCGGGCATGCGAGCCACCGTGCTAAATAGAGTTTTACCCAATTTTCGGGTACGTGTCTCTCTACGGCGAGCATCAGTTTGCCGTGGTCGATGTTGTCGAAGAACCCTTTAATGTCCAGATCGATTACCCAGTCCGTTTTCCAGCAGCTCTTTCTGACCTGTTCGAGTGCTTGATGTGCACTCTTATTAGGTCTGTAGCCGAAGGAATTTGGACTGAACAGTTTTTCCAGACGTGGTTCCAAGTACATTTTGACCACCGTTTGCCCTATTCGGTCGCCAATGGTGGGTATTCCCAGTTTACGGACTTTACCGTCCTTTTTCGGGATCTCCACTTCTTTGACCGGGGGCGGAAAATAGCTTCCCGATGCCATACGGTTCCAAAGTTTGTACAGGTTTTTGGACAGGTCGGCATCGAATTGCTCCATACTGACCGCATCTACCCCTGCGCTTCCTTTGTTGGCGCGCACTCTTTTATAAGCATGCCATATCATGGCCTTGCTTACAGGTATCGATTTTGTTTCATTGCATAAAATCATCCTCAAAGATCTTGAGTTGTTAGATGTAATGTAACCGTATAACCCGATCCCTTCGCTCCGCTTCCATTACAGAAACTTCAATGCTACTACGGATCGGTCCGTCCCTGAAAATAACGTTGGTATTCTGCCTCTAGGTCGATCCTATTGTGCATTTCCCTTTGTATTTATAGTCAGGTTCCCGAGTTCCGTAACCAAGCCTGGATAAGATTCATGCCCCCTGAATGACGCCTGCCGCATAGCCGATAAATAGGTGATCGCTATACTTTTTAACTCCGTGTCATACTTCGTAGCTTTTGACAGGGTGTACCTACTTCTCGACACCTCGAAAGGGGTTCACTTCCGTTCATCTCTCTTATCCGTACCTGACCAATTCTTGACTGGTCGTTTCCTAAACGCTCGATACCATTGCTCTTTACAACAGCACCTTTAGGTGGTTTAACGCCTTCCCCTATAGGACGACATTGGTGGGTCGGTTCCACCATCTCAATTACAGTTCACAACGAGTATTTTGCCGCTCGTTGCTTGCTCGGCACACTATGAAAAGTAGCGTGTATCGGTTGCGCCGGTTCTTGGTATTCTGATGTAGCCGGATTTTCGAATCTGCTTTTTACCTTGATTTTCCCAAAAAGCCGAATCCGAAAATTTGGCGGTCCTTTCGAGCTTAAAAGTCTCTCGGAAGCCCTATAGTAGCTATGTTTTATATTCGTTGTTGGCAATAGTTTCTTCATGCTTATTCAAAATTCGAAGGCATTCAATTTGCCATTCTGCAGCTGAGCCATCTAAATATTCTCGAGATTCAATTAGGTCTTTTCTAGATTCTTTAATACCATTCAAATAACAAATTAGATAGTATTGAGCTATTCCTTCTTGAAAGTTGTTTTCTTGTTTTGGGAATATTCCCTGTTTGAATTTCTTAGTCAATGACTTTGTTCGCATGTATAATTCTTCAATTTCATTTTTATCAAAGCTCGGTGGTTCGAAGATTATCTGCTTTGCTATTGTATACGTTCCGTTTTCTTGAAAATTAATGGATGTTTCTTGTAATGGATATAGATTATAGTTTTCGTCATAGCCCAGAGGAACTAATTCTATAATTTTAAATTGTTTCTCAGTTATTTCTATATCAGCATATTGAACGGCTGAAATAAAAATTTTCTTATTTTCATTAATAAGCTGTACGTCAATTTCGGAATAATATTCCTTGCTTCCATACTTGTCGCGCCAAGCTGACCAACAAAGCACAAATTGGTCTAAAAAAACTATGTTTTCAGGTAAATATTCAGGATGGGAAAACGAATTGAATTCCTGAACTCCGTCAATAAGTCCTTTTAGGTTGTTGATTGAGTATTTTTTTATTGAATTAACGGTTTGTTTATTGTTTTCATTAATGTGGAATTGATCATCTATGAGAATGGAAGTACTCCCATATCGATAGTAGGAGTTGTCTCTTTTTATTTTCCAAATATTCTTTGAAAAACTAGTTCGCTCTTTTTCTTCGAAAATGGTTAATAAACCTACCGTTTTATAATACTTAGTTTCAGGAAATTGTATGTTTTCATAGGATACAATCGGTGGATTAATTAAAGAAGATTTCACTAAATTTTGAATCATACTGTCATCAAAATTGATTGCTCCTACGATAGAATTATCATTGTCCGATATTCCGAAGATGATATATGAATCATTTTCTGGATTTGAGTTGCTTAATGCACAGATATGCTTTAATAGCTTAGCTTTTTCTGAATCTGTTTTTAGGCTAATACCTCTTTTTTTATCAAAAAAGGTTCCTTCATCATAGTGGGCCAGAATATTTTTGATTAAAAGCCTTTTGTTTATCATTCTGAAATTATTGCCAACAATTGTATAAAGTAACAAGTTACTTTATTTCCATTTTAGGAACACTAATCTAAGAGATATCTAGTGAAATCGTTTTCCTATAAGTTGAAAGCTGTCTAAAACCGGTTATATGATTAAATAATGCTTATCATTAAAATCCATCATGTCAATTAAATCAAATTGAACATTGGAATGTTGATCTTTCAGTCCCATAAAACGGCTGTATTACGGACTAAGTATGTAGAGGCAGACTTTCTTTTGCAAAACTGTCCCATTGTTGGTCCTTTTTAATATTTTCGATAATTAACCTTTTACGGGTTACTTTGAGTTCATTTAAAACGGCTCTCTACCGTAAACGAACCCCTATTCTGGAAAGTCTAAATTAAGGTGGGTTTTTTTACACTTAATTTCCAGATAGATTTATATTTATTTCACCTCAGTTCTTTATGGTGTGTTGCTTTTTTACCAAGGGCTTATTTCGCTATCTTTTATATCGTTACTGAAGAACTGCCCTGTAGGTGCGTTCTCTTCTGTTAGCGTATGTTTTACAATGAAGGTTGCTGCATTTTCTACCGTTCCTGGTCCACTATGGTGATTAAAATCTGTTGCTGTAAAGCCTGGGTCAATTACATTAACTTTAAAAGGCAAATCTTTTAATTCGTATGCTAATACAATGGTATAAGCATTTAAGGCAGTTTTTGAAGGTCCGTAAATTGCTGATTTAACGCTGTAATATTGCCAATTTGGGTCATTATGTAATGTCAAAGAACCAAGCCCTGAAGTAATATTGCTAATTCTAGGGGTTTCTGACTTTTTAAGTAAGTCTAAAAATATTTGTGTTACCCGGATAACTCCAAAAAAGTTAGTGTCAAATACTTCTTGAAAATCTTCTATAGATGAATCTTCTGAATTTTGAGGAAATGCTCCGCTTATTCCTGCATTGTTTATTAAAATATCCAATTTTCCTTGCTCTTTTTCTACAATTTTTTTGGCCTCTAATATTGTTTCGGGCTTTGTAACATCAATTTGAATAGCTTGGATGTTCTGAAATCCTTTTTCCAATAAGTCTTTTTCAACTTCTTGTCCTTTTATAAGATCGCGTGTTCCTAAATATACAAATAAACCCTTTTTTGAGAGTTGTTTTGCAGTTTCTAAACCAATACTTCTGTTTGCTCCTGTAATCAATACTGTTTTCATTTTTCCTTGTTTTAAATTATTGATACAAAAATCCATCATATAAAAATGAAAACATTTGCCATTTGGCAAAAAGCAATCTATCGTATGTTTTTTCTGATTCTACTCAAAGAAGATTGAGTAATGCCGAGATATGAAGCTAAATAGGAAAGAGGAATTCGGTTTGCAAGATTTGGATATTTTTCTAGAAAAGTCAAATAACTTGTGGTGGCATCTTGTGCAACTATTGAACTGATTCTGTCTACTTTTTGAAGCAATGCTTTTGAGATAATTTTATGCGTAATAGTATCCCATCCAACGATAGTGTTTAACAATTCTTGCCAATCCTTTTTTGAAAACACAACAATTTTGCAATCTGTAATAGCCTGCACATAAGCAATGGATGGGATTTGATTGTCAAAACTTTCTAAATCTACCAAAATATTGTTTTCTTCAATAAAATATTTTGTGATTTCCTCACTTTTATTGTTGTAGTAAGAAACCCGCGCAATGCCTTCTATGATAAAGCCAAATTGTCGGGAAACGTTTCCTGCTTCCAGATAATAGTCGTTTTTGGATAGCTCTAATATATTCCCTTTTTTTGTTATCAAATCAATTTGCTGTCGGTTTAAACTTCCAAACTGCAAGACATAAGTGATAAATTCCTTCATCTATGCAAGTTAGTAAATGGGTTTTTTGTGTCACTTGTCATTTGTCAAAAAATTGGTTGTTCTTTGTCTTTATCAACATCTATATATTAGTTCATTTAAAGGAATGTCTGAAATCCTAAAATAAACTCCCTGCTGGAAATCTTGAAATGTTTAATAATAGGTATGGGAAAATGAACTTTATATAAGTCTTAAGGAAATTCACTAAAAGTAGAGGCATTATGCTTTTAGTGGAAAACGATCAAAAAATCTTAAATAAAAAGAAAGCATAAGTTATATGCATTTCAGCTGGATTTTTCCATTTCGATATGATTTACCATTTCCGAAGTTTTTTCAAATCCGAGATTTTTATAAAATTTTTGAGCCTTAAGATTTATTTTAAAAACTTGCAGTCAAATCGGCTTTTTTTCGGAATTGGCTCTTTCAATAATTTTTTCCATAACCACTTTTCCAATCCCTAAATTCTGAAATTCTTTTTCTAGTAATAGATTCTCTATATAGATTTCTTCGGGTTTATCCTTCATAACTAAATATCCAATTTCTTTCCCATTTTGTTCAATTATCTTCGTGTCCGAAATAATAAAATTCGCTTCATGTGCTTTCTTTTGAAACTGTTCATTCCAGCTCCATATTTTTTCCACATATGGTTTAATCGAATTGCTTTTAATTCGATATGTTATCTCTAAATCCGTGTTTTGAGCTTCTCTTAAATTCAATTTCACATTCGGTTTTCTTAAATTGGCTACAACGTTCTATATTTTAATCATGCGCGGCATTGCAAAGACGTGCGCCAGCCTTTATCCTATTGATTTTTGTCCATTAAATGTAGTGAATTTGTTTTTTTTTCGCCATATAGGTAGGCTTAAGGGTACGCATTTGAACTTTACGTCCTGTAAGTTCATTAAAAATAATGGCTGAAATCCTAAAATGACCCACTCCCGGAAATCTTGAAATATTCAATAATTGGTATGGGGATACAAACTTTGGGTAGTTAGTCAGATCATCTTCTAAAAGTAGAAGCGAAATACTTTTGGAGGGAAACGATCAAAAAAAACCTCTTTTGGGATTAATGTGTAGTTCAAACAAACCTGGGTTTTTATTGCCTTCTAGATATTTCGAAAAAACGGTATTTAGACGAAAATCGAACAGTTTAGCTTAAAGGAAGGGTAGCTTTCACCAACCGCCGTTTATATCTATCCGAAATAGGGAAGCCACGAGAACAAGTCAGTAATGCCCTTTTAAGGAGTGAATTTCAATACCCTTTTTCTCTTCGTAAACCTTATAAACGATACGGTGCTCCTTGTTAATGCGCCTTGACCAAAAACCGGACAGGTCATATTTTAGGGCTTCCGGTTTCCCAATACCGGCAAAAGGATCATCCTCTATGCCCGTAATAAGTTTTGTTATTCTTTTTTGAACGGACCGATCTCCTTTCTTTTTCCAATACGAAAGGTCCTTCAGGGCTTTCTTGGTATAGGTTACTTCCACAGATCTTCCGTCTTGATGGTCTTTACCTTCCCCTCCTTTGCCTGGCGTTCGCTTTCCTTGATTTTGGCGACGAATTCGGGGTCGTAGGGACTTTCCCCGGAAGCCTCGAAAGGAACTTTTAAAGCCTTGAGAATGGCCTTTACGGTTTTTAGTTGCTCCTTGTCCTCTGTATGGATCTTAAGTGTTTCCATTATCCTGTTTTTATTTAATATCTCCCGGCCGTTCTTTAATCCCAATTGGGCCTAGGTCCCAAAGTGCCATCCAATGGTTAAAACACTAAGTTACTGAAAATATTGTTGAAGTTTTGAATTACGGCAGTTTTAATAATCCGATTATCCGAGCGATAAAAGGACAGAAAGCACATTAAATAAATCCATCTATTATCAGAATTTCCCCGCACCGATTAAAAGTTCAAATAAAGGTGGGTTTTTATTGCCTTCTGGATATTCCGAAAAACTAGTATTTAGAGGATAATCGAACAGTTTAGCTCGATGGAATGGTAGCTGTCACCAAGGGCCATGTAACCATATATTTCCGGTCTATAGCGTACCCCATCTTTAGGTCCAAAAAAACATTATCCGGGTTTTTGATAAATTTCCATCCTTAGCTTACGTTTTCGCACCGTTGGGCTTCATACCCCGTAATGGATTCTCGACCGTTGCCCAAGGACATTTTTTTCATGTCGGCATAGGCCGAAAGCGGTAAAGATATCAGCCTAGGACGGAAGGGTGACTATATTACTCGAGGCTCTCCATGTCCGGGTCCTTTTTTTGCACATCGTCATTTTGCTCATCGTCCTTTCCGTAGTCCGCGAGCGGATGGTCCCTCATCCCCAAGCCGACGATCTTTATGATGTTTACCACCGTGTTGTAAAGCATAAGCACGACCACTATCAGCGCGGCGCTTAGAACGCTGGATATTCCCAACGATATATAGTACACTGTGGCGAACCAGTTCTCTGGAACGGAATCCGATTCCGTAATCGGCAGGTTCAGGAGAAGGAACGCCATGACGGAGGCTATAAAGACACCCGTATCTATCCTTGCAATTTGCATGACGTGGATGTAGTGTTCCTTCTTGAGTTTGGACTGTGTACTCGAACTTAGGCTCAAAAGGGTCAATAATAGGGCAAGTATAGTCGCCGATGCCAACGCGATGGTGTTGCATAAGGTATTGAGCCCATCGAGGGAATTCTTGATGAGCACCTTGGCTTCGTAGCCGCTCAGGTGTCCTAATAGATAGCTGCCCGCCGCTATGACCAATAGTGATATACTACCGCCGACAAGGGCACGTTTCGTGAATCCACTTATTTTCATATCAAACAAATTTAGATTGGATGCGAATAACGCAAAAGACCCGGTATTTTCCCTGGTTTTCCCTAATAATCTTGCAGTCCCAGCAAAATTTTTAGCCGTACCAACGTATTGTCCTACGTATATTGGAAGACGGGATTACTTGTCGGTGATCGAAATGCCTAAAATCGGCATTGTTAGAAAAATAGGACAGGATGTTCCATCCGTGCCCTAAAAGATTAATAGGGCACAGTTCAGATGTAGGGCTGGGAGACAAAATTGCCCACCAACTGCCCGATCACGACGCCGATCATCACATATCCTACCAAGGCACCACTTCCCGGGAAAGGCCATCTCCATATGGCTGGTTAACGTCAAAAGCGCCATCAGGAACGCCCCGATCAAAGGCCCACATACGGTACGATGTTGAAAAGCGGTCAAAAAACGCCACTATAAATGCATTTTCAGTACCCAAGGATAAAACGGGGGTGGTATATATTACGAAAAGTACCAAGGTCTGGGTCAGGAGCCCTAGGAAATATCGGGACAACAGGTCATTGACCTTGTCCTACGATTTCATGGTCCTCTAGCGGTGTGTCGGGGTTACCATTGCCAGAAAGAAGCGACGGAGCGAGACTACGGTCCTTGAGCATGAAGAAGGCCATAAAGAGCACCGAGATCGGTCCTATGCTGAGTTGGGTCATTATTCCCGAGCAAAGTATCCAACAGGGTAGTGACGGCGCTATCCTTGGCTTTCTCCGTAACTTCCTTCTCAATCTCGCTGTCCATCACGGCCTCCTCGACCACCTCACGCGAGGTGCCGAAAAATTCGGAAATCCTATCATAGATTTTGTCCAGCTCCCCCTGCATCCCCTCAAAATCAAATAGCGCCCGATCCTTGCCCTGTTCCGACAGCACCGGCACGAACATTACGGTAAATCCGGCAATAAACCCCAAGATCACCAGCATGGTTATGATGGCCCCATACGTTTTGCCGATATCGGCCCTTTGTCCGAGAAAAGATACTATAGGCCTGCCCAGCAGGTCCAGAACAATGGCTATGGCAAGATATGCTATCAATGCCCGTATCCGGTATCCGCCATACAACAACAGGGCGACGACAAGAAAGAAGGAGATGGCCTATGATGCCTTTGGCGACAGTGGAGGATTTCATATCAAGTTTAATGGTGTGTTACGGTTATTTTAAAATTGTAGAACCGGGTTCGGGCCCGTTATGGTCGGGATTAGAGTTTTCCCTCTTTGGGGCCGGCCTTCTTGATTTTTTCCCTTGCCCAATGCTCTTCCTCCCCGCTCGCTTTCGGCCCCTCCTGTTTCCATTTGGCCCTCGGGCTATAGTTGAGCCTGGTATACATCGGAAAATGATCGGAGCCGATATTCTTTTCCCTCGCCAGTTCTATCAATGTAAAGTCCTTGCTATGGAAGACATGATCCAAGGGCCATCTCAACAACCAATATTCGGCGTTGTAGGTGTTGAATAACCCCCTTCCCCTTCTCGGATCGAGCAGCCCACTCATTTTCTGGAAGAGCCGGGTCGTCCGCGACCAGGCGACATCGTTGAGATCTCCAAATACCAATACTAGCTCGTCCTCCTCCTCGATCTCCCGACCTACCAATAACAGTTCGGCATCCCTGTTGGTGGATGTTTTGCTCTCGCCCGGGCTGGGCGGTCTGGGATGAAGACAATGGATACTCGCTTTCTTTCCGTTGGGCAACATCACTTCCCCATGGATTGATGGTATATCGTCCTTTACTAGATACCTTACTTCCATATTTTCCAAGGGAAGTCTCGAATATAGGTGCATTCCGTAAAGGTTGTCCAACGGGGCCTTTACCGAATATACGTATTCCGCTTCCAAGGGGGCAAGGGCATCCTCCCAGTTTTTGTCCGATTCCAGGGTCAGCAGAATGTCCGGATTCCTGACATGTGTAAGGGATACCAGTTTGTCATAGTCCCTGTTGCTGGTTAATACATTGCTGACCAAAATCGAGATATTGTCCCTGTTGTCGCTTCCCCCGTATGCCATAACCTGTTTCGGTGCCAATAATGTATAGGGGAAAATCTGGACAAGCTGGTATACAAGCGCAAAAAAGAGAAGGGCCAGGATTATAAAATTCCAGGCGGAATGAAAATCATATACAAATACGGCCAATACAATATTGGCGGAGATCAATATCGATATCTGCACCCGGGGGAAGTCGAAGCCCCGAATCCACCAATAATCGAACTTTGTCATCGAGGCCGCACTTGGTATGCAAAACAGGATGTTCAGTAAAAAGGTGATAATTTCGGTACAGGTCATTTCTATGGGGACAAAGTATCTGCAAATGTATCGAATAGGAAGGAAATTTGGGTTTGCCGCGGCTGGTAACTTTCCATCAAGAAATTCCTTCGCTTTATCCGATGAAGAACCTTTGGATCAAAACGCCAGAAACTACGAAAAAGCATAGGGAAACCTTACCCCCTTAACAAATCTCCGCTCCCGAACATCAGCTAAAGCGCGTGGAGAAGCACCACCAAAATCTGAGGGACAGTCCGGTACCCCTGGTCGGCGCGTTCCACAAGAAAGTGCGTCTACCGAGTAACAAGACGCACTACGGCCGCCGTGATCCGGATGGCCTTATTTCGGTTAAGCCGGGCATGGCCAGAAAGCCGGAATACCATTGCAGCATGGGGGTGCATGCCGCGGAAGGGGTCATCTCGCATATCCTGGCCGACTTTGCTAACAGTAAGAACAGCCAGTACCTGACCGATATCGGCACCGTTAGGGGAAGAACGAGCTTGTAATGCCGGATTTGCTGGTGGACGCACGCTGTTCCAACCGGTTCAATTACGATTTTTCCGAAAGGAGGAAGAAAGCCCCTTATTCATATTTTAACAACAATCATGCATGCATTTCAAAGGCTGCCTGACCTTTTTTTGTCTGTACGTCCGATTAAAACCGATTCTCAAGGCTTGGTAAAACAGCTTACTCGGGTCGATATCTTGCGCTATGACCAATTCTGCAACAGCCACGATAGCTTAATGAAACTGCTATTGCAAACTTTAAGTATTTGGTTAATTGTTAACAATCATTTTAAGGGTCATCGATTCTCCCTGATTCATCGAAATCTCGAAAAAGTAGAGTCCCGCTTTGAGTATGTGCACCGGAACCTGATAAGTGGCCGAACCTTCGATGTTGATATCCTCCGGTCCGTAGCTGTTCAACAATCGTCCCTGGATGTCGTGTATCTTGATGCCCAGCACTTTAAAATTCTCCGGTTGGTTCATCACCCTTATTCGAGCGATACCGTCCTTCGGTGGATTTTGTTCCAAGAAAACGCCCATCATGTCCCCGTCCACGGTTTCGCCTACCACTATTGTTATCGAGGTGGTATCGGTCATGCCACCGGGGCCGGTCACCGTGAGCTCCACCTCGTAGGTGCCTTCCGCCAAAAAGGTATTGGTCGGATCGGCCTCGGTCGAAGTATTGCCGTCCATAAAGTTCCACAGATAACCTGTGATGGTCCCTACGGAGTTGCTACCGGTAAAGGATACCTCCAGAGGGGCATCGCCCTCGGTCGGTGCCGCCTCCGCAACGGCCAAGATGCCACTTTCCGGCAATACAGATACCCTTGCCTCGTCGAAGCCAGTGTCCCCCTCGTCGTCGGTAGCGCTCAAACGAAAGACATAGAGGCCCGGAACGGTGTTGTTCACCGTGAGTTCCGGGGTATCGGCACCTGTCAGGGTCGCGGCGTCTCCCCCGGGCCCGCTCTGTAGGGTCCATAGAAAGGACTCGATATCGCCGCCATCGGGGTCGTTGGCCGTACCGGTCAAGATGAAAGGGGCACCTATATCGACCGTCCGGTCCTCGCCGGCATCGACGATAGGCCCCTCATTTTCAACTGGCACCGTCGTATTTTCATATATTCTGGGGATGCGGTCGTTGAGCCATCCGTTCGATATGACGTCGAGGTCGCCGTCGTTATCGATATCGGTAACCCTGGTACCGTCGTGATGTTCGAGTCCAAGGCTGCCGTCATCTATGACGCGCAGTTCGAACCCGCCCGAACCGCAGAGGTCGTTTTCAAAGGCGATGAGGCGTTGCTCACCGCGCCACTCCCCTACTACGATGTCCTTGTCACCGTCGAAATCGATGTCGACCGCAAAGACACTAAGGCTTCCGTTGATATCGGTGTCCAGTACGTTCCGGATCCAGGGCTGGGTCGGGTCGGCGGGAGCGGCGAACCATGCGAATTCGGTATTGTTGCCCGTACCGCCGAGGCTCAACTGTCCGACCACTGCATCAAGGTCGCCGTCGCGGTCAAAATCCGCCAACTGGGCCCTGTCGGGCGTACTGGCATAGGTAATGCCGGTACCGAAGGTCTCAAAGTCGTTGTTGCCATTGTTTCGCAGCCAGTTGATGCCCTGAAACAGGTCGAGGTCACCGTCCCGGTCGATGTCGCCGGCCTGGATATCCTCCCCGGACGAGTCGTTGCTGATATCGACGAGGCTCCAGGTCTCCGTCGCAATATTGTCCAGATCGGCGGGGGGCGTCAGCATCTGCACGGGCGAGCCGGTCTGTTCGGCACCGTTCCAGTTGATGGCCATCCGATAGGGTCCGCCGACATCGAAGACCCCACCGGCCAGACCGGCCAAAAAGGGTTCGGAATAATCGGTATCCCCGGCTGGAATATTGTCGAACACCTCGAAGTTGCCCGCTCCGTCGTTACGTGCCCAGACCAAGATGGCATTGGTGTAGGTTCCCGTGGTGCCCAAAAGGTCGTTGTCGCCATCGCCGTCAAAGTCGTAGACGTGGGCAACGTTTCCGAAACCGTCTCCGATGGTGTTCCTGGCCCAGTTTCCCGAGGCGGTACCCGGATTTTTGTACCACCATCCCCCGGTAACGATATCCTTCAGGCCATCGCCGTCCAGATCGAAATCGGCAAAGGTGTAGACCGAGGCATAGGGGTTCGCCTCCAGTTGGTGTACCGCCCATGAATCGGGGAACGCGTTCTCGTTACAGCTGATTTCCCCCGTAATGTTCACGGTCACCTCGTCGAAAATTCCCGTGCCGGTATGGTCGGCGTTGAAAAGCTCGACCCGAACGGTATGTTCGCCCATACTATAGCCGTCAATGGGAATCGGCTCGTAATCGTAATATCTGTCCACCAAAATACCATCTACGTAATAGTGCAAATGGGAATCGCCTTCCTTGACCGTCCAGTTCTCGACCCTGAAGGCCACCTCAAAGGGCTGGTTGACGTCCCATCCGTTGGAGGGCGAGGTAATCGTGATGTCGCTATCGGCCGGTGGCCCGCCCTCGAAGGTGTCGGGCGAGAGAATTTCGATACCGGATATTTTCGGGCTCTGTACATTGCCATTAAGGAGAATACTGGCAAAACCGTCGGTAACGGAAATATTGTCGAATTCCTTTGTCAGCACGGTCGCCGGTCCGGTCTCGGCCAGGATATCGAAATCGGTAAGCACCTGTTCGCCCTCGACGACCACGTTGAAGACCCTTGAACCGGCACCCCCTTCCTGACCGCCCTCGACGCCGAAGAAAATCTCGGCAAAATGAAGACGGATATCGTATTCCCCGGATACACCTACGGGGATTTCGTAGCCGAACCCTCCGGTGCCGGTGGCATAGCGCTCCGTTTGGTACAGTTCATCGTCCGTCGTGCCCTCGATCGGTACGTTCTCGGAGTATACCGCGCCCCCTACATTGAATCGGTCCGGGCTGAAAACAGAGCCGTCGAGCGTAACCTCGCCCCCGCCGGCATTGATACGGATTTCCTCGAAGACCGAAAATCCGTAGGTGTCGCTTACGATCGCAAGCCCACTGATGTTCTCGACATTGCCGATGGTCATGGAATATTCGGTACCTGCGGACATGGCCGATGTGGTCAGCACCACGGTCCGGCCGTCGGGCCGCAGTGTCGCGGAGGATACCGTAACGCCGTTGTCTATAGTATAGTTCGCCACTGTCTCGGCCGTGCTTTGATCGACATATTCCGAGAAAAGAACGCGTATCTCGGAATTGCCGTTCAACTTGACGGAACTTACCTCCGGGGCCGAATTATCGATGGATACGCCATTGCCCAGAAATTCCACATAGTTCAGGCGGAAAATATCCTGTTGGGCCGAACCGCTCCTGAAAACGAAGAACAGGTCGTTCTTGCCCCCGGGATCGGTAATCGGGCTCTGCACCTCCACCCATTCATCGTTATCGCCGGTAACGGGAACCGTCGTGGTCGCGACCAGCGGGCCCGTGGGACTGCCCGCCCTGAATTCGATGCTGCCCCCCGCATTGTCCGAGGCGACCAGATATTTTACCGCGTCCATGTTCAAAAGGTTACGGCCGGAAAATGAGATGTGACCGCCGTTGTCGACCCGGAGGGCCAGGCTTCCGCCACCTAAGGTGCTAGTATTGTCGATGATCTCGGTACCGCTTTGGGTATCGAAGAACTCCGCCTCCTTGCGTTTGGGGTGCAGGCGTATCTGGTCCCTGGAGGTCAGTCCGCCCGCATCGGTGTAGCTCGCCCCGAGCACATAGAATATGTCCTGCTCCCCGTAGATGTCATGGTCGGTGTCGTCGATCGTGAGGGTATTGGGGCATGCGTCGGTGGTGAGACCGTCGTGAAAATGGTTCAAATGTCCCAAGGAAGGGACCACATCGACCTCCGAACAGGGTATGGCCCCGTCGTCGGGATCGTTGACATCGAGGCTCAGGTCGAAATCGTCGTTCCAACCGAAAATTCCCCCATCGGGCGGATAGGAAAAATCGAACCCGGCCGTTGAGTTACCGGCGTAGATGACCACGGTCCTCGCCCCCACGCCACCCTGGCCGTCATCGACCTTGAGCTGCGCCGTATAGGTACCGGGCTCGGTATAGGTATACGAAACATTGGCCTGCGTGGCATCGACCTCCCCGTCGACCTCGAAGTCCCAAGCATAGCCCAGTGGCGAATCCCCGTTCGGGTCGGTGGTACCGTCCCCCTTAAAGTTGACGGTCAACGGCAAGGGGCCGTTGGTCACATCGGCCTCCAGCACCACGTTCGGGGGCGAATTCGTGGTAATGCCCGTATAGTCGACCCGGATCAGTCTACCGGTACCTACGTTATCGGGACAGCAACCGGCCCCGTAGGCCAAAATGTACATCTTCCCGTCGGGCCCGAGTTCCATATCCATATATCCATCGCCATTGCCCCCGCTGCCCGGAAAGACCGATTTGACCAATTGCTCCTCGGACAGGATATTCCCCTCGGCATCCATCTCGACCGCCCATATCTGGCTGGTATTGAAGTCGTAATAGAAGAACATATCGTCGAATTCCTCGGGGAGCCGTTGGGCGTCGGGCAGTTCGGGGTCGTAACTGTACCGAAATCCCGCCAGGTAGCATTTGTGGAATTTTTCAAGCCAGGCGGGCTGTGCCGGCGGCAGGTCGGTGGTTCCCGTATTCCAGGTCGAAATGTTTACCGGGGCGTTGGGATCGTTATAGTACGGATCATCGGCATAGGTAATCAGGTAGGGGTCGTTGTCCACACCCGAAAAATAGGGCCAGCCATAGTTGCCGGGGGCCTTGGTGAGATTGATCTCGTCAAGGCCTTCTGGACCCATATCGGAAGGGGCGTTCGCATCGGGGCCCACCTCGGCCCAAAAGAGCCAGTCGCTGTTTTGGTCGTCAACGTAGATACGGTAGGGGTTCCTTGCCCCCATTACATAGATTTCGGGACGGCCTTGGGCAGGGTTTTGGAACAGGTTGCCGGGAGGTATGGAATAGGTCTCCCCCGGGCCGGGTTTGATACGCAGGATCTTTCCCCTAAGGTCATCGGTGTTCGAGGAGGACTTTTCCGAGCTTCGGTCCGGATCGTTCTCGTCCAAAGGCGAGTAGAGATTGGGATAGGTGTTGTTGTCCCCGGTAGCTATGTATAGGTTGCCCTGGGAATCGAAACCCATGTCGCCTCCGGAATGGTACAATGCCGTACGGCTGGTCTCCCATTGCAACAATGTTTCTTCCGAACTGAAATCGATGTTGTCACCGACCAGGCTGAACCTTGAGACCCGGTTGCCCACGAAGTCGATGGGCGAATAATGCAGATATATCTTGTTATTGTTCTCGAAGTCCGGATCGACCGCTATGCCCACAAGTCCGTCCTCAAGCTCGTGAAAGACGGGAAGCTGCCCCGCCGATACCGTGACCTGTGAATCGGGTTTGTACATCAGGACTTCACCGTAACGATCCAACATGAGAATGCGACCGTCGGGCAAAAACTTAAAGCTAGTGGCATTTTCCAGCCCCGTGACCAAGTCGACCTTGACAAAATCATCGGGCAATTGGGCCTTGGCCAAAAAGACTCCGGACAACAAAAAAAGGAAAGATAAAAATAGGGTACTAGCGGTGTTGGAATATATGTTCTCCATTTTCATAGTTCTTAATTTCCTAGTGTTCAAAGGGAAGCGTCCCGGTTCACAAATATAGATCAATAACATTTCGGGCCAAAAGCAGCCTATCGCTTTTCGTCGAAAACGGATCGGATATCGATTAAGTACACGTTTCGTCCATATACGGGGTATAAAGCCTTTCTGTGCGAAAACGTACGCTAAGGATGGAAATGTAACAAAATCGGAAAAAAAATTTTTTAATCTAAAGATGGGATATGCTATTAGCCGGTGATGTTAGATGCTTTTAGTGGCAGCATCCCTTCCGTTAAACTATACCATTCGATTTTCTTCTAAATACCATTATTTGGGAATATCTAAAAAGCAATAAAAACCCACGTGGTTGTTGCACAACTCTGATAAACATCATTTTTTGCTTTTACCAATGAGCGGAAATCCGTAAATTCAAGGTATGCAAGGCAAAAAGAACTATACCGAAAAATTGTTCCTCAGCTTCGGGTTGTCGGACCGGGTCCCGAAGGAAAATCTCTATGGAAGGCTCCGTGAAACGCTCGACCTAAGCTTTCTTTATAAGGATACAAAAGAGCTTTATGGCAGGACGGGAAACCCCTCGATCGACCCCGTGGTCTTTTTTCAAGCTGTTGATCACGGGATACCTCGAGAACCTGCCTGCCGGCAGGCAGGCATTACCTCCGACCGGAAACTGGTGGAACACTGCAGCATGCGGATGGAGGTACTCTACTTCCTTGGCTATGACCTGGACGAGGAGCTGCCATGGCACTCGACGATAAGCAGGACGAGGCAACTCTACCCGGAATCCCTTTTTACGGCCTTGTTCGACAAGGTATTCGCCCTGTTCGTCGACAGAGGGATGGTATCCGGTCATACCCATGCAATGGACTCGGCCCCGATAAGGGCGAACGCGTCCATGGAAAGCGTAGTGCCGAAAATGCCGGCCACCATGATGGAGAGCCACATGAAAAAAGTTTCGGAAGAAAATCGGGAAACTACCAGAAAGCACAGGGGAACCATATCCCACGTACAGATCTCCGCTCCCGAACATGAGCTTAAGCGCGTGGAGAAACACCACCGCAATTTAACGGACAGTCCGGTACGCCCTGCCGGCGCGTCCCAAAAGAAGGCACGCCTGCTCAGCAACAAGACGCACTACAGCCCCCGTGATCCGGACCTGCCTGCCGGCAGGCTGGTGCCCGTATATCGGTAAAGCCGGGCAAGGCGAGAAAGCGGGACTACCATTGCAGTATGGCGGTGGATACCGCGGAAGGGGTCATCTCCCATATCCAGGCCGACTTTGCCGACGGCAGGGACAGCCAGTACCTGACCGATATCGGCCAAAAAGTGCAGGAACGTTTAGGGAAGAACGAGCTCATAATGACGGATATCCTGGCGGACGCGGGGTATTCCAACGGCTCCAACTACGATTTTCTCGAAAGAAGGAAGGTCACCGGGTGGATACCCGTTTTCGGGAAATATAAACCCAGGATAGAAGGTTTCCCATACAACAGGGAAAAGGACGAATACAGTTGCCCGATGGGCAGGCCCCTGCCCTTCAAGGGATTCAGCACCAACAAGGACGGTAGCGCTTTTAAAAACTATTGGGCGGCACCAAGGGACTGAAAGGCCTGCCCCATGAAATCCAGCTGTGCACCAAATAGAAAATGCAAAAAAATCACCAAAACGATCTATGACGAACAATACTTGAGAGCCTACGCCCGGCAGCATAGCGAAAGGGGGAAACGGATGAAAAAGCTGAGGCAAAGTACGGTGGAGCCCGTGTTCGGCAGCCTGACACAGTTCTACGGCCTACGGAAAATAGGCGTACTGGGCAAGGCCGGTGCGCACAAGGTCATGCTCATGGCAGGGATCGCCTTCAACCTTAAAAAGTACCTCAAGAAAGCGGGAGGGAAACCCTCTATTCGCATTTTAAAGACCATAATGGAGGCATTCCAAGGCTACCTGACAACCCATTACCGGCAAATCCGACCAAGACCGGTTCTCCTAAGGGCTCTGTAAACAGCCTAATCAGTCTCCATTTCTTGAGCATAGACCCCTTCTGCAACGGCCACCCACGCTTATTTGAACTTTCAAATCCAGTTCGAACGGGACATTTTGTCCAATTTTCGGCATCAAGCCACCTACGAAAAGCACCTATCGGGATAAAGGACGAGGATCTGGAAAGATTGTCCCCATCGGCATTTAAGCACATAAACATATTGGGACATTCCTTCGAGATCGAAGAAAAATTCACGCAACGGAATCTGCGTCCGCTACAGATTCTAGAAAAACGTTAAATTAGGATTCCTTAGCGTACGTTTTCGCAAGGCTGTGTCAGTAATGGCCCAAAAAATGTTGGGTTCATATAGATAATGGTTATTTATTGCAGGATGTTCGGTCAATTGTGTGGATTATCAACAGTGTGCTTGGACTATATATAGGGGATTTGGACGCCTTAGCGTACGGTTTCGCACAGAAGGGCTTCATACCCCTTAAATGGTCGATAAAATACGGTTGACGTTTATTTTATTTTCCGTTCCCTGTTCGGAAAGTAGAAACCTCCCCAACGGTGATCGGTGCCGCGGAATTGCCAAAACTGTTCCGGATATAGGAAGCTACATTGGCCAGTTCATTATCGTCCAGTTGCTTGAAGGAGGGCATGGCATTGGAATAGGTTTCACCTCGGATATCCAGGCCTACATTGGACCCATTGACAAGAATACCCAACAACCTGTTTTTGTCGCCCAAAACATAATCCGTGTCCTTCAATGGGGGATTGAGCCTGGATACTCCGGTACCGTTGACCTGATGGCAGGAAAGGCAATATTGGGCATAGATCTTTTGCCCTTCGGCCATATATTCCGGGACATCGGCACTTTCGACCGGGGACGGCACCTCGCCCTCTTGCCCTGAAGGAGGTTTCGTATCGGCGGCATTTTCTTTTTTGTTCTCGCCGCAGCCGTTGATCGATCCGATAAGGAAAATGAACAGGGGAGCGATCTGGGCCGTCCTAAAATTCCGTTCGAAGATCATTGGTCCGCGTTATCGGTATAAACGATCCTGAACAGCGTTCCGCCCTGGTCATCGGAAACATAGAGCGATCCATCAGGGCCCTGGGCCAAACCTGTAGGCCGGTGTTTTGCCGCATCGGGGGACATTATGGGATCGGTTCCGGCGAACCCGTCGGCGAATATCTCATAATCGCCACTGGGCCTTCCGTTCTCGAAGGGAACGAAAGCGACGTTATACCCTTCCTGTTCTTCGGGGGCCCGGTTCCAGCTACCATGGAACGCGACGAAGGCGCCGTTCCTGTATTTTTCGGGAAACATGTCGCCGGTATAGAACAACAGGGCATTGGGCGCCAAATGCCCGGGAAAGGCGACTATGGGATCCTGGATATCCCCCGGACCCGTTTTTTTGCCATCGCCACCGTACTCGGGTGCCAGGATCTTTTTGTCCTGATTTTGGTCGTAATAGATGTAGGGCCAACCGGCATCGCTCCCCTCTTCAAGGCGGTACATGGTTTCCGCCGGAAGGTCCGCCGAGGTCTCGGCATCATAAAGATCTGGGAAGAGCGTATTCAACTGATCGCGCCCGTGCTGCATCACGAACAGATGATCGTCCCGTTCGTTCCAGTCGAGTCCGACCACGTTCCGTAATCCCGTTGCAAATCGTTTTCCGTCCCCGTAGGACTGCTTCGTCCTATCCGTTCTAAACTGCCAGATGCCCCCGGCGGAATCCAAGATCGGGCAGGGTCTCATGCCCATCGATCCGAGCGTACGGTCCTCTTTTTGACAGGAGTTGGAATAGGCACCGATATTGACGTAGATATTGCCGCTATCGTCCAGTGCGATCGATTTTGAATTGTGCTGCCTTCGGTCTATCAGACCGGTAATCAGTGTATCCACCGAGGCGGGATCGACCACTTTTCCATCGGCATCGACCTTATAACGGAACACTTCGCTATTCGATGAGGCGTAGAGGCCGCCTTTGTCAAGGAGGATACCGGTACCGCCATAATCGCCAAAGCCCATTTTTACCTCTGCAGATCCATTGCCATCGTCATCCTCCAAATACAAGATGCCCTTTCCTTCACCGGACTTTTCCAGTTTGACATAGATACCGCCTTGGGCGTTAACCGCAATATGCCGTGGCTTGCCCAAGGAATCGGCGACCTTCAATGCCCCGAAGCCGTCGGGAAGGGTAAGGCCCGCATTATCGGGACCGAGATCGAGGGCGCTTTCGGGCGTAGCACCGTTTTTTTTGTCCCCTCCGCATGCTATGAGGAACAGCAGACCAAAGGCCCAAAGAAAATAGGTGGCCGTTTTTATCGATTTTTTCGAATAGTGTTTCATTAAATTTTGAATTTAAACGGTGATGTGACCCGCACTCAGCAAATGATTGGTGTTTCTTGACATGGCATTATACAAAAAATATGCATTTGGACACTATGCAATCAACGAAATATTTACCCTATTTACGTAAAGCCGTTTTAAAGATCCGGTACTACCAGGGGTAGGAAGCCCATCGGCGCAAAAACGTACGCCAAGAATGAAAATATAATAAAAAAGCGGATAATATTTCTATGGATTCCAAGATCGGATATGCCACAAACCGGTATCTATCGTTTACATGGCCCTTGGTGACGGCCACCCTTCCCCTGGGCCTAATTCAATGTTTATGGATGTTGCCTCTTAACACGAAGAAGTAAAGCAAAAAGGCCGCTATTACTATAAGGACCAATGCCAAAATGCCATAAAGCCTTTCTTTGTCGGCAATCTTCTTTTTGTGATTTTTTTGAAACTTTTTAGCCTTCCTCCTATCTCTTCTGTTCCGGGACATTAACTCTTATTTTATGATGATCGAAGGTGTACATAGACCAGAAATCCGTTTTCCATCAACCTTTTGGACATAGTCCCCGTTCCTGTTGGCCAATCGGGCCGATGGGCCAACAGGAACGGAATCCGATAATCGCCTAGGAAAATAAAAAATAGCCTCATAAAAGACCGGGGGCAATTTCGGCCTTAAAGATTGCCATTAAGGCCAGAGTACCCAATATTCTATCTTTTTTTTGATATGATTGCTCCAACGGGTTCTTTAAATATCTTCTTTTCTCTCCTATTTCTGCGATTCTCCGACATCGTTTTTAACTCCAGTCCATTTTTTGAAGCCGTACCGCATTTAGGATGGCCAACAAGGCCACACCTACATCGGCAAAGACCGCTTCCCACATAGAGGCCATTCCCAGTACGCCCAAGATCATGACGATGGCCTTAACGCCAAAGGCCAATCCGATGTTCTGCCAAACGATATGTCTTGTGGAACGGCCTATCTCGATCGCCCTTGCAAACCTACTCGGTTGATCTGTCTGGATGATGACATCCGCCGTTTCGATGGCCACGTCACTGCCCAGCCCTCCCATGGCGATTCCAATATCGCTGGCCGCCAAGACCGGTGCATCGTTAATGCCATCGCCGATGAAAGCTACATTTGTACCGGATTGCTTTTTCAACGTTTCCACTTCGTCCAGTTTATCCTCCGGTAAAAGACCGCCCTTTGCCCAATCGATTTGCAGTTCTTTTGCTACCTGCCGTGTTATGGAATCCTTATCGCCCGATAGCATAATAATTGTTGAAATCCCCGATCCCCTAATTTGTTTTATGGCTTGGTCGGCATCTTCCTTTAGTTCATCGGCTATGGTCACATAGCCTGCAAATTTTCCATCTAGGGCAACCATGACGATCGATTCCACAATGTTATCGGTCGCTGACGGAACTAAGATGCCATTTGACGTCATCAAGGCCTTGTTCCCTACCAGAACGTTCTTGCCGTTGACCGTTCCCTTTAAACCTTTTCCGGCAACTTCGGAAACGTTCGTTGCCTCCAAATCCGTTCCCTCGGCCCTATATTCGATAATTGCCTTTGCAATGGGATGTGTGGACTGCCTTTCCATTGCCATCAGGTATTTCATAAGTTCCGCTTCCGTGAAAGCCGAACTGTTCACCACTTCCCTGATCTTAAAGACGCCTTTGGTAACGGTTCCGGTCTTGTCCATTACCACTGTATTTACCTTTACGATCGCATCCAGGAAGGATGCGCCCTTGAACAGGATACCATTGCGGGATGCAGCCCCCAGACCGCCAAAATAACCTAATGGAATAGAGATGACCAATGCACAGGGACACGAGATCACAAGGAATATCAAAGCTCGGTACAGCCAATCCCGAAATACATAGTCGTCCACAAAGAAATAAGGCAAGAACGTGAGACCAATGGCCAGAAATACGACTATAGGGGTGTAGACCCGTGCGAACTTTCGGATGAACAGTTCGGTTCTTGATTTACGCGCGGTGGCATTCTGTACCATATCGAGGATCCGGGCAATCGAACTGTCCTTGAATTCCTTGATGGTCTCGATTTCTATAACCCTGTCAAGGTTGATGCTTCCGGCAAATACCTTCTCGCCCCGTGCGATGGTATCGGGTTTGCTCTCGCCAGTAATCGCCGCGGTGTTTACCGATGCTCTTTCGGAAAGAAGTTTCCCGTCCAAGGGGATTTTTTCGCCTGCCCGGACCTGGATCTTTTCGCCCACGGAAACCCTTTCGGGACCTACCGAAATGTAGGTGCCCCCACGGTACACCGATGCACTGTCCGGTCTGGCGTCGAGCAATGCCCTTATATTGCCCCTTGCCTTCTTGACGGCGGCGCCCTGAAAGAGTTCGCCCACGGCATAAAATAGCATTACCGCCACGCCCTCCGGGTATTCGCCTATGGCAAATGCCCCTAAGGTAGCAATGGACATCAACAGGAATTCGGTAAAGAAGTCGCCCTTGCGGATGTGTTGAAAACCCTCTATCAGTACTGGAACCCCGACAGGAAGGTATGCCACGGTGTACCATAAAATCCTTATCCAGCCCGTAAAATGTGGAAATGTCCCAAAATAATCAAAAAGTATGCCCGCCATCAACATTATGAAGCTGAAAATTGCAGGGATGTAGGTTCTGAGATTCATCTTTCCCGCAGGTTCTTCATTCGTGATTTCCATAGTTTCACAGCATCCATTTTCAGGGTGCTCAATGGAGTAATTGATTTTTTCGCCGTTTATATTCGATTCGCCGTTTTTCATTTCAATTCCTTAAAAATGCATCATAGTATAATGGGACCGTTTTTTCAATATCTTCCCTAGAGACTTTATCTTCCAATTTCGCAGCGATTGAATTCTCGTTTGTTAATTCGATTATCCGTAACATTTTTTAAAGTTTTGATTTATGGCTATCCTCCTAAATCGTAAAACCACTCCTCAGCTTTTACAATAGCGTCGGATATAGCCCTTTTTTTGGTGTAATTTTTTTCCGAGACCAGTTGCTTGGCAATTTCCAACGTTTTTTCCTTAACTCTTGGGTCAAGAGAATCCAGGCCGGGTTTAAAATCTTCGAACATCCAGTCCATAGTATTATAGGTTTTTTCGTTATGGCCAAATTCGTTTTCTCTCCATTACGCCATTTTAACCAATGCTAAATTCAATGTTTCTTGCCTTATTGAAAGCTTCCCAACCTTCCTTGGCCGCATAGGGGACAATTAAGAGTGCTGCGACCGGGTCTGCCCACCACCAGCCCAGCCATTTGACCAATAGCAGCCCGATAAGGACTACAACAGTTTGATAGAGACAAATAAAGGTGTCCTTGGCATCGGCCAACAATGCGGGACTATCCAGCTTACGACCATATTTTCTCTTGAAATGTATAAGAAAGGGGTTTGCGATCAATGAGACCAGAAGAATAATGAGGCCCATGGTACTCCAATTCGAGGTTTCCCTATTTACCAGTTTTGTGATGGAATCGTAGGAAATAAAAAGGCAGACCAATGTAAAGGATGCTGCGATTACATAGAGTGTGATTCTCTTGCGCCGCTCGACCTTTTCTTTATCTATGCCCTGAAGCTCTCCGTGTAATCGCCATCCCAGGGTAGCCGCACTTATAACTTCGATAGTGCTGTCAAGTGCCCATCCGATTAGCGCTGAACTGTTAGCCGTTATACCGGCAAATAGAGACACCATGACCTCGATGACATCGTAGATTACATTTAAAATTTGAAGCGTTCTCGCTTTATTTAAATTTTTCTTTCTTTTTGTTTCCATACCTCTACATTTTTTATGTTAGAAGGTGGAAGAAACCTTAACCCGACCATTGGGCGCTAGGGTTCAGAGTTCTGGAACTCCCACCTTTTATTTTTGCCTGCATTTTTCACATCTCCCTTTCAATACCAGGTTCACATCGCTCAGTTCATAATCGTCCGGCAGGCTTTCTTCCGATATCCTATTAGGTAAACAGATCGTTTTCCTACAGTCGGTACAATGAAAGTGCATATGTAAATCCGTGCCGTATTTGCTTTTAAGATTTTCATCGGAAACCGCAAATTTTGCCATTCCGGTCCCATCATTGATCTGATGAATCAGCCCCTTATCCTCAAAAATCTTGAGATTACGGTAAAAGGTGGTCCTGTTCGCTGTTTTATTGGTTTCGCTATTCTGTACAAAGGCCTTTTTCAAATCGGAAAGGGACACGGCACTTTGCTTCCTTTTCAGGAACTTGTATATCTTCGACCTCATTTGAGTGGGGCGAATCCCTCGTTTTAAAAGTATTTTTTCCGTTTTGGTCATTTTAATCTTATCTTAAGGGCAAAACCTTTGCCCAAAGTATCTTGAGTATAATCATTGCTTACGACAAGCTTTTTGGAACGGCCATATTCATATATCCTTAAAAAACTTCTGCCCGCCAAAATCCGAGTTTACAGACATCAGGCACTGTATCTAACTCCTTGATGATGTATTCAAGGCAATCGAAAGAGGTGTGTGGATTTAAAGCTACCCCTGCTTTACAGTCCAAAATTTTTATTTATTGTACCACGCTGTGCAAATGAAGGCAGGCCTTAGCATGCACTGTAATTTGCTCCACTCTGTATTTAGAAAAACTTCAAAATACTTTTCAGGTTGGGCAATCATTAAGTGAAGCTCGACCGGTTTCTTGTTGTGCTTCCGAATAGCTTGTAAAACAGGTGTTCCCAAGGAAATACTGGGAACAAACATGCCGGCCATGATATCCACATGCAGCCAGTCTGCTTCACTCCTGTTAACAGTTTCAAGGGTTTTGCCGAGGTAGGCAAAATCAGTCGAAAGAATGGACGGGGCAACCATAATATTTTTCATGTAAATTATATTTTATCGCCTGTGTTCTAATGTTTCTTAAATCTTTAAACCTCCCCGAAGGAAATTATAAAACTGGTTCCACTATTACCTCTGTTAATACAGAGTTGGAGATAAAACATTCAGCATGTGCTTTATGGTGCATTTTTTTCATTTCTTCTTCATCAGGTATATGTTCGCCGGAGAATTCTACTTTGGGCCGTAAAAAAACACTGGTCACAGCCTGTTTACCGTTTTTGTTTTTCTGAACCACAGCAACGGTTTCATCCTTATAACTCATTATAATGTACTTTTTAAGGGAGGCAATAGCCAGAAAAGTCAATAAATGGCAGCTGGAAAGGGAAGCAGCGAAGGCTTCTTCAGGATTGACAAATTCAGCT
Organism: Pricia antarctica; assembly: GCA_011050085.1. Taxonomy (GTDB): domain Bacteria; phylum Bacteroidota; class Bacteroidia; order Flavobacteriales; family Flavobacteriaceae; genus Pricia; species Pricia antarctica_A. The sequence goes on along the minus strand of DRGL01000050.1, from coordinate 11,639 downwards.
TTCCCCAAATACTCCGGAGCTGCAGATGCAGTGATTTCAGAGCCTCCTCCAAAAATCCATTGATGGGTACGGGTATAATTCTTATAGGAGAAATCCTCTGAATCGGGTTTCCATTCTAATTTTACTTTGAATTCTGACATAATTTTCCTGTTTTAAATTATAAAATCTACTTTAGACAATCATTCTTAACCATGAACGTTTAATAAAAAAAATATATTATTTATATTGAGTTTAAATAATTGTGCCTGAAGGAAATCCTTGATTTAAGACAAATAGTTTTTAGAATTTCCTTTACAGGATTTAATATTATATTTTTAGTTTTAAATTTGGTTCGCCCTCTATTCCTCTTCTAACACTTCATTTTTTTTTGTTTTTTCATTAAGGAAAATATGCGATGCCTTAAACACCGCATACTTTTCATTACATTAGCTTAACTGCACATCGCCATGATGCCTATGGCATGCTTCCGCACATTCGTTACATGCTTGAGCACATTTTTTGCAATGCTCATGATCGTGTTTTGCACATTCTTCAGCACACATCCTGCAAGCCTTTTCACAGATTAAAAGATATTCATGCGCAAGTGCAGAATTTCTCTGTAGCAACCTAGCTGCCTGTATACAAATGTCAGCACAGTCAAGGTCCAACGGAATGCATCTTTCCATCATTCCGGTTTCTCCTTCTGCTAAGCTTTGAGCAGCGCAGTTTTCACAAGCTAAAGCACAGTTCAGCAAGGTTTGAACGAGTTGTTCATGATTTTCATTTTTCATAATTAAATAGATTTAAATTATATGTAGAACTATTTCTACCAAGATTGATAATATTTATCCTTTGCCAGCATTATTTTTCATTCATTTTTGAGACCAAATCAAATGTTCCCAATTCCCACTTGCTACGCCGGTAACGCGGATAATACGCAAGATTTTTTTACTAAGCGAACTTTTATTTCTTATACGCCAACAATCTCAAAGCATTGGCCACGACCACCAAGGTAGACCCCTCGTGAAATGCCACGGCTATCCCTATGTTTGCCCAGCTCAAAATGGTGGCCGGTATCAGCAGTGCCACAACACCAAGGCTTACCCAAAGGTTCTGCTTGATAATGGCCTTTGCCTTCCTGCTCAGGCCTATAGCAAAAGGTAGGGTTTCCAGCTTGTCGGCCATTAGGGCAATGTCCGCAGTTTCCAGGGCCACATCGCTTCCTGCCGCACCCATTGCTATGCCCACGGTGCTGTTCGCCATTGCGGGAGCGTCGTTTACCCCGTCGCCCACCATTGCAACTTTGGATTCCTGTTCTTTCAATTTTTTAATGGCATCAACCTTTTCCTCCGGTAACAGGCTTCCCCAGGCATCGGTCAATCCAATTTCTTTAGCAACGGCGTCGGCAACCTTTTGATTATCCCCGGTTAGCATTATCATCCGCTTGATACCGATTTCCTTTAATTTTTTCAGTGTTTCCCTGGCTGCTTCCCGTGGGGTGTCCATCAGGGCGATAATGCCGATATATTCTTTGTTCCTTCTTATGAGCATTGTGGTATTTCCGCCCCCTTCGAGGTCACGGACTTTCGTTATTATCTCTTCGGAAGGGTTGCTCTCATCAAGCCCTTCGTACAGGTCGAGGTTACCGACATAGATTTTGTCATTGCCCAATGACGCTTTGATACCTTTGCCCAGCACGGCCTCCAAATCGGTCGCATCGGGTATTTCATCACCTTTCAGACGCTCCTTCCCATCTCGAACCACAGCTTTTGCCAGGGGATGGTCACTAAGGCCTTCCACGGCTACTGCTATTTTTAAAAGTTCGTTTTCAGATATATCGCCAAGCGGGACCACTTGGGTAAGCTTGGGTTTTCCTTCGGTCAGGGTACCCGTCTTGTCAAAGGCGAGGGCGGTAATAACCCCCAAGTCCTCCAGAGGGCGACCCCCTTTGATAAGTACCCCGCCACGGGCCGCTCGTGCAACACCGCTCAATACCGCACTCGGTGTCGAGATAGCCAAGGCACAGGGACTTGCAGCTACCAGTACGGCCATCGCCCTATAAAAACTGGCACTGAAAGGTTCATCAATGACCAGAAAAGCCAACAGTAGAAGACCTACCAATACAAGTACCGAAGGCACGAAATACTTTTCGAACTTGTCAGTCAGCAATTGCGTAGGCGACTTTTGTGTTTGTGCCTCGTTGACCAGTTTTACCAGTCGGGACAGGGTCGAATCCTTCGCCTCTTTGATCACCTTTATCTCAAGGGTATTGTTGCCGTTGATCGTACCTGCAAAAACACGGTTTTCGTCCTTTATATCATCATCCTCCGAATAGTCCTTGGCAGAATCCTCCACGGGAACTTTGTCCACCGGTACACTTTCCCCTGTAATGGGGGCTTGGTTTACACTGCTTTTACCATCGACCACAACGCCATCGGCGGATATTTTACTGTTCGGCTTGACCACGATAATATCGCCTATACCCAATTTTTCGATACCCACCTCTTCGGTCTTGCCATCTTTTTTCAGCAAGGCGGTCTTTGGTGCCAGATCTGCCAGTGCCGCAATGGACTTTCGGGCCTTCTCCATCGCATAATGTTCAAGGGCGTGCCCGAGGCTGAACAGGAACAGCAACAGGGCGCCTTCGGCCCATGCGCCCAGAACAGCGGCACCGATGGCGGCGACCAACATCAAGAAGTCGATTTCAAAACCCCCTTTGGCTACGGTCTGAATGGCCTCTTTTGCCGTAAAGTAACCCCCAAAGAAGTAAGCGCCGATATATAGGGATAGGCTGACCCAATCCGGTATCGAGTCCACGTAGGACAATCCGAAACCTATTCCGAGAAGGGCTCCGCAGATGATAGCAAAAATAAGTTCGGTGTTCTTTCCGAAAATACCGCCGTGGGCGTGTGCCTCGCCTTCATCCTCGTTGTGGTCGTGTTCTTCGCCGTCTTTGTGAACGTGGTCTTCGCTCTCGCCGACGTGTTGCTTTTCTTCCTTGTCCTGAGTATGTTCGGATTTTTCTTCACCGTTGGAAACTTCCATTTTTTGTAAATACGTTTCTGTATCAACGGAAGGTTCAACAATAGTAAGCCCTTGTTTTTCTATTTTCTTTTTAATCGCCCCAAATCCTGTAATACCCTTATCAAATTCCACACGTATCATTCCAGAAGCGGATGCGGAAACTTCGAGAACCCCATCGACCTCCTTGACTGCTTTCTCGATGGTTCGGGCGTGACGGGTGTGGCGTATCCCTTCCACGGCTATTAGCCTATGCCCAAATTTATCCGTGATCTGGGCACCGGTGGTCTCCGCTAGGGACTGTACCCTATCAAGGGAAATGATATCGGGGTCGTAATGGAAACAGAGTTGCGGAACACCGTCCGCTTTTTCATCGGATACGTGCACATTGTCAATGCCTTCACGTCCTTTTAGTTTATCGATGAGCCTGTTGACACAGGCATCTTTCTTGTCCGGTACCTGTGGAAGGATTACGGGAATTTTTATTCTCAGTTTTTTCATTTCATAAAATTTTAAAGTTGACCCTTTACAGTATATAATATTCGCTCGCTTTTTCTTTGATCGGAATATCTTCATTCCCTATCATTTGTTTGAGATTTATTTCAATGGTTGTTGCCAAATCGGTTACAGGGGTGTCCATAGGTCGATTTTCAAAAGGGTCCTGCATCAAAATGGATGTTTTTTCAATGGCAACGAAAATAATCGGTATCCCAATAGTGAGGCCTATTTCTACTGCCAGGTATTGATCTGATAGACCAAATGGCAACATTGTGGCGAAAACATAGATTAAAAGATGTATCAACAAGCTATGTGCTTTGGGGAAGACCGTGTTTTTTATCCGTTCGCACTTGCCCATAGAATCACATAATCTAGCTATGGTACTGTCTATCTGTACCTGCTGAAAATCATTGACCATACCGTTTTCTTTTGCCCTTAGCAAAGTTTCAGAATGTTTCGACAATAAGGTATTTGGAATATTAAAGGACTCAATTTTACAAGATTCCTTGTATTCCTTAACTTTGGGGGAAAAGGGTATTTTTCTCAACGATTCCCCCAAGGCATAGCACCAGACTACCTGACGATCGGTCATTTCTTTGACCATCCGTTGATAGACTTTTTCATCCTCCCGTTCAAAAAAGGATACACATTGCCTGACCAGTGTTCGGGAATCGTTTACAATAGCGCCCCAAATAATACGGGCCTCCCACCAGCGCTCATAGGCTTGATTGGTTCGAAAACCCAAAAGTAGGGCCACCGCAGTACCAAAAACCCCGGTTATTGCTATAGGGATGGAAATCTTTGACAAAAAACCATATTGATCCATATAACCGACCAAAATTGAATAAATACCTATAAATAGCAGGTCATACTTTATGGTTTTCAAGAAGTCAAAAATTGATATTCGTTTGTTTAAAAGCATATTTAAAAATTACGACTATTGTTTAATTTAAGTGTATCTCCATATAATCCATGGCTTCGGGCATATCCAACTCCCGGGTACCGTTCCCAGTCCTGATAAAGAAATGAGAACGGTCGCCCAGGTCCAAATACACGGGTTTTTGCGATTTGTGGACCCTTACATAACAGATATCCCTTTCTTTAAATTCATAAAAGGCCACCTTTGCCAAAGGGCAAAAATGCGTGCCTAAATTGACGGACACCAATTGCATTATATACTGTTCAAACCCGTCCTTGCCCGGTTTCTTTAAAGTACCGTAATCTTGTTCGAGCCCCACAATACGGCCTTCATCGTCTACCCCTATAATCAAATGGCCGCCTTCGGTATTCATAAATCCCGCAATGGTCTTTGCCACTACCATTTCCAAGGCTTTGTTTACCTTACCTTGTCGAAGGTCCCACCGCAAGGTACTTTTGAATTCTACCTCGTGGTTTTCCCCTTTGTCCAATAATTCCCTTATTAAAGTAACCCCGACTTTCTCCCTGTTTAATCGAAATATCGTTTTTCTTGTATAGAACATCAGGGCAAGACTGCTTCCCATAATGCCAAACAGGATATTTTTCAGGATTTGGTCCATATCGCCAAACCCGAGAGCTTGCCCGACTGCATTTTTGAACAGAAACGACCATTTGCCCGTATCACCGCCCTGGTCATACTGGAACAGGGAAATGCCCAATGGCTGTATGATGATTATTCCTACCACAAAACCTATGGCAGCGGCAATGAGAAGTCCTTGCCTGGTCAGCACTCCTCTTTTTTGATTATCCATGCCATTGGATGGTTTCATCGCAGCTTACTTTTTCCTGTTTTCCCGTAACAATTGCTTTCGCTGCTCGAACTCTTCCTCGCTTATTTCGCCCCGTGCAAAACGTTCCCTCAGGATTTCCATTGCACTGTCTTTTTTCCGACTTTGTCCCGGGGTGGGGTAAGGAACTAGGAATATCCAAAAGATGAGGATTATCCAAAGTCCCCACCATATCCAGTGCATGCCTCCAAAATACCAGTTTTCCATCATGATTTCTCTGTTTTTAAATTAAAATTGTATCCATTTTTTAGCCTTTTCCTTTTCGGTCGGTTCAAAATGTCTGGCTTCTGAACCGGTAAAGAAATCGGTGGCCTTGGCTGCCCATTTCTGCCATTTTTTATCTCCGACGAATGCCATTTTACCATAGTCCGAAAGATGTGCGACGTCTACTTTTAAATCCGCCCATAAGCCTTCAAGGTCGAAGCCGTCAATATCTTCCATTTCAAAGTAAAAATCCACCTTATTGCCTTTTTCGACAATGTTGTGAATGAGCGGATGTAATTTTTCAATATCCCTCTTTGTAATTTTACCATTGATCTTGGTGGCGATCAGGTTTTCCTTTTCTATGTTCAGAATCTGTATCATTATGAGTTTTTTAGTGCTTTAGGTTTAAATCATAGAATTAATATCGCATAGATACATTTTTATTTAATTGTATAATGCTTTTCTTGCATAGGACAACAGGGCCAGACTGCTTCCTAATACACCGAACAGGACATTTTTCAGGATTTGCTCTATATCGCCGAACCGGAAGGCTTGCCCGACTGTTTTTTTGAATAGATACCACCAGTTGCCCGCATCACCACCTTGGTCATACTTGAGCAGGGAAATGCCCAATGGCTGTATGATGATTATTCCTACCGCAAAACCTATGGCAGCGGCAATAAGAAGTCCTCGCCCGTTCAGCGCCCGTATTTTTTGATTATTAATCACATTGGGCGGTTTCATCTTCAGATATTTATCGGTTTAGAAATCAGATTGTCCAATTCCAAATATTTTTCTTTCATAAGACTCAAAGCAAAAGCTCCGGCAGAAGCACTAAAAACAGAAAAGTCAAGCGCTCCTTTTACTCCCGTTGAAAAAGTCATTGAAACAGCAAATATTAACAGTAGAAAGCCGCTCAATTTTGCAAACAGTTCCGTTTTAAATCCCATTATCAAGAAAATCGCAAGAACAATTTCGGCTGCGGTTGCCAAAATTCCGATTGTTGGGATCAGTGAATTCGGAATCCAAGGATTTATCATTTGGGTATATCTCAAGAAACTGTCCCAATTTCCCCAAACAGAAACTTCTTTGCTCCAAATTCCAAACCTATCGGCTACTGCTGATAAAAAACCGATTGAAATTGATAATCGCAAAAAGACTTTAATAAACTTAGCATTCATATTTATTATTTTTCGTTTCAAATTTCCGTAGCGTTCGGTTAAATGCAACGCAACTTGTTTTACCAAAGCAATCTTTTCGTTGCTTAACAAATTGTTTGAAAACTATGCTCAACGGGTCTATCAACCTCCAGGGAGCAACATAAATAGCAGAAAGCCGCCAAAGAATGCCGCTGTCAATAGTGGGTTTTGTTTGCTTTCATGGGCCTCGACCAAAAGTTCCTCGGTAACCAAAAACAGTAGGGCCGCCAGACCAAAGGCCAATATGATTTCGAGATAGCCCGCCGAAATCCCGACCAATGAGAAAGCACTTATTAAAGTGGTGGCCAACACCAAGGCAGAAAAGCCAAGGATGGTAAGGATTGTCTTCGTGCGGTTAATCTGGGAACTCGCCATTGTGATAGAGGTTGCCATGCCTAGGGACAGCAGTTCCACGGAAAGGGCAATAGCCAAAAAAGTACCGGTTTCCCGACTGGTCGCGAAGCCTATGCCCATAAGGACGCCATCGATGATTAAATCTATTGCTATCATCACGATAAAGGCGGTGGGAAACCCCGGGTCGTCTTTTTGTTCTTCTTTTGGCTCCAGAAAATACCTTATCGCCAACATTAAAAGCACCCCGGACCCAAAACCGATCGCAATTTCCAGTATATCGTGCTTCGCCATGATATCGGGGAGCAATTCTACGGAAACCACGGAGAATATCACCCCTGCGGCAAAATGCAGGATGGCACTCCTCACCTTGGCGCTCGGCTCTTTTATGACCGAAATTATTCCGCCAAACAATAGAGCGATTGCAGCGATGAAAGCGTATATGATTACCCCAGAATAATTTTCCATTACCTATGCTGCGAATTACATAATTGATTTTGCATTTTTTTCAATCCATTCCTTGGCCGATTTTTTTTCATCCTGACCGAAGAATTTTATATGCGCCCTTGTAAAGGGTATCAAAAGTTCCGTAAACTGTTCTTGCCATTTCATGTTTCCCACTAATGCGACCCGTTTTAGTCGTTCCTCATGAGGAAGTTTGAGCTCGATCCCTTTCCAATACGCACTTGAGGTCCATCCCTCAAAATTTTCCATCTCAATGTACCAGTACACTTTATTGTGCGCCTGTATGTGGTCTTTTAATTGAGGCATCAAATTGTCATAATCCTTGGCATCCAACCTACTTTGGGCTACCATATATACCTTACATTCTTTTTTATAGATCGTCATCATTGTTCCAATTTTTTAAATCAAAAATTTAATCCAAGTCATCGGTGCACTTCCCACAGACCCCCTTTACCACAAGATTGATATCTTCTGCCACATACCCCTCGGGCAGGTTTATGCTCGGAATTTTATGCTCGGTCAGACAAACCGTTTCACCGCAACTATCGCAATGAAAGTGCAAATGAAGGTCGCTGCCGACCTCACATTCACAATTGTCCTCACATAGGGCATATTTGATGACACCGGTGCCGTCCTCGATTTGATGCACAATTCCTTTCTCCTCAAATGTCTTCATTGTACGGAAAAGCGTACTCCGTTCCGAGCGTTCAAAATCCTTTTCAAGCTCGCCCAGACTAGTGGCCACCTCTAGTTGTGCCAATCGTTTATAGGTCAACAGGCGCATTGCTGTGGGTCGCACCCCTTTGCTTTCAAGTTTTTTCACTACTTGTTCCATATGGGACATAGATGTCATAGGTCATACCGCTTTAAGGATTCCCCGGTTTTTATCTGGAAAGCATCTTCGATGTCGGACAAATAAATGATGCCGTCACCGGGATCCGGGGTCTTGCCGTTTTCAAGAATGATATCTATTGCCGATCGGGCCTCCTCGTTCTGGCAGACCAGTTCCACTTTCACCACGGGACTGTCCGTTACGCGAAAATCGAGTGAAGGTTTAGCTCCTTTTGCCTTGAAGGCTCCGGTACCTTCAGCCTGTGACAGGGTCATACTCTTAAATCCGTTATTCGATAGTGCCTCGATGACCCGCTGTATCCTGTTCGGTTTTACAAATGCTTTTATTTCTTTCATATTATGAATTTTAAACTTGTATTGATCGATTTTGAACCGAGCCTGTTTTTTAATTTACAACTAACTGATCAAGACGATAAACAAACTCGGAATCAAAACCTTTGATTGTTATTGAATTAATGCCCGTGTTCCAGTTCGCCCTTGACCATTTCAGAAGAAAGGGTGTAGGCACCATTGGTAACTATTTTTAGGTCTTTTGCCATTTCGGCAGGGATGTTGATTTCCACAAAACCAAGGTCATTTACGCCCGTGCTTACGGGAATTCTTTTAAATTTCATCGTATTCCCTTCCGTTTCGCCATCCTCTTTTAGGATGAAAATGTAAGACTGTTCTCCTTCCTTGACTATCGCTTCTTCCGGGACGGCAAACCCTGATTTCTCCCCTTGCACTATTCTACCTTCCACGTACATTCCAGGAAGAAGGTCCTTGTTCTTATTTTCTATATCTGCAAGTACCTCTATAGCTTTTGGGTCTGATTCGAAGGTCTGTCCTACTGATCGCACGGTCGCTTTTAGTAGTTCATCTGGTCTCGCGGTAGTCGAAAAAAGGATTTGTTGACCATTCTTGATTTGATTTATATCTTTTTCATACACCTTGAAGTTGACATAAATCTTGGAATTGTCACTTATTGAAAACATTTTCGACTGTGGGGCCACATAATCGCCAAGGCTTATCATAACTTCATCTACATATCCTTTTATAGGGGATGTTATGGGAATAGCGGAGTATATTTGGCCTTCGGCCACTTTGTCCGGGTCAATGCCCAACAACCTCAATTGGGAACGTAAACCATTAACACTGGAGGTTGTGGAGCGGAATTTTGACTGCGCCATCTGGAATTCCTTGCCCGATGAAACACCTTTGTCATAAAGGGTCTGCTTGCGTTCAAAATCCTGTTTCAAAAAGACCAGTTCATCGTTTTTTTCCTGATAATCCTGTTGCATTGCAACGATATCCGGGTGTTCTATATAAGCCAACACCTGGCCCCTATTGATGTTGTCTCCAGGAATAACCCTAATTGAGCTTACGTTACCGCCAACAAATGGACTAATATTGGCTTTGTCCTGTGGGAAAAGCGCCAGCATTCCTGTAACCTTGATATTGTTACCAAGGGTTCTCTCCTGTAGGCTCTTGGTTTCCAAACCTATGGTTTGAGCCTGCTGTTCAGAAATCTCCACCACGCCTTCTTCTCCTTCTTCTTCATCATTATGTTCACCTTCTTCACCGTGCGCATCCCCGTCGTCCTTCATATTTTCAGAGGTTTCGCTATTTTCGTTATGGCCCAATTCCGAATCGGGCTTGTCGTTGCAGCCTACCATCAAGAGGGTCATTATTGCCGCACTTACTATTGCTATATTTTTCATATCTTATACTTTTTTAGATTATAGATTACCCAGTTGGTATTGTAGTTCAATGGACTGCTGGTTATATTGATTGATAAATTGCAAATGGTTTTGCTTGATCCTGATGGCACTGTTGAGTATCGTGATATAGTTCACATAATCAATTTCGCCTTCCCTGGAGGCAAGTTCCGCCGTGGCGATCTGTTCCTCGGCCAAAAGCAATGCTCCATCCTGATAGTAGTCGAGAGTTTTTTGAGTCTTTTCCAGCGATTTTATGAGCTGCGACACTGTGCTTTCGGTCATCGCCTTTTGTTCCAGGAATTGATTTTCAGCTACCATTGCATCGGCCTTGGCAGCCTTAACCCTTGATTTCTGGGGAAAGAACCAAAGCGGTATGCTGATACCTGCCTGATAGGTATAGAATCCTGAGGCATTATCTACCTCTTGACGGCCATAGGTCAAATTGAACTTGGGTAGGAACTGTGCTTTTTCTACGCCCACGTTTGCCTTGCCTACCTCGGCATTTTGCATCGAATACTGCAATAATGGGTTGTCCGCCACCGATGTCGAATCCAGCACCGACATATAGTCCATCGGTCGATAGGGAAGACCTACCGTTTCTATTTCTTGGTCAACACCTAGATATTGCTTTAAAGCACGTTTTGCAATCTCGATATCGTCATAGGCTTGCTGCCCTAAGACTTGGATCTGCTGATATTCCGAAGAGGCCGCAATAAATTCCAGCTTGCCCGTTTCCCCGGTATCATAGCGCAGTTCGGCAGCGGTCCTGAAATTGGCATAAACACTGTCCAACTGTTCCGCAAACCGTAATTGTGCCTTGTTATAATTGATGCGATCATAGGCCTGCATTACATTACGGATCAATTGTTGTTCGTTGACGGCATAGAATTTTTCGCCCAATTCGACCCGTTCTTTGTAGAACCTGGATTTTGAAAACCCGGAGAGCAGATCGATATTTCCCTGTTGCACACCAATGGTGGTCCGTACACCGGGAAGGTCATTGCCCGCTTCTTCCTTCCCCGTAAAAATCTGGGTATTGCCCAAGTCGAAGCTGGTACCTTTCATCGCCTGTTCACGCTCAATAAATGCTTGGCTTTCCTTTAAGGAAGGGTAATTTTCCCTGGCCAATGATATGGCTTCTTCCAAAGTAATCGTTTGGGCCATTTGGCTATTCTGCGCAGTTACTGAATTTGTGGTCAAAAATCCTCCCAAACTCAATAGAACGGCGATAATTGAAGCACTTTTATTGATATAACTTGGGTCTCCACCGTTGCTCTTACGTTCTTTGCGGGCTTCCAGCCAATTATATAAAACAGGAATCACAACTAACGTAAGTAAGGTTGCTGTTAGCAAACCACCAATAACTACCGTTGCCAAAGGTCTTTGTACTTCTGCACCACCAGAGGTGGATACTGCCATAGGGATAAAGCCCATAATAGCAGCAGTTGCCGTTAAAAGGATAGGGCGCAACCTCTCGTGTGTCGCTTCATAGATTCGGTCTCTAATGTTTGTCATTCCACTTTCTTTGAGTTCATTGAATTTATTGATGAGGACGAGGCCATTTAATACGGCAACCCCAAAGAGCACTATAAAGCCTACACCTG
>DRGL01000049.1 GCA_011050085.1 Pricia antarctica | reverse complement strand
GATTTTGATTCGAATCTAAAGGGTAAAACGCCATCTGAAAGTTCAACAACCCTAAAGGAGTTTATGATGGACAATATGACCGCGGATGAACGTTCAAAGGTAAAGGAACCCAAATATTTTTATCAGATTACCTATGATAAACCGGGCGGCCTACCCATGCCTTTGATTGTAGAATATACGTATGCCGATGGTACCACAAAAGACATTACATACCCAGCAGAACTATGGCGTAAAAATGACAAAGAGGTCAGTGTGGTGGTCTCTTCCGAAGTGGAACTCACCGGAGTGGTGGTAGATCTAAAGGCTGAAACTGCCGATATCGATGTTACCAACAATTCTTGGCCCAAAAAAGAAGAGCAATCGGCATTTGATAAAATGAAGGAAGAAAATATAGGAGGGGAATAATATGGTAAGCAAGACAACAAACCGTTAGCTTACTGAGGATTTTTCTGTTAAGTCTCCTATTTTAGATTATAAGAGCGATTATGGTGTTTTAAAAACTGCCCCAATTATAAACTTTTGTGTAATTAACAGGGCTTTACAAAAGGTTTTCCGTATAACATTTAAATTCCTTTCATTAACAAACCAATTCTGTGTTTTTTACGTAAGCATTGTTAGAACTTCATTATATTTGTTACATGTTTACAGTACACTATCTTTTTATCAGTGGAGCAGAGATATTCTTTATCATGTTTATCGTGGTAATGGTTTTTGGCGCCGACAAGATTCCTGGTATCGCCAAAGGGTTGGGCAAGGGTATGCGCCAATTGAAAGACGCAACTGAAGATATCAAGCAAGAGATACAGAAGAGTGCCGATAAGCAAGGTATCGATACAAGTTTTGTTAAAGATATCCAGAAAGACATCGATGACGTAAAAAACAATGTGAGTAAAAATATCGGGACCGATATTAAGAAGCAGATAGACGACGTTAAAAAGAATGTCAGTGATGTAACCGGAACGATCAAAAGAAAATAGATTTGCTTGAAAAAATCTTGGAATGGGATAGGGAAACGTTCATCTACCTCAACAATCTAGGCATTGAGCAGTATGATTTCTTTTGGATTACCGTTACGGACTTCAAAACTTGGATCCCACTTTTTATTTTATTTTTAGTTCTTATCCTTTGGAAGTATCCCAAAAGGGAAGCATTATTTGTACTTCTAACCATTTTAATGACAGTGTGGTTCGTGGCTACCATTACAGACCTGACCAAATATTCGGTAGCTAGGCTTCGTCCGAACAATGCCGAAGAAATAAATACCCTAATTCGAATTTTAAAAACGCCATCGACTTACAGCTTTTTTTCGGGCCATTCATCCAGTTCCTTTTCCGCAACCACGGCCGTAGTATTGTTCTTAAGGCATCGTTTTAAGTGGTGCTGGCTGTTCTATATCTGGCCATTGTTATTTGTATCGAGTAGAATTTTTGTGGGAGTTCATTTTCCCGTTGATATACTGGTCGGTTCGGCTGTAGGCGTGATTTCTGCGTTGTTTTTTTATATGATTTACGTACGGGTCATCGCACCCGCGTTACGGTTAAGCCATCCCTGACGGGTAAAAGCACGGTTTCTACTCTAGGGTCTTCCTTTAATTTCTTATTGTACTCTAAAAGAACTTTTGTGGTTTTATCCGTTACGCTCGATGGGTCAACGATTTTTCCAGACCATAAAACATTATCGGATAGTATAACACTGCCTGATTTCGTTTTTGACATTATCAGTTCAAAGTACTCAGGATACTCTTTTTTTTCCGCATCTATAAAAACAAGGTCATAGGTATGTTTCAGGGTAGGTAAGATTGTCTTCGCATCTCCGGTATGTTGAATAATCTGCTTGCCAAACCTGCTTTTATTGAAAAAGCTGCGCTGCATTTCGAAAAGTTCCTCGTTTATGTCTATAGTATCTAACTGTCCGTCATTCTGCAGCCCTTCACATAGGCAGAGGGCAGAATATCCCGTGTAGGTACCAATTTCTAAAATGTTTTTGGGATGGATGATCTTTGACAGCATACTCAAAACCCTTCCTTGAAAATGACCCGTTAGCATACGCGGTCTAATAACTTTCAGATGTGTTTCACGCGTAAGTTCTTGAAGCAGCTGCGGCTCTTCTTCCGAATGGTCTTGAATGTAATTTTCTAGGTCTGGGGATAAGAAATGCATGAAGGACTTTCTGACAAATATAATGTACTTTAGAAATGTGAATCAGCTTTCAAATAAATAAAAGGTGAATGAAACAGTATACTACAAGAAGTGCATCTCTTGATGATTTAGAGATGCTATTACAATTTGAACAAGGTGTTATCGAGGCAGAACGCCCATTTGATCCCACAATTCGCAAAGGGCATATTCATTATTATGATTTGAGTAGGTTAATTCTTGATGTAGACTCCGAAGTTATAGTGATTACGTATAGCAATGAAATTATTGCCTCGGGTTATGCTACGATTAGAGACGCCAGACCTTATCTTGATCATGAAGTCTACTCGTACTTGGGTTTTATGTATACTAGACCAGATCATAGAGGTAAAGGAGTGAATAAAATGGTCATAGATGCCTTGCGAAAGTGGTCTGAAAACAAAGGAATTACTGAAATTCGTCTTACGGTCTATGAAGAGAACAGGGGAGCAATACAGGCTTATGAGAAAGTGGGGTTCGAAAAACACATCATCGAGATGCGGTTAAAATGAATAATAAAAGCATTGAGAGTCGTACTTTTGAGAAAAACATCGCTATGCAATTTGAGAATACCTTGGCCTTTGCCCAAAATATGGATGCAGACGACCCGCTACGCAAATATCGAAGCGAATTTCATTTTCCAAAAGTAAACGGGAAGCCCGTTATTTATTTTACAGGTAATTCATTGGGATTACAGCCCAAACGTACCCAAAAATACATTGATGAAGTAATGACTGACTGGGCGGAACTCGCTGTTGAAGGACATTTTCACAGCGATAAACCTTGGTGGGATTATCATGAGCGTTTGGCGGCACCGTTGGCTAAAGTTGTCGGTGCAAAAACGGAAGAGGTTTCTGTAATGAATACCTTAACGGTGAATCTCCATCTTCTAATGGTTTCGTTTTATCGGCCAACTTCGCAACGATTCAAGATACTCTGCGAAGAGAAGGCCTTTCCATCAGATCAGTACATGTTGCAAAGCCAAGTCCGATTTCACGGGCTAGATCCTGAAACAGCCATAGTAGAAGTCAAAAAACGCGAAGGAGAACATTTCTGGCGTACCGAAGATGTTTTGGCCGAAATTAGTGCTTTAGGAGATGAACTGGCTTTGGTCTTAATCGGAGGTGTGAACTATTACAACGGACAGGTTTTCGATATGCAAACGATTACAAAGGCAGGTAAGTCCGTCGGTGCTTTCGTTGGCTGGGACTTAGCTCACGGGGTTGGTAATGTTGCCTTGAAGCTTCATGACTGGAACGTGGACTTTGCAGCCTGGTGTAGTTATAAATATATGAACAGCGGCCCTGGAAATGCTTCTGGTGTATTTATTAATGAAGCGTATCTCGATAGAAATGATATTCCTAGATTCGAAGGCTGGTGGGGAACAAAAAAGGATACTCGATTTCTAATGAAGCCGGAATTCGAACCTATGCCCAATGCCGATGCTTGGCAGTTGAGCAACGCCCCTATTTTATCTGTGGCGCCCTATCTTGCTTCCCTAGAAATGTTTGAGGAAACGGGTATGCCCGTCTTAATTGAAAAGAGAAAAAAGATTGTCGGATATCTTGAATACATTCTTCATGAAATTGATAAAGAAACCGATGCATCTTTCGAAATTATCACACCCGAAGATAGAGGTTGCCAACTGTCTGTCTTTCTACATGGCCAAGGAAAGCCTTTGTTCGACTATCTAATGAGAAATGGGGTTATTACCGATTGGAGAGAACCCAATGTTATACGATTGGCTCCAGCACCTTTTTATTGTTCTTTTGAAGATATGTATCGTTTCGGTCAATTGCTTAAAAGCGGCATTGCTGAAGTTTAAAGGTATTGTTTTGAGACAATTAATTATTGGTATTTCAATCCATAATATTTCCTCAATAAACGTAAAACAGTCCTAATTTACATTCAGGTATAATTCTTCTAGAGGGTTTCCATTTTATGTTTTAGTTTAAAATAAGGAGTAGCAATCTGAAATTTTCTACTCTTTCTAAGATTGTATTTCGTCTAAAAAATCGTACAGGTGATGACTAAAATTCATTTTGAGCGTATGTATTAAAGTTTTGGCCCCAAAACTATAATTCATGAACCCTAAAAATGAAACACCTACACCTAAGTATCGATTAGTAGCGCTTGCC
Organism: Pricia antarctica; assembly: GCA_011050085.1. Taxonomy (GTDB): domain Bacteria; phylum Bacteroidota; class Bacteroidia; order Flavobacteriales; family Flavobacteriaceae; genus Pricia; species Pricia antarctica_A. Next base: position 72,125 of record DRGL01000049.1, on the reverse strand, counting down.
TTTGGGTGCACTGTCTTTTTGGCATCTTGTAACAAAGAGGATACCATTGAAACTAATTCCGTCGAAACTGCATTCGAGGCTACGACCGAAGAAGTATCACAAGATGACGAGTTCATCGCCAAATACTTCATGGGAACCGAAGTGAAAGTGAAATTGGAAAAATATGGTACCTACATTTTGGCGGGAAGTGATCTTCGATTGTTCCAAAATCAACTATCCGACTCGGCTGTCGACTATAATCACAATCCTGTTCCAACTGACGATAGTGCTGATTTGGTATTGCAGGGGGCGTACAAAAATGGAGCAATAACGCCGTTATGTATGCCATCAGCGGTTTGATTTCACAAGTTCGATAAGAACTTCAGAAATCTTTTACTTAATGGTCTAGCAAAACGAATATCCGATTCAAAGTGCGCATTAGCGAGTCGACCTACGTAACCATATCATCACCAGGTTCAAATAGCAGCTCGGGAGTCGCCACTTTGGGTTCAAATGGTTCGAGGGGGGGTAATCGATTAGGTACGCGAGCTACAGCTGTGGTTATTATTCATGAAATCGACCATACTTTAGGCTATATTCATGAACAGAATCGCTCTGATAGGGATAACTACGTTATTATCAATTTTGACAACATTGCTAAAGACCAGTTCTTTAAAAGTAGTTCAGCTTCTTTGGTGACCAAGCTGTTAGATATAAATTCAACTATGATGTACGGTAGTTACACCTTTAGTAAAAATGGCCGTCCGACCATAACTGATTTAAATCGAAGTACCTACCGTTAACGACGGGCCAGACTATCATTAGGGGATGTTTCGGGAACGAATGCAGTGTACCCGGGTGGTGACGGCGGCGGTAACGGTGTTGTAGATAATGCCTGTAGCGAAGCCAATGAGTGGTCAAGCAGCACTCGCTATGCCGTTGGCGACAGTGTTACCTATCAAGGTAACTTGTACGAAAGGGATTTTACTGGATGGAATTTTATTAAAAATTGCGGATAATAATTTAACGGGGCTAAAATTTTAGCCTTTTAAAAGTTCAAAGGAAAAGGGTCGTCTATTCGGACGGCCTTTTTTATTGTCTTATTTGACCTAAGGAATATCTTTTTTAGCGGTCTCAAAAAATAGTACTTTTTCAATACCAGACACTTGAATAGCGAAGTGCGTCTAGTTTTTAAAATTATTTCGACTTAAACTGTTTTCCAATTGGATTGTAAAATAGGTGTCGAATTTTTCTACCTTCATCGCTACAATTACGTCAAAGAATTCAATATGAAATCCCTGCGTCTTATTCTTTCCAACCCCCGCTATTTCGGTCCGGCTTGGGTTTTTGCAAGTCTGAATATTTTGTTCGGTACCTGGGCGATCTACATTCCCATGGTCAAGGAAAACCTAGCTATTGATAAATCGCAATTGGGTATCGCCATTTTTTTTCTATCCTTGGGCGTTTTTGTTGTATTTCCGATGGCTTCAACTATAGTGAATAGGCTAGGGGTAGGGAGGGCCACGTGGTACGGGGTGATTTTAGTATGCATAACGGCGCTTTTGCCTTTATTGGCCCCCAACTATTACGCGCTCATGGGTGCTCTTTTTTTATTCGGTGCCTCGCACGGCTTTACTGATATCTCAATGAACACATTGGTCACGGAACTGGAAAAGAAAGATGGTAATAAATTTATGTCGGCCTCGCACGGCTTTTTCAGTCTTGGTGGGGTACTTGCCGGGCTAGGCAGTTTTTTAATCGGTCCGTTAGACAATCCGATTTTACACATGGCGATTGCCATTGGGTTGGTATTTACAGTCAATTTTTTGTACTATAAAAAATATATCAATGTTGTAGCGGCTCCTGTGGAAAAGGATGGATTTAGTTTAAAACTTTTTAGACCATTACTATTATTGGGTTTGATTTCTTTTGTATCAATGGGAAGTGAGGGTGCCATCGTAGATTGGAGCGGTCTTTATCTAAAAGAGATCAGTATGGCCCCTGAAGCTTTATGGGGCGCGGGGTTTTTGGGTTTTCAGGTAACAATGACCCTAGGTCGTTTTTTAGGTGATGGTATCAGCGCCAAAATCGGATCCATAAAAATGGTCGGTATCGGGGTCTTAGTAGTCATGACCGGCTATGGACTAGTTTTGTGTACTACAACCTATTTGGTCATTCTTGGTTTTGCGTTAAGCGGATTAGGATTTTCGGTAATGGTACCTGAAGTTTTCCGAATTGGCGGTAACGTAAAAGGCGTAGACTCTTCGCAAGGTGTTTCGTTTATCGCGGGAACGGGCTACGCCGGATTTTTAAGTGCCCCGCCCATTTTAGGTTTTATTGCTGATAGCTACTCTCTAGTAAACTGCTTCGTAGTGCTATTATGTTGTGCCCTTTTGATATTAGGGGCAAGTTTTATGTTACATCGAAGGAAATCTGTTTCTTCAAACTAAATTTTAAGATGGATATATCAACTTTAGGTAAATGTATCCACCTTTGCCTTACTCATATTAATCTTTGCCCTAAGAAATCTGTATGCTAAAATGGAAGTTAAGGCTGGCAATTTTATTTGTTGACAATATTAGCTATTTGGTAATAGCCTCTACTCCCGTGAAATACAATTTAAAATTGCCCTCTTCATTTTGGTGCGTTTCGGCTATTTGAAGTCCACCTTTCTTTGTGTAATCCTCCCACGTAGTGGTCATTGAAGGTTCAGCTTGATTCGCTTTTCTAAACACCCATTCTTTCACGATAAAATCATCCCCGAAATAAAAATCATAGGCGTCACCAGGTGTATATCCTCCCTCTTGACCGTAGGTTACGGTCAATTTCTGCATTGTTTTTTTACTGATTGGGGCTTCCGTTTCCATTGTATGCTCAGTGGTGGTGTTGCCTTCATCCCACATAATATTTAGGGGTGCCAATAGCCAGTACTTATCGTTCACGAAATTACCATTGGTTTTATAGACAGTGCTGTCAACATCGGTATTTACGGTATTTCGGTTATAGGTTATGGTATCCTCCGAAGATGTCGCGGTCACTTCATTGGTCTTTGGTTTCCATATCCACGAACGTTCGAAATGTGGGCTGCCTTCACGGTCAACGTTGAAAGTGAATTTTAATTCTTCGATATTTGCCCAATTATCCATACCATTGGCTAGCGCAATTTTTTCAACAATAGTTGCGTCTTTATCGGGTTTTGTATTAGACTCAGTTGTTAGGTTTTCTCCAGTGTTTTTCGGTTCATTATCCGTTTTTGTTTCGGTTTTGCAACTGGTAAATAAAACTAAGGATAATAAGGCTATGGTGGTCAAATATTTCATATTGTTCTGTTTTTCGTAAAGATAGAGGTTTGATATGAAACTTTCTTATAATATGTAGGGAAGGAATTGAGTTCAATAGATGGGATAGAATTTTCGGATAATTTGAGTATTTTTGTCATCTACAAAAAAAGGAAAATGAGTTCTAAAAAAGGAAAAGTACAAGAAGCGATTCAAGAAAAATTGCTAGATGAAAGAAAGGTGTTTTTATGGGGTATGGTCGATGATGATTCAGCTAAGCACGTAATCGATCGCCTTATGTACCTCGATCTTCAAAATAACAAAGAAATACAGTTGATTATTAATAGTCCAGGTGGGTATGTGACTTCTGGTTTTGCTATCTATGATACGATTAAGCAAATCAAAAGTCCGGTTTCTACGGTTTGCTCCGGTCTTGCCGCTTCTATGGGATCCATACTTTTGTCGGTAGGTGAAAAGGGCAGACGTTTTATTCAGCCACACGCCAGGGTAATGATTCACCAGCCCAGCGGCGGTGCTCGCGGACAGGCCTCGAATATAGAGATACAGGCAAAAGAAATTATCAAAACGAAAGAATTGGGTGCACAAATTCTAGCCGATAATTGTGGACAAACTTTCGAAAAGGTTATGAAAGATTTCGACCGTGATTATTGGATGGGTGCCGAAGAGTCCGTTAAATATGGAATTGTTGACGGAGTTTTGGAATAGAGGTAAAACCAATCGATATACCTGCCTCTAAAGAAGTTTTTACCATAATAATTTAGTTTTATAAAAAGTCCTTCACAATTATGTTGTGAAGGACTTTCTCATTTATAGGGATGATAAATCCTTTACTTAAAAAATAACGAAGATTTTGAGATGGGATAATCCTCAAAGGAAAACAAATACAATTGGTGAAAAGGTTTTGATTTAAAGGGACGATTGAAATTTTAAAATCTTTCAGGATGTTCTATTACTTCTTTGGCTCTTTCCTTCAAATCAGCTAATTCTTTTCCATTTTTCTTTTCCAAAAGACTCATCATCATATTCATACGATGATTATTGGCAAAATGTTCTTTTTTATCATCCAAGAAATTCCAATACAAGGCATTGAAGGGACAAGCGTTTTTACCCAACTTCTTGGTGTGGCTGTAGGTACAACCACTGCAATAGTTTCCCATTTTATTAATGTAGTTCGCACTACTGACATAAGGTTTGGTAGCAATAAGACCGGCATCGGCAAATTGGCTCATACCCCGAGTATTCGTTATTTCGACCCATTGAATGGCATCGATATAGATGCCGAGATACCAATCATCGACCTCATCAGGATGTACTTGGGTTAGTAAAGCATAATTACCTGTAATCATCAAACGTTGAATGTGGTGGGCATAAGCTTCGTCCAGACTTTGGGTAATGGCCTGTTTCAAACAATTCATCTTTGTATCGCCCGTCCAATAAAAATCAGGAAGTTTATTATGGTTATCGAGCTTGTTGCAACTTGCGTAACTTGGCATTGATGTCCAATACATACCTCGCATATATTCCCGCCATCCCAAAATTTGTCTCACAAAACCTTCGACCTGTGAAATGTGAATTTCACCTGTATGCTCGTAATAATAGTCAAGCACTTTATCAATGACTTCCTTAGGTGAAATCATTTTGCTGTTCATGGCGAAAGACAGACGTGAATGGAATAAAAACTTTTGTTCGCTATGCAATGCATCTTGATAATCACCGAAATGTATCAATAGATTTTTACAGAAATAATTGAGTACCGAAAGAGAGTCTACCCGTGAAGTTGGCCAATTAAAATTATTGGCATTAATATTTCCTATGGTTTTTATCCCAGAAGTTTTAATTTCTTTCAACACGTCATTCACATCTTTTTGAAAATCCCGCTCAGGTGGAATTTCGGGTTTGCCCGTCCATTTTTTGCGATTGCTGTGATCGAAATTCCATTTGCCCCCATCAGGTTGCCCGTTGACCATCATGATGTCATGTTTTTTACGCATCATCCGGTAAAAACTTTCCATCACGTATTGCTTCTTTCCTGAATAAAAGTTTTTTAGCTCATATCGTGTAGTATAAAAGTGTTCTGAATCAACTGCTTCAGTTGTTATCGGAAGATTTTCGCTAATGACCTTAAGTTGTTCATCAAGCCTATATTCGTCAGGAAGTTGATATTCAAATTTTTCGGCACCGGTCGAGGTGGTATATTTCCCGATAATTTCCTCGAGGTCTTGTGGATTATCGGTATCGTTGATTTTAAGGTATATAAAGCGATGTCCTTTATCACTTAGCTCCTTTTGAAAACTACGCATCGATAGAAAGAAAGCTACTACTTTCTGAATATGGTGCTTTACATAGTCCGTCTCTTGACGCATTTCCGCCATGATATAAGTCACATCATTATCAGTCTTCTCAAACCATGAATGTTGTTCGTTGAGCTGGTCTCCAAGTATTAACCTTAATTTTTTCATGTATTAATTAGATTCTTTTTTATTGGCAATACAGGACTATCGGCCAAATTGGTATTAAATTAAATCCGACCTAGAATAATCGTAGGCTGAAAGCTGCGAAGCTGAAGTTTAGCTATTACATAGTTTACCTCAATGGACTTGAAAGATAGTCTGATTTCGACTGTCAATTATAGATAGATTAGGGATTGGCCAATCTGTTTGTACAGATATTATTTTTAATACTCCACACGTTTCACAAAATTTCATTCAAAAAAGTCGCTCTTCTAGCCAGAGGTCCTGAAATTTTCCTTGAGTGTCATACCGCTCGGCCTGATTTCTAATATTAAATTTTCTATCCCTAGGGTCATTTCCTACACCGCTGTTATACATCCAATTGCCCCAGTTGCTGTGAACATCGTAATCGATGAGTAGGCTTTCAAAATACGCCGCACCTATACGCCAATCTTGCTCTAACTCCTTGGCCCAAAAACTGGCTACATTTTGACGCCCTCGGTTACTCATAAAGCCAGTCTGAGAGATTTCTTTCATGTTGGCATTTACGAAACGCTCTCTTGTATTTCCCGAGATCCATTGTTCTTTAGCGCTTTCGGAATTTTTCCACGCATATATTTTATCTAAAATTCCGCCAATTTTGAAAATTTTACTTTCATGTTTTAAGGAAACATACTTAAAATAATCCCTCCAGATTAATTCGAATATAAGCCAATAGGTACTCTCATTTTTGTTCACCTCATTTTCAAAGCGTTTGATTTCCCAATAGATGGTGCGTGGTGATATGCTACCGTTGGCCAACCATGCCGATAGTTTTGAGCTGTAATCCTTTCCAATAAGTCCGTTTCTGGTTTTTTTATAGGAGGATATATTTTCCGATTCCCAAAAATAATCACGTAATCGGTTCAATGCTTGCTCCTCACCACCCTGAAATGGAAATGCAGACCGGTCATCAAGCTCAAAATCGGAAAGACCTAAATCTTGCAGTTTTGGAATTTGGGTATCATTTTCTCTTATATTATTTTGAGTTATAGTGGATGATGTTTCCGGTATAGATCGTATTTCAGCATATTTTTCACATTTTTTGCGGAACTGGGTAAAAACTTGAGGTATGTTTATGCTATCTGAATAGGGAATGTCTTCAGGATGAAATAAAAATTGATCGTAGCTTTCTTCGATATGTACTTGATCTGGAATTTTATTCCTTACGGCATCTAGTACATGAGCCTCGTCTCTTGTCCATTCCTTTTGTAAAAAGATGTTTTTAATTCTGTAATCTGTCACCAAAGTCGGAATAACGGCTTCAGGCATATCGTGAAATACCAATAGGGGTATATTGATATTCAAAAGATTTTGTCTGAGTTCGGTTACACTTTCGATTAGAAATTTAGCGCGGTATTTTTCAGTTTTCTTAAATCCGAAATCACCGATATCAAACTGCCGCGGGTCAAAAAAGAAAGCGGCAATCACTCCTTCGCCTTCACATGCTTTCCTCAAGGAAGCGTTATCGGCTATTCTTAAATCGTTGCGAAACCAGATCAAGTTATTCATGAGCAAGAGTAAAATTCTAGTTAAATATGTATCAATATAGTTCGTAAAATATAACTTAAGGCAATTCACTACTACTTATTCCTTCTGCAACGTTCACTACAATATTTCACGTCCTCCCAATTTTTTTCCCACTTTTTACGCCATGTAAACGGCTTACCACAGACAATACAAATTTTCGAAGGTAGGTTGGATTTCTTGTGTGACATGTTTATTTATGTTCAATAAAAATAAACAATAGTTAAACAATAAATAATTTTGTTTGGTAAACTACCGTTTATAAAGTGCAGGTAACAAAAAGGCTTCCTATCCTTTTAATTTGTTAAATTTAGACCCCATTAAGGTCTAGACATTGTTTAAATAAATCAAAGAATGACGCAAACCCCAAAAAGTATAGCTATTATAGGTTCCGGTTTGGTAGGTTCTCTATTAGCCATTTATCTTAAAAAAAAGGGTCACCGGATTACGGTTTTCGATAGACGTGCCGATATCCGAAAAACGGAATTCTCCGGTCGTTCTATAAACCTTGCCATGAGCAATCGAGGGTGGAATGCCCTTAGGGAAGCTGGGATAGAAGCAGAAATTAAGGAGATTGCCATTCCCTTGGATAAAAGGGCAATGCACGTTATCGACAAACCGCTTTACTTTCAAAAATATGGAAAGGAAGGGGAAGCGATTTGGTCAATTTCAAGGGGAATATTAAATCGAAGAATGATTGATATCGCCGAGACAGCAGGTGTCAATTTTCGATTTGAAGAAAAGGTTTGGGATGTAAATCTTCCGGAAACCAAACTGTATACCGGGGAAACAGAAAAAGGTGAGTGGTCGGAATACGATTTTGATATGATTTTCGGTTGTGACGGTGCCTTTTCACGTGTACGCCATAAGATGCAACGGCGTAGCCGATTCGACTATTCACAGAAGTTTATTGATGTAGGGTATAAAGAACTTTCTATTTTACCTAATAGTGATGGTACCCACAAACTTGATAAAAATTCATTTCACATATGGCCCAGGGGCAAATTTATGTTTATTGCCATGCCTAATCTCGATGGTAGTTTTACTTGCACGCTGTTTATGCCCTTCGAAGGGGAGGTTTCTTTCGAAAGTATTACCACTAAATCAGATGCAAAAATATTTTTTAGAACGTATTTCCCAAACGTTCAAAATGATATTGATAATCTGATAGAAGATTTCTTCAAGAATCCGACCAGTGCAATGGTAACCATGAAATGTTATCCATGGACGTATTGGGACAAAGTTGCTTTAGTTGGTGATTCGGCACACGCTGTGGTGCCGTTTTACGGACAAGGCATGAACGCCGGTTTTGAGGATATCTTCGTGCTGAACCAAAAAATGAACCAATACGGAGATGATTGGGATCGTATATTTCAGGAATATCAAAAGGATAGAAAACCCAATGCCGATGCCATAGCTGAACTAAGTTATCGCAATTTTGTGGAAATGAGCAGTAAGACGGCCGACCCTATGTTTTTACTCCAGAAGAAAATAGAAAAGCTTTTTGCTGCCAAATATCCTGATAAATGGATACCGGCCTACAGCCGGGTTACCTTTTCCGATAAGCCTTATGCCGAGGCCCTAGCAGAGGGAGATGCCCAAGAGGCGATAATGCAGCAGATTATGTTACTGCCCGATATTGAGAAAAACTGGGATAGCGACACTGTTGAGAAACGAATATTGGAATTACTTGAAACCTAAGCTAGTGTAGTATTAATTTTGATAGTCTGCAAAATAGAGTTACTATCTATGTTTTAAAGGTAGCTTAAGTACTTAGGAATTTTTATGTTTAGGACTTAGCGAAAAAATCAAACGTTTAAAAATAGAGAACAATTAGCCCATCTTGAGCTAGTAACTAGTGAGGATATAAATTATGTAGTGATAAAAAGGCATTTTCGAAACCTCTGAAATTAATGTTATCAGTCTTCTCCCGATTCGCGAATTTCCCTTTTTCGCATCGGCATGCCATCGATAAGGGCAAAAATCTTCTGGGTTTTCACCTCGAAAGGTTGGCGCATTTTAACTCCTCCATCCTTCCCCAATAAAATGACACCTTTGAAATTACTCTCTAAATTGTAGTTCTTATAGATTTCATTCTGACCTATTTTTGTTTTTTCACCATTTGACGTTAATACCTCGTCAGGAGTTATCCTAAAAATAATCAAATCCCTTTCTTTGAGCGCTTTTTTATCTGCGTTCAAGACCTCAAGCTGGGAAATTAATGCTTCGCTTGAAGAACTCTTGTCCACCAAAAGCAAAATTCGATTTTTCCATTGATAGTCATTAAGGCCTTGTGCCTCGCTAGTATGGCTAAATGTCATAATGATTGCATATATGGTGAAAGTTAAAAATCGCATTTTGTGGTTTTAACTAATATAACTAAAAAAGCCATTCGATGTACCGAATGGCTTTTGAATATAGTATGAAGCAGGACTATAGCTTCTTGAACATTTTCTGCATTTTTTCTTGTTCTTCTTCGGCAAGAACCGGATCAACAAGTATTCTACCACTATGTTCATCAGTGATGATTTTTTTACGTGATGCAATCTCTACTTGCACCTGTGGTGGAATAGTAAAGAAAGAACCACCTGAAGCACCCCTTTCGATTGGTACTACAGCCAAACCGTTTTTTACGTTATTTCGGATACGAGTATAAGCCTTAACTAAGCGTTGATCGATTTCAGTTTGAAATTTTTCCGACTCTCCCAAAAGTGCTTTCTCTTCTTTTTCAGTTTCCTTTAAAATAGCGTCAAGTTCACTTTTCTTATGCTTTAAATGTGATTCGCGCTCGCTCAAACGTTCTTTTGCTTCTGAAACAACCTCTTTCTTTTGCTCAATCTGGGCCTTAAATTCCTTTATATTTTTATCGGCCAATTGAATTTCTAGTTCCTGAAATTCCAATTCTTTGCTGATAGAATTAAATTCCCTACTGTTTCGAACATTCTTCTGTTGCTCGGTATATTTTTTAATAAGTTCTTTGGCTTCTTCTATCAAGTTCTTTTTGGCACCTATTTCAAAGTTGATGGTTTCGACATCGGTTTTCAATTTGTCCATACGGGTTTTAAGTCCTGTTACCTCATCTTCCAAATCTTCAACTTCCAGTGGAAGTTCACCGCGAACACTGCGTATCTCATCGACCCTTGAATCAATCAATTGCAGGTCGTATAATGCCCTTAGTTTTTCCTCTACCGTAATCTCTGCTTTTTTTGCCATAAAATTCCTTATAAATACTGGATGGGATTGGTTTTACTTTCCGCCAAACGGATTGCAAAATTAGGTATTTTTTTCGTAAGATAGTCAACTAATAGGTTTTTTGTAAACTGCTCGGTTTCATAGTGCCCGATATCGGCAATGACAATTTGACCTTCTCCCTTATAGAACTCATGGTATTTTATATCTGCCGTTATGAAAATTTGAGCGCCCGAAGCCTTGGCGGCCTCTATCGCAAAGGCACCACTACCTCCCAATACGGCAACCTTATTAACTTTTCGATTCAATAACTCCGAATGCCGTATAACCGATACGTTCATTTTTTGCTTGACCTGTTGTAGAAACAGGTCCTCATCCATCTCATTTTTCAAATTCCCGAACATGCCCATACCAAGAGTCTGATCTGTGTTCTGTAGCGTAACTAGCTCATAGGCTACTTCTTCATACGGATGGTTTTTAAAAAGGGAGTGCAAAATCTGTGAACGATTTATTTTAGGGTAGACAAGGTTAATTTGAACCTCTTCTTCATAATGTAATTTCCCGATTTCACCCTTGACCGGATTCGCATTTTCACCAGCCTTGTAGCTTCCTGTTCCGTCAATACTGAAGCTACAGTCGCTGTATTTCCCGATGTTTCCAGCACCCGACTCAAATAGGGAATTTCGTAAGGCCTCTGCATCCTTTGTGGGTACATAAGTTACCAATTTCTCCAAGGTGCCTTTTTTCGGTAGTAATATTTTTGGATGTACTATTCCCAGTATCTCGCAGATTTTTCCATTTACGCCTTCTTGAACATTGTCTAAGGCGGTATGCATACTGTAGATGGCAATTCCATTCTGAATCGCTTTGATTACGGTTCGTTCTACGTAATTACTTCCCGTAAGTTTTTTTAATCCCCCGAAAATAATAGGATGGAAGCTTACTATAAGATTACACCCCGTTGCAACTGCCTCATCTATTACGTTTTCTAAAGTATCTAGGGTAACCAATACCCCAGTTACTTCCATTTGGGTATCGCCTACCAATAAGCCTACGTTATCGAAATCCTCGGCATGGGTGAGAGGGGCCAGTTCTTCAATACTATCTGTGATGTCGTTTACGGTCATATTTAAATTTCCAGTTCATCCAAAGATAAATTATTATAATTTCGTTGCCGTGCGGCTCCTTAGAAAAATACTGTATCCAGTTTCCCTCATTTATGCTGTTGTGGTATTTATCCGCAATTATTTTTATGATATCGGCCTATTCGAGTCAAAAACTTTTAAAACACCTACCATTTGCATCGGTAACCTGAGCGTAGGTGGCACAGGTAAGACGCCTATGGCAGAACTATTGATCGCACTGCTTCAGGATACCTATAAAGTGGCTTTACTGAGTAGGGGCTATCGAAGGCAGTCTAAGGGTTTTATATTGGCGGACGAAACTAGCACGGTCACCATCTTAGGTGACGAACCCTACCAAATTTTTTCAAAATTCAAGGCTGTGGTCGTTGCGGTAGATGCGGATAGGGAAAATGGAATACGAACCCTAGAAAAACGAGTCTGTCCCGATGTTATAGTGCTTGATGATGCCTATCAACATCGTAAAGTTACCTACGGATTCTCGATTTTATTGACCGCCTACGGAAATCTTTATAGTGATGACCTGTATCTTCCGACCGGAGACCTTCGTGACAATAAAAGGGAAGCGCATAGAGCAACTATAATTGTGGTTACCAAATGTCCGCCAGCGCTATCCCAAATGCAGCAACAGCGAATAATAGAACGGTTACGACCAGAACCAAGGCAACAGGTTTTATTCAGTAGATTGACGTATGACCCTTACATAAAAAGTGGCAGTAATGAAATTAGGATTGATGATCTTAAGCAAAAGAAACTGACACTGGTTACTGGTATTGCAAATCCCAAGCCTTTAGTAACTTATTTGGAAAAAATAGGATTGACTTTTAATCACTTACGTTTTAACGATCATCATTCATTTACTGAAAATGAAATTAAGAATTTACGTAAAAATCAACCTGTGCTTACTACAGAAAAAGATTATGTTCGTTTAAAAGGGAAGGTTGATAAACTCTATTATGTATCTATAAAACACCAGTTTCTTAATGATGGTAGGAAGATTTTTGAAGACAGTCTCAAAAAGTTTATGAAACTGGACTCTTGACCTCTTTCTTATCAAAAATATTTTCGCCGATTTTTTGATAGAAAACCTCTGGTTTAAAGGGTTTTGTAACGACGTCATCACAGCCAGCGGCGTAAAAACTTTCTAAACTATCGTCTAAAGAAATTGCGGTCAATGCGATGATCGGGGTAATGGTATCAAACTTCCGTATTTCGATGGTCGCTTCCTCACCTCCGATACCGGGCATGTGAATGTCCATCAGAATAGCATCATATTTATTTTCCTTGGCCAATTCGATTGCCTCGCCGCCATGATTGGCAATGTCGCTTGTAATCTCTTTTTTGGTCAACATTTTTTTGGTAATGACCTGATTGATCTTATTATCTTCTACGATAAGAATATGAAGTCCCTTAAACTCGTATTCCTTTTCGGTAATTTCAAATGGAACGTCATCAACAATGCTATCTTTACTTTTCGTTTTTAGTTCGAAAGAGAAAACACTGCCTTCACCGAGTTCACTTTCCAATTGAATCTTACTATCAAAAAGGCCCAGCAAGCTTTTAACGATTGTTAGCCCAAGGCCAGAGCCGCCGTATTCCCTATTGATTTCAATAGAACCTTGCTCGAAACCGTCGAATATATTTTCCTGTTGATTTTTTGAGATTCCGATTCCCGTATCGCGAACTTCGAAATAGAGAATGACATCTTCATCTACTTTCTTAATCAACTTGGCAATTACGGTAACTGTTCCGTTTTTGGTGAATTTTAGGGCATTACCTACTAAATTTATCAATATTTGTGACAGCTTTATTGGGTCGCTCATCAAATGGCTGGGAATGTTTTCATCGTACTCCAAAATAAGTTTCGTACGATTGTTCTTTGCACTTTGTTGCATAGAATCAATGGTCTCATGAAGTATTTTTTTCAGGCTGAATTCAATGTTAAGAGCTTCAAGTTTATCAGCATCGATTTTATTGATCTGTAATATGTCATTAATAAAATTCAGCAGATAATCCCCAGAAAATTTAAGGGATTTCAAATGTTCCTTTTGATTTTCACTAGGATTTTCTTCCAACAAAAGATGGGTAAGTCCAGTTACTGCGTAAAGAGGGGTTCGAAGCTCGTGGCTAACGGTAGATAAAAAGTTGGTCTTCGCCTTCATGGCGCTTACTGCAGAATCCCGTGCCGTTGTCAGTTCATTATTTTTTGTTTGTAACAGATCATTGGTCTTTAGTTTGATCTGATTATTACGAAATAGGGAAATCGCCAAGAGGGTAATAATAGTCAAGAGCGCCGCAGTTAAAATTGCTGCAATATCGGACTGATTTTTCGAGGTATTCAGTTCCTCTATTTTTTGTTCCTGCCGCTTTAGTTCGTCGCCCATAAATTCGAACTGTAGCTTTTCGGCAGTTTTTGATTCAGTCTGTATTTTGGCGATATTAAAAATCGAATCTTGAATGTTGATTAGATTTTTATTATTGGCCAACGCCATTTCATAACGGCCCATAATCGTGTAGACATTGGTCAACAGCCTGTTGGCCTCGATGATTTCTTTGAAGAAATTATTTTCTTTGGCCGCTTTGAGTGCATTTTCAGCATTGAGGACACTTTCTTCTAAGTTTTTGTTTTCAAATTCCAATTCTGCCAGTCCCAAATAGGCTTTGGTGGCTAAGTAATCGCTCTCATACAAATCGGTGTTGATAATAAGCGAGTTGAAATTTTTTGAGGCGCTATCATACTTACCTAATTTTAAGTATACATAGCCTTCGGCCAAAAGAATATTGTTAAAGAAATTACGGTCGTTACTTAACTGACGTGCTTCGTTGAGCATAAAAATGGCCTGAAAGTTTCTACCCCCCTTAAAAGCAATAATTGCTTCTATATACTTATCGACAGCACTTCCATACGGGTATTCTGTAGCTTTTAATAAGGCTTTTGCCCGATCGGAGAATAAGAGGGCAGACGTTTCTTTATCAAGTTTTAAATAGACCATTGCTATCTTTTGATAGCTGTCTATCAATGATTTAACATCATTATCGGCTTCGGCAACCTTTGCAGCTTTTTCCAGCGACTCGATTGCCAAATCGATTTTGTCCTCATTACTAAAGATTCTTGCGGCGTCGAAGTAAGTCTGTACTTTTTTGAGAGGTAAGCTATCTTGCGCCATACCTGGGCATATCGCTAAAAACAGGACGATTAAAAGAAAAAATCCCTTATATACAAATTTTGATAGCAAATTTGATGTTTTGATGGAGTCGAAACAAAAAGTTTCAACCGTTTGCCGTTTTCCCCAAGTTATCCCTAATTAAAACGATCAAGAGTGATAACTATTGTTTTGCCAGTAACTATTCGGTGAATTATTTTTCGGATTTATCTGATTCTATATAATTTTCCGTGTCATTTAACCGTTATTTCTAGTTAAGGTCTGTTATTAGTCAATATGCTTATGTGCTTTGTAGGATGACCTTACCAATGCCCCGCTTTCTACATGTCGAAAACCCATTTCAAGACCTATGGTCTCATATTTTTTAAATTGGTCCGGAACGATAAATTCCTTTACTGGTAAATGTTTTTTTGAAGGTTGAAGATATTGGCCTATAGTAACTACATCTACTTTGGCATCGCGTAAATCACTTAAAGTCTCTAAAACCTCATCTTCTCGCTCGCCAAGACCAAGCATGATACCTGACTTTGTTCGCCTCGCGCCATTGTCGTGAAGGTAGCGCAATACGTTGAGGCTTCGGTCATATTTTGCCTGTATACGCACTTCTCTAGTCAGTCTTTTAACAGTTTCCATATTATGCGAAATGACCTCGGGACCAACTTGAAGAATACGGTCAAGGTGTTGCTCAATGCCCTGAAAATCGGGAATCAAAGTTTCTAGGGTGGTTGTAGGGTTCATTCGTCGGATGGCCTTTACGGTTTCCGCCCAAATGATAGACCCCATATCTTTTAAATCATCCCTATCCACTGAGGTTACAACAGCATGTTTGATACCCATAATCTTAATTGATCGGGCCACCTTTTCAGGTTCTGCCCAGTCAACAGTAGAGGGCCGTCCGGTCTGGACCCCGCAAAACCCGCACGAACGAGTACATATATTACCTAAAATCATGAACGTAGCTGTACCTTCTCCCCAGCATTCACCCATATTGGGGCAACTTCCCGAGGTGCATATGGTATGCAGATCGTATTTGTCGACCAAACCACGAAGTTGGGTGTATTTTTTGCCGGTCGGCAATTTAACGCGTAGCCACTTTGGTTTTCCTTTTGATGGAGTTTTTCTCTCTAGGGTTTCCGTACTCATAAATGATTTTGAATTTATACAAATATACGAAATTCGATAGGTGGGCAAACCTTGTTAGCCCTTCAAAAAATAGATAAGGCCTCTAGCCGAAGGTGCTTTATTATAGTGAGGTGGTCTATGTATATGTAAAGGATACTTTAATTAAAATAGGTTAATGTTAAACACTACTGGCCATTCTTTATAACTTCCGCCAATAATTTTTTCGCCCTCAATAATTTTACTTTTATATTGTTCATCGGTTCGTCGAGCTCTTTAGAGATATCGGCGTAACTCAATTCTTTAAAGTAACGCAAATTTATAACTTCTTGATAATGCGGCTTTAGTTTTTTAATATGTTGCAAGAGGTTCGCGAGGTTTTGCTCATTGATGAGTTGGTCTTCTGCGGATGGGCTATCATCAAGCACCTTTTTAACGGCTTCTTGGTTTCCGCCAGTCTCTAAATTTCTTTTTCGCTTGCGTAGGAGGTCTACATGAATGTTCTTTGATATGGTGATCAACCATGTGTTGAAGCCGTAGGTAGGGTCGTAGGTATGTAATTTATCAAAAGCTTTGGAGAAGGTTTGAATGGTTATATCTTCTGCGTCGTTTTCGTTTTCGGTGCGTTTTAGCTGAAAACCGTAAACTCCGTTCCAGAAAGTGTCCAACAAGGTGCTAAAAGCAATTTGGTTTCCCGAAAGTGCTTTGTTTATGATGGCTTGGGTATCGTCGCTTTCTCCCAAAGGTTGTAAGTGTTTATAGATTTTAGCGGTACGATGGCAATTCTGAGTCCGATTCCTGTTTGCAATCCCTTTCATCGGGAAGTTTACCACACATACCACAAGCTTCACCGTTTTGATTTAAAAACGGACTCTGACTAGCGCAAGTTCCTGCGAACTTACCGTCTTTTTTTGACCATATCTTGATCGCAATGCCAGCGAAGGCAATGGCTAATAAAGCAATAGTCAGCAATATCAGTTTCATATCCAGATTTTCGACAAAGGTAATTAAAAAAGCCCCGAAACGGAAGTGTCGGGGCTTGTGATCTATAGCTTATATAAAATTTAAGATAATTTTTAATAGGCAATGTTTGCAACAATGTTCTCGACCGTAGGACTATCGTTACCGCCCTCGGGTTCAATAGTAATGTAACCGACCGCGTTATCTGAGTAGGGAAGTGCCAGAAGTTTTTGATCGGCTTCCTTTATGATGCCAAGGTTTAACATTTCGCCATTTACCTCGGCCCACATTTGGTAACACTGGTTTTTTGGCAAATTGGGAAGATTGCTAACATTGAGGTATGACAGTTTCTTAACCGGGTTCACATATGCCACCGCTTTTAGTTCCTGTGCTTTCGTATTGCCCGTTACCTTATACTTCTTCGTTTCAGGGTTTTGTAAAACTATAAATTGGTTTCTAACATCTTCGAGTTGCTCTCGCATTTCTTCTTGCAGATTATCAATTTTTGCATTGACTAATGTGTTTTCTTCTTGCAAGCTCTTGTTTTGTGACCAGAAAAAGTAAGAGGCGCCTGCAGAGACCAAAATGGCAAAGCTTGCCGCCATTGCAAATCTTGTAAACCTGTTTCCCGCTCTATTCCCTTTTTTAATTTGCGTCAGAATTTTACCCTTAAGTCCATCAGGTACTGGTACGGCATGGGATTTTGCATAAAATTCCAGATTATCCTGAAGCTCATCATAAGCTTTTCGCACCAGAGGATACATTTCAATGTATTTTTCCGCCCGCAAGGTCTCTTCTTCACTAGTTGTACCCATTAGGTATTTCTCCAGTAAGTCGGATTCTAGTATTGATTGTTGTATCTGTTTCATCGGGTACTTTTTTGATTTTGATGTAGAATTTCTCCACTTTTTGGTCAAGAATAATAGGTCATTTAAAATCCAGATTGGTAGTTAGGATTACGATAAAGACCGTATCAAGACGATAGTATATGAAAAAGTTTCAATGCTGGTATTAACAACATTACCGGACCGTATATTTTTTTGAGTTCCCGCAATCCTATTTTTAATCTTGATTTGATAGTGCCTAAGGGAATATCTAGCTCATCACTTGCTTCCTGTTGTGTCATCCCCTGAAAAAAGAGGGCATCTAACACGATTTGATACTTCGACTCTATCTTACCCAGATTATCACGGACGTCCATAAACTCTGGTCTCGTACTGTTAACACCTAAATTATATACGTCTGAAACATTGATTTGGATTTCTTTATCGCTTTTTGTTTTGACGCTTCTCAGTTTATCAATAGCCGTATTTCTGGTAATTCGAAATAGCCAAGTGAATAATTTTGCTTTAGAGGCATCGTAAGTGTCCGATTTCTTCCAAATTTTCACAAAACTTTCCTGTAGTACATCTTGTGCCAATTCTTCGTTGCGAAGCACTTTATGGGCCACACCAAGTAGGGTGCTTCCGTAGTGCTCATATAGCAGGGATATCGCTTTCTCATCTCTCTCTTGGAGTAGTTCAACGATATGTTTTTCAAGTAACATGCTCATCTTCGGGGTAGGTCTCTGAACGAGTTCATAAAAAAATAATAATCGGGGGGCATCCGAATTGATCTTTTATAACGTATATGTAAAAATGCTAATGTAAGAAATTGATATTTAGTGAATTTAAGTATAAATTTTTTACAATATATCTAAAATATTCATGATATAAATGTGTAACTGGTAACTGCACATTTAGTTTTTTGGTAAGTTTGGTTTGGTATAACCCCTGTTACAATTTGTAGCTGGGGTTATTTTTTATCCGCTATTCAGATGCATTTACAACGTTTACTTCTGGTTCGATATCAATACCGAATTTTTCATTGACTGCTGCCATAATTTTCTGTGCGAGTCCTATAATTTCTTTTCCGGTCGCGTTTCCATGATTCACCAGTACCAAAGCTTGGTCTTTATGAACTCCCGCATCACCGAAACGTTTACCTTTAAAACCGGCGTGTTCGATTAGCCAACCTGCCGGTATTTTATAGGTATCATCCGATAACTTATAGAATGGCGAATCGCTATGTTTTTGGGAAAATTTATGGAAATCCGATGCCGATAGTATCGGGTTTTTAAAAAAGCTACCACTGTTCCCCAATACTTTAGGATCTGGTAATTTGCTTTGACGGATAGTTATTACTGCACTGGAAATGTCTTTAATCGTCGGCTGATCTATGCCTTTCTTTTCAAGTTCGCTCTCAATGGCGCCATAATTGGTTCGCAGCTTATGATTGCGCTTGGTCAGTTTAAAATTTACGGAAACGATTACAAATTTACCTTTTCCTTCATTTTTAAAATAAGAATCTCGATATCCAAACTGGCAATCTTGTTTTATAAACGTTCTAAGACTGGAATCGCTTACATCTACCGCATCGCATTGTAAAAAGGTATCTTTAAGTTCAACACCATAAGCACCAATATTTTGAATTGGGGCCGTACCCGTATTTCCGGGAATGAGCGACATATTTTCGAGTCCACCGTAGTTATGCTCAAGTGTATAAAGAACTAGATTGTGCCAGTTTTCCCCGGCCATAACCTTAAGCTCAACATAATCTTCATCTTGAGCGATAATTTCGATGCCTTTAATGTTGATATGCAGCACTAGCGCAGCAATATCAGAAGTGATAAGCATGTTACTTCCTCCGCTAAGGATGAATTTTTCAGGATAATTTTCGAGTTTTAAGGCATTTTGGAGTTCTTCGACGCTATTGATTTCCAAAAAATAGCGCGCTTTTACGGATATACCGAAGGTATTATAAGCTTTTAAGGATATATTTTCTTGGATTTTCATCAAGGCTTCGTCTATCAATAAGATAAACCAGTGGCTGGTTTATCCATTATGAATATAACTCTGAATGGCCTCCTTTAGTATATTAACGGCCTTTTTTAGGTTTTTAATGTTTAATACATAAGCAATACGCACTTGATTTTTACCAAGTCCTTCCGTTGCATAAAAACCTGCGGCAGGGGCTACCATTACCGTTTCACCGTTCAGACGAAAATCTTCAAGAAGCCATTGTGCAAAGGCGTCGGCATCGTCAATCGGTAATTCGGCAATACAGTAAAATGCCCCTTGGGGATTGGCAACTTTAACACCATCGATTTTTTCAAGTTCGGTTACCAATACGTTTCTGCGGTTGTTGTACTCTTCTTTTACATCATCAAAATAACTTTGCGGGGTTTCCAATGCGGCCTCGCTCGCAATTTGTGCGTAGGTAGGGGGAGATAATCTCGCTTGTGCGAATTTTAAAGCCGTTTGTATTACGTCCTTGTTTTTGGTCACTAGGCATCCGATGCGGGCGCCGCACATACTGTAACGCTTGGATACGGAGTCTACCATTATGGCATTTTCCTTAAGTGCTTCTTCCTGTAGAACAGAATAATGTTGCCGACCATCATAGGCAAACTCACGATAAACCTCATCAGCTACTAAAAATAAATCATGTTCTTTGACGATGGTAGCCAATTTCTTAATTTCTTCCTTAGTGTATAGATAACCCGTGGGATTACCGGGATTACAGATTAAAATTGCTTTTGTTTTAGGCGTAATCAACTTTTCGAAATCCTCGATAGCGGGCAGGGCAAAATTGGTATCTATGCTCGAGGTTACGCTTACGACTTTAACCCCCGCGGCGGTAGCAAATCCATTATAGTTTGCATAAAAAGGCTCTGGAACGATAATTTCGTCGTCAATATCCATGATACTGCCCATAACAAATGCCAGCGCCTCCGAGCCTCCTGTGGTTATGATAATATCCTCGGCCTTTACCTGAATATCATGTTTGGCATAGTATGCAGCCAATTTTTCGCGGTAGGTTTCCGAACCTTCCGAACGACTGTATTCAAGCACTTCTATGGTATTGTTCTTTACCGCATCTAAAGCGACCTGAGGCGTTTTGATATCCGGCTGGCCGATATTGAGATGAATAACGTGAACCCCTTCTTTTTTAGCTTTTTCTGCGAATGGCACGAGTTTGCGAATGGGCGATTGAGGCATGTTGGCCCCTTTATTGGAGACTTTTGGCATAACGATTCTTGTTTGTACAAAAATGGGAAAAGCAAGTCGTTAAAAAAAAAATTAGAAGAGAATGTTTCTGGGTAGAATGTTTTATGCATCCATAATTGTCGATACTTTTTTAGTGCTGATTGGTATAGAAAATCGATATGTTCCTCTTGTGTTAAAAACAGTATGCCAATATAAAAAAAAACGTAACTTAACAGTATGTAATTGGTTTAAAACAAGAATGTTGAGTCGATTTTTAAATCATATCTCAGTTTTGCTATTGCTATTTCCCATTTTGGGATTGGCACAACGTTTTGCATTGCCAGACGGCCAAAAGTTCGAGAAGTTAAAATTCAATCTTATCAATAACCTCATTATTATACCCCTCGAGGTAAATGGAACCGAACTCTCGTTTATATTGGATTCAGGTGTTGAAAATCCGATACTGTTCAATCTCTCCGATCAAGATTCGGTGCAAATTAATAATGTTTCAGAAATTGAGATTAAGGGTTTAGGCGATGGCAAACCTATTAAAGCACTGCGTTCGCATGGTAACACACTACGATCGAAGCAAATTGTGAATTCCGACCAGCAATTATACGTGGTGTTAGACAAGACGATGAATTTCTCACCCACATTGGGTATTCCAGTACATGGTATTATTGGTTACGATCTCTTCAGGGATTTTGTGGTTGAAATCGACTATGGCAATATGAATTTGAAGTTTCATAATCCGGAAACCTTCTTCCATAGTAAAAGTAAACGACAAGAAATTCTGCCATTATCCATAATCGGCAAAAAGGCCTACATCGACGGAAATCTTTCGCAAAAGAATGAGGTACCGGTCAAATTACTGGTCGACACGGGAAGTAGCGATGCCATTTGGCTTTTTGAAAATGACGCGATACGTATTCCCAATGCGCACTATCCAGACTTTTTAGGAAAAGGGCTGAACGGTGATATCTATGGTAAGCGTACCAAAGTAGATTACATAGGTATAGGGCGTTTTGCACTTAAAAATGCGAAAGCAGCTTTTCCAGATAGAAAATCGTATGCTTCCCTAAAAAATCTGGGTAGTCGAAATGGTAGCGTTGGGGGAGAAGTATTGAAGCGTTTTAATATTGTTTTTGATTACAGCC
Source organism: Pricia antarctica (assembly GCA_011050085.1). GTDB lineage: Bacteria > Bacteroidota > Bacteroidia > Flavobacteriales > Flavobacteriaceae > Pricia > Pricia antarctica_A. Next base: position 50,072 of record DRGL01000049.1, on the reverse strand, counting down.
GCGAAAAGGTGATTTTACGGAAAAATAAAAACTTTAATGCCCCGTTTCAATATAACTTGAGCGGCCTTAATCTACAGCACGCCGGAGTACGTTATATCTCCGAAAGTATTACGGATTCGCGGGGTGTTGTTGTTGGTGAAAATAAAACTTTCGGCGACGTTCAAATTCTTTTTGAGAGCCAAACCCGGCTTAGTGTGGTGCCTGAGATTGTTGTCTCTGGCATTCGTGCAGGAAGTCCAGCACAAGAGGCAGGTTTACTAGAAGGGGATATTATACTGGCTGTAAATGGAAAACGAATACACCGTTATAAATTGCAAAAAGTACTAGAAATGCTCAACGAGAAAGATGGTAAGCGAATACAATTGCTCATAGAGCGCTATGATAAAAATCTGATGTTTAGTTTTGTATTGAAAGATTTATTCAAGGAAAAACCATGAACCAAAAATTTAGGACTACTAGTTTTGTCAGATAGGTTCTTCAATTGTGAAAAGCTTTTCCCTTTTCAATTATTCAAATAATGGCACAAAAAAACCCCGACTATCAAGTCAGGGTCTCTATAAACTATTTTATACTACATTACTTTCCGTCCGCTGCCTTTACTTCACCCTTGATTTTAAGTACTTTGGTAGGTGTATCTGCATTCGAAATAACGGTTATTGCCTTACGGATGGGTCCAACACGATTGGTGTCATACTTCACCTGAATTTCACCAGTTTTACCCGGTAGAATTGGGTCTTCCGGTTTTTTCGGAATAGTACATCCACAACTAGAACTTACCTTACTGATGATTAAGGGTGCATCACCTGTATTGGTAAACTCGAAGGCCCGCACACCATCGGCGCCTTTGATAATCTCACCGTAGTCAACGGTTTCCGACTTGAACTCGATTTTAGCGGCCTTTTCCTGTGCTGTTAGGGACAATCCCATTAGACCGACAAATAATACAAGTACTATTTTTTTCATGATTTTGGTTTTAAAGGGAAGTCCAAATTTAAATGTTTCCGCATGAACCTCCAAAATTCTTTACTTATCTGTTAACGTTGCTTATTTTTGTTTCGTATTTATAACCCGGCAAAATTGCCATAACTTATCAACATTAGCGGTGGCACGGGCTTAATTTAACCCTGACCGATGTCTACTTTTCAAAAACCGTTCCAAATATGGATATAACTTCCAAATATAATGCTATAAAATCCGAAAACCATTGGTACGACTACTGGTTGGAACACAAATATTTTGATTCAGTACCAGACCATCGAGAACCCTATACTATTGTAATTCCACCACCAAATGTAACGGGTGTGCTTCACATGGGGCATATGCTTAATAATACGATTCAAGATGTGCTAACACGTCGGGCCCGATTAATGGGTAAAAATGCCTGTTGGGTACCTGGTATGGACCACGCATCAATCGCTACCGAGGCCAAGGTAGTCGCCAAACTGAAGGCTGAAGGGATTGACAAATCGGATTTGAGCCGTGAAGAATTTTTACAACATGCTTGGGAGTGGACAGACGAGTATGGCGGTGTTATTTTAGAGCAGCTTAAAAAATTAGGTTGTTCCTGCGATTGGCACCGTACCAAATTTACCATGGATGACGATATGTACAAATCGGTAATCAAGGTCTTTGTCGATCTCTTCGATAAGGGTTTGATCTATAGAGGTCATCGTATGGTCAATTGGGATCCCGAAGCACAGACCACTTTGTCTGATGAAGAGGTTATCTATGAAGAAAAACAGGGATTATTATATTTTCTTTCATATCCCATTGAAGGTTCTAGTGATAGGGTAACCATTGCTACGACAAGACCGGAAACCATTTTAGGCGATACGGCGATTTGCATCAACCCCAATGATGAGCGCTTTAAACATCTTAAGGGTAAAAAGGCAATTGTTCCCATTTGTGGCCGCGTGATTCCAATTATCGAGGACGTTTATGTCGATATGGAATTTGGTACCGGATGCTTGAAGATAACACCTGCCCATGATATTAATGATAAGGCTTTGGGAGAAAAGCACAATTTGGAGACCATTGATATTTTCAATGCAGACGCTACTTTAAACTCGTTCGGTTTACACTATGAAGGCCAAGATCGTTTTGTAGTCAGAAAAGAGATTACAAAAGAATTGGATGAGAAGGGTTTTTTGGTAAAAACTGAAGATTATGTAAACAAAGTTGGTACATCTGAACGCACAAAGGCGGTTATTGAACCCCGTTTGAGCGATCAGTGGTTTTTAAAAATGGAAGAGCTGGCACAACCTGCGCTTAAAGCCGTGCTAGAGACCGAGGAAATAAAATTTTTCCCTAAAAAATTCGATAACACCTACCGCCACTGGATGGAAAACATCAGGGATTGGAACATCTCGCGACAGCTTTGGTGGGGGCAGCAAATCCCTGCCTACTTTTATGGTGACGGACAAGATGATTTTGTGGTGGCCGAGAGCAAGGAGGAAGCCTTGCAAAAGGCAAATGAGAAAATTGCCGGTCTTGCTAACGATATCCGTGAAGGCGGTGCTTTAGGAGTTGATGAAACCTCTATCACAGTAGGCAATTTGGTGGCACCAGGTATATCCGGTGCCATTCGAAATGTTGATGCTATTCCAAACTTAGACGGTACGGGTAAAGCACCTGTAAAGAAAGTCTTGAACCTAGAAGATCTAAGACAAGACGAAGATGCCTTAGACACGTGGTTTTCATCGTGGTTATGGCCTATCAGTGTTTTTAACGGTATTTTAGAACCCGATAATAAGGAAATAAGTTATTACTACCCGACCAACGATTTGGTCACGGGTCCGGATATCATCTTTTTTTGGGTAGCGCGTATGATTGTTTCTGGATATGAATTCCGTAACGAACGCCCTTTTGAAAACGTCTATTTTACGGGTTTGGTACGTGATAAGCAACGACGTAAAATGTCAAAATCACTTGGTAATTCCCCAGATGCGCTTAAGCTCATTGAAGAATATGGAGCGGATGGTGTTAGAGTTGGTCTGCTTTTGAGTTCCGCGGCCGGTAACGACCTTATGTTCGACGAAGATTTATGCCAACAAGGCAAGAACTTCGCCAATAAAATTTGGAACGGCTTTCGATTGGTAAAAGGGTGGGAGGTAAGCGATCTGCCCCAGCCCGAAGCTTCAAAATTAGGTATAGCTTGGTATACGGCCAAGTTCGACCAAACTTTGGCCGAAATCGAAGATCACTTCAGTAAATATCGCATCTCGGATGCCCTAATGTCCATTTATAAATTGGTCTGGGACGACTATAGTTCATGGCTACTTGAAATCATAAAGCCCGATTATCAAAAGCCAATAGATAAAAAAACCTATAACGCGGTCATTCAGCTTTTTGAGCAGAACCTGAAATTATTGCATCCTTTTATGCCGTTTTTGAGCGAAGAAGTATGGCAACATATCGACGAGCGTTCCCCTAAAGAGGCTCTAGTCATTGCGAAATGGCCAAAATCCAAAGAAGTGGACGTGGATATGATTCAGGAATTCGAGTTTGTAGCAGAGGTTGTTTCCGGCGTTCGAAATATCCGAAAGGAAAAAAATATTCCCATGAAGGAAGCCTTGGAACTTTTAGTCCTAAACGAGGAGAAATTCTCAAAAAAATGGGACGTGGTTATCGAGAGACTAACAAACCTTTCTGAAATTAATTATGTAGATTCCTCGGTAGATAGTGCGCTATCCTTTCGTGTAAAGAGCAATGAATATTTCATTCCTATTATCGGTACCATTGACGTAGCGGCTGAAATTAAAAAAATAGAGGAAGAACTTTCATACACTAAAGGCTTTTTAAAATCGGTGCAGAAAAAGCTCTCTAACGAGCGATTTGTCAATAATGCGCCTGAGCAGGTGCTTGCAATGGAACGTAAAAAACAGGCCGATGCATCCGCAAAGATAGAGACGTTGGAGAAAAGTCTTGGTAGCCTTAATTAGAAGCATTAAAAATGATATTTGAAAACCGGCGGTGATTTAGAAAATTATTCAAGTACTAGGCTTAAATTATAGTTTAAGTTAAATAGAATTACATAAATCCTTTTAAAAGTTAGATTATGAAAAAGTATACCTTTCTTATAGTAATGGCGACGCTTTCAATGCAGTTAGCGTGTCAAGAAGCTAAAAACCCGGAAATTCTTCCGGTTGAAATTCAAATTAAGACGGCTACGCTACCTGCGCCGGAAGCGGACAAGGAAAATGCTATGGTGTATGGATATGACGATAATGGCGAGATGACCGTTCTACGACAAGGGAACAATAATTTGGTATGTTTGGCGGATGACCCCCAAAAAGAAGGAATAAGCGTAGCATGTTATTCCAAAAAACTGGAACCATTCATGAAAAGAGGTCGTGAACTTACTGCCGAGGGCAAAGATGCAGATGAGAGAGAGAAGGTACGCGGAGCAGAAGTTGAGTCGGGAAAACTGATAATGCCCAAAGAACCTAGTATGTTGTATGTGTATTATGGTGATGATAAAAACTATGATAAAACAACCGGCGCACTTGCGGATGCCCAATATCGGTATGTCATATATACACCTTTCGCAACCATGGAGTCTACCGGTCTTCCAGACAAGCCCCACGCCAAAGGAATGCCTTGGTTAATGAATCCTGGTACGTTTAGGGCGCATATAATGGTGGGTCCTTTCGAATAATACGTTCAGGCTTGCACAAAAGTCAAAGGTCATTGTTCGAAAAGTTATAATGAACTTCGTTATCTGTCGAATATTATTTTCCCATCTTAAATGGATAGGAATATAACGCGCCAAAAACAACTGCAATTCTGTACAATCTGTAATTATAACAAAAAAGATTTCTACGTTGGTATTGTTTGTGGATTGACCGATCATATTGCCGTTTTTCAAGATGAGTGTATCACTTTTTGAAGACAATTCGATTCTTATCCAACAGAAAATCTCATTTGAATTGGCCCATCTCATTTAAAATAAGGTGGCGGATAAAAGGAAGCGTTTTACAAGTTACATAATCGATCAGCTATTTGTAATTGGTTTCGGGCTTTTATTCGGAACTCTGATAGGACTTACAACTGCTTTTTTTGCTCCGGAACGCCTTGGTTTATTTGTTGAAGAAAACAGGCTTTTTAATTTTGGTCTTGCTATTTTAATGACATTGGTATATTTCAGTTTTTTGAAGGTTTAACTGGAAAATCACTAGGTAAATCTATCACCAAAACCAAAATAGTCACCAAACTGGGTGAAGTAGCAGAGTTTAAAACTATATTCCTTCGTTCACTCTTTAGGAATATTTCTTTTAATAACTTATCATTTTTAAGTTCTATCGAATTTGGTTGCCATGACCGATTTTCGAAAACACGAGTGGTCTTAGTCGATTGATGGCAAAATAGTACCATCTTAAAATGGTTTGAAGATGTTAAAAATAAATATTTTAAGTATTTCAGGAATATATAGTACCGACTGCTTAGTTTTGGACATAAATTGAATCAATGAGACCCTATATTTTAGCCGAGACAAACTGGAAAGCCTTAAAACAAGATAAATTTGATTTGGCTGTTCTGCCGTGGGGTGCTACCGAAGCCCACAACTATCATCTGCCTTACGCAACCGATAACTATGAAGCGGATGCCCTTGCTGCTGAATCCGCAAGAATCGCCCATGATAAAGGCGGAAAGCTTATCGTATTGCCAACGATTCCGTTCGGTGTGAATACAGGTCAATCTGATATCTATTTAAACATCAATTTGAATCCAAGTACACAGTTGGCTATTTTATCCGATATAGTTGAAACCTTAAATCGACAGGGCATTCGCAAATTGTTGATTTTTAATAGTCATGGTGGTAACAACTTTAAACCTTTGGTACGTGAGTTGGGACTGAAATACCCAAAAATGTTTATTAGTTTTTGCTTTTGGGCACAAGCCTTGCAACTTCCGGAGTATTTCGAGGAAAAGGGTGACCATGCCGATGAAATGGAGACCAGTTTAATGTTATATCTACATCCAAATTTAGTTTTATCAAAAAATGCCTGGGGCGATGGTGCATCAAAAAGCTACAAGATTAAATCATTTTCGGAAGGTTGGGTCTGGGCAGAACGACAATGGTCGAAGATAAGTGATGATACCGGCGTGGGCAACCCGCATAAGTCAACTAGAGAAAAAGGAGAACTATTTTTCAACGACGTCACCCATAAAATGGGCGAATTTATGCTTGAACTTTGTCAGGCCGATTTAGAGGACCTTTATGAATAAGATGTTGAAACAAAGCCCTAACACGAATATTTAAATAGAGGAAATATTGTATTGGTTACTTTTAGGATAAGTTCTTTTCGACTCAAATGAAAAGAAATCACATTATTTCCTTCTTGACCAATTTCGCATAGGCTTTCATAGCATCTTCACGGCTCATATTATTTGCCTGAATTAGTGCGTTGGCCTTGAATGCATTAATGAGAGGAGTGCTGCTTCCTGGATTATCGTAATTTTTATTTGCTATTTTAAAGTATGCATATAGTTTTAAAAGAACATCTGCGGGCAAGGGCTCGGTATAGCTGTTCACGAGTGCTACGGCCTTTGTGAAATCAGTATTTAACTTCTCGTTCTTAATCTTTTTTAGCAACAACAGCTGCGATACATGTTTCTGCCCCGGTAACATTTTGATTAAGCTTTACAGTAATCGCACAATCCAAAGGTAGGAATAAATCAACACGGCTTCCGAACTTTATAAATCCCGCATCTTCGCCTTGTTGTACATTTTCACCTTCCTCGGCATAATTGATTATACGCCGTGCCATGGCCCCGGCAATCTGCCGATATAATATATCCCCGAATTTTGGCGTTCGTATAACTACAGTGGTGCGTTCGTTCTCAGTACTTGACTTGGGATGCCAAGCCACGAGATATTTACCAGGATGGTATTTCGAGTATTTCACGGTACCACTAGCAGGATATCGGGTCACATGAACATTTATGGGTGACATAAAGATGGATACCTGCTTGCGTTTTTCATGGAAGAATTCAGTCTCTTCTACCTCTTCTATGACCACAACTTTACCATCAACGGGCGCCAAGATTTCATCGAAGTTTTTTACTGTTTTACGAGTTGGGTTTCGAAAGAATTGTAGAATAAGTATCAATAGAATAACTGCAGCAATTTGTAGCGACCAACGTAGCCATTCAATATTCACATAGAACTGTGATGCCAGTATGATAGCGGATACGATAAAAAAGGTAATCAATATTATTTTTTGGCCTTCTCTATGAAACATGAGTGAAAATTTTTAAAGTTAGAAATGCAAACGGAGCGGCAAATAACAAGCTGTCAAGCCGGTCGAGCATGCCACCATGGCCCGGCAGAATTGCTCCACTATCCTTGACACCGGCACCCCTTTTTAATTTGGATTCGACGAGATCTCCCAAGCCGCCGGCCAATACGATTACCGCAGCGAGTATTACCCACTGTGTCGGGCTCACGATAGGTTCATATTTAGCCAATAAATATGCGGTTCCCAATGCAAATACCAATCCTCCTAGAGCGCCCTCCACTGTTTTTTTCGGTGAAACCCTAGGGAACAACTTCGTTCTGCCCAGCAGACTTCCTGTGATGTAGGCGAAAGAGTCACTTATCCAAATCAATAAGAAAATTCCAATGATTAAAAATTTGACGAAATCGTCATTCGTGTAGGGAATCATTGTCAGAAAAATACAACCGCCACCAATGTAGAAAAGTCCAATTACAAACTTTTGGAACGTATTGAACAATTTTTCCTTCTTTGAAAAAAGATAATATAACAAGAGAAAATTAACGGTTAAAGTACACAATAAGAGAAGATAGACCAACCAAACATCGGTTACTATATAAATGAATGCCCACCATAAAGCAAGATAGGCCACATAAATATACCGACCTTCTAAGCCGACCAATTTTTTGTATTCATTGAGACAAGCAAGTCCAAAGACCATAAAAAGAAAATCAAAGGCATCGGAACTAAGAAAAACGACGGAAAGAAGAAGTATTATATATACTGCACCGGTAAGTGAACGCCTCAAAACTTCCTTCATATATCAGATTTTCAATTACAGGTCTTCCAAAAGTAAAAGATACAAATTTTTGGAACTACTACCGTAAGTCAGAAAATCATCAGAATTATTTTCGTTCGCTTGAAAGTGCTTTAGGGTGGTAATATTTGCCGGAATGTTATGGCCGTACTTTTTTTTAATTGTTTTTAGCCCTTCACCAATAGATTCGACCAATTGGCTAGTCGTTGCAAAAACAATTACATTGTAAGGTAATTCATTCAGTTTCTTATCCATCAACTGGTTTGAACATACCAAGATTGAGCCATTCTGCGCAATAAGATGTTCACAGCGGGTAAAGAAAACGTCGCTTTGTTTGCTCTTATCGGTAAATGTTAAGTTCTTCTTGGCAAACTGATCTTTTAATTTATCATCTAGTGCATAGAACGGATGATCTTGCCAGTCATTTTCCGCAACAATGTTTCTTAGGGCGTGGTAGATTTCGTCATTTGAATCACAGTATAGAAACTTACCTCCATTTTTCTTGAAATGAATTGTAAATTTCTCATCTACAGGTATGTTAAGATCAGGCATGTGGGTACCTCGGGTTTCCGTTGTTTCTTTGGAAACCTTTTTTTGTTTACCACCACCAAATAATTTGTCAAATAGCCCCATTAAATTTTGTATACGCAATCAACGTGTCCCTGTTTCTTAAAGACAACGTCAGAAATTATATTTTATTTTCTTTTGGCTCTTCTTCCAAAGTTCCATTATCAGAGGTACTTGTGTCTTTTTCTTCTTTGCTTTCAATCTTTTCCTGTCCTAATTTATCGAAATCTTTATCAAAGGGCCTTTTACCGAATATTTTCTCAAGATCCTCTTTAAAAATTACTTCTTTGTCGAGTAGTCGCTCGGCCAAGGTAGTAAGTTTATCCTTATTTTCGGTCAATACTTGAATTGCTCTTTGGTATTGGGCTTCAATCATTTTCGATATTTCCGCGTCGATTTTTCGAGCCGTATCTTCGCTATAAGGCTTAGAAAATCCATAATTATCCTGGCCTGATGAATCGTAATAAGTGATATTTCCGATTTCCTCGTTCAGGCCATAAATAGTAACCATGGCACGTGCCTGTTTTGTTACCTTTTCCAAATCGCTAAGGGCGCCGGTAGATATTTTATCGAATATTACCCTTTCTGCCGCTCTACCGCCCATGGTAGCGCACATTTCATCTAGCATTTGTTCCGGACGTACAATCAGACGCTCTTCCGGTAAGTACCAAGCGGCCCCGAGTGATTGCCCTCGTGGCACTATGGTAACTTTAACCAAGGGCGCTGCATGCTCTAACATCCAACTTACCGTGGCGTGACCAGCTTCGTGATAGGCGATAGTCTCTTTCTCACCGACCGTTATAATTTTATTTTTCTTTTCAAGGCCCCCCACAATTCGGTCAACGGCATCCAAGAAATCTTGTTTCGTAACGGCTTTCCGCTCTTTTCGGGCAGCTATAAGTGCAGCCTCGTTACAGACGTTTGCGATATCGGCGCCTGAAAATCCTGGTGTTTGACGCGCCAAAAACTCCATGTCCAAAGTCTCTGCTGTCTTTATAGGACGGAGGTGAACTTCGAATATTTCTTTTCTCTCCCTGACATCCGGAAGATCGACATAAATCTGTCTGTCGAATCTGCCGGCACGCATTAAAGCTTTATCCAGAACGTCTGCCCTGTTTGTAGCGGCTAAAACAATAACATTGGTGTTAGTGCCGAAACCGTCCATTTCGGTCAATAATTGGTTTAAGGTGTTTTCACGCTCATCATTTGATCCAGTGAAGTTATTTTTACCTCTGGCCCGGCCTATAGCATCTATCTCATCAATAAAGATAATAGCAGGTGACTTATCTTTGGCCTGCTTAAAAAGATCACGTACCCTCGAGGCACCTACCCCGACGAACATTTCGACAAAGTCGGAGCCCGATAGGGAGAAGAAAGGCACCTTAGCCTCACCCGCCACTGCTTTTGCCAATAAGGTCTTACCAGTTCCAGGAGGGCCTACTAGTAAAGCCCCTTTTGGAATTTTACCACCCAGGGAGGTATACTTATCCGGATTTCTTAAGAACTCAACAATTTCTTCTACTTCCTCCTTGGCGCCTTCAAGTCCGGCAACATCTTTAAAGGAAGTACGGGTATCCGTTTTTTCGTCAAATAGTTTTGCTTTTGACTTTCCGATGTTGAAGATTTGGCCTCCGGCACCGCCACCGCCACCGCCAGACATCCTTCGCATAAGATATATCCAAATACCGATAATTAATACAAAAGGTAAGATACCCAACAAAAGATCCATCAGATAATTATTATCTGTATCGAACTCTACGATTGTATCAAGATTATTTTCTTTTTTTATATCCGTTATTTCGTTTTGAAATATCTGCAGGTCACCATAATCCAATATATATTGGGGTACGGCTCCTGTAGAGGGTAGAAAGGGTTTGTCATTGACATCGTTGTGAACATCTTTACCTAGAGCTTCGTCAGTCAAAAAAACCTTAGCCTGCCTGGTGTTCGTAATAATCATTATTTTGGCGATGTCACCATTTCTGAGGTATTCTTGAAGTTCAGAGGTAGTAGTCGTTTTCGTAGTTGCAAGGCTGCCACTACCTAAAAATTGAAAACCTATCAATAGTACCGCAATTAAACCATAAATCCACCATGAGCTGAATTTTGGTTTTTTGGGATTTGTTGCACTCGTATCTTTCTTAGCCATTATTTTTTTTTCTAATTCAAACTACTTTCAACCTCGGTCACTTTGGCATCTCCCCAAAGTCCCTCGATATCATAATGTTCCCTGATTTGTTTTTGGAAAACATGCACAACGACGTTTACATAATCCATCAAAACCCACTCGGCGTGGTCTTCACCTTCAACGTGCCAAGGTTTATCACCTATGGCCTTGCTGACAATTTTCCGAATTGACCCCGCAATAGCTTTAACTTGTGTATTCGATGTGCCATTACAAATAATAAAGTAGTCGCAAACTGTATTTTCAATATCTCTCAGATCGAGTAAAAGTACATCTTGTCCCTTTACTTCGTCGATCCCTGATAAAATCGATGCTATTAAATCATCTGCACCGGCCTGACCTTTCTTCATAAATAGTTTTAAAGAACCCAAGCGGGCTCAATTACTGCAAAGTTATTATTTTTTTGTTCTTTTAGCCCTTGTTTTAAAGAATAGATTCAATCAGGGCGAACATGCATTTAATCAAACTTGATGCCACGGACTCTACGAACGCTTATTTACGTCGTTTGTTGTTGTCTACCGTACCCGAAGATTATACCGTCGTTTCGGCAAAACAGCAAACTCAGGGTAGGGGTCAAATGGGCACACATTGGGAGTCTGAAATGGATAAAAACCTTACGTTTAGCCTTCTGCGACGAGATTTGAGCATACCTGCAGATCAAGGTTTCATTTTAAATATCTGTGTTTCAATGGCTTTATATGCTGTGCTACATCGTATTAAATTACCGGATTTGAGTATAAAATGGCCCAACGACATTCTGTCAGGTACATCTAAAATTGCCGGAATACTAATTGAAAACAAAATTCAGGGTCCTGAAATTAGTACCTCGATTATAGGAATAGGTCTGAACGTAAATCAAACAGATTTCGGCAATCTACCCAATGCCTCCTCGCTAAAATTGAAATTGGCAAAAGCTTTTAATTTAGATATGCTTTTAGTAAGTATTGTCGATGAGGTGAAAAAAGTTTTCCTCGATAAGGAACATGGTGGGGAATCTCATTTATGGGATGCATACCAGAATGTTCTATTTAAAATAGGGGAGAGGATGCCTTTCGAAGATTCAGATGGTAAAAGGTTTATTGGAACTATTCAAGGTGTATCCAAGGATGGTAAATTGGTAATTGCGACCGAAGATTCCGTTTCAAAAGCTTTTGCTTTAAAGGAGGTACGATTGCTGTATTGAATTTATATGCCAACTTATGAATACCTTTTGCGGCGATAAAGAAGACCTTTTAAGCTTCCCTTTTTTTGTAAAAATCCAAGTGAGGTGTTGCGACTAGATTTTCTTCAAATTCTCGGAAAGGGATGCCATAAAGTTAGTGATTGGTTTTTTTATCATCATAGCCATCATAGCGTTGAATTCCCCTTCAAAGCTCAAGAACACTTCGCTTTGGTCTTCACTAACTTTTGAAATATCTACAGTAAGGGTAAAAGGTAATTTTTCACTTGCCGCACCTAAAACAATAAGGCTATTCGGGGTTTGACGTTTACGTTCTAGAACAATCTCGGGCATACCTTTCAATGAAAAGAGAAAGCGGTTCTCGTTGATGAGTTCGAATTTATCAATGTTTTCGGGCATCAGAATTTCAAAATTTTTCAAATCTGTCAAGAATTCGAAAACTTCTTTATCTCCTTTTGAAATTTGGGTATTCGGGGTTTCTATTAACATTATTCAAGATTTATTTTTAGAAGTTTGTGCTAGTAATCGCTTGGCTCCAATGTATTCTCTAATAAGATTTTTAGGGAGCTTCACTTAAAAAGGTCTAGATACACCAGGGTAAACAAATATTTTATCTGCTGACTTTATTGACCCCATTCCGAAGGACTTTTACGCCATTCTAATAAAGTATTCAGCTGTTCTTCATCAATGTATTGCGTATCAAGTGCTTGCTCCATCAGATATTCGTAGTCGCTTAAAGTATGCAACGTAACGCCTTTTTCATCAAAATTTTGTTCAGACACCTGAAAGCCATAGGTGAAAATCGCGAGCATACCTTTCACATTGGCACCTTCGGCCTTTAGGGCACTTACCGCATTGAGACTACTTTTTCCGGTACTGATCAAATCTTCAATAACTACGACCGTACGGTTAGTGTCCAATAAACCCTCAACCTGATTCTGTCTACCATGCGCTTTGGGTTCGGGTCGAACGTAGATAAAGGGCAATCCTAAAAAATCAGCTACCAAAGCACCGATTCCGATAGCTCCAGTGGCCACTCCTGCAATAATATCAGGTTTGCCATACAACGATTCTACCTGCTTTGCCATCTCTTCGCGAACATAGTTGCGAATTGTCGGATACGATAGCAAAATACGATTGTCACAATATATTGGTGATTTCCAGCCAGAGGCCCAAGTAAATGGATTTTCAGGATTCAACTTTATTGCATTAATTTGCAACAAGAGTTCAGCTGTCTTTTTGGCGGTATCTTTGTCTAAAACCATATTACAAATGTATAAAGTTTTTGTGAACGAATTGCCCTTGATCCTTACAAATAAACTTTCGGAAACAGGCGATGGCGAATATTTTCCACTCAACGAAGATTCAATACAAGAGGCTATAAAAGCGTTAAAAAAGAAAAAGTTGAACGCGGCTTACATTTACCATCCGAACCATGAGGAAATCCTCAAAAAATTCACGAAAAGAATACCTCTTACCGTAGCTGCAGGTGGCGTAGTCACGAACGCTAAAGGTAAAGTGATGTTCATTTACCGGAACGATAAATGGGATTTGCCTAAAGGGAAACTCGAGAAGGGCGAATCCATAGAAGACTGTGCCATTCGAGAAGTGATGGAAGAGACTGGCGTCAAAGGACTCCGGGTCGAGAATTTTCTAAAGACTACATATCATATTTATAAAGATAAGGGAACCCACACCCTTAAGGAAGTACATTGGTTCGCTATGCGAACCGAATACACCGGGAAACTGAAACCAGAAAAGAAAGAAGGCATTGAAAAGGTAAAGTGGAAAGGACCGAAAAAAATTCAAAAAGCACTTCAGAACTCGTACACCAATATCAAGATTCTATTCGAGTGATTGGTCAACGATAATTTTTGAAGTGGAAGCTTAACCGTAGTTTTTGCATAGATGCATATAGTCATTGTTCATTCAAAGTACACCATCATTTTGACATATTACAGATGCTACTCATGCATTCTCATTCTTCAGCGTTTGAAACGGATTCGTCTTTCATGAGTCTATATACTGGATACTGCCGATACGCATCCTCAAAGTGTTCAGATTTTTCAAAAAGCCAGTCCAACTGCGCATAGCTATTGCTAGCAAAGGCTGTATCATTTTCTTTTTGGAGCTGAAAGCTATTCCGTAGCATTGAATCTTTCTGAAGCATCTCCGCAGCCTCATCTTCAAAAACATAGGGTGAAAAATGCTCCTTACGCTGCAGAATAGGGTCGAAAAAGTTCCAGTTAAAAAAAGAATCGTTCGCTTTTGGCTCTAAAGTTTCCAAGAGATATCGAATACCCGGTTGATCGGTGAATATCAAAATATCGCCCTGTTGAAAATTAATCTTAACTATTGTTGTCTTAATTTTTGTTTCGCTGTGCGGATAGTGGCCTTCATAGGGTGTATCTGACGTCTCGAAACTATCAATATGGTAAGATTGAACTGTGAGTAGAGTATCCTTTTGAATCGGTTTTAAGGTAATTTGATTCGCATTGAGCAGGTTAATGGCTTTTATCCATCCTTTCTTTAAAATATACGCATAGGGTATTTCTACAGAATCTATAGGCTTCATGTAATCTCTATATTCCACAGATTTGGTGAAGGGTCGCTCTCGGTCATATTTGAGACGGCTTTGTCCGGTAACGGCACTTTCAATGCTATCTGCTTCGTAACCTTTAAAATCGAGAGTGGATGTCTGGGTCGAATCTACTGCCCAAGTAATAGGGTAGTATTTCCAGTCAAGATGACGGTGTTTTGCTTCAATCCGAAGCCGTTGTATCTCTTTATGGTCTTTCTCGGCAATAGCAATCATCTTTTCAAGCAGTAAGTAATTACCTTCTACCCTTTGTTTATAGGGCTTCAACATATGGGTTTCTACCATCATACCTAATGTATTCCATAAGGTCGTATAACCTGTCGAATATCGTGGGTAGTCCATAAACTGTGAAAAACCTTTTTCAGGTACTTCGTTAAAAACATTTACGTATGGTGTAATTTCCCAATCGGCTTCCTTTAATGATTTCTCTAGACTAGGCATCATTTGTTCCTTTAGATATTTGCCGAGGTCACCACCAAGTTTATTGTGCTGGGTAAAAAGATGGGTCAGCGTATATTGATAATCCGCACCGTTGCTCACGTGGTTATCAATGAAGATGTCAGGGTCTACACGGTGGAAAATCTCATAAAAGGCTCGTGCGTTTTTAGAATCCCCTTTGATGAAATCACGGTTTAGGTCGTAATTTAGGGCATTACCTCGAAAACCATAGGCTTTTGGCCCATTTTGGTTGGCCCTTGTAGTGGTGTTGCGGTTTAGCGCGCCACCAATGTTATATATGGGAATGGTAACTAAAATCGTATTTTTTGGTGGATTTAATTTGCCTGTTGCGAAGTCTCGGAACAACATCATCGTAGCGTCTATACCATCACTCTCGCCAGGATGGATGCCATTATTAATAAGGATAATTGTTTTGTCTTCGCCAACTTTAAGAAAATTAAAGTCCCCATCTGGATTATAGGTGATGATGTGCAAAGGATATCCACTATCAGTCTCTCCCATGGTCTGCATGTTGATTTCAGGGAATTCTTTGTTCAATTGAATATAGAAATCGATAGTCTGTAGATAGGTGGCCGTCTCTTGGCCATCGGTCTGTTCGAAATGCGTCTGAAAATCGGCATTTTTATCTTCCGGCTCCGTTTCACAAGAAACCAAGAGACTTAATAGAAGCAAGAAAATCGGACCATATGGCCGAAGTTGATTTTTAAGGAATATTGCCATTTGGCAAATTTACACAAATGGGGTTGAAATTTGGGTTTCAATACATTGAGAAATGCCTATAGCGTAATTTGTATTCCGTCTACCTTAGTGCGGTACAACTATTAAACTAATGCCGCAATCTACGCCGTTTGCGTAGTATTCATTATTTCAATTCAAGAAATAGCTACTAAACAATCTTTGTAATATCCTTCATTTTGTTTTTGTTTAAAGGTTTATGGTTATAAGTAAGAGTGTGCCTGGACCTTTTTTTATAGCGCTCATAATTCTGTAAGTCGATTGGATCAATTGACGAGGTCACGATATTAACCCTTACCTTTTGCTCTATAGGAAGTGCAATGAGCTCCTCTAAAAATTGCCATCCATCCATAATGGGCATATTAAGATCTAAAAAAATAATCTCTGGAAGTGGTACGGCGTTTTGGTGTAAATTTTGAATACTATCCAATGCCAATTTTCCATTGGAGAATGAGTGGACTTCATCGCATGGGACAACCATACTCAGCATCTTTTTTATACCATATATAATGATACGGTCATCGTCGATGATGTAAATGCTGTTAATTTTTTTCATTGAAATAAATCTTAAAAGTAGTACCCACCCCAACAGTACTGTAGACACTTATTTTTCCGTTCATGGCCTCTATCTGATTTTTCGCGATATAGAGTCCAATCCCTCTAGCGTCATCGTGATTATGGAATGTTTTATACATTCCAAAAATTTTATGCCCATATTTTTTCAAATCAATACCAAGGCCATTATCGGTAATTGATAACACTGTATAATTTTCTTCGATGCTGGTACTAAAGGTTATGATGGCATCCCGTTTAGGATTTTTGTACTTTACCGCATTCGTGATAAAATTCATCAAAATCGTATCTATATATGCGGGTATTACCTTTACTTTTTGAGTCTTGCTTACTTGATTAATAATGTTAGCCTTATTGGTCTTTAAATATGCCGAAAGGTTTTGAATTGTATTATCAATCTTTCTCTTAAGCAGGATAGATTTTTTGTCAACGTTGACATTGGTGTTGATATTTACTACCTCATTCAAATTTTCAAGGGTTTCTAAAAGGTTGTCAGATGCATCCGTTAGCATACCCATTATATTTTCTTTTTCGGATTCGTCTTGTTCGTTATTCAAAAAATCTAACAACATTGAAAAATTTGCAGTATGAGATCTAAGATTATGCGAAACGATATGCGCAAAGTTGACCAACTTTTTATTTTGAAGGGAAGTTACATGTACCAGATTGCGCAGTTCTTCTTCTTTTTGCTTAAAATCGGATATATTCATACTGATTCCGATTAATCCATTAGACTTTCCATTATCGTCTAAAAGAGGAATTTTTGAGGTTAAGAACGTAACTATCTCTCCATTTTTCTTTTGAATTGTATTTTCATGGGAAAGTAAAGGAGTTAAGGTTTCCATTACCTTGAGATCTTGATTGGTCAATTTTTGGGCTAGTTCAGGTTCAAAGACGTCAAAGTTTGTCTTACCTATAAGTTCCTCGGAATTTTTAACTCCTAGAAACTCACATTCAGCTTTGTTGACCAGAATCTTACGCGATTCGATATCTTTTATAAAAACATTTAGGGGCAAGTTGTCGATAAGGGTGCGCATTCGGATTTCACTTTCAGTAATTTTGATTTCTGAGCGAACTTGTTCATCAATATTTTGAAAAGTTCCGGTAAGACCAATCAATTTATCCCCTTCATAAATTGGCATACCCGAGGCTTGTACCCAAATTTCGTTGCCTTTGGCAGTAAAAATTTTTAAGCGTTCGCTCCAACCTGTGCCATGAGTCATTGCTTGATGAATGGCCATTGAAATGGTATTTTTACTATGACCATCCTTATAAAATTGTACGGCACTATCCATTTCAGGGACAAAGGATTCTGAAACTTCATGAATTTTCCGGGTCATTGAGCACCATGAAAGTTTATTAGTGGTAAAGCAATATTCCCAATATCCAATTTTACCTATTTCGGAGGTGGTCTTTAAAAGCGATCTCAGTTTATTATATTCATCTTCTAATAAGGTTTTTTGGGTAATATCTTCGGCTTCGATAATTAGTCCGACAATATTTTCATTTTCGTCATACCAAGGAACACAGGTCATTTCAAACCATGTCGTTCCGTATTCGGAATCTTCATTCAGATATACCAAAGATTCGTCTCGTCTTCCAGCAAGGCAATTTTGAAGCATTTTTTCCCATCTGCTATCAAGTTTTGTCAATATCTCCTGAATAGGTTTCCCTAAAACGGTGAGCGTATCGAGTTTAAAATAGGAAATCCATCGGTCAGAGACGTGTACAACCTCAAACATTTGATTAATAAATAGAGTTGCAGAGGGCAACTGGCGTATTAAATAATCATTAGTTTGTTTGTTGTTTATTTTCAGCATAACCGTTGTAATTTCTTACTAATTTAGTACGGTTTTTTGAAAGTTATAAATGATTGTTGTGAACGGACGTTATTAAGTGGTGTACGACGACTCCATGTATAGGGCACTTTTTGGGAAAGGAAGAATTATCAACTAAAGTAAAAGCAATGGTTAAAGGAATTTTTATTGTGAAAGAGAAAAAAAAGTAATCATTATTCCAATATTAGCGGTTAATCAAGAAATTCGAACCGAATCCGGAACAAGACCGGTGTAGTCCCCACCGTGCCGGATGACATCTCGAACAATTGATGAGCTGATGTATGATTTTCCAGACGAGGTTAATAGAAAAACGGTCTCTATCTCGGAAAGTTTTCGATTGGTATGGGCAATGGCTTTTTCAAACTCAAAATCTGCGGGATTTCGCAAGCCCCTAAGTATAAATTGAGCATTCATTTTTTTACAAAAATCAACAGTAAGTCCCTCGTAGGTATGCACCTTTATTTTGGGTTCTAATTCGAACGCTGCCTTTATAAACTGCATACGCCGTTCTAAATCGAACATGTATTTTTTTTCGGCATTACTACCAATGGCTATGATGAGTTCATCAAAAAGAGTGACTCCCCTCTGTATAATGTCGTAATGCCCCAAAGTTAGGGGGTCAAAAGATCCGGGGAAAATAGCGCGTCTCATGGTAAGGGTTTCAATTGTAGTTTACAAGTTACAGTTTTGGAATGCAAATATGGCAAATGTATCCGTTTGAGTGCATCTATTTTTTATTTAGAGCCTCCTCTATGGCGCTTCCGAAAAGTTCCGAAAGCGAAATACCCGCCGCTTGAGCTTGTTTTGGAAGTATGCTTTCGGTGGTCAATCCTGGAGTGGTATTCATTTCAAGCATGAAAGGCTCATCGTCCACAAAGATAAATTCACTGCGGGAATAGCCTTTCATTTTAAGAACCTCATAAGCCCTTTTGGCCAGTTCGGAGACTCGTTTCGCTTGCAAGTCCAATATTCTTGCCGGTGTAATTTCTTGTGATTTCCCTTCATATTTGGCTTGATAATCGAAAAAATCGTTCTCGCTAACGATTTCAGTAATGGGAAGAACTTTGGTTTGTCCCTTATACGTAATTACACCCACCGAAACTTCAGTACCATCTAGAAAGGCTTCAATGATAATCTCGTCATCTTCTTGAAACGAGTTTTCGATTGCGGCCTTTAACTTAGATTTTTCATACACCTTTGAAATACCAAAACTACTTCCCGCTTTGTTTGCCTTCACAAAGCAGGGTAGGCCGACCTTTTCGATGATGGTGTTTTCGTCGATCGGGTCACCTTGGTTTAGATAAAACGATGAAGCCGCCTTAATACCATAGGGTTTTAATGCACTGAGCAAATCCCTTTTATTGAAGGTAAGGGCGGCTTGGTAGTAATCGCAAGAAGTCTGTGGTATACCTATTAATTCAAAATAGGCCTGTAATAGTCCATCCTCCCCAGGTGTGCCGTGAATGGCGTTGAAAATGCAATCGAAGGTCTGTTTACCATCTGTAGTGTTTATTGAAAAATCGTTTTTATTGACAGGATACTTTTTTCCATCCTCATCCAAATAAAACCACTCCCCTTTAAAGATATGTATTCGATAAGGTCTATAAATATCCCTGTTCAAATAGTTATAGACGACACCACCGCTTTTTAGCGATATTTCAAATTCGCTGGAGTAGCCTCCCATGATGATGGCAATATTTTTCTTCATCTGTGCGTTAGATTTTCGTTGGATTAAACAAATCCGAAAGTAAAGAAAAAAAGCAATACGAGTTCACTATATTTGCCCTATCAATTACAGCCAAATGCGAAATTTCTTCAGATTTTTAACAAGCAAAGTATTTTTGATTCAGTTGGGTCTGGCCCTTCTTGTTTTGATACTGGTAATCTTCTTGGCGCTTCGTTGGTTGAACAGCACCACCAATCATGGAGAGTTCGTCGAGGTTCCAGATTTCGGAAAGATGTCTGTGCCCGACATGCGAAAAGCAGTGGAAGAAGCGCATTTGCGATTCGAAGTTTTAGATTCTGCGAATTTTAATCCTGATTATCCAAGATTTTCAATTATCGAGCAGGATCCTGCAGCGGGGAATAAAGTGAAGGAAAATCGGAAAGTTTACCTAACTGTCAATCCCTCCGGATACAAAGAGGTGACCATCCCCAAAATAATTCAGGTAACCCAGCGCAATGCTACTTCGATGTTGCGAGCTGTCGGACTTGATGTACAGCGGATTACCTACGTTGATGAACTGGGTAAGGATATGGTGTACCAAATTAAACACAAAGGTAAATACGTGAAACCTGGCGATAAATTACCAAAGACCTCAAAAATAGAACTCGTATGCGGCAACGGAACCATTCCGAATCAAGCCCGTATACAATCCGAATCAGAGTAGGCCATGCAATCAGACGATAGCAACGAAACCGACGAAGAGCTTTACGAACACCATAGCTTTGTAGCCGCCAAGGGTCAAGAGCCTTTGCGGGTCGATAAATTCTTAATGAATTTTATCGAATATGCCACGCGTAATAAAATTCAGCAATCCGCCAAAGCGGGTAATATCTGGGTCAATGGGGCAATCGTTAAACAGAATTATAAGGTTAAGCCTGGCGATGAGGTTAAAGTTCTTTTAGAGCATCCGCCCCATGAATTTTTGTTGGTTCCCGAAGATATTCCTTTAGATATTATCTATGAGGATGACGCACTGCTTGTAGTCAACAAACCGGCGGGCATGGTCGTACATCCGGGTCATGGTAATTATTCCGGTACGCTGATCAATGGACTTTTGTTCCACATCGAGAATTCGGGCGGTAAGCGCGAAGACCTTCCAAATAATAGCAACGAAAGACCAGGATTGGTTCATCGTATCGATAAGGATACCTCGGGTTTATTGGTCGTAGCCAAGACCGAAACCGCAATGACCCATTTGGCGAAACAATTTTTTGATAAGACTTCAGAACGCGAATATGTAGCTCTTGTTTGGGGCGATGTGAAAGACGACAGCGGAACCGTGGAAGGTAATATTGCGCGTCATCCGAAAAACCGTTTGCAGATGCATGTTTTTCCAGATGGTGACGAGGGCAAAGAAGCTGTAACCCATTACAAGGTTTTGGAACGGTTAGGGTACGTAACCATCGTGTCTTGCAAACTCGAGACGGGCCGTACCCATCAGATCCGGGTTCATATGCAGTATATTGGTCATACGCTTTTTAATGATGAGCGATACGGTGGTGAACGGATTTTAAAGGGAACGACTTTTACCAAATACAAACAGTTTGTCGACAATGCCTTTAAGATTCTTCCGAGGCAGGCTTTACATGCTAAAACCTTAGGTTTTGTGCATCCGGTAAGTGGCGAGATGATGCGCTTCAATTCGGAGATTCCGAAAGATATGGCCGATTGCTTTGAAAAGTGGCGAGAATATGCCAAGCATCGTTAAGGTATCACTAAGGTTTTATAAATTGACCTTCAATCTCGCCTAAATAAATCAAAATAGATGCGTATCATGTTTTACCATCACTTCTAAAGGTGGTTTAGTATTTTCACCATTAGGTAAATACAATTCTGATTTATGGCATCCCCTGAAAATAGAAAAATCCGAATTATTTTAGTATTTGATTGTCAAACCAAATAATTATGAAAATAGTCATTT
Source organism: Pricia antarctica (assembly GCA_011050085.1). Classification (GTDB taxonomy): domain Bacteria; phylum Bacteroidota; class Bacteroidia; order Flavobacteriales; family Flavobacteriaceae; genus Pricia; species Pricia antarctica_A. The sequence goes on along the minus strand of DRGL01000049.1, from coordinate 28,255 downwards.
CTCCTGCAAAATCTTTGGATTACGAAACTGAATATCCCAAGGCTAAACAAACGCAACCACAGTTTTTAGAGGAGGCCGTAGCACTAAACAAAGTACTTGTAAAAAAGAAGCCTGCAGCATTAATGGATTTGATGAGCATCTCCGATAAGCTGGCCCAGCTAAATTGGAAGCGCAATCAAGATTTTGAAACCCCTTTCACGACCAAGAATGCAAGGCCAGCGATCTATGCATTTAACGGTGATGTTTATCAAGGCCTTGAAGCGTACAAGATGTCAACCGAAAAAGTGGAAAAATTACAGGAGATGCTGCGGATTTTATCGGGTCAATACGGAATACTACGTCCGCTTGATCTTATGCAACCCTACCGTTTGGAAATGGGAACGAAATTGAAAGTAGGCAGAAAAAAGAATCTCTATGATTTTTGGAAGAAAAAAATCACTGAAGCATTGAATTCAGAACTTGAGAAAGATGAACTCTTTTTAAATTTAGCAAGTAATGAATATTTCAGTGCCGTAGACGAAAAAGCGTTAAAAGTGCCGGTAATCTCGCCTGTTTTCAAGGACTGGAGCAACGATAAACTTAAAATCATCAGTTTTTACGCTAAAAAAGCCCGCGGCTCAATGGTAAAATACATCGTCGACAAGGATGTCAAAACCTTAGAAGATTTAAAAGGATTTGACTACAACGACTATACTTTCAGTGATTCACACACCTCTAAAAAGAACGAGCCCGTTTTCATTCGTTGATATAGGGCTATTATACCTTAGTCTTGATATTCAAATTTAGGTTGTAAACCTATAGGACTAACTGCGACTAGCAATCAAAATTTACTTTTCCTTTTTCAGGCTAATTTTTTCCTCAACAGTAGGGCGTTTTTTAATCCTGCGCGGCCGTCTCGCTCCAAAAGATCGATTGGCAATTTTTCCTCTCCTTGATTTTTTATCCCCTTTTCCCATTTGTGCATTGTGTTAGATGATTACCTATTGTCGTAAAGGTAAGGTATTGCTATGCTAACCAAAAAAAAGCTAAGTTTGTTTGTAGGAAAAATAGAGCACTTTCAACGTTTTAAATAGATTAGGGTGAAAATCAAGAAGGTTTTAGTTGCAAACAGAGGCGAAATCGCCATCCGTATTTTCAGGGCGTGTGTAGAGATTGGCGTGCGTACCGTAGGCGTTTATACCTATGAAGACCGATATTCGCTTCACCGTTACAAAGCCGATGAATGCTATCAAATCGGTGAGGATAAAGATCCCTTAAAACCATATCTCGATATAGAGGCTATTATAAAAGTGGCCCTTGATAACCAAGTAGATGCTATTCATCCCGGCTATGGATTCTTATCCGAAAATGCCATGTTCGCTCAAAGATGCGCCGAGAACGGTATACTCTTTATCGGTCCAAAAGTTTCTGTATTGAAAGCTCTTGGAGATAAGATTATGGCCAAGCAAGTGGCGACAGCGAATAAAGTTCCCGTTATCGAGAGCAGTACTATTGATTTAAAAGATATTGATACTGCCCTTTCCGAGGCTAAACGTATCGGATTTCCCCTGATGTTAAAGGCCGCATCTGGTGGTGGAGGAAGAGGTATGCGCGTAATACGTACCGAAGAAGAACTAGAGAAAGGCTTCCCCGAGGCCAAAAGGGAATCATTGAACGCCTTTGGCGACGATACCGTTTTTTTAGAAAAATTCGTTGAAAATCCGAAGCATATAGAAGTGCAGATTGTTGCCGATACCTATGGTAATATCGTGCATCTCTATGAACGTGATTGTTCTGTGCAACGGCGTTACCAAAAGGTCATTGAATTTGCGCCATCGATAGGTTTGCCCCAAGAGACGAAAGATAGCTTATATAAATATGCGATTGATATCTGTAAAGCGGTCGACTACAATAATATCGGTACGGTTGAGTTTTTGGTCGACGATGATGGAAGTATTTATTTTATCGAGGTAAATCCCCGAATTCAGGTCGAGCATACCGTAACGGAAATGATGACGAACATCGATTTGGTCAAGGCGCAACTTTTTATCGCCGGAGGATACAAATTATCGGATACACAGATAAAAATACCGGATCAAGCTTCGGTACAGGTAACTGGGGTCGCATTGCAGTGCCGTATTACTACAGAAGACCCTTCTAACGATTTCAAACCCGATTATGGTATAGTTACCACCTACAGAAGTGCTTCCGGTTTCGGAATTCGTCTAGATGCGGGAAGTATTTACCAAGGTGTTGCCATCTCACCGTTTTTTGATTCCATGTTAGTCAAGGTTTCCGCTCGTAGTCGAACCCTTGACGGATGCTGCCGAAAGATGCGGAGGGCGTTGGCAGAATTCCGTATTCGTGGATTGAAGACCAATATGGCTTTTCTCGACAATATTTTGTCGCATCCTACTTTTAGGGAAGGTAAGGTTACCGTCAATTTTATCAAGAACGAACCCAAGCTTTTTGAATTTATAGAACCTAGAAACCGCGCGAATAAGTTGATCGAGTTTTTGGGCGAAACCATTGTTAACGGAAACCCAGACGTTAAGAATTTCAATCCTAAACGCGTCTTTTCGAAACCAATTGTGCCGAGCTTTCCTAAAATGGAGGCGTATCCTAAAGGTACCAAAGACCGTTTATCGGAGCTCGGTCCCGAAAAATTCGCCACTTGGCTGAAGCAGGAGAAAAAAGTGCATTTTACCGATACGACCATGCGTGATGCCCATCAGAGCCTGTTAGCTACCCGCATGCGAACCACTGATATGCTGAAAGTGGCCGAAGGTTATGCCAAGAACCATCCCGAAATTTTTTCCATGGAGGTATGGGGCGGTGCCACTTTCGACGTATGCTTACGTTTTTTGCACGAAAACCCATGGGAGCGGCTAGCCATGTTGCGAAAGGCAATGCCGAACCTATTGTTGCAAATGTTGATTAGGGGGTCTAACGGAGTAGGCTATACCGCCTATCCCGATAATCTTATTGAAAAATTCGTTGAGGAATCTTGGAATACGGGGGTCGACGTGTTCCGAATTTTCGATTCATTGAACTGGATGAAATCCATCGCGCCTTGCATTGAATATGTGAGAAAAAATACGGGAGGCTTGGCCGAAGGCTCACTCTGCTATACCGGCGACATTCTTGACCCATCCAAAACAAAATACGACCTCAAGTATTATTTGCAATTGGCGAAGGATATCGAAAACGCCGGAGCGCACATTTTAGGGGTTAAAGACATGGCCGGCCTTTTAAAGCCTGATGCCGCCTTTGAACTTATAACGGCACTAAAATCCGAAATCAATATTCCGATACACCTGCATACGCACGATACTTCATCGATACAATCCGCTACTTATCTAAAGGCGGTAGAGGCCGGGGTTGATGTTATCGATGTTGCTTTGGGTGGCTTATCAGGTCTCACTTCTCAACCGAATTTTAATTCTTTTGTGGAGATGTTGCGTTTTCATGAACGTGAAAACCCCATGAACTCAGAAAAATTGGCCGAATATTCAAATTATTGGGAAACTGTCCGCAATTACTACTACACTTTTGAATCCGGTTTGAAATCGGGTACGGGTGAAATATACAATCACGAAATTCCGGGTGGTCAATATTCTAATTTAAAGGGTCAGGCGATTGCACTAGGCCTTGAAGATCGATTCACCCAAGTGACAAAAATGTATGCTGAGGTAAATACGATGTTCGGCGATATTATAAAAGTTACACCTAGTTCGAAAGTTGTTGGCGATATGGCGCAGTACATGGTCAGTAATGATTTGAGCGTAGAGGACGTGATGAAAAAAGGTGAGGATATTTCCTTTCCAGAATCTGTAAAAAGCTTTTTTAGGGGCGATTTGGGCCAACCCGTCGGCGGTTTTCCTCAAAAATTACAGCAAATTGTCCTTAAAGACGAGAAGCCCTATACCGAAAGACCGAATGCCCATTTAGAGTCCATTGATTTTGAGAAGGAGTTCAAGGTGTTTAAAAGAACGTTCAACAAAGGAATGGGCCGTGAACTTGAAATGACCGATTTCTTATCCTATCAGCTTTATCCAAAAGTTTTTACCGAAGCTTATAATAATCATGTTAAGTTTGGAAACGTGGTCAACATACCTACCAAGAATTTTTTCTATGGCTTGGAAATCGGCGAAGAGATTATGGTGGAGTTGGATAGAGGAAAGAACGTATTGATATCTTTAATGCTAGTGGGCGAACCTGACGAGGCTGGCAATGTGAGTATCTTTTTTAAGATTAATGGACAATTAAGAAACGTCATAATTAAAGATAGGTCGGTTAAGGTCGAAAACATACAAAATGTGAAGGCAGATCCCGATGACCCAAAGCAGGTCGGCGCTCCTCTACAGGGATTGCTCTCCACCGTACTGGTCAAAAAAGGACAAGAAGTCAAACGCAATCAGCCGCTGTTTGTTATTGAGGCCATGAAAATGGAAACGACCGTCACCGCCAACGCGGAGGGTATTGTCGATACCATACAACTTGCAGGTGGTTCATTGGTAAATTCAGATGATTTGGTGTTGCTATTAAAATAGATGCCCGTGTTTCTTCATACCCATCCTTATGCGCCCTTTCTTTTTTCGGAAGCCACCAAACTCATTGTTGGTACGCTTCCGCCACCGCGATTTACGACCCGTGAATTGAAAGATGATGATGTTGATTTCTGTTATGGAAGCCGTAATGGACAACTTTGGCCCATTTTGGATAGGATTTTTGACTTAGGATTGGTCTATAACACCACCCGTGAAGCTATAGAACAACGTAAACATTTTCTGTTCAAACGTCGAATCGGTATTTGTGATATCGTTGAAGCCGCCGAAAGGCAAAAAATAGATGCTTCCGATTTGGGCATGCAAAATGTGCAGTTTCGAGATTTGGTCCGTATACTAAAGGCATATCCCAATATCGACACACTTTTGTTTACAGGCGGAAACAGTAAAAATGGACCAGAGTATTTTTTCAGGAAACACTTGAAAGAATACGGATTACATCTTGAGGTGGTTTCCAATACTGTTCCCCGTATACACCGATTTTTACTTCCTTCGGACAAGTATAGGGAAATAAAAACAGTATCACTTACGGCCCCGTCTGGGGCGGCGAACCGAGCCGTTGGCAGTCTGGCGGCCTATAAGAAATTAAAAGACGAAAATCCGGAATTTAATACCGTTGACTATAGGGTATTGCAGTACGCACCCTTTTTTTAAGTACCTTATTTTATTCAATGATATCGAATGCATCCCATCGCAACTCCAGCTTATGGAAGGCGGATCATCCAAAGAAATTATAATTGAATATTCGGGATAACGATTGTGTGATTCCTACCAAAGCCAAAAGCGAGCCTTTCATATTGGATAAACTAAGTTTATAATTGTTCAGCAATAGACAAACGGAATCTTCACAAACTAAAAAGAGCTCTACCAATCAAGGCAAAGCTCTTTTACGAGAACACTATATGAAAATGAAAAATCGTATTTCGTTTTTATTACATAGTAAAAGTACCTTGACGTACCCTGCTTTTGAAATTTTTGTTGTGAAACCTGTTGTTTTTGTGGTGTAGGTGCATTATTTTGTTATTTGGGATAAAATGCGTGTATCCGAAGTGCATTTATCACGATATTTATCAACTAAATAACATCCTTATAAACTAAATCCAGTTCCCATATATGCAACAAAAAGAGAGACTCGAAACCTTCAAAAAGTCGGTCACGAATAAATTCAATGTCTACAACAGTTTATTTTTGAACCTACCCTATCGTAACATTGAAAATGTGGGTATGCTCATACCCTTACTATTCGATCAGTGTGAAAAGGGATTGAAATCGGGCAAACATCCCCAAGAAATTCTTGATGTATTTTTCAAGAACTATGCGCATATTACCGACGAAAAAGACCAGATTGACTTTATGTTCCGCATCATTCAATATGTAGAGCGTCAGGTTGTACTCTACGATAGTGTTGAAGATGCCGCTTTCCCAAAGCTACAGGAACATAGTAGCTCGCTATCGATCAAAGACTATTTTCAGTTCGTGGACAAAAATAAAGATTGGGACAAGCTTGCAGAACAACTCTCTACTTTTAGTGCACGAATTGTTTTTACCGCGCATCCTACTCAGTTCTATACTCCCGAAGTACTGGATATAATCGACGAACTGCGCTCTCTAATTCTTGAAGACCGTATCAACGATATCGACATAACCTTACAGCAATTGGGGCTTACTTCGTTGATTAATGCCAAGAAGCCTACCCCGCTTGATGAGGCCAAAAATATAATTCACATCCTAAGAAATGTGTACTATGATGCCGTAGGTCATCTTTATGCCTATATCAAGGGAAATGTGCCCAATGGCAAATTTGATAATCATAATATTATGAAACTCGGTTTTTGGCCGGGTGGTGATCGCGATGGTAATCCTTTCGTAACAGCCGATATTACAAAAGATGTGGCCGATGAACTTCGGGTGAACCTGATGAAATGCTATTACAATGATCTGAAGGGCCTTCGAAAAAAATTGACATTCAAGGGAGTTCAAGATCCGTTGAACACCCTTCGTGACAGTCTCTATGTCGCCATGTTCAATAGAGAGAAAACGGTCAATTATCAGAACCTAATCGGCCCGTTAGAAACTATCCATAAAACCCTGACCGAAAAATATCATTCACTCTATCTTAAAGATTTGGAACACCTTATCGATAAGGTCAAGATTTTCAAGACACATTTTGCCACTTTGGATATACGACAAGACCAGAGCAAGCATATTTTAGTAGTGGAGAGTCTTTTAAGGCAGAACGGTATTATTCAGAATTCTCTTGACGAACTTGATCAAAACGCATTGATCGATATTTTGTTACATAAAGATTTGAAGGCGGATGTCACTAATTTTTCGGATGATATTGTTAAGGATACCTTGATTAATATTTCGCAACTAAAGGAGATTCAGAACAAAAATGGCGAAGAAGGATGCAATCGCTACATCATCAGTAATTCAGAAGATATTTTCTCTGTACTTTTCGTGTATGCCTTGTTCCGTTGGAATGGTTGGGAAGCCGATAAGATTACCTTTGATATCGTGCCCCTTTTCGAAACTATGAACGGAATGGCCGGGGCAGAGGCTACTATGCAAACTCTTTTCGAAATGCCAGAATATAGGGCCCACCTTGAGCGGCGTAACAACGTACAGACCATCATGCTGGGCTTTTCCGATGGCACAAAAGATGGAGGCTATCTCAAGGCAAACTGGTCTATTTTAAAAACCAAGGAAACCTTGTCTAAAGTCTGTAAAAAGAACGGCATCAAGGCGGTGTTTTTTGACGGTCGTGGTGGCCCACCGGCCCGTGGTGGTGGCAAGACACATCGTTTTTATGCAGCCCAAACAAAAGACGTTGCCAATCACGAAATTCAATTGACCATTCAAGGTCAAACTATCACGAGTACGTATGGCACCAAGGAGTTGTTTATGCATAACTCGGAGCAATTGTTGACAGCCGGACTTTCAAACAACCTCTTCGGCAAAGAAAATGTTATTTCAAAAGATGACCGAAAGCTGATGGAAGAACTGTCAGAATTGAGTTTTAGCAAATACGATGCTCTTAAGAAGCATGAAATGTTCATTCCGTATCTCGAAAATAAAAGTACCTTGAAATATTACACCAAGGCGAATATCGGAAGTAGACCGGGCAAGCGGGGCAACAAGGCCAAATTGGAATTGACCGATTTACGTGCCATTTCATTTGTGGGTTCTTGGAGTCAATTGAAGCAGAACGTTCCCGGTTACTTCGGCATCGGAACTGCCATTAAAACCTTGAAAGACGATGGTAGAATCGACGAGGTCAAAGCTCTATTTAACGAGGTACCGTTTTTTAAGGCTTTGATGTTGAATAGTATGATGTCATTGACCAAATGCTATTTTGAACTCACTAGCTATATGAAGGAAGACCCAGAATACGGCGCGTTCTGGCAAATCTTACATTCTGAATATGAACTCTCCATAGAAATGCTTTTGCTTATAAGTGGTTTTGATATTCTGATGCAGAACGAAGGAGTTTCTCGGGAATCGGTAAAAATCAGGGAAAATATTGTGTTGCCTTTGTTGGCCATTCAACAATATGCCCTGCAAAAAATTGGACAAAATGCTGGATACAAAGAAGAGTATGAAAAAATAGTGACCCGTTCACTATATGGCAATATAAACGCGAGTCGTAATTCCGCTTAATTTAAAAAATACAGTCTAATTTCCCTTGCAAAATATAACCCTGAAATAGCGTTGTTTCTATTTCAGGGTTTTCTATGTGTTGTTTTTTACAATCAAAGGATAGATAAAAGAAACCCCCAAAGTGGCGGATTGACCAGTCCTAAAATGTGTTTGCAAAACAGATTTGACCATAAAGACAAATGCTATCGAAGTTAATTTTTAATTTTTGCGCTACGCGGACGTACTATCTCTGAAAACGGAGTAAGTGTACTGAGGATTAAGGCTTATATTTCCATATATATCATCAGGCGCAGGGGTGTATTGGAACGAACAAATAATTCGTTGCTAGGGTTTCGATAGACGGTAATTTCCTAAGAGCTTATCGCTAAGGGAAAGTTAGACCTTTGTTTTAAAGGCCGTGGAACGGATGATTTGATAAAGCGCCAACTATTATATTGGTTATTAAATAACACGGATATTTACGATGTTTTTCTTCCCAAGAATTGGACATTATTTCATTTTAGAAGAAAAACATGAGCATTACAAATCCGTTAAGATAGTACTTCTACACTTTTTAAGAAAAATCTTTTGGGTCTTGAATAGCTTTAAAAAAGTTCAACTTAAAGCTGTTTATCGAATTGAGTCAACGAAACTTGCTATCGAATCTACACCGAATTTTGTCAAGTGTTTTATGAATGCTGAACCAATAATAGCACCCTTGGATGTCTTGGTAGCTTGATCAAAAGTTTCGGAGTCTTTGATACCAAAACCGACAATTTGCGGGTTAGCAAGCTTCATATTGTCGATGCGTTCAAAATACTGCGTTTGGGCATTTCCAAAACCTTCTCCAGAACCCGTAACACTTGCAGAACTGACCATATAAATGAAACCTTTTGATACCCTGTCTATAAACCCTATGCGTTCATCAGAAGTCTGAGGGGTGATTAACAATACATTAATCAGCCCATATTTCTCAAAAACCTGTTGATATTGTTCATGGTATACATCGACCGGCAGGTCCGGAATGATGAGTCCGTCTATACCTGTTTCCTGGCATTTCTTGCAAAATGCCTCAACACCGTACTGCAGCATGGGGTTGAAATACCCCATAATTAGTAACGGAATCGAAACGGATTCCCGAATATCCTTGAGTTGATCAAAAAGAATTTTACTGGTCATTCCGTTCTTTATCGCCTTGGTAGAGCTTTCTTGTATGGTAGGTCCGTCGGCCAATGGATCGCTAAATGGGAGTCCGATTTCAATCATATCGATACCACTCTTCTCCAGGTCTTGAATAATTTTCACTGTATCCTCTAATGAAGGATAGCCAGCGGTAAAGTAGATGGAGAGGAGTTTACCTTCAGCTTGCATTTTTTTACTAATCCGATTCATATATGGTATAATGTTGTATTCGTTGAAACTAAGTTATCCTATTATCTTAGAGCTTGAAATAATCGATATACGTATCCAAATCCTTATCTCCACGTCCTGACAGGTTAACTACCACCACATCGTCCTTATCGAATTTCCGATGGTCAAATATCGCAAAGGCATGAGAAGTCTCGATGGCGGGAATGATGCCCTCTAATTGCGCCATTTCCAACCCAGCAGTCATTGCCTCGTCGTCGGTCACGGAAATAAATTCCCCGCGACCAGATTTGAACAGATGGGCATGCATAGGCCCAACCCCGGGATAATCGAGGCCTGCGGATATTGAGTAAGGCTCTGTAATCTGCCCGTCGTTCGTTTGCATTAGCAAGGTTTTACTACCGTGAATGATACCGATTTTGCCAAGTGCCGAGGTAGCGGCGCTCTCACCGGAATTGACTCCCTTGCCCGCCGCTTCTACCGCGATAATACCAACGTCAGGATTATCTAGGTAGTGAAAATAGGTGCCGGCGGCATTGCTGCCTCCACCTACACAGGCAACCACATAATCTGGGTTTTCCCGACCCTCCTTTTCCATCAATTGCCACTTGATTTCTGCCGAGATAACGGATTGAAAGCGCGCTACCATATCAGGGTAGGGGTGAGGCCCTACGACCGATCCAATAATATAATGGGTATCTACCGGGTTGTTAATCCAATCTCGAATAGCTTCATTGGTAGCATCTTTCAAGGTACGGCTGCCGGAAAGTGCCGGGCGTACCTGAGCACCTAGCATTTTCATTCGCGCAACATTAGGGGCCTGTCGGGCGATATCGACTTCTCCCATATAAACGATACACTCGATACCCATAAGGGCACAGACAGTGGCGGTGGCGACTCCGTGTTGTCCGGCACCGGTCTCGGCAATAATCCGGTTTTTGCCAAGTTTTTTTGCCATTAAGATCTGACCAATAGTGTTGTTTACCTTGTGCGCACCGGTATGACACAAATCTTCACGTTTCAGATATATTTTGGTTCCGTATTTTTCGGATAGGCGTTTGGCAAAATAGAGCGGAGTTGGGCGACCGACATAATCCTTTAGCAACTGGTCGAATTCCTCTTTAAAGGATGGTTCTTCCATAATCTGGATGTAATTATGGCGCAGCTCTTCACAATTCGGGTAAAGCATTTCTGGAATAAAGGCGCCGCCGAATTCACCGTAGTACCCTTTTTCATTTGCATGATATGTCATAGTTATTTTTTTAGGGAAGGCTTTTGGAAATTGTTGCCTCGTTTTTTTTTAGTTAAATTCTGGTGGCTGTAGTTATATCCAAGTATATATTATATTCAATTTCTATAGAATTCAGGCTGACATAACATTTTATTTTCTGCTTTTGTATAATTTAATTATTTAATCGCACCGGTTTCGGTTTGGTCATGTCTGAATTCTAATAAATGAGGATGAATTTATTAAATCCAGCCTAAAAGCCCATTTCAATCTTTCAAAACACACGAACCAGTAGCTAATCCCGAATTTATAGTAATTTGATAAATTCCTTCAATTTATTAATATCCTTCAATCCAGGCTCAATTTCAAATTTACTGTTGACATCAACGGCATAACAATATTTTGCTTCCGGCCGTTTCCTAAATCTTTTAATCGCTTCAGCATCCTTTAACCCAATACCCCCGCTTAAAAAGTAGGGTTTATTCGAAGGGTAATTTTCGAGAACACTCCAATCAAAAGCGTAACCGTTTCCACCGGGTAGTTTTCCTTTAGTATCGAAAAGGTAATAATCGCAGAACGCTTCGAATGGCGCCAGCAATCTAAAATCGAAATTATCTTTTATAGAGATAACTTTTATTATTTTGGGATTTTCATCCAAAAGCGAGGTCTCGCCTACGTTTGCATGGCCGACAGGCATATTACCCCCGACCATTCTTTTTTTTAACTCGGTTCGGAGGTGGGCACAAAATTTAGGACTTTCTTTGCCGTGCAATTGCACGGCATGCAAACCGTATTTATCTACTTTCTGTATTATTATCTCTATGCTGGCATCGACAAAAACACCCACTATTTTAGTTCCTTCCGGTAATTCGGGAATCTCATCATCAAAAAATCTGCTAGACGGTTCCCAAAAAATAAAGCCTAGGTAATCGGGCCGTAAACTTGCAACCTCGGCCGCATTCAATTTCATTCCGCAAATTTTCAGTTTCATATCCTTTGCTAAATGTAATTTATAAAAGTTCTGGCAGCCTCACCGGGGTCGGTGGTTCGCATAAAATTCTCTCCGATTAAAAACCCCTGATATCCATAAGTCTTCAAGTCTTTAATGGAATCCATAGCACTTATACCACTTTCAGAAACCTTGACAAAATCATCTGGAATCAGTTTTGAAAGGCTTTTGCTGATTTCTAAGCTGACCTCGAAGGTCTTAAGGTTTCGGTTATTGACGCCGAGCATATCAAGACTGGGCATGATTGATTTTTGGAGCTCTTCTTCGTTGTGTACTTCAAGTAACACCTCGAGCTGCAGCGATTTTGCCAGTTCCGAAAAACCCTTGATTTCTTCTTTGTCCAAAATCGCGGCTATCAAAAGAATTACATCCGCACCGTATGATTTGGCTTCTATTAATTGATATTCATCAATGATAAATTCTTTACGCAGTAGTGGCATTTCAACAGCTGCACGTGCCACTATCAAATCGTCTAATGATCCCCCGAAATATTTACCATCCGTTAAAACTGACATGCCACAAACGCCCGCTTTTTCATAGCCTTCTGCCACATCTTGTACGTTTAGGCTTTGATTTATTACCGATTTCGAAGGCGACCGACGTTTATGCTCAGCGATGATGCCCGACTTGCTAAGGCGCAGCGCATCGGCCAGCGAAACGGTCTGGCGACCGAACAGCACTGATTTTTCCAATTGTGATTTCGGAATCAGCGACTTTTTAAGATCGACTTCCTTTCGTTTGTCAGCTACTATTTGGTCAAGAATGTTCATGATGCGATGCTTGTGAAACCTATTTAAGATTAGCTTAATAGCAATGGATGTAAGGCTTAGGAGACTTTGCTCAACTCCTGTAATTTAGTCAACGCTTGCAATCCCTTACCACCTAAGAGCGACTCTTTGGCCTGCTCAAATCCTTCTTTGATACTGATATCCCTTACCGTTGCAATCGCAACACCGGCATTGGCACAGACCACGTTGTTCTGTGCTTCAGTGCCTTGGCCCTTCAACACGTTCACGAAAATTTTTGCGGATGATTCTATCGTGTCCCCTCCCGTAATTTGCGATTGTTTTATGGCTTGCACTCCGAAGTCGGAAGGTTTTAGCATGCCTTCGGAACGGTTTGAAATAGTCTTGGTATTTCCAGTCAAGGAGATTTCATCATATCCATCAAGGGCATGTAAAACGGTAAACTTTTTATCGGTATTCTGATACAGATATCCGTACATACGGGCGAGTTCGAGATTGAAAACCCCGACCATTTGATTTTTTGGAAATGCAGGGTTAACCATAGGTCCTAACATATTGAAAAAGGTCTTTACGGCTAAGTCTCGACGTATCGGTGCTACATTTTTCATCGCAGGATGAAATAGGGGCGCGTGTAAAACACAGATTCCTGCGTCATTGATGCATTTTTCTAAAAAGTCTTTGTCACTGCTGAATTTAATGCCTAAATATTCCATCACATTACTGCTTCCACATGTGCTAGACACCCCGTAATTACCATGCTTGGTAACCTTCACTCCGGCTCCGGCGGTTATGAAAGAAGCCAATGTAGATATATTGAACGTATCCTTACCATCACCTCCAGTGCCGCAAAGATCTATGGGGTCAAATGCAGATAAATCTACCCTCAGGCATAGTTCTAATAGCGCATCCCGAAAGCCTTCAAGCTCTTCGATGGTAATACTGCGCATCATATATACCGTCACAAAGGCAGCAATCTGACTCGTATTATAATCCCCCTTGGCCATATTGAAAAGTATTTTCTTGGCATCCGCTTTTGAGAGTATGTCGTGGTTTATCAGTTTATTTAAGGTTTCTTTCATAATCTATATTCTTTCGCCATTCTAGCATTTCGGCTAGGCTCAATCCAATTGCCATTAATCACATTCGTTCTGGTACTCCTAAATAGTAGTAAAAATTATGCGTTGATCCAATTCTCTAATATCTTTTTGCCTTCAGGCGTCAATACCGACTCTGGATGGAACTGAACGGCGCAAACATCATATTCTCTATGACGCAGAGACATTATTTGTCCATTTTCATCTAGAGAAGTCGCTTCCAAAACTTCCGGTAAATCAGGATTCACGACCCAGGAATGATAGCGACCTACCTCAATGTTTTTAGGAAGTCCTGCAAAAATAGGATCTTCTGTTATGATTTCAATGGAAGTTGCAATTCCGTGATATACTTCCTCCAAATTGATAAGGGAACCACCGAATACTTCGCCTATGGCCTGCTGCCCCAGGCATACCCCAAGAATGCTTTTGGTAGGGGCGTATTTAGCAATGATTTGTTTGAGCAATCCCGCTTCATCGGGAATACCAGGACCAGGTGAAAGTACAATCTTGTCGAAGGCATCAACTTCGTCAAGGGTCAAGCGATTGTTTCGTCTAACGGTCACCGTGCAGCCCAAATCTTCAAGATAATGTACCAGGTTGTAGGTGAAACTGTCGTAGTTGTCTATTACGAGAACGGAAATTCCCTCAGACTTTACGGCAGTGCGGGCATTCTTTTCGTTTTGACTCTTTGTTGTGCTCATTTTCTAATTGTAATCATTTAAGGTTTCACTGTGGGAATCAAGGGCCAAAAAAAGTTATATCTCTTCAGCAATCTTCAAGGCCTTGGTTAGTGCCCCCAATTTATTGTAGGTTTCCTCAAGTTCATCGTTAGCGTTGGAAGCGGCCACTAGTCCAGCACCCGCTTGATAATGTAATTGGTGGTTTTTGCTAAGAAAAGTTCGGATCATGATAGCGTGGTTGAAATTTCCATCGAAGTCCATAAAACCAATAGCGCCACCGTAATAACCGCGACTTGTTTTTTCATATTGTTCTATCAATTGCATGGCCCTATGTTTTGGCGCCCCGCTCAAGGTTCCGGCAGGGAATGTATCGGCAACTACTTTAAGGGTTGGGATATGTTTTTTAATTTTACCGGTTACTTTTGATACTAAGTGTATGACGTGCGAAAAGAATTGTACTTCCCTATAATTGGTGACCTCGACCATACTACCATTTCGGCTAAGGTCATTACGTGCAAGATCGACTAACATTACATGCTCACTATTTTCTTTATCGTCCTCTGTCAATTGTTTAGCCAGAATAGCATCCTTCTCATCGTTACCGGTACGTTTAAAAGTCCCGGCTATGGGGTGAATTTCTGCAACTCCATTTTTCACCACCAGTTGCGCTTCCGGAGAGCTTCCGAATATTTTAAAGTCACCGTAATCAAAATAGAAAAGGTACGGCGAAGGATTTACGGAGCGTAGGGCACGATACACGTTGAACTCGTCCCCTTTAAAATCTTGTGAAAAACGTCTAGAGAGTACCAGTTGAAAAACATCACCGCGCTGACAGTGTTTCTTGGCCAGTTCAACGTGTTGTTTATATTCTTCGTCTTTTAGATTGGAAACGGCCTCACCATCCATCTTAAAATTATACGATGCGAAATTCCGAACGTTTAGAATACGCTCGATTTCAAGGGTATTTTCATCCTCCTCGAAACAATGAGAAAAAATATAGGCCTCGTTCTTAAAATGATCAATGGCAATCACATTTTTGTATACAGCGTAATACATATCGGGAATAGCGATACTGTTTTCTTTTTTGCTTAGTTGTATATCCTCAAAATAGCGTACGGCGTCATAGGCCATATAACCGAAGAGTCCATTTACGATAAATTTAAAATCTTTGGATTCAGATTCGAATCTTTGACTGAAATCATCTATGACGCGCACCACGTCGGTATTCGACTCAATAGTGATTTCTTCGGATGTACCATCGGGGAACTGCTGTACGACTCTTTCATTCTCGATTACTATAGACGCAATGGGGTTACAACAGATATAGGAAAAGCTGTTATCGTTGGCATGATAATCGCTACTTTCCAAGAGGATGCTGTTAGGAAATCGGTCCCGGATTTTCAGATAGACGCTCACTGGCGTAATAGTGTCTGCCAGTATGCGTTTGTATGTGGTTTTTAGTTTAAATTTTGCCATGTTGAAAGCTATGAAATAATAAAGGCCCGTCGTGATGACAGGCCTTATATAGTTATACTACAATGATGCTCAGCTCACGATGCTTGTCGAAAGTTGTTCCACCACCAAGTTTGTATGTTACTCTTAATCATGGCTCAAATATAGAAATCATTTTTAAAAGGGCAAGCGGATGAAGTAAAAAATTAGGGACCGAAATTTTCGGTCCCTATAATTAGTATTGCAGGAGGCGTCCTACTAGAATTCTAAATCCACTACTAGGTCAAACTCATCATATATAGTTTTATCACCTAAGTTTTCAAAAAAGTTTCCTGAACCATATTTGATATCGTAGTTGGTTCGATCGACTTTTACTGTAGCCGTAGCCTTGCTTCCGTAAATTGAAACATCAAAAACGACTGGTTTAGTAATATCTTTTATGGTAAGGTCACCAGTAACTTCATAAGAATTCTTCCCAGTAGATTTTACATCGGTAAAAACCAATGTTGATGTACTATGCTTTTCGGTAGCAAAGAAATCTTCTGAGTTCAAATGGCCTTCCAATTTCCCTTTGCTTTCAGCGTCATCATCAAGGTCAGTAGACACTAAGGTCGACATATCTACCGTAAATTCACCGCCGGTAAGTTTGTCACCATCGAAAATTAGGGCTCCTTTTTCCAAAGCTATGGTTCCAGTGTGAGAACCGGTAACTTTATAAGCTTTCCAAGTAACCGTACTTTCGTCCGTCTTTACTTCTTTCTTTTCATCGACAACGGGTTCTGTTGCGGTGGCAACTCCGAATACCATGGCTAATGCCATACTAAATACTCCTTTTTTCATAATTATTTGATTTTGTCATTCCGAAAGGAATGAATTTGTTAATGATTGTTTTAATTCCCATTAAGGTGGGAGCCTTTTTTATAATAGGTGTTAGTAATTAAAATTTATCGAAAAGTAGGTTCAGTTGCTCCAATTCCTCTATTGAAAGTTTTTTAAGGATTTCTTCTTCTGCATGTATCATGGCACTATCCATTTTCTCCAATTGGCTGTTTCCTTGCTTAGTAATCGTGATCTCAATTTTTCTACGGTTTGATGGGCAAGTACGACGTTCAACGTAACCTTTGGTCAATAGTTTATCTACTAATCTTGTCGTATTGCTCATCTTTGTCACCATGCGTTCATTCAGGGTGGAAAGATTGGCAGGCTTGTTTTTTTGTCCCCGTAAAATTCGTAGTACATTAAATTGTTGTACGGATACTTCGAAAGGCTTAAGGGCAGTAGCAATAGTTTCGTTGATGTGGTTTTCTACCAACATAAAATGGATAATTGTTCTACTTTTCAGTGGAATTTCTTTATCCGTTTTGATTACCGCTTCTACATTCATGCCAACTCAATAATTGTATATACAAATATACTAGCTTTTTAAAGAGAGATGAAAATGATTAAACCTAATTCTTTGTTAAAAATTCCAAGATGCGGTTTCCGTTAAAAATCTTACTTTTGGACAATATGGAAGAACAAATTTTTGCCGGCATTTGAATAAGGTGTCGCCGGAAATTAGCAATAATGATAAAAGATTTTAAGTTATGAACCTATCACAACAAGAATGGGAAGAACAGCTCGAAAAGGATGATAATGCCGTTATACTTGACGTTAGAACCAAAGAGGAAATTGAGGAAGGCTATATACCCAAGTCAACCAATATCGATTTTTATTTGGGACAAGAATTTTTGAACGAGGTTGAAAAGCTCGATAAAAGTAAAAATTATTATGTCTATTGCCGTAGCGGTAACCGTAGTGGTCAAGCTTGTGCCATCATGAACAGCGTAGGTTTTAAAAATGCTTATAATTTAGAAGGAGGCTTTATGAACTGGGATGGTGAAATTGAAGGCGATTAAAAGCTAATAATTACCGCATTTAAACCGACCATGAAAGAAGACTTGCTACATTTCATCTGGAAATACAAGAAGTTACAGTTGAACGAGCTTGTCGATTCGAACAATTTGCCTATACTTATCGTCGATACCGGTATACACAACCATTCTGCAGGTCCAGATTTTTTCAATGCTCAAGTGAAGATTGGCGGACAACTATGGGCGGGAAATGTTGAAATACACCTAAAATCCTCGGATTGGTATGCACACCACCATGAGAAGGATGTGAACTACAACAATGTTATCCTTCACGTGGTTTGGGAAGATGACGCTGCGGTCTTTCGAAGCGATAATTCCGAAATTCCGACCTTGGCGTTGCAAAACTATATATCCAAAAATCTTCTCGTCGCTTATCAGGATTTGTTCAACAAAAGCGGAATCCGTTTTATCAATTGCGAAAAAAATATTGGCCACATAGATAACTTCGTTTTCGAAAATTGGCTTGAACGTCTATATTTTGAAAGGTTGGAGCGGAAATCTGAGTGGATGTTCAAACTCTTGGAAAACTCCAAGAATGATTGGGAGAAAGTATTATTTACCGTACTGCTTAAAACTTTCGGATTAAAGATCAATGGACCGTCTTTTTTAAGTTTGGCTAATGCGCTTGACTTTTTTACGGTGCGAAAACTACGGTCCCAAACCATGGGATTGGAAAGTGTTTTCCTTGGAATGACTCATTTATTGGATTCCGAAGATATTTTTGACGATTATTACCTGCAGCTAAAAAAAGAATTTAGGCACCTCAAGAACAAATTCGAATTGAAAGAAGATGGTGTACAAAAACCCGAATTTTTTAGGTTGAGGCCACCCAATTTTCCAACGATTCGCCTTTCTCAATTGGCGAACCTGTATGCCGCGCGCCCCAATCTTTTCAGCATGATCTTAAATGCCTCTGAACTAAAAGACTTATATGCGATATTCGACGTCTCGGCAAGTGACTATTGGAACGATCATTTCACATTTGGAAAAACATCCAAAAAAAGTATAAAGAAGCCTACTCAAAAGTTTATTGATCTCTTAATAATCAACACCATTTTACCTTTGAAATTCTGTTACGCACGGTATCAGGGGACCACGGTCAATGAAGATATTATTCGAATCATGTCTCAAATTGGAAAAGAGGAGAATAGTGTTATAACCAGCTTCAAAAGCCACGGTATTTCTATCGACAATGCAAAGGAGAGTCAGGCGCTACTGCAATTATACAACGAATATTGCACCCAAAACAAATGTCTGCAGTGTACTGTAGGCAATAGTTTATTACAGGGAAATGGTTAATTTTACGAAGTAGGGCCATTAAATTTATAGTATAGGATTCATCTTAGTGAACAGTTCCCATGAGCATCTTTTATCAACTATTGTATTACTTTCAAAAACGCGGCTTTGAAGTCTGTCGCCGTATTGCCGAACGTTTGGGAATAAGAATCCGGGTAGTGCGAACCTCGTTTATCTACCTTACTTTCGTAACGCTTGGTTTTGGTTTTGCCCTATATCTTTTCTTGGCTTTTTGGCTACGTATCAAAGATTTGGTCTATACTAAACGCACCTCCGTTTTTGACTTATGAACCTACTGAATATCTTTCGATCTAGAATCTATTTGGCCTTTGTCTCCATAGCCTCCGTACTCATCATTGGGGTTTTGGGCTATCGGTTAATTTCAGATTTTTCCTGGATGGATGCCCTCTATATGACTGTCATCACGGTTACTACGGTCGGCTTTTCAGAAGTGGGGCCTTTGAGTACCGAAGCGAAGTTCTTCACCGTATTTTTAATAATTTCAAGTGTTTTCATATTCGCGTTCTCTATTTCACTGATTACCGAATATATTTTGAGCAGAAACTCGCTACAACTTCTAAAAAAGAAAAAAGTGAAAGATAAGATAAGTAAATTGACCGATCATGTAGTCATATGTGGTTTCGGTCGAAACGGGATGCAAGCGGCCGAACGTTTGAGAA
This sequence comes from Pricia antarctica, assembly GCA_011050085.1. Taxonomy (GTDB): domain Bacteria; phylum Bacteroidota; class Bacteroidia; order Flavobacteriales; family Flavobacteriaceae; genus Pricia; species Pricia antarctica_A. The sequence continues at coordinate 8,603 of DRGL01000049.1, read as the reverse complement.
CCTACAAGAAACCATTCGTCGTTATCGAAAAGGACAGGGAAGTTATCGATAAATATGAAGAAGAAGGGATTCTTTTTGTGGAAGGCGATTCCAATGAAGATGATACTCTGAGCGAGGCCGGAATAGAGCGGGCACAGTACCTGATTGCTGCAATGCCAGATGATGCCGCGAATCTTTTCGTAGTGCTATCGGCAAGACAAATGAACAAGAGTATGTTCATTATAAGCAGGGCCTCATTAGCGACATCGCAAAAGAAACTGAAATTGGCCGGGGCCGATAAGGTCATCATGCCAGACCGTATCGGAGGCGACCACATGGCCTCACTGGTGGTTATGCCGAACCTGATCACCTTTATGGACCAATTGGGTACGGAAGGCAAAAATACCACGAACCTCGAAGAGGTGGCCATTGAAGATTTCAGAGATCAGGTCGATTGCAATTCCTTGCGAGATCTCGATTTACGAAGAAAAACGGGCTGTACCATTATAGGATATATTGAACCTGACGGTAAGTATACTATCAATCCCGAAGCCGATTTGCAGTTGCAGCCGAAAAGCAAGGTTATTGTTCTTGGACGGCCCGAGCAGATACGAAAACTGCACGAGATGTTCCACATTGAATAGCTCTAGAGTACCGATAGCATCTTTTTTTTATAATGCCTTAGGTTAATTCGAAGGTATTACTTGATTGTTCTGCTAATTTTTAAGATATTGGGCTTTTCTTAACAGGATAATACCGTCCATCTACTAATAGTTCACAAATACCACCTATGGCATACGCTATGAAAAATTACCTTCTTTTATGTTTACTACTTTTCGCCTATTGTTCCAATGCGCAACAACTTAGGATAAACGAAGCGGTAATGAATCCGTCGGAAATTATTAATGATGGTGCTGTAGAGTTACAGGTGCTTGGTGGTACGCCGCCCTACAGCTATAAATGGAGTGATCAGAGCACTCCACTGACAAGTAACAAGGCTTTCGGCCTAACGGAAGGGGTAGAGTATTCAGTAACAGTTACAGACGCTAAAGGAGCTTCGGCAAGTAAAAGTTTTACCGTTCAGACAGATGCCATAACCGAAACGTTTAATGGTATAATGACCCCAGCAGTAGGCGCTTTGGGGTCTGTTCTTTTTTGGGATCCCTTTGCAGCAATTGGTATATATGACCCTATTGCCTATGCCGATGTCAAATTGGTTGCCACTCCAGGCTGGACTCCCACAATAGAAGATAAGTTTGTATTGAAAAAATGGTTAAAGCCTGAAGGTTCGAAAGTAAAAATTGGCGATGAGATTGCTATTGTTTCTAGTGGTAACGGGGCCGATGAAAAAGTAATTGCCACCGTTAACGGTGTGCTAAAATATCTCGTACAGGAGGGCAAAGCTATTTATAACTCCGAAAATGCCGAGCACGTAATAGCTCAAGGTGCGCATTTTTTAGCTGAAATCCAGTATGAAGAACCAGTGGCGTTGCTCCATCCTAATGGTGATCCCGTCACGAAACCTATTCCTTTTATCGTGATTTGGTTGGTGTTTGGTGCCCTATTCTTTACCATTCGCATGGGCTTCATTAACATTCGTGGTTTTAAACATTCCATTGATTTGGCACGGGGCAAATATGATGATCCGGACGCTCCGGGGCAAGTTACCCATTTTCAAGCCTTGGCCACTGCCGTTTCCGGTACAGTAGGTCTTGGCAACATTGCAGGGGTAGCCGTTGCCGTGTCGTTAGGCGGTGCAGGGGCCACATTTTGGATGATTGTTTGTGGGCTTTTAGGTATGTCATCGAAGTTTGTAGAGTGTACATTGGGTGTCAAATACCGTGACATTCTACCCGATGGAAGGGTTTTTGGTGGCCCAATGAACTACTTGAGATACGGCTTGGCAAAAAGAAATATGGGGGGGCTCGGTAAGGTGCTCGCCGCTATGTTTGCTGTGTTGGCCATTGGTGCTTCTTTCGGAGGGGGTAATATGTTTCAGGCCAATCAGTCTTTCGAGCAGTTAGCCGGTCAATTTCCGGCACTGGTCGGTAACGGATTCTGGTTCGGCGTAGTCACCGCCATACTAGTCGGGGTAGTAATCATTGGCGGTATCCGAAGTATAGCAAAGGTAACCGGTAAAATTGTACCGCTAATGGCCAGTATATATGTATTGGCTGCTCTTGCCGTTATTATAATGAATATACAGAACGTTGCGCCGGCTTTTGCGGCCATCGTTGATGGTGCCTTTACGCCCAGTGCACTGAAGGGTGGAGTAATCGGTGTTTTGGTTGTAGGTTTTCAGCGAGCTGCATTCTCTAACGAGGCAGGAGTCGGATCTGCAGCCATAGCGCACAGTACCGCTAAAACAAATAATCCACCTTCAGAGGGTTTTGTAGCTCTCCTAGAGCCTTTCATCGATACGGTTGTAGTCTGTACATTGACCGCCTTGGTTCTGATATTTACAGGTATGCATGAAGTGGAAGGTATGGCTGGTGCCCAGTTGACATCCGATGCGTTCGGTAGTCAGATTTCGTGGTTCCCTTACGTGTTAGGAATTGCAGTTTTCCTTTTTGCCTTTTCTACCATGATATCTTGGTCATATTACGGTATGCGGGCCTGGACGTATCTTTTCGGAAAAAGTGAAAAATCTGAGCTAACCTATAAACTCCTTTTCTTGGTTTTTGTGGTAATAGGCGCTTCTGTTAGTCTCGGCGCAGTATTGGTGTTTTCGGATATGATGATTCTGGCAATGTCCTTCCCTAATATTATTGGGCTTTATATAATGTCTGGTGAGGTCAAGGCCGACTTGGAGGTGTATTGGCAGAAGCTTAAAGGGAACGAGCTGTATAAAACTAAAAAACCCATCAAGGAATAAAAAACAAAAGAATGTATACTATCCTCTTTTGGTGGAGCGGTATAGAATCTTTAAAATACATTCAGCGTTTAAGGTAGGAAGCAATAAAACACTACTAATATACGTTATCAGGAGTCACTGAACAGTAACAAACTCCCCCGTGAAAAATAGTAAATCCCATTTCCGTTTCAACAAACAGGAACGAAGTGGGATTTTCTTTTTGCTACTCATTATAGTTTCGCTTCAGGTAGGCTATTATTTTTATGGAAACTTATTCGGGGATACACGGCAGAATAGCCTTGTAGTTGACGAGGAAGTTCAATTGCAAATTGATGCCCTCAAGCAGGTTGCGCTACAAAAGGATTCCTTAAAAATATATCCTTTTAATCCAAATTTCATTACCGATTACAAAGGCTATACCTTGGGGATGAAGTTAGAGGAAATTGACAGGTTACACGCTTTCCGAAAACAGGATAAATTCGCCAACACCAAGGAAGATTTCCAGAAGGTAACTAAGATATCCGATTCATTGCTGGATGCCATTTCCCCATATTTCAAATTTCCGGAATGGACGAAAGATAGAAAGCCCTCAGCTTTGGTTGGTAACCCATCCAGAGCAAAAAAATTTTCTGGTTCCATTGTTCAAAAAGATCCGATTGGCAACTCCCAAAAAGTGGCGATTAAAGATTTGAATACCGCAACCGCCGAAGAACTCAGCGCTATCAATGGTATCGGCGAAAAACTATCGGCCCGAATTGTAAAGTTCAGGGAAAGGCTGGGCGGCTTTTTAATCGATGACCAATTATATGACGTATATGGTCTCGAACCGGATGTGGTCGAAAGAACATTTTTAAAATTTAGAGTGCAGCAAAAGCCCTCCATTAAAAAAATAAATGTCAATACAGCCTCGGTGTATCAAGTAGCGAATTTAGTATATATTCAAAAAAGTGTGGCTGAGAGCATCATTGAATATCGAAATGTCAATAATGGCATCCTTTCTTTAGACGAACTTAAAAATATTGAAGGATTCCCATATGAGAAGATTGATAGAATAGCTTTATATTTGTCCCTTTAAAAAAAGCTATGGAAAGTTTGTATTTCACCGAAGAACACCACCTATTTCGAGAGAGCCTTAAAGATTTTTTACAGAAAGAGGTAGTGCCCCATATTGATGCCTGGGAGGCATCTGGGCAAATCGAACGCTTCATCTGGAAAAAATTTGGCGAAATGGGCTATTTTGGCCTTGCCGTACCGGAAGCCGACGGGGGATTGGGACTTGACCTTTTTTATACCGTGATTTTACTAGAGGAACTTCAAAAAATAGATTCTGGAGGTTTCGCTGCAGCCATCTGGGCGCATGCCTATTTGGCCATGACCCATTTAAGGAAGAATGGCAACGCGGAACAAAAGGAAGCCTACCTGACCCCAAGTGTGAATGGTGAAAAAATTGGATGTCTTGGAGTGACCGAACCTTTTGGCGGTAGTGATGTGGCAGGATTGCGAACCACTGCAACCAAGAAAGGGGATGTTTATATTATTAATGGGTCTAAAACCTTTATTACTAACGGTGTCTATGGAGATTACATAATATTGGCCGCAAAGACCGATCCTTCTGCCGGCAATAAAGGTATCAGTATTTTTATAGTCGATAACGATAGCAATGGCTTAACGAAAAATAAGCTAAATAAGTTAGGTTGGCGGGCGTCCGATACCGCTGAATTGGCTTTTGACAATGTTGAGGTGCCTGCTGCTAATTTAATGGGTGAAGAGGGTACAGGTTTTAACTTTATTATGGAAGCCTTTGCATTAGAGCGCTTGATTATGGGCGTTAATGGTCATGCTCGGGCGGAGTATGCGCTTGACTATGCATTGCAATACATGTCAGAGCGAGAAACTTTCGGTAAGTCCATTGACCAATATCAAGCTTTGCGGCACCGATTCGTTGAGTTACATGCTGATATGGATGTTTGCAAACAATATAATTATGGTGTGGTCTATCGCATGGAAAAAGATGAATATGTCATCAGGGAGGCGACCATTTCAAAGTTGAAATCAACCAAGATGGCCGATGAAGTCATATATAGCTGTCTGCAATTTTTGGGGGGTTACGGTTATATAGAAGATTATCCGATGGCACGTCTAATGCGTGACAGCCGTTTGGGACCTATCGGGGGCGGTACTTCCGAAATATTAAAAGAAATTATTGCCAAAATAGTTATCGATAAAAAGGATTATCGACCGCCTGAAAAATAGATATTTTAATGGTAGTTTGAAGCTAAGATTTGATTCTTTACATTGCAGATCCATAGTACATATCGAGGTTGTCGTAATTAGATTAGAGTGGTATTGGATTTATGAAATATTTTATAATTCAAGGATTTTTCGAATTTACATGGCTCATTTATAAATAAGTTTTATATTTGCGCTTTATTTATTAATCATTAAGAAAGGAGGTTGTAGCCAATGTTAATTATACCAGTAAAAGAAGGAGAGAATATCGATAGGGCTTTAAAACGTTTCAAGCGCAAGTTTGACAAAACGGGTACAATGCGGCGACTGCGAAAGCGTCAACAATTTACCAAACCCTCCGTACAGCGCAGAGCGCAAATACAGAAAGCTGAATATATTCAAGGTTTAAGGGATAAGGAAGAAATTTAGTCCCATTGAATTTTCAGATTACAAAATTAAATCCCGCTATTAGCGGGATTTTTTGTTTTTACTACCTTCGTTACATGTCACTAGAACGTTTTATATCCTATTTATCCTTAGAAAAAAAATATTCGTCTCATACGGTCACAGCTTATAAGATGGATATCGAGGCATTCAGGTTATTTTGCTTGGAAAAGCATGATGTAAGCGGAATCGATGAAGTGGAATATCCAATTATCCGAAATTGGATTGTTTCTTTGGTCGATGCCAACATTTCCAATCGTTCGGTGAATCGTAAATTGGCTTCCTTAAAAGCCTACTATAAATTCTTGCATGGCATCGGTCATATTGATTCTAATCCCCTAGCAAAACATCGAGCCTTAAAAACATCCAAAAAAATCGAAATCCCTTTTTCTGTAGATGAAATGCAGAAGGTATTCTCTCAGTTCGAAGATGCCGAAGGTTTTGAAGGTTTACGCGACAGGTTAATAATCGAATTATTGTATACCACAGGCATTCGAAGGGCAGAACTTATAGAGCTCCAAATGATGAATGTCAGCTTAACCGAAGATACTATCAAGGTTTTGGGAAAGCGAAATAAGGAACGCATTGTTCCTCTGTTGCCTACTACGGTACAAGGCTTTAAGAATTATTTCGAACAGCGAAGTACCCTCGATCTGATAGCGGATGGCAGACATGTATTTCTGTTAAAATCAGGTTATAAAATCTATGACACCTTTGTATATCGTGTAATAAATTCCTACTTTAGTAAGGTGTCAGCAAAGGTAAAAAAGAGTCCCCATATCTTACGACACACATTTGCGACCCATTTGCTCAATGAAGGGGCGGATTTGAATTCTGTAAAGGAGTTATTGGGTCATTCTAGTTTGGCGTCAACTCAAGTGTACACGCACAATAGTATCGCTGAACTCAAAAAGGTACATGCATCTGCCCATCCTAGGGGCAAAAAACAATAGTTTAACCTTAAAACTCTTACCTATGCAAGTAAACGCGCAATCGGTCAATTTCAATGCCGACAGAAAACTTATCAACTTTCTACAGGATAGAATGGATAAATTGGAAACTTTCTATGATAAGATTATTAATGCCGATGTATATTTAAAAGTTCAGAACATCAGCGAAAAGGAAAATAAAATTGTCGAAATAAAGCTAAACGTGCCGGGTGACGTTTTTATGATGAAAAAGCAATGTAAAAGTTTCGAGGAAGCGGTCGATTCAGCTTGTAGCTCATTAGAACGCAAGCTTATAAAACGAAAAGAGAAAATGAGGGTTCAAGCCTAAATAAAATTTTTGCAAATTTGTTTTGAATAAACAAATAAATCTATACATTTGCAGTCCGTTAGAAATAGCGGACTTTTTTATGCCAAATAAAGGAGTAAAAGGCCGATGTAGCTCAGCTGGCTAGAGCAGCTGATTTGTAATCAGCAGGTCGTGGGTTCGAGTCCCTCTATCGGCTCTTTGAAGTATTGAAATTACAGGTCGGGGAGATACTCAAGCGGCCAACGAGGGCAGACTGTAAATCTGCTGACTACGTCTTCGCAGGTTCGAATCCTGCTCTCCCCACAAGTTTGGAAAATACCAATGTCCAAACGCTAAATACCAGTTTCTGGAATTTAGTTCATTTATGCGAGAGTAGCTCAGTTGGTAGAGCGTCAGCCTTCCAAGCTGAATGTCGCCGGTTCGAACCCGGTCTCTCGCTCAAAGGATAAAGTGAATGTCCTTCGGGTCAAAATTTTATTCGTAGCGTAATTGAGGGAGACTTCGTTTTTCGCTGCAGATTGACAAATTACGTCATTCCTGCGAAGGCAGGAATCTTTTCCTTATGATGTAGAAAAAAGGTAAGGAGTAAGATGCTAAACACTTTACGCCGACGTAGCTCAGGGGTAGAGCGTTTCCTTGGTAAGGAAGAGGTCATGGGTTCAATTCCCATCGTTGGCTCAATCACGTCATTACACACACACTAATATATAACTAAGATTAAATTTCACTAAAATGGCAAAGGAAAAATACGATCGGTCCAAACCTCACTTAAACATAGGTACTATCGGGCACGTAGATCACGGTAAGACAACATTGACTGCAGCGATAACGAAAGTAATGGCCGATGCCGGTTATTCTGAGGCAAGCGCATTTGATCAAATTGATAACGCGCCCGAAGAAAAAGAGCGTGGTATTACTATTAATTCATCACACGTTGAATACGCTACGGAATCACGTCACTACGCACACGTTGACTGTCCTGGTCACGCCGATTACGTGAAGAACATGGTTACTGGTGCTGCCCAAATGGACGGTGCTATTTTGGTAGTTGCCGCTACCGATGGCCCAATGCCACAGACACGCGAGCACATCTTGTTAGGTCGTCAGGTAGGTATTCCAAGAATCGTCGTTTTCATGAACAAAGTTGATTTGGTCGACGATGAGGAATTGCTTGAATTGGTTGAAATGGAAGTACGTGAATTGCTTTCATTCTACGAATATGACGGTGACAATGGTCCTGTAATCGCTGGTTCTGCACTTGGTGCATTGAACGGTGATGAAAAATGGACGAAGACCGTAATTGAATTGATGGAAGCCGTTGATACCTGGATTGAAATTCCAACTAGGGATGTCGAGAAAGACTTCTTATTGCCTGTTGAAGATGTATTTACGATTACTGGTCGTGGAACGGTTGCAACCGGACGTATCGAGACTGGTGTTGCCAATACAGGAGATCCTGTTGAGATTATCGGTATGGGCGCTGAGAAATTGACTTCTACGGTTACTGGAGTTGAAATGTTCCGTAAAATATTAGATAGAGGTGAAGCTGGTGATAACGTTGGTATCCTTTTAAGAGGTATTGAAAAATCACAAATCAGCAGAGGTATGGTTATCTGTAAGCCAGGTTCCGTTAAGCCACATGCTAAATTTGAAGCAGAGGTTTATATTCTGAAGAAAGAAGAAGGTGGTCGTCACACACCATTCCACAATAATTATCGTCCACAGTTCTATGTACGTACTACGGATGTAACGGGTAACATTGCACTTCCATCAGGAGTTGAAATGGTAATGCCCGGTGATAACCTTACTATTACGGTAGAGCTTATTCAGCCTATTGCAT
>DRGL01000048.1 GCA_011050085.1 Pricia antarctica | reverse complement strand
TTCTCGTATCAACTCTTGCCTTTCACTTGCTCTGCAACATGAGGGAGATGAGGTGACTACCATTGAAGGTCTGGGCAAGCCTTCGCGATTACACCCAATGCAGGCTGCTTTTGTGGAGCACGATGGTTACCAATGCGGCTATTGTACCCCGGGACAAATTTGTTCGGCAGTAGCCACACTTCAAGAAATAGAAGACGATATACCCAGTCATGTAACAGAAGATCTAAATGTTAAAGCATCATTTTCTGAAGAAGAAATAAAGGAACGTATGAGTGGGAATATTTGTCGTTGTGGTGCCTATGCGAATATTTTCGATGCTATTCAAGACGTAGGCAAACCCAATGGTTAATCCCTAAATAATAAATAGCAATGAAAGAGTTTACATACGAGAAGGTGAGTACTATAGAAGAAGCAGTGTCTGCAGCCTCAAAAAATGAGAATGCTAGATATCTGGCTGGCGGTACCAATCTGTTGGATTTAATGAAGCTGGAAATTGAAAAACCAGCTCATATCATTGATATCAGTAGAATTGGATTAGATCAAATTACTCCAACTGCAGACGGGGGTCTTAAAATAGGGGCTTTGGTTAGCAATACAAATCTTGCTGCAGATAAACGCGTGCGTAAAGATTATGGGGTTTTATCCCGTGCATTACTCGCAGGTGCTTCTGGCCAACTTCGAAATAAAGCAACCACCGGTGGAAATTTGCTGCAGCGCACACGCTGTCCTTATTTTTACGATACCAATCAGGCGTGCAATAAACGAAATCCGGGTGAAGGCTGTGCTGCCATAGGCGGTCACACGCGCAGCTTGGGTGTAATAGGCACCCGCACTGAATGTTTGGCAACCTATCCCAGTGATATGGCGGTGGCAATGGCACTTTTAGATGCACGTATTGAGACTTTAAAAATAGATGGTACTGCACGAAGTATCGATTTCAAAGATTTCCACCAGTTACCGGGAGAGACCCCGCAAATCGAAACCAGTTTAACTCCCGGCGAACTTATAACTTCAGTGCTACTGCCACCTCCTTTAGAGGGCAAGCATTACTACCATAAAGTGCGCGATAAAGCTTCTTATGCTTTTGCTTTGGTTTCGGTTGCCGCGGTTTTACAGCCCGATGGGTCCGGTAAAATTGCAGTTGGTGGAATAGCTGCCAAACCTTGGCGCTCTGAGGCTGCTGAACGCTTGTTACCTTCTGGTGCGGGATTGGTCGCAGCTAAATTATTAGAAGGTGCATCGGCTACTGAAGAAAATAAATTCAAGTTGAAATTGGTAGAGAATACCATCGCATCAATAATCACCCAAAATAAGGCCTAGTATGAAATTTGACAGTCCAGCAGGGAACAACCCCACAGACAAGCAAAAGGTTATAGGTAAACCTGTAAATCGTATAGAGGGGCCATTAAAAACCACAGGACGCGCTACCTATGCCTATGAATATACTGAAACCGAAATAAAACCAGCTTACGGATACGTTTTGGGTGCAGGCATTGCTTTAGGTGAAATTGTAAAAATGGATCTGGAAAAAGCAGAAAAAGCAAATGGCGTACTGCATATTGTAACTGCTGAAAATGCAGGAGAATTGGATACAGGTTTGTTTTATGCCGACCGATTTCTAGCAGGGCCAAAGGTTGATCATTACCATCAAGCCGTGGCTGTTGTCGTAGCAGAAACTTTTGAACAGGCACGTAGCGCAGCGGCATTGATTGAAGTCGAATATAAAAAACAGAATGGAAGTTTTGATTTAGAAGCATCTTTAGGTTCAGCAAAACCTTTAGAGCCTGCTCCCTTTACGCCCCCATCCGAAACACGCCGGGGAGATTTTGAAAAGGCTTTTGAAGAAGCTGCTGTAACTATAGATCAAACGTATACCACACCAGATCAATCCCACGCGATGATGGAGCCTCACGCTACGATCGCAAAATGGAATGGGGATAAATTAATGTGCTGGTGTACGATTCAACAAATCAATTGGGGAGTACGGGATCTCGCTAATATTCTAAAAATTCCTGCTGAAAATATTCGTTTAATTTCAGCGTACATAGGTGGAGGTTTTGGAGGAAAAGGAACGGTTCTTTCCGACCTTGTCGCAGCTTCTCTTGCAGCGCGTGCTATCGATAGACCTGTTAAACTCACCTTACAAAGACCCCTAATATTTAACAATACCACACACCGTCCTGCAACTATTCAGAAGATAAAGCTAGGAGCGACCACTGAGGGAATGTTAACCGCTATTGGTCATGAAAGTTGGTCAGGAAATATTCCTGGCGGAAGAACGGAGGCCGCTACAACCTCGACGCGGATTTTATACGCCGGAGCAAACAGGCTTACGCGTCTTCGCCTTTGTGAATTGAATTTGGCAGAAGGAAACGCAATGCGTGCACCGGGCGAGGCACCCGGAATGATGGCTCTTGAAATCGCAATGGACGAATTGGCAGAAAAGTTAGATATAGATCCGGTTGCTTTGCGTATTAAGAATGATACTCAGGTAGATCCTGAAAATCCGGAAATCCCTTTTTCTACCCGAAAGTTAGTAGAATGTTTAGAACAGGGTGCTGAGGCCTTTGGCTGGAGTAAACGCAACCCAAAGCCAGGTCGGGTTAAGGATGGGCTATGGCTACTAGGAATGGGAGTGGCATCTGCAACACGCGGAGCACCAATCACTAAATCTGCCGCAAGGGTCACTTTAGAGCGTGATGGCACTATACTGGTTCAAACCGATATGACTGATCTTGGTACCGGAAGCTACACCATTATAGCGCAGACAGCCGCAGAAATGATGGGTGTCTCTTTAGAGAGCGTTACCGTAAAGTTAGGAGATTCCTTATTTCCGGAATCTTCCGGTTCCGGAGGACAATGGGGAGCTGCTTCTGCAACATCGGGAGTATATGCGGCCTGTGTAAAACTCAGGGAGCAAGTAGCACAACAACTTGGTTTTGATATTGAAAAAGCAGATTTTGACGATTCTAAAATAAAAGTAGGAAGTAAAACGTATTCCCTAAAAAAAGCAGCCCGTAAAGGAAAGCTCGTAGCTGAAGATACGATGACCTATGGTGATCTGTCAAAAGAATATGCTCAGGATACCTTTGGAGCTCATTTTGTAGAAGTGGCAGTACACGAATATACTAAAGAGATTAGGGTAAAAAGAATGCTGGCAGCCTGCCATGCCGGTAGGATTTTAAATCCAAAAGCGGCGCGCAGTCAGGTAATAGGTGCAATGACCTGGGGAGTGGGTGCGGCTATGATGGAAGAATTAGTGGTGGATACCCGATTAGGCTACTTTGTAAATCATGACCTTGCCGGTTATGAAGTCCCTGTTCATGCAGATATTCCAAGTCAGCAAGTTATATTGGTTGAAGATGAAGACCCCACTATGTCTCCGATGAAAGCAAAAGGAATAGGGGAGTTGGGCCTTTGTGGAGTGGCTGCTGCAATAGCAAATGCTATTTATAACGCAACTGGAACGAGAGTACGTGAATACCCCATTACTTGTGATAAGCTTTTATAATTCAAAGAGTTTGATTATGAAATCTTTAATATTAATCTTTTTTGTTTACATCACTGTATTTATAGTGGGTACATCATTTAGAACAGCAAATGAGCCTATAATCACGGAACACAATTGTACTATGGCCATCGAAACCATTAAGATTACGATAGATTCAAAAACTTTTACCGCTACGCTTTTGAACAATGCTACTACAAAGGCATTTAAGGAACTATTACCATTGACAATACGCATGACAGAGCTGAACGGCAACGAGAAATATTATGATTTTCCAGAAAGTTTACCGACAAATTCTTCTAATATTGATGTAATCCAAAAAGGAGACATAATGCTGTATCGCTCAAATACCTTAGTTTTATTTTACGATAACTTTTCTACCTCTTATGCATATACCAAAATTGGTAAAATAAATGATCCTACAGGTCTTGCGGAAGCTTTGGGCACTGGCAACGTAAGTATTCGGTTTGAAAATATGTAATTTAAAAAGATTGTCATAGGTTTTACGAAACCTTGGTTTCAAAAATAAAAAACCAAGATAAACTTAAATTATACGTAGCAAATGAAATCAATACGATTAGTAATCCTCATATTAGCTTTCCAAACATCATATTCCTCTTTGGGCCAAATCTCTAATCCTGTAATTTCACTTTTTCCTAAGGGAACAACCTTACATGCGAATATTGCTTACCATAATGACACGCTGGCAAAGCATCGTTTGGATATTTATTTACCGCCCAAGATGAAAGGTCCAGTTCCCCTAATTGTTTTTATTCATGGTGGGGGTTGGATTGTCAATGACAAATATGCAGACATCGGTTACATGCAAAAAACATTATCAGAAATTTTGAATAATGGATATGCTGTAGCCTCGATAGATTACAGATTTGCAACACAGGCCATTTTCCCGGCACAGATTCAGGATTGCAATAGCGCAGTTTCTTTTTTGTACGATAACGCCAATACGTATGGTTTTGACAAAGAAAATGTTGCGTTAATGGGATTTTCGGCAGGAGGACATTTGGCTGCACTGCAGGGATTATCGGATAACAATCAAATAGATGCGTTTTTTATTTCCGACGCTTCCCGTGAATTTTCCTTTAAGGCCGTTGTCGATTTTTATGGACCTTCCGAATTAACGTCCTTGAATAGTAGTGAAGATCCTAAAGCACCTGAGGCCATTTTGTTGGGGGCAACCCCCATAGTTCGACCTGACCTTGCTAAAATTGCAAGTCCCGTTAACTACATTGATAAAAATGACCCACCGTTTTTGATTATTCATGGTGAAAATGATGACCAAGTGCCTAACAGGCAATCAAAACTTTTAAGTGGTTGGCTGACAGTCTCAGACGTAGAAAATGAATTGATTATCGTACCGGAAGCGCCACACTACGGTAAAATGTTTGATGTAGAAAGTATCCGTGAAAAAGTCATGGAATTTTTAGACAAACACTTGAAGTGATATGTCAAACTTCATCATATAGTTACTTTTAGTTACTTTGAAAAAAATTACATACCCCAAATCACCTTCCAAACAGTTCAGTGAGGTAGTTTATCCCTCAACAATCCATATAGAAAGGTACCAAGCATAGAACCTAAAATCACGACTAAAATTGGAACGTAACCTGCTCCAACTAAAGTGAACATAGGTCCGGGACATGCACCAGCTAACGCCCAACCCAGACCAAAGATAATCCCGCCATACATATATCGGCTAAAACTCTTTTCTTTAGGAGTGAAATTGATTGGCTCGCCGTTAAAGGATTTTATGTTCTTACGTTTTATAAATTGAACCATGACAATACCGATAATCAAGGCAGAACCAATAATGCCGTACATGTGGAAGGAGTCAAATTTGAACATTTCGTAAATGCGAAACCAAGAGGCAGCTTCCGATTTAAACATCGTAATACCGAATAGAATGCCTATACTAAGATATGATACTGTTCTCATGCTTTAAAATATTAGGGGAAAGATAAAATGTATCATCGCTAGCCCACCGATAAAGAAACCGATAACCGCTATGAGCGATGGTAGTTGTAAATTGCTTAATCCTGAAATGGCGTGACCCGAAGTACAACCACCCGCATACCTTGCGCCAAAGCCTACAAGTATGCCACCAATGGCCAGTATTACCATACTTTTAAAATCTGTTAGCGCATTCAAATCGTACAATTCTGTAGGTAAATAGGCCTTACCTGCGCTATCGAATCCCAGCGTCTGTAAATCGCTGATGGTTTCAGGCTGAATCGCGACGGCAGTATCTCCCGAAAGAAGATAAGCTCCAATGAAACCGCCAATTGCAGCCCCAAAGGCCACAATTAAATTCCAGCGCTTTTCTTTCCAATCGAATTTGAAGAAATCTGCCTTATCTCCTGCACCGGAAATGGTGCACATCGTTCGTAAGTTTGATGACATTCCAAAATTCTTGTCCACCATCAAAAGCAAAAACATGATTAATGCAATCATCGGGCCGGCAACATACCACGGCCAAGGTTCAAATATCCACTGCATATTTTTTATTTAGTGGGGCAAAGAAAGGAGTTTTGCCTTTAGTATTCGGTAACCTAGGTTACATAGTCATTATTATAAATTTGCGTCATCAGTAAATCAATCTGCAAGAAGTAGAATCAGTTTTACGAGATTTTCGGTTCGTAAATATCCAAATACAAAACGCTGAATGAAAAGGCCAATAACGGGCCACTATGATGGTGTTCGATAAAATTTCGTTAGGCAGAAAAATAGTATTGGCTAAATAAGATTGATGCTACCATTAAAGCAGCTGTCCATGGTAAGATTTAGGTAGTAGCCTGCTTTCCGTTTCGAACTGTCATGTAAAACCAAATGGTCTTTATTCAGTGTTCAGAAAACTCACAAGAAATTGGTTGAAATAGGCACAGTCAATTTTTGAACACATCTCGATTGAACAATTGTTTTCATGTACTGTTTTTGCAAAAGATGCGTATCCAAAAAGTGAAGTTAACCAAGCTTTGGCCACTAAAGGTTTCTTTTCGGTATCAGCTACATTAAAATTAAGTTTTCCCACTTATTCAAGTAAAATCTCAAGGATTTGTAGCGCCGCCTCGCTGATTTTAGTGCCAGGACCGAAAACCGCGACTACACCGGCATCATACATAAACTGGTAATCTTGACGAGGAACTACGCCGCCGACAATAACCATAATATCTTCGCGGCCATAGTTTTTTAGCTCTTCAATTACCGCCGGCACCAAGGTTTTGTGACCAGCGGCCAAAGAAGAAATCCCTAAAATATGTACGTCGTTTTCCACTGCTTGTTTGGCAACTTCCTTGGGGGTTTGAAATAAAGGTCCGATATCAACGTCGAAGCCAAGGTCGGCATATCCCGTAGCCACCACTTTAGCACCTCGGTCGTGACCGTCCTGTCCCATTTTAGCGATCATAATGCGCGGTCTGCGACCATCTTGTTTGGCAAATAAATCGGCCTTTTCCCTAGCTTTCTTGAAACTCTTGTCGTCTTTCATTTCTTTGGAATACACTCCGGTGAACGATTTTATCTGTGCCCTGTGGCGTCCGAAAGCGGTTTCGAGTGCATCGCTAATTTCCCCCAGGGTCGCTCTGGCCCTTGCCGCTTCTACCGCCAGCGCTAATAAATTTTTATCGGTCGCGCTGCCGTTCATTTTTTCCTGTGCTGCTTTAGATAAACGGACCAAGGCTAGCTGTAGCTTTTCTGAATTTCTCTCTTTTTTGAGGTTTGATAAACGTTGTAATTGCTGACTGCGTACTTTTTGGTTGTCAACTTCAAGGGTATGAATAATATCTTGCTCGGCGAGTCGGTATTTATTGACACCAACGATGACATCTTGAACGCTATCTATTCTGGCCTGTTTTTTTGCCGCGGCTTCTTCTATTCGCATTTTAGGAATACCAGCTTCAATAGCCTTGGTCATTCCCCCCAATTCAGCCACCTCCTCCATAAGCTCCCAAGCTTTTAGGGCGAGTTCATGGGTCAGGCTTTCTACATAATAACTGCCGGCCCACGGATCTACAGTTTTGGTAATCTTGGTTTCCTCTTGAAGAAAGATTTGCGTTTCCCTGGCAATACGAGCAGAAAAATCGGTCGGTAGCGCGATAGCTTCGTCAAGTGCGTTGGTATGCAAACTTTGGGTTCCGCCAAATACCGCTGCAGAAGCTTCAATGGTGGTCCGCGCCACATTGTTGAAAGGATCCTGCTCTGTCAGGCTCCATCCACTGGTTTGACAATGGGTGCGTAGTGCCAAAGACTTTTCGGACTTCGGATCGAATTGCTTTACGATTTTGGCCCATAGCATTCTTGCGGCGCGCAGCTTTGCTATTTCCATAAAATGGTTCATTCCTATCCCCCAAAAGAAGGAAAGGCGGGGTGCAAAGTCATCGATTTTTAATCCGGCTTTTAACCCGGTTCTTATATATTCGAGGCCATCGGCCAAAGTGTAGGCCAGTTCAATATCGGCCGTCGCCCCGGCTTCGTGCATGTGATAGCCAGAAATACTGATACTATTGAATTTAGGCATGAATTTACTGCTATATTCGAATATATCGGCCACAATTTGCATGGAAGGTTTTGGAGGATAGATATACGTATTGCGTACCATAAACTCTTTGAGAATATCATTTTGAATGGTCCCTGTCAATAGTTCTTTGGAAACGCCTTGTTCTTCCGCAGCAACGATGTAAAACGCCATAATCGGTAATACAGCGCCATTCATGGTCATTGAAACGGACATCTTGTCTAAAGGGATGCCGTCAAATAATACCTTCATATCCTCAACGGAATCAATCGCTACACCAGCCTTTCCAACATCACCGATTACGCGCTCGTGATCGCTGTCATATCCTCTGTGCGTAGGGAGGTCGAAAGCTACGGATAGGCCTTTTTGCCCCCCTTTTAGGTTTCTTTTGTAAAAGGCATTACTTTCCGATGCCGTTGAGAATCCGGCATATTGCCGGATAGTCCACGCACGTCTAACGTACATGGTGGCGTAGGGGCCCCTCAAAAACGGCGGTATTCCTGCGGCGAATTTGAGATGTTCTAGGTTTTCGATGTCCGATGCCGTATACGACCTTTTTACGTCTATATTTTCAGCGGTTTCGAACAAAGAAGGATTTTTATCCTCTTTAGTAGTTTCTGTATTTGCCGTATTTAGGACTAGGTGTTGAACGTTTTTTCTATTCATTATCTAGTCTCTTTTTTTCCAATGCTTCGGCTAAACGTCGCTCGACGACAGGTTCGATTATCGTTTTTCTTGGATTTATTTTAATAAATGGATGGATTTCTAAATCTTGTTTCATTTTGTCGTTTTGGTTCTGAAACTTGTTGCTTCCCACCAAAACATCTTCTTGCGATTCGAATCGCTGCTCTTGTTTCAAGGCATTTTCCTTGATTTCTTGTTGTATCTTATGTGCCTTTAACTGCTTTAGAAAGCCACCGTTCCGCTCTACTTTTTTAAATAATTGTAATCCTCTTTCGGCTAATTGAGCGGTGAGTTTTTCTATATAGTAAGCTCCATCAGCAGGATTGGTCACTTTATCGAAATAGCTTTCTTTTTTGAGCAGTACGAGTTGATTAAGGGCAATCCGCTCACCAAATTCGTTGTCTTTATGATAGATAGCATCATAGGGCATGTTAAAAATAGTATTGGCCCCTCCCAATATTCCGGCCATGCTTTCCATGGTCGATCGTAATAAATTTACATTGTAGTCATATATTGTTTTGTTCCGTCTAGAAGGCATAGCCGAAATTTCACAATCAATATGAAGACCATATTCGGTAGCTAGGGTTTTCCATAGGATTCGAATTGCGCGAAGTTTTGCAATCTCAAAGAAATAGTTACTACCTACAGCAACTTTAAAAAGAATGCTTTTAAGTGTTTTAAGTATACCCTTTTCTTCAAAATAGTGCAGATACTCATTGGCCTGGGCCATGGCATAACCTAACTGCTGGGTGATATCTGCCCCGGCATTTTCATATAGTGAAACATCTATCTGAACGACATGCAAGGTATCCGTAGTTATAATCTTCGAAAATAGGTTAAAATCTTTTTTAAGATTGAAATACCAATTTCCCGAACGGGCCAGATTTCCTATAACATCAATATTATAAAATACGTTTTCTGAATCTGCAGTGTATGCTACGAGGGATTGTATAAAGCGATGCGATAAAAATTGCATATTCAAATGAATCGGTATTTTTTTAATCTCTATTCCAAGAAGAAGCTTTTCGATATCGATTTCTTCAGACGGAATGGTAAATGCAATACATTCTACACCGCGCCCTATGGCAATTAAGGCTTTTTCATTGGCCATAGTGGCATTCCCGGCGTAAATGACCTGTCCTATATTCCATTCTTCAGGCGCTGATGGTCTGGAAGCATTTGAAGTACTCAGGTCATCAGCATGATAAAAGGGTTTGACGTCGATTCCTTCAGGTGATTGCCAAACTAAGCTATCGTTATAGTCCGCTCCCTTAAGGTCGTATTGAATCTTTTGTTTCCAGGCTTTGGCCGAAACTTCGGAAAAATCATCAAACAACTTTTTACCTATCATAACTATGTAGTTCTAGAAAGCGTATCTGGCAACAAAGGCAATTTATAGCGGAATATTTCCGTGTTTTTTCTTTGGAAGGACAGCCACCTTATTTTCAAGCATACTAAAGGCCTTAATTAATTTCCTACGCGTATCTTTAGGTAAGATTACCTCGTCTATAAAACCTCTTTCCGCCGCACTATATGGATTTGCAAACGTATCGGCATATTCTTTTTCTTTTTCCTGTAATTTCGCTTCGGGATTTTCTGAAGATTGGATTTCTTTTTTAAAAATGATTTCACTGGCTCCCTTTGCCCCCATAACCGCAATTTCTGCACCCGGCCAGGCATAATTCATATCGGCACCGATATGTTTGGAGTTCATAACATCATATGCGCCACCATACGCTTTGCGGGTGATGACGGTTACTTTGGGCACTGTGGCCTCACTAAGCGCATATAAAAGTTTAGCGCCATTGGTGATGATGCCGTTCCACTCTTGATCGGTACCGGGAAGAAATCCTGGAACATCGACCAAGACGAGTAAAGGTATATTGAAGCAATCACAAAAACGTGTGAATCGTGCAGCCTTTTTGGAGGCATCTACATCTAATACCCCGGCTAGGCTATTCGGCTGATTCGCTACGATACCAATGCATTTTCCGGCCAACCTCGCAAAACCGACCACAATATTCTCGGCGTATACCTTATGTATTTCGAAGAACGAATCGGAATCAATAATTCCATTGATAACCGACCGCATATCATACGGCTGATTCGGATGCTCGGGGACTAAGGTTTCCAGAATCTCACGAATCTCATCTTCAGTTTTAAAAGGCAGGTCGATTGGCGAATCTTCACAGTTTTGGGGCATATAACTGAGTATTTGCTTTATCTGTTCGATACACACAATATCATTAACCGCGGTCACGTGGGTAACCCCTGATTTTGTGGCGTGCGTCATGGCCCCACCCAAGGCTTCTGCAGAAACTTCTTCATTCGTTACCGTCTTGACCACATTAGGACCGGTCACAAACATATAACTGGAATTCTCTACCATTAAGGTGAAGTCCGTCATAGCTGGCGAATACACTGCACCACCGGCACATGGTCCCATTATGGCTGAAATTTGTGGTACAACGCCAGATGCCATCACATTGCGGTGAAAAATATCGGCATATCCGCCGAGAGAACGTACACCTTCTTGGATACGTGCACCGCCACTGTCGTTTAAACCGATAATGGGTACCCCTATTTTCATCGCCATATCCATAATCTTACAAATCTTTTCGGCATGGGTCTCCGAGAGGGCGCCTCCAAAAACGGTAAAATCTTGGGCAAAAACACAGACCTGCCGTCCATGAATAGTACCATAACCTGTGACGACACCGTCACCATAAAATTTTTGCTTGTCCATTCCGAATTCCTTCGTGCGGTGGGTAACTAATGCACCCAGTTCTTCAAATGATTCGGCATCCAACAGAAAATGAACTCGTTCCCGTGCCGTAAGTTTTCCTTTGGCATGTTGCTTCTCTATGCGTTCTTTTCCACCACCTAAGCGTGAGGCATCCAGCTTTTCTTCAAGAATTCCTATTTTATCCTTCATCCGTACTTTTTTATATCCAATACGATGGGCAAACTGTTGCCCTTGGTGGCGCTATTACATTCTGTTCATTTTCCAATTCGAATGGGTCGTTTTGGGGATATTTATTTTTTTTCTATGTTCTAGATATAGTTGGAGTCCCACCAAAGCAGCAATTTCTTTCTCTTGCCTATATTGCGAGGTTAATTGCTCCGGACTATAAAAATCCTTTACAAAGTGGGTATCAAATTTGCCGGAACGGAACGCCTCGTGCTCACAGACAAACTTCCCGAAAGGTAGGGTAGTGGCTACGCCGGATATGTGGTACGTATCAATAGCCTTTATCATTAACTGAATAGCCTCGTCTCGGTTCTTTCCGTATGTAATCAGTTTCGATAGCATCGGATCGTAATACATAGGCACGTTCATGCCTTCCTCAAAGCCATCATCAACTCGAATTCCTGCCCCGGTAGGGGTGCGATACGTGATCAATTTACCGATGCTTGGCATGAAATCATCTAACGGATCTTCTGCATAAACGCGTACCTCAAGAGCATGTCCATGAATTGTCAAATCCTCCTGATTGAATTCCAGCTTTTCGCCACGCGCCACCTTAATCTGTTGCTCAACCAAATCCAGACCGGTAATCAACTCGGTAACTGGATGTTCGACCTGTAATCTTGTATTCATTTCAAGGAAGTAGAAATTTAGGTCTTCATCCAAGAGAAATTCTACCGTACCTGCACCGATGTAGTCACAGGCCTTAGCAACTTTTATGGCTGCTTCACCCATTGCGGAGCGAATTTCAGGCGTCAAAATAGATGATGGGGCTTCCTCTACCACTTTTTGATGTCGTCGTTGTATACTACATTCCCTTTCAAAAAGGTGCACAATATTGCCATGGGTATCTGCAAGAACCTGTATTTCTATATGTCGGGGTGAGCCTACATATTTTTCGATAAAAACGGAGCCGTCGCCGAACGCTGCCGTAGCTTCACTTATGGCACGGTTCATTTGTTCAGGTAGTTCTGATAGGTTATTCACGATACGCATTCCCTTACCGCCACCGCCGGCAGAAGCCTTAATAAGAATAGGGAAACCTATTTCCGACGCGACTTTCTGCGCTAGATCTACATCCGCAATCGCTTTCTCCCCACCGGGAACCATGGGAATATTATAGTCTTTTACGGCATCCTTGGCGGCCAATTTATTGCCCATAATCTTGATTGCGTGTGGGCGTGGTCCGATAAAAGTTATGTCATTATCAGCAACCATTTGGGCGAAGATAGCGTTCTCGCTAAGAAAACCATATCCAGGATGAATTCCGTCGGCACCGGTCTGCTTTGCGGCATCGATAAGCTTTTCCATCACTAAATAGGATGCCGATGAAGGTGCCTTGCCCAATAATACCGCTTCATCCGCAAATCGTACATGCGGCGCATGTCGATCTGCCTCGGAATACACCGCAACGGTTTTGATTCCCATTTTTTGTAGGGTCTTCATTATGCGCAGTGCTATTTCGCCCCTATTGGCAACCAATACTTTTTTCATACCTGCAAAATTTGGTTCATCCCACTTTCTATTCCATTTCGATTACCAGCTGTGATTTTTCAACGGCATCACCGACAGAAACCGCTATAGCCTTTATTTTACCGCTATCCCGGGCGAGTATTTGATTCTCCATTTTCATTGCCGACAAAATGAGTAGGGGAGTACCTTCTTCGACGGTTTGTCCTGGCTCCACCAGTATCTCGATAATCAACCCCGGCATAGGGGCCTTGACGTCTTGCACATCCTGCGATGTATTGGTCAATAAGCCCATTTGTTGAACCATCTGGTCGTTTTCGTCATTGATTTCGACATGGTATACATTTCCATTTACGGAAAGCGACAATTTTTGACTTTCAAAATTGGACTCTATCAATCGTACATTAAAAGCGGAATTGTTTTTCAGGACATGAAAGTCCGAACCCTTTATGTGGTCTATGTCCAAGGCACCCAAATCGGTATTTTGCAGTTGAAATTCTTCTTCATCAACCTTTACGGAGTAGCTGCTCATAAAATGGTTTAATTCGATTATAATACGTTTTGTGGTCGCCTTTTTTGGAAAACCTTGAGAATTTATAAGGCATTGTCCATTATATCCTGAACACATTCAGGATTCAATAAGGTGCTTGTGTCACCTAAATTGCTGGTGTCTTTACTGGCGATTTTTCTAAGAATACGCCGCATAATTTTTCCGGAACGGGTTTTCGGAAGTCCGTTTGTAAACTGAATTTTGTCCAACTTGGCTATCGGTCCTATCTGTTCGGTAATTATTTGATTGATTTCCTTTCTTAAATTATCATGGTTTCTACTTTCTCCGGTTTCTTTTAAGGTAACATAACCGTACAGCGCATTACCCTTAACATCGTGGGGAAAGCCAACGATGGCACTTTCGGCTACTGCAGGATGCTCATTGATTGCATCTTCTATGGGTGCCGTACCCAGGTTGTGACCTGAAACGATAATGACATCATCGACGCGTCCGGTTATTCTATAATAGCCTACATCGTCCCTTAGCGCCCCATCACCTGTAAAATACATGTTTTCGTAAGCGGAAAAATAGGTGTCTTTATACCGCTGGTGGTCGCCCCAAATTGTACGTGCCATACTGGGCCAAGGAAACTTAATACACAAGCGGCCATCGGCTTGGTTTCCCTGTATTTCTTTTCCGTTTTCATCCATCAAGGCAGGTTGAATGCCAATGAACGGCAAGGTTGCATAGGTGGGTTTTGTAGGCGTACAAAAAGGTATTGGCGTTATCATAATGCCACCCGTCTCGGTTTGCCACCACGTGTCTACAATCGGGGACTTTTTCTTTCCTATATTATCATCATACCAATGCCAAGCTTCTTCATTGATAGGTTCGCCAACGGTTCCTAACACCTTTAAGGAAGATAGATCATACTTTTCAACGTGTTCAACACCTTCTTTTGCCAAGGCTCGAATAGCGGTAGGAGCCGTATAAAATTGGGTAATCTTGTGTTTCTGGACAATCTCCCAAAAGCGACCATAATCGGGATAGCTGGGTACGCCTTCGAACATAACCGTGGTGGCGCCATTTGCCAATGGTCCATACACGATATAGCTATGTCCCGTTATCCAGCCAATGTCTGCCGTACACCAATAAATATCATTTTCTCGATATTGAAATACGTTTTTAAACGTATAGGCACAATACACCATGTACCCGGCTGTGGAATGTACCATCCCTTTCGGTTTGCCGGTCGAACCCGATGTGTACAATATGAAAAGAGGGTCTTCGGCGTTCATGACGGTTGCGGTTAATTCGTCAGAGGCCTCATCTAGCAAGGGTTGGAGCCATTCATCGCGTCCTTCTATCATCTCGATTTCCGCATGTGTACGCTTGGCGACCAAAACACTTTCTACATTCTTACAATGATTTAGGGCATCATCAACGATTCCCTTTAAATCGATAGTCTTGGCACCGCGATACGATCCATCGGAAGTGATGACCATCTGACAATCAGAATCATTTATTCTAGTGGCTAGTGCATTCGCTGAAAATCCTGCAAATACGACGGAATGTATGGCTCCTATACGAGCGCAAGCCAATACGGAAATGGCCAATTCCGGAATCATTGGAAGATAGATACAGACTCTATCCCCTTTTTCGATTCCTTTACTTTTCAGTACGTTTGCAAACTTATTTACGCGATGGTACAGGTCTTTATAAGTGATATGTTGAGCAGCTTCATCCGGGCCGTTGGGTTCAAACAAAATGGCGGTTTTATCCCCTCTGGTCGCCAAATGTCGGTCTATACAATTTTCGGTAATATTCAATTTTGCACCTTCGAACCATTTTACCTCCGGTTTCGAAAAATCCCAGCTTAAAACGGTGTCCCATTTTTTCCGCCATAAGAAATGTTCTTCCGCTATTTCTTCCCAAAAGGCTTCGGGGTTGCGTACCGACTTTCGATATACTTGAAAATACTCCTCTAAATGTTTGATATGATAATTGCTCATACTGATTTTTTAATATTAAATATGCCGCTAATTTATATTGCTAGACGGACCTTCTTTAACTGCGATTACAAAGTCGTTACTAGTCGGTGGTATAGGTATTGTCCCGAAACCAAGCCTTCGGCAAATATTCTGCCTAATAGGAGAAGTAATCGGGGGGATTGTCATTGGTTGTGCGTGACTTTTCTTAATTTAAAATAGTTCAAAAGGTTTACAAAATAATTCACTCCACTAATTTAAGAAATTTAGAATTCGTATTAATTTACTCGACAACAGTCCGGTACTAAAAATCAGGGTTGCGGTTTTTACAAAGCTAAATGCTACTAACAGCATTGAAAAACCCAGAATTTGATACTTTGATTCACGCTAGCTAATGCGTAAAGGTCAATGGTCAGACGCTTCGCCCGCTCCCGATGGTATTCGAATACTCTCGACCATATCTTGAACATCTTGAGGTGGAGCAGGTGTCATTCGAGAGACCACAAGCGATATAATAACGTTAACCACCATGGCAATAGTGCCAAAACCTTCCGGGGAAGTTCCGAACCACCAATCTTTAGGTGTACCGCCTCCGAACATATCGAGTTTGAATTTCATCATATAGAAAAGCATGAGTACTATGCCAACGACCATACCTGAAATGGCACCTTGGTTGTTCATACGCTTATCGAAAATTCCTAAGATAATAGCAGGAAAAAAAGATGCCGCCGCCAAACCGAATGCCAATGCCACGACCGCCGCAACAAACCCTGGCGGATTGATACCAAAATAACCAGCAATTAGGATAGCTACAAAAATTGAGATCCGAGCGGCCAACAGCTCACCTTTATCGGAAATGTTCGGTTTTAATTGTTTTTTTATCAAATCTCGGGAAATAGACGTTGAGATCACTAACAGTAGACCTGCAGCCGTTGATAATGCAGCTGCAAGACCACCGGCCGCTACTAGCGCAATGACCCAGTTCGGAAGATTTGCAATCTCTGGATTTGCCAGAACCATAATGTCCCGATCGACGTACAGCTCGTTTTTCTCTTCACTTGCATTCGAGATTATCCGCTCACCGTTTGTGCCTCTCCTTTCAATAAACTCAGGTTTATCTCCAGCCAAGGCGTTACCTGCAACATATTGTATCTTACCGTCACCATTCTTATCCGACCAAGCGATGAGCCCCGTATTTTCCCAATTTTTAAACCATTCGGGAATCTTTGCATATTCTTGATTGCTTACGGTCTGAATCAGATTGGTACGTGAAAAAACGGATATAGCCGGTGCGGTGGTATATAATATGGCAATTAATAATAGTGCGTATCCGGCGGATTTTCGTGCGTCCTTTACTTTAGGAACCGTAAAAAAGCGCACGATGACGTGAGGTAAACCTGCAGTTCCGGTCATTAAGGCTAGGGTTATGGCAAAAACATCCCATGTACTTTTTGTTCCGCTAGTATATTCGTTAAATCCCAATTCAGTATGCAGCGCGTCCAACTTATCAAGGAGAAAGGCACCGCCTTCCACTTTTCCACCCATACCTATCTGCGGAATAATATTTCCTGTCATTTGTAAGGAAATGAAAAATGCAGGTACCATAAAGGCAAAAATCAAAACACAATATTGTGCTACTTGGGTATAGGTAATCCCCTTCATACCCCCCAATAAAGCAAAGGTCAAGACCACTGTCATACCAATAAGCACCCCCATGGTAATATCGACCTGAAGAAATTGGGAAAATACAATACCTACACCGCGCATTTGTCCCGCTACGTAAGTAAATGAAACTATTAAAGCGCAGATTACGGCAACCGTTCTGGCGGTGTTGGAATAATATCTATCGCCAATAAAGTCCGGTACGGTAAACTTGCCAAACTTTCTGAGATATGGGGCGAGAAGTAGGGCCAGTAATACATATCCACCCGTCCAACCCATAAGATAGACGGAACCATCGTAACCGGCAAAGGAAATTATGCCCGCCATGCTGATAAACGACGCAGCACTCATCCAATCGGCTGCCGTGGCCATACCGTTTGCCCAAGGTGAAACGCCTCCCCCGGCAACATAAAATTCTTTAGTTGAGCCGGCCCGTGCCCAAATTGCTATTCCGAAATAAAGGGCAAAGGTTATCCCGACCAATAGCCAGGTCCACGTTTGTACACTCATAGTATATAATTTAGCGTGCGGTTTTGCTTACTCATCGAAGCCATACTTCTTATCCAACCTATTCATCAGCCATACATAGACGAAAATCAGTATAACGAATACATAGATTGATCCCTGCTGGGCAAACCAGAAACCTAGTTTAAAACCCCCAAGCCGAATTTCGTTTAACGCCTCCCTAAAAAGGATACCGCAGCCAAAGGATACAATGAACCAAATGGAAAGCAGAATGATTAAATATTTTAGATTTTCTTTCCAGTAGGCCGTTGCGATTTTCTGTTTTTCAGACATAGTTTGTGGTGTAGAGAAAAAGTATGGGTAATAGTGAAATTCAATTCGGTCCTAAAGTACCGAATATTTCATTCTTATTTTCAGGG
Source organism: Pricia antarctica (assembly GCA_011050085.1). GTDB lineage: Bacteria > Bacteroidota > Bacteroidia > Flavobacteriales > Flavobacteriaceae > Pricia > Pricia antarctica_A. The sequence goes on along the minus strand of DRGL01000048.1, from coordinate 72,453 downwards.
TCTTTTTAGAATTAATACCGCTTGCGTACGTGAATATACTAATATGAATATAAAAGACAAATAGGTTTGAAATAGCCCTTGTTCAAACCATTATTTTCAACTCCGTAGTCCTGCACAATTTCCTCTTACAATTAGTAAGGAGTAGATACTATTTCAATTAATTACTTTGATCCCGTTATGGGAAAGAGTTTTTAGAAAAAGCATTGCAGCCTACTCACTTTCTAAGAGAAATCTAACTTATCGGGATTTTTAGAACAAAGAAATTTTATACAAGGATTTCGGGATTCAGTGTTAGCGATTCCCACAGCTTTAAGGCCAATTTTTTCGCTTTCTCTGCATTTAATTGGTTGGGTATGAAACGCATCACCTATATCAAGTGAACAACCAACCTAAATTCGCTAAGGGATGATCTTAAGTAAAGTTGTGCCGATAGTTACCTTATTAATTGCGGTAGATTTATTCAGCAAAAGTTAGCCATAGGCTTAAGCCCGACGTCCTGCAAAAAAATGGAATAGAGCGGTTGTAGCGTTAGTAGGGAGTTGAAAAGTAGCCAGTTTAAGGAAGGAGAATTTGTTTCTTTATATTATGACGTTGCCCAAAATTGAAAAAGTTCAAAAACTCTACAATTACCTTACAAAAAATAAGGATGAACTCCTTCTAATGTATTCGGAATATAAAAATTGGCCTTATGTGTTTTCAAAGTGAACTCAGTTTAGAATTCGCGTATTCCTAATCCTTTAATTTCAGCTCGGTTATCGAACCATTCCCATTTTTTTTGGCTTCACTGGAAATAAAGAGACGTCCATCAGGACTAAAAGTGATTCCTTCCGGTTGAGGAAATAATTTTTTGTCCAAGCGATATATTTTCTTAATCGTGCCATTGGTATCTAGAATAAGTAATTTGGGTTTTGCCCCGTCAAGAATATACATCTCGTTTGTTTTGGGGTGCATAGCCATGTCAGAGGGTCGAAACGTTTTGTAGCGATTGTTTTCCCTATACTTTTTTAAAACAGGATTACCCAAGTCGATTTTGAAGAGTGGGTCATTTTGAAACTTTTTGGTGCGTAATGAAAATCCATAAATGCCCTTGTATGTATCCGACTCTAAATCCCTATCTTTCGGAATTAACAGTAAGGTATTCGCTTGAATATCTATCGCGATAGTTTCCATATTGTTCTTGTCTGAAAATGGGGTTTTGAAGGTTTTTACGGTTCTCGTCGACTGTTCGAAATTTGATATTTCAAAAATAGTACCGTCGCTTCTCAGCACATAGGCATCCTCTTTATTAGTTGTAATTCCCTCATAATCCCCAGGCTTTCCGAATGCTATCTCTTTATCAATTTTTTTATTCTTAAGATTATAGATATAAATAATGCCCTCTTCATCTTGAACGGCTGCAATTCGATCACCATCCAACCAAGCCATGCCTGAAATTTCATCAAGTTCGGAAGGAAGTTTCCAATGCTGCGATACCGAATACAAAACGTTTTCCTGATTTTCTTGCGGCACCGTTTCAGTGAATAGAAGGGATAACAAACTAAAACCAATGCCGATTCCTAAAAGTGTCCATATTTTCATCTTGCGCATTTGAGCCCTATTCAGACTACAAAAATAGGATACAAATATCAAGTATGACGTCAATACGGAAGGTGGACCGTAAAATAGATTAGGACAGTGCTATAGTAATTCCATTACGCAACTAAATCGGAAACGTCAAATTACAAGCTCGAATAACATCACATAATTTTATAGGAATCCATTGCCATAAACCTTGCATTTTCGCTCATTATTTCTTTATTGGGATACCTATTTTAATCCACACTTGAAATCAATCCAGTGCCTTAACAACCTCTGCGGTGGCTGCTCTATATTCCGATTAATTCAACTGCATAGGCACTTCCATAAATAGGATTTTGGCATCGCTATCTGCTTTTATATCTAAAGTTTCGACGTCCCATACGCCAAGTCCGTCCCTTTTGTTCAGCGTTTGACCATTGATAGAAGCGTCGCCTTCCAAAACAAAAATGTATACCCCATTATTTTCGGCATCGTTGAGGTCATACGTAAGATTTTTGTTTTTATCAAGCGTGGTTAGGTTAAACCAAGCGTCTTGATGTATCCAAACGCCCGAATCATTTTCATTCGGGGATAAAATCTGTTGCAATTTGTTTTTGCTGTCTGATGGTGCTAACGTTATCTGATCATATCGCGGTTCGACACTTTGCTGGTTGGGTATCACCCAAATTTGTAAAAATTTTACTGGGCGATCGGGATTGTTATTGTATTCTGAATGCATGATGCCTGTACCGGCGCTCATGACCTGAATATCCCCTTCTTTAATGATAGTGGTATTCCCCATATTATCTTGATGTTTTAAGTCACCCTCAAGTGGAATGGAGATAATTTCCATATCTCTGTGCGGATGCGTTCCGAACCCCCTTTTTTCTGAGACGGTATCATCGTTCAGAACTCTCAAAACACCAAAATTCATGCGCTCTGGATTGTTATAGTTCGCAAAACTGAAGGAATGTTTTGAATGTAGCCATCCGTGGTTGGCGTCTCCCCTCGTGTCTGCTTTGTGAAGTATTGTTTTCATTCTATTTATGTCTTATTAGAAATATGTTTATAATTTACTTATCTCAAAGTTAATGAGTTAATTTCTTTTTTAGGGCTCTGCCGTTGGATAGATTGGTTTAGAAAAAAATCGAATTTTAAACTATTGTGCAACGCTTCCCAGTTAATCCATTAGGCAACACCCTTAATTTCAAATACATTTTCTTTTCATTCAATGTATTCAAGAAAAGACCAAAAATAATTTTCAAATGTAGTGATGTGTTAATAACGCGCTTGCCTTTGCTTCCCAACTTGATTTAGCTACCTAATGCAGGTATCATTTTAATTGTTCACACCCTATCAATTAGCACACGTATCCTAGACTATTTTCATATAAAATTATCCATTCCTTATCTCAAACAGCATTTAATAGTCCTATATAAATCATAATTATATGGCTGGTTTTAAAAGGTGATTTGCAAGATATTCAACTTGATGACTTCCCGAACATACAGGTCGAACAATAGAGAAATCCTAAATATAATCTGGGCATCATCGTTGTCGGCGAATCGAATAGCAGTACAATTTTTCTAATTAATGTAATAGATTATCCGTAAATTAGATAATCTTCAATACCTATCGGAAAATACAAACTTTATGAAAGAAGCAGGAAAATCAATGGTTCCCGATAATTTGCATAAAGATATCCCAGGAAATCCGTCAACCGCCAAAAGTAGCAAGGCCCAGCTTCGAACCGAGGCAACTGCCGATACGCTAAAGGTGTTGACGTTGGAACAATGGAGATTTTGGCTTGAAAACGGATATGTAATCATCAAAAATGCAGTTTCCAAGGAACAAGTCCAGAAAACGGCATCCTTTCTTTGGGAATTTGAGGATAAGGACCCCAATCAGGTTAAAACTTGGTACACCGCCGCCAGAGCGGAGATGCAAATGAAAGAACTCGCTGGCACGGGAATGGTAGAAGTTTATAACCATCAACATTTATGGAACAATCGTCAGACCCCAAAGGTGCATGCCGCCTTTGCCGATATTTGGGGCACTGATACATTATGGGTAACCATAGACCGGGCCAATTTGAACCTACCCATGCGGCCGGGCTATGAGTATAAGGGATTTATTCATTGGGATTATGACCCTGAAACAAAACCACAGAATGTACAGGGCGTACTGGCTTTGGCCGACCAGATGGATCCCGATATGGGAGGTTTTCAATGCATTCCATGGTTATATAGAAACTATGATACTTGGAAACTCACACAACCTGAAGGTAGGGATCACTTTAAGCCAAATACTGTCGGTCTGGAGAACAAACTGGTTAAAGTTGCTATGGAGGCCGGTGATCTGTTAATATTTAATAGTGCTCAACCCCACGGTATTCGTCCAAATCGCTCGGATGATAAAGTTAGAATTGCCCAATATATATCGATGATGCCCGCCCAAGAAGAGAACGAATCCCTTAGGCAATGGCGGATCAATTCTTGGAAGAACCGAGTAGCGCCCGAGGGTTATGCTTTTCCCGGTGATCCCAGAAAATGGGAGCAGACCAAATATGACCGAGCGGAATTATCGGACCTAGGCGAAAAATTATTGGGATTAAAAAAATGGTGAATTAATCAATATCATCCAATTTAGTTTGCATTGTGTTATCTGATTTTTCACTATTGCAATACTTTTAAAGAAGAATCAAAGCGGGTTATTCTTCAGACATTCATGGAAAAAATCAATGTATTCTGGTTTAAGAGGGATTTACGCCTTCAAGACAATCCTACTTTAAACGCAGCGTTGAGGCAACCAGAACCGCTGCTTTTATTATACGTTTTTGAACCTTCACTATTTGAGGATGCCCATTATGACAAAAGGCATTGGCAGTTTGTAGCCGAGAGCTTGGTTGATTTGAATACTGAACTCAGGAAATATAACACCAAAATACTTCAGGTTACTTCAGAGGTAAAGCCGTGCTTCGAACGCTTACAGCAGTCATTTTGTATTAACACTGTTTTTAGCACAGAAGAAACCGGATTAAAAATAACTTACGATAGGGATTTAGAGCTTTTCTCTTTTTTTAAAAATGCCGGTATAACTTGGCGCGAATTCCAAAATAATGGGGTAGTTCGGGGTCTTTCTTCGAGACAAGGGTGGAGCGATAAATGGTATCGTTACATGACTGCCCGTATTGAAATACTGGATTTTAAGAATACCGATGTTCTAAGTTATGACTTTGTTCAAAATTTTCAAGAACAATGTTCAAGTTTCAGTGGCGTAGATACCCAATCGAATCACAAATTTCAGAAAGGGGGTAGGGAGGAGGCTTTGAAATGGAAGGCTTCATTTTTTAACGAGCGGTTGCAATTTTACAATCAGTATATTTCCAAACCTAACCTCTCCCGTTACGGTTGCAGCCGTCTATCCCCTTACATAGCATGGGGGAATCTTAGCATTAGGGAAGTGTATCAAGAGGTACGGAACCTGAAACCGGATAGTCCGTATAAACGCCAACTCAATGCATTTGCATCGCGGTTGCGCTGGCAAAGCCACTTTATACAAAAATTCGAAATGGAACCGCGAATGGAGTTCGAGCCTGTAAATAAAGGTTTTTTACAATTGTCACAGCCTGCAAGACCAGATTATGTTGCTGCTTGGAAACAAGCTAAGACCGGTTATCCGTTAGTTGACGCATCTTTACGCTGTGTGGTAGAAACCGGGTATATCAATTTCAGGATGCGGGCCATGGTAACCTCTTTTCTGACGCACCATCTTTTCCAAAATTTTACTACAGGCAGCAGCTGGCTCGCAAAACAATTTTTGGATTTTGAACCTGGTATTCACTACGGACAATTTCAAATGCAGGCAGGTTTTACAGGCACGAATACGGTACGAGTCTATAACCCTACCAAGAACGCACATGAGCACGATACCGATGCGACTTTCATTACGAAATATGTACCTGAACTTTCCTCTTTACCTTCAAATTTGGCCATCGAACCTTGGAAGGTAACTCCATTGGAGTCTCAACTTTACGATTTTCAGTACGGGAAGGATTATCCTGAGCGTATTGTAGATATTCAGGAAACCCGTAAAGTGGCGGTTACAAAATTATACGCACAGCGAAAATCAACATTGGCACAAAGTGAACGTCGACGCATTTTGGACCGACATACTATAACACGCGAAACGAATGAATGATAGCGTACTACTTTGGTTTAAGAACGACTTACGCCTTTCGGATAACGAATCGTTACAAAAGGCGATAGCTTCGGGTAAGCCTATTTTACCGGTTTTCTGTTTTGATAAACAGTTATACAACGAACTCGATTTGGGATTTCGAAAAGCCGATTTTAATCGGTTCTTGTTTACAATACAGTGTTTACAGGATATTCGAAAACAGCTTATTGCCCTTGGTGGAAATCTCAAAATTGTAGTCGGAATTCCTGAAATAGAAATTGCAAAATTGGTAGAAGAATACCAATGCTCCACACTATTTGGCGAGCAGGAATATGCCCCTGAAGAACTCGGTATGTTGAACCGACTTCAAAAGAGTATTCCAAAAAGCTGTCGCTGTGAACTTACATGGGGCAAGACCTTATACCATATTGACGATATTCCCTATACAATTGAAGAAATTCCGTTGACGTCGAAAGCCTATCGTATCAATACCACCAAAACAACGGAGGTTCGTAAAATCTTTGGCCGGCCTGAAAAGGTGAATTTCATAAAGTTGGAGGATTGGGGCGAATTTCCCGAAGCTTCCGAATTCGGTTTTAAGGAAGAAATTCTAGATAAAAAAAAGCCATATGTAACAGGAGGTGAGACCAATGCGCTAATGAGGTTACGGGAATATAGCTTTGAAACCGAGCAATTGACAAGCTATCGTTGGACCAGAAACCGTTCTCTGGGTATGGAGTATAGCTCTAAATTTTCTGCGTATATGGCATTAGGCTGCATCTCGCCTAGAACCATTTACTGGGAAGTCAAACGTTATGAACAGGAAATCAAGAAAAACGCTAGTACATGGTGGCTTATTTTTGAAATCGTGTGGCGCGATTATTTTACTTTTAAGTTAATGCGTTTTCCGAATGCGGTTTTTCACACCGAAGGCATTAAGGATAAAACTTTGGAATTCGAAAATGATACCGAACTGTTCAAACGATGGTGCGAAGGCAAAACAGGTATCCCTTTTGTCGATGCCCATATGCGGCAGTTAAATCAAACCGGATATATGAGCAATAGGGGTCGTGTCAACTGCGCCAGTTTTTTAATTCATGATTATAAAATAGATTGGACCTGGGGCGCATCCTATTTTGAAGCAATGCTTTTAGACTATGACGTATCATCCAATTGGCTGAATTGGCACTATCAGGCTTTTGAAAGCTACTACACAAATCCTGTGCACCAAAGTTTGAAATATAAGGCATCCGAATACATAAAGAAATACCTACCCGAACTTTCGAATGTTGATGATGCCCTGATTCATGCTCCTTGGTTACTTCCGGAGGCGGAATTGGAAGCATTGGGGTATCCGAAACCTCAAACGGTATTTAAAAAATGGCAAAGATCAATCAAAGCCATTCAAAAGAAATCTCAGCCAAAATTGGATTTATAACTGAAACCATCCATGACCCCAATGCCCCTGTTCTTATTTTAAACTATTTTCTGCTGTATCTAAATTTCCCCCATTTTCAAAGGCTTCGATACTTTCAAATGTGGTTTTCATCATGTTGCTCAACGCGGTATGGGTCAAGAACGCTTGATGGGAAGTAACGACTACATTGTTCATGGCAATCAGTGATGCTAACAATTTGTCTTTATCTTTACTATCGGATAGATTCTTTAAAAATATACCCTTTTCATTTTCGTAAACATCCATTCCGAAACCTGCAATACGGTCTTCTTGAAGGGCTTTCAATACTGCCGCTGTATCTACCAATCGGCCCCTTCCGGTATTGATCAGGATGGCGGTTTTTTTCATCGCTTTTAATTCCTCCGTTGCGATAAATTTATCTGTGTCTTCATTGAACGGCAGATTTAAAGATATCACATCACATCGTTCAAGTAAGGTATTCTTGTCCACATATTTCGCCCAGCCTTTTTGGCTGAGGGCTTTATTTTTCTTGGCATCGAATAGGAGTACCTCTGCACCGAAGCCATGGAAGAGATGGGCCAATACTTCTCCGATATCTCCAGTTCCGCAAATACCTATAGTCTTGTCGCGAATTTCGGTACCCACTTGGCCGCTCAGAGAAAAATTATAATTTCCGATCCGTTCGAATGACGGTTTCAGCTTTCGAAATAGGGCTAAGGTCAAGGCGATACAATGTTCTGCAATGGCATTGGGAGAATAGGAGGGAACATTGACAACCTTGATATCCAAATCCTCTGCCGCTTCGAGGTCAATATGGTCAGTTCCGGCAGAGCGGGTAGCAATCAATTCAACGCCCAGCTCCTTTAATTTTGTTAGGTTCTCTTCATTGGCTTTGTCTGAAGAGAAAATACAAACCGCCTTGCAACCTTTGGCTTTATTAAGGGTCTCAGAGGTCATCGTTTCTTCAATCCAGATGAGTTCGTGTTTATCTGAGTTTGCAGCCTCGATGTATTTTTCTTCAAAGTCGTGGTAACTGTAAATGGCTATTTTCATGGCTTTATTTTGAAAACAAGTAAGTACTTTCTAATAGGTAATCTTGCCCCGACCACGATAAGAGTTAACTTTATTAATTTTAAAATCACAACTAAGACTTTGTGGTTCCTGCGAGAAAAAGAATAAGTTGTCTATTGATGTCCTGTTTTCATTGAATGGCACAGGAACACAAATTGTTTTTTTTGTTAAATCCCTTACCTTTGCCGGCTTCAATATATTTCAGTTTTATGCGATTAAAAGTAACAGTAATCCAAACGGTTATTTCTGTAGCATGTATGTTTACCGGTATTGCACTGCAGGCGCAATTGGTCAACATCGAATCAAAGCGTATGCATACCGATTCCTTAAGGTTCGTACTCAATAGTGATTTGCTATTTAATTACACCGATAACAATGGGTCGTATATCTTACAAGTGGGTGCAAATACTAGCGTACAGTTTAAATCCAAAGATTTAAGGAGTATTTATTTTCTCGTTGGGAATGCTAATCTAATTCGTTCAAAGGATGAGGATTTTCAGAACTCATGGTTCGCTCACGCGCGCTACAATCGAAAACTTACCGCATTAGTAAGGGCGGAAGCTTTTGTTCAAAGTCAAAATAATCAAAAGTTAACCATAACACAACGAGATTTGGTGGGAGCAGGGCTTCGCTTTCGATTTATAGCCACAGAAACAACATTGGCATACTTTGGTAACTCATACATGTACGAGGTTGAAACCATTGGTGCTCCAGATATAAAGTTTTACAACCACAGAAATAGCAGTTATCTTTCCTTAAATCGAACCTTCCCTAAATTAAATCTGGCACTTACCGGAACGCTGTATTTTCAACCCTTGTACAAAAAAATTTCAAATAACAGAATACTAAGTCAATTCAAGGCCGAAATACCTTTAACCCAAAAAATTAGCGTGACAGCCCTTTATAACTATTCGATTATAAAATTCGATTCAGATTTGGAAGATGATAGTTCTTCGAACGTTAGTTTTGGTTTTACTTTGGGATTATGACCGAGGGTTTTTAGTTCACATACTCCCATAGATTCCGTTTTACTATTCATTTTCCGTTCAACAAAATAAAAAAATACAGCACCCGTAAAATATAATATGACATCGATGTAATCTGCGGTATAGCGATCCTGAACTTGGGGTAAATAATATTCAAAGAATAGGGCATACCCTATGGTAAGCAATACAACTAATCTCAAAGGTATCTCTATTCGATTATCACTTTTTAGTTTTCGCAGCACATACTGGCATGTAAAAAGTACAATCGGCATGCATAGTAAATCATTAAGGTAATTATGTATAAGAGGATGAAGCCTGACACCTGCGTTTTGCAAGATATACACGAGAGTCCCAAGAGTGACGAATGCGGGAAAGTAAAATACAGTTAAGGCCGGTAGATTTAATTTTGGTATGGCCATTGGAATCGTTCTAATAAAATTACTAGGCAGCTACATAACTAAACAGAAATGCCAAAAGCGTACCTATCGATATTACAATTGCCCAGATAGAATAGAAAAATTTGGCAACCAAACGTACCGGTAACATGGGATGATTGGTTGCCTTTTCAAAAAAGACGGTTATTGCATTAGGTTGTTTCGGTATTTCCTCTTTTGCTTTGGCTCGCGTTTGCCTCTCAAGTTCTCTTTGTAAGTGCGCATTTATTAACGCACCACAAGATTGGCAATAATCACGATTCAAGTTCATCGCTTTACATTGGGGACATTTTATATAAGATGTTCCAGCCATAGCCTAGTTTTTTCAATGAAAATACGGTACAAAATCCACGGCACTACCTTTAACCGATATTTTCAAAAGCTTTACCGATGGGGGTATCACCTTGTATGATTTCGAAAGTTACATTATTCGGTGCCTCATCATGAAGTGAACGTACCAGAGTCTGTGCTACATCATCTCGACTGATTTCACCCTTTTCCGATAATTTGATTGCCAATTTAATTTTCTCCGTTCCTTTGTTATCATTAAGGGTGCCTGGCCTTACTATACTATAATTTAGTCCACTCTGCTTCAAATATTCATCAGCATTATGTTTTGCCTTTAAATACTCTTTTAGGTCATCCGCATCTTCAGGATTATCCGCTCCCAAAGAACTAAGCATAACAAATTTATTAACGCCGGCCTTTTTAGCTTCATCTATACATTTTTTCGCACCTTCTTGATCGACTTCTATAACAGCATCTCCACCAGAACCCGCTGCGAATATAACCTTGTCTATATTTTTAAAAGCATGGGTTAAATCACCGGTCAAATCTGCCATAACCGCTTTTATGTTTTGCTTTTTAAAATCGTTAAGGTATTCCTCCTTACGCACCATAGCTATGGGCGTGAAATATTGCGAAGCGTTCAATAAAGCAATAATCTTTTTTCCTACGGCACCATGGGCACCTGCAACTAATATATTATGCATGTCGTATAATTTTTATGGTTTGTGCAAAAGTAACAATCTGAACGCCTTGTATTTGACCCGATTCGGAGAAAGGCTAATGCGATGTGATTAAGGAAGTGTTCTGATTTGATTAATTTTTTTAACCCCAAAGCATGCGGAAAGGTTTATCAGTAATGAAGTATTTTTAGGAGATATACGGTAATGGGCTAATTAATAAATCAATTTTGTCATCGTGAAGTATCAAATATTCGCAAATTGGCGATAGTTTGCTGGACAGTCCAATTATAGTCCATTTTCAAACTACTAACAGATAAAAAATCAACACTATGAAAACATCAACTTTAATCGGTTTAGGTTCAACCCTCTTCCGCAGTAGAAAATTTAAAATGATTGCTGTAGGACTACAATTTGCTTATTTAGGCTATAAGTTCGTAAAGAACAAAAAGCGAAAAAAATCTCGTAAAGCTTAATATTTTGGTGATTTATTTAAAGAGCAATACTATTCTACTACATCAAATTGGGTAATTGGTAAATCATTTTTTTGTGAATTTTGATGAACCAAAAATTAATATGCTAATTGATATATTACAGTTAGCTGTTGGTTAAGTCTGATGTTTTTGCCGAAAGAATAAATTGAGACGATGGCCCACACATTTTTGTTTCACTTTCCAACAATGTAACACTTTGGAATAAAAGGGATTTTAAAAGTTGAAACGAATTCGGTTTTTGCAAATAATGATCCGCTCCATCTGACTTTAATTGATTCACTTCCATTTCATGATAGGATGTAGAATACACGAAAATTTTTATTTTGGAAAATTGAGGGAAGCTTCTTATGTCGGCTAGACATTCAAAGCCATCCATAAGGGGCATACGTAAATCTAAAAATACGGCATCTGGTAAATCCGTCTTGGAAAAGAGAGCATCCATTAAATCGACACCGTTGCTAAATTCCTGAACCTCGGTCTGCACTGGAATTTCATTAAGGGCATCTATAAAGAGTTCGCGGTCATCGGCATCGTCATCGGCGAGATAGATATGTACGGCTTTCATTTAGTATGAGGTATTCGTTATTGGCTATCCAGTTTGTCTCTTAACGAGTTTCGTTAAGTTTCTAATAATGGTAAATCTAAATCCATTCGCTGAATGTCAATGCACCGAAGGCAATTGAAATTGACTCAAAAAGTACATATTAAATCTAAAATTACTGATTACGTGGTTGTTAAAAAAATAACGCTCCTTAAAAGGAGCGTTATTAATGTAATACTTATGTCCAAACGATATTAGGCGTCAACGACTTGACCTTCATGTTTCCCTTCTCTGATTTCCTCAATAATCTTATCGATAAAAGCAGGTAAATCATCAGGATTTCGGCTAGTAACAAGGGCTTGATCACAAACCACTTCTTTATCCATCCATTTTGCGCCTGCGTTGATTACATCCTGTTTAATACTTTTAAAAGATGTTACTTTTCTATTTTCAATCACACCCGCACTAATTAATAACCATGGTGCATGGCAAATCGCCGCAACGGGCTTTCCGGCTTTAAAAAAAGCACGAATAAAGTCTAAGGCAGTATCATTAATTCGAAGTTTATCGGGATTAATAACGCCACCCGGTAAAACTAGACTGTGATAATCATCAGCTTTTACTTCCGATAACTTCTTGTCAACTTCTACAGTCTCTCCCCAATCATCTACATCCCAACTTTTAATGCTGCCCAATTCTGGGGATACTATATGTACCGTAGCACCTTCAGCCTTCAATTTTTCTAATGGTTCAAATAATTCAGACTTTTCAAAACCGTCTGTAGCTAATATTGCTATATTCTTGTTCTCTAGTTTCATAATATATATTTTGTGTAAATGTAACTACTGTGAAGAGGGCGTCATGCCACAAAAAAATGAAGTTTTAGTTCAATGAATGATAATCCACAGTTTCTAGACTTTAGACCCTTTTTTTAAGTTAGTAATTCGCTCGAAAACTCCATTTGACCAAAAATTGGCGCGATCTTCAAAACATTGTAATACTGCATCTACACCGACAATGGTCCCTTTAGACAAACGGCCCAATACGGCAAGAGGTATTACTTCACCTTTCGCCAATTGCACACATGCGTTTTTTTTGGTCTTTATGCCCAGTTTTCCATGAACCGGCTTGACTAAAGACTCTTCGAGCAAATGGCGCACTATGGAAGAGTTCATTTCGAGTAATTTAGCAGGGTCTAACACCGAGTTCACCATAATATTCGCAACTATTTTATCATTATTTGTGGCAAGCTTCCATCCTTTTTTGGTTGTGGAGATATTCGGATTATCAATGAATTTTAAATCTAGGATTTCTGCATCCACCAAAGCAAGAAGTTGTTGTAAGCTTTCTACGGGCGGCCCATACGAATAACGTTTTAGGCGTTCGTCAAGTCCTATGATATCAGCGATTACATTATCCTTAAGGTTCGAAAACGAAACCGATTTGTACAAAATGGGCTGGCAGTGCCGCCAAACTTGTCCGATACAAAAATCTAAGCTAGCCGATTTTGTACCACAGGCCATTCCAATAAAAGCCTTCATGACATCCAATGGTAAATCCGATTTCGCAATAAGTAGGCGATGTTCAAAATCGCTGTTATTTAGCCAGGCGATGATGACGGAGATTAATTCATCATCACTGCAGGTCTTGATTGCCGCTTTGTCTCCAAGCCCTTTGTAAACGCGAAGGATTATAGTGGATATGGCTTCTATTATAAATAGAGGACTACTAGATTCACCTTCTTTGGCTATGGTGCGGATTTGGTTTCCAAAGATTACCTTTTCGGATTCGGTAGGTAAAAACCAATGGTCAATTTCTGAATTTAAGGGTTTTGGAGACATGGGCAATCCGTCAAGGGAAAATGGAATAATCCTAAAAGGCTCCCGCCCACTTTTGACATACGTTAATTCCTTTGTAGACGCATCAGTGGTTCTAAATTTCCCCCCAAGACCAATGGTCAAGGCACGCATCATGTCAATCATTGCCAAGCCAAAACCTCTGAGTGCGACCACACTCCCGGGTGTCAAAACATCTGAACTTAAAACTCTTTCGACCGGGTAGGGGTCGGTAAAAAGGTCTACCGAAGAATTTTCGCGGTTATAGGCAATCCACTGTACCATCTGCTCGGAATGCTTAGTGGGCTGATGTCCAATGGTCAATACCAACTCATCTGCATTGTATACGGTGCCATCTTTGGCAATAATTCTAAAGTTTTCGTTATTCCATTCCGTTTCCATTACCTCAATTAGTATCACTTCAAGTAATTGCGCTTTTTTAAGTACATACGCAATGGATTCAAAACGTTCATTCAGGTACTTTCCCAAAGTTGAACGCAAAGGAAAAGTGTCCGGCAAAAGACAGGAGTCTTTACTTTCAATGTATCCTGACCAATCATGATAAGAAGGGAATTCAGGTATAACCAGAAACTCACATTTAACTCGATCTCTCTTCGCCAAGGTCAGTGCCCTCTGCGAAAAATTTAGCCAATTGGTATCTGGTTGTGAGATATCGTATACAAGACCCGCACCCGGAAGTTGACGCGCCTCGAAAAGTTGGGTTTTCAAAATGTTGGGAATGCCCTTAGCAACTAGGCTACAATATATGCTCTCGAGTGCAGCCAGACCTCTCGGTCCGCCACCAACGATAGCTAATTTTTTAGGTTCGATCATCGTACACTAGTAACAAAAAAGGGCGTCCGGATGGACGCCCTAATATCACCAAAAATTTAAGAATTATTTTTATCATTTATAGGAGCGTCCCTATTATAACCGCCCTCCATATCATCGATTATCTTTTGCTCGTCCTTTTTAGCAGTAGTTTGACCGTTTTCGTCTTTCTTATCTTCCTTATCTTTTGAATTCGTCGCCGAACTGTCGGACTTTAGGTTTTCCGAAGTATCTTCCTTTGCATCACTGGCCCTTGCTGATTCGTTGCGTTTGCTCTCTAAAATATCTGAATCGAAATGAACTCCGTCTGAATGCATATCCGCAGGTTGTGACTCTTTCTTTTTGTTATCCATGTTTTTTTTATAAAAGTACTCAGCGATTATTCCTTTTATGCATGCTATATAGCAAAAAATTAGCGCAATGGCTAGCTGGCTGCACATTAGCCTAACAAAGGGTCAAAACGGCTACCTTGTTTTGCAAGAACCTCGAACAGTACCTATTTAAAAGTTGAGATAGTAGTGAACCCTTTCATCCAAATCATCTATCCCTAAATCTCAAGATCGAACTCCACGATTTAGAATATTTGATATGATTTTCGAAACAATTCATGCCTAGCGATTTAAATAACTTTGTTAAATGCACTTTAGTTAAATATGTGATTTATTCGGCTATCAATCCTTTTGCCTGCAATGCATTTTCGGAAGTTATATAATCGTTAATAATATGTTCCATCGACTGTGTCTGTATATTGGTACGATTATCGATTTCCTGTTTGCCCCCCAATAGTTAATAGCTCATTCCACTGCGTTGTAAACCTAGGGCTTCTATGTTCTTTAATCAGGGCCCATTCCTTTTCCCTATTCCCCACGGTAGCAAGCTTGATTTTGTTTTTCCCGAATCGGCTATTTAATGTATCAATAGTCTGGGTTATCGCATCGCTTTCGCTTTTATGGGGCGTTGCGAAGAGATTGGTTTGTATTTCGCTTCGCTTGACAATGTGGAGTAGATTGACGCCTACTTTTTTGTACCGAAATCCAGCCTTATAAATTTTTTTTAATCCTATTAAAGCTTCTTTGGTCAACTTTATGGTGCTATCGGTAGGGGTGTCTAATGTAATCTGAATTTTATTGCGGTACTGTTTGTCGATGGCACTATGTTGATTGGTCTGTAGCGAAATCTCGATGAGCGAAGTTGCGCTTTGCTGTTGTCTCAATAAGTCTGCGACTTCGGCTACATAATAACTACATGCCTCTTCAATTAGACCATAATCGGTCAATTTAAATCCGAAGGATTTTGCTGTGCCTATTCCTTTCTTGGCCTCTGGCTTGGTCACAAGAATCAAACATGGAATACCGTTAAGTTCACGCCAAAGCCGTTCTCCGATTACGGTCATTTCTTTTCGTACCCAGGCTACAGGCATATTCGCGAAATCGAGTGCGGTCTTTATTTGAATACGCTCGAGGCGTAGCGCATGCTTCTTACCGATTCCCCAAATATCCTTAACCTTGGTTTGTTGCAATAGATGGATGCGTTTAGCCTCGGAATCCACCACATACACATTGTCATTCTTTACAATTTTTTTGGCGAATTTATTGGCCAACTTTGCAAGGGACTTCGTTTTGGCAATACCGACTCCGACGGGTATGCCGGTATTTTTATGCACGGTATTTTTAATGGTTTGTGCTAAGTCCTGAAGTTGGTTTTTTCCATACAAAGTTAAGTCTACAAAGCTCTCATCAATACTATATTCTTCAACGATAGGGGAGAACATGCCCAGCGTATCCATCACCCGTCTTGACATATCGCTATATAGGGTGTAATTGGATGAAAAATAAGTGACGTCGCTTTTATCCAGTAAATTTCGAATTTTGAAGATGGGCTGAAACATAGGTATATCGGTCAATGCTTTTGCCTCTTTATTTGCTGCGATGATACAACCATCATTGTTGCTCAATACCACTACCGGTCTGTTGCGTAAATCTGGTCTAAAGACCTGTTCGCAGGAAGCATAGAAACTGTTGCAATCTACCAGTGCTATCATAGAACAGATTTGATAATATGTGTGATTACGCCCCAAAGAATTATTTGTGACGTATTTCGCTCATCGATGCGTACTACCTGAAATGTATCATCCTCAATAGCCATTACAATCTGATTGTTCTTGGGTACCAATGATTTATCGATAATCAAAACATCATTTTCCAATATTTCAAAATCCTGAAAGGCATCATCCGAGACCCTAATAAAGAAGGTTGAGGAAGCATTGACAACTAGTGCGGAGTTTAAATCAATCCTCGGCTCGTTGTAGTGGGTTGCAGGACTAGAAAAACCCGTTTGCGTTGGGCGTTCAACCCGATAGTTCTTGTCCGATTTTTGTATGGATAGTACAGTTGTTACATTCATCATAGCCGCTTTCATTAGAATTTATTCAAATTTAGGAAAATATCCTAAATATTGGACAATTTCCAATTTGAATGTTATTAACAATGAGGCTAGGCTGTAAAGCTGTAAAAGTAAGAAGTCGTAACATCTCATTGTTTTGCGAACAGGCAGGGCTAGTAGCGAAATCTAAAGGTATTACATAGGTTATAGGAGTCAGTTTATAATCCCCTATTTCAATGCACTGAATGTTAAAGTTAACAATTAGCTTTTTAGAGATACGATCCGAGCCATTTCACGAATACTTTAGCATGATTTTAAAAAAAAATACTATGACAAAGCAGAAATTAGAGACTTTGAAAGATATGGATATGACCATCAAAAAATCTGATGGCATGGGGGCGATACTCAATGAAGATTCGACCACTTTTCGCGTTTGGGCACCGCATGCTGAGAAGGTTTTTGTAGTAGGTGATTTCAACGATTGGAAAGAGGATGTTTTTGAGCTCTCGAAAGAAGATAATGGTTATTGGGCCGCTACCTCGGAAGAAGCAAAGGCCGGTGATGAATACAAGTATCTGATTCACAATGATGGAAAGACTTTTCAACGAAACGATCCGTATGCCTTCGAAGTAACCAATAGTAATGGTAATTCAATCATTCGATCTTTGGATTTTGATTGGGGGGATGACGAATTTCAAATGCCCCACTGGAACGAATTGGTCATCTACGAGCTACATGTCGGAACTTTCAATCGAAAAAAGAAGGATGAAGTGGGTACGTTCGATGATGTTATTGAAAAACTACCTTATTTACAGGGGCTTGGCATAA
The DNA here is from genome assembly GCA_011050085.1 of Pricia antarctica. Classification (GTDB taxonomy): domain Bacteria; phylum Bacteroidota; class Bacteroidia; order Flavobacteriales; family Flavobacteriaceae; genus Pricia; species Pricia antarctica_A. Next base: position 54,933 of record DRGL01000048.1, on the reverse strand, counting down.
ACTGCATTGAATTATTACCCGTGGCGGAGTTTGCCGGAGGTATTTCCTGGGGATATAATCCAGCGCATCCTTTCGCCATTGAACAAGATTATGGTGGGCCCGATGGTCTTGCCAAATTGATTAGGGAAGCGCATGCGAAGGGAATAGCGGTCATTATGGATGTTGTCTACAATCACTTCGGTCCGTCGGATGTGGATCTTTGGCAATTCGATGGATGGAGCGATAACGATAAGGGGGGTATCTACTTTTACAACGATCATCGTAGTGAAACACCATGGGGCGATACCAGACCAGATTATGGTAGGCCTGAGGTAAGGCGATACTTGAGGGATAACGCTTTGATGTGGGTAGAAAAGTATAGATGTGACGGACTTCGTATGGATGCCACCTCATACATTCGGTTCGAAGGCGGTGGATTGGGTTATGATACGGTAATTGAGGAAGGCAATATCCTTATGCGGGATATAAATGCTGAACTGAATGAAAAATACCCGAATGTACTGACTATCGCCGAAGATTTAAAAGGACATAGCATTGTTACCGACCATCCGGAAGATAACGGTCTAGGATATGGTAGTCAATGGGATATGAATTTTGTACATCCTGTAAGAGAGCTTTTAATAAATACCAGCGATGACGGAAGAGACCTTCAGAAGATTGTCGATGCTTTAGAGTTTTCGTATAGTAACGATGTATTCAGGCGCATTGTCTATACGGAATCACACGATGAAGTGGCCAATGGAAAAGCAAGGGTGCCGGAGGAGATTCAGCCGGGTGATGCAGAGAGTGATTTTGCCAAGAAACGGGCGATACTCGGTATCGTTTTAACGCTGACTGCACCGGGAATTCCAATGTTATTTCAAGGGCAGGAGTTTATAGAGGATGAATATTTTAAGGATTCCGAAGGTCTCGATTGGAAAAAGCACGAAAGGAACAAAGGCATTCAGAAATTGGTGAGCGATGTTGTTGCCCTGAGAACTGGAAAGGTCGAAAGATCATTCGGACTCCGCGAGCAGGAAATTAAGATTGGGCATTTCAATAACGAAACTAAAATTCTATCTTTTGTCCGTGGTGGCGGTGAACCCGTGTTGATGGTGTTCAATTTTAGCAACCAAGATTTCACTGATTATGGTATCGGATTGGAAGAAAAACAAGAATGGAAAATCCGCTTTGATAGTAGTTGGAAAGGCTACGACGATAGTTTCTCTGATATACAGGTTGACGACATTAAATTATCGGAAGCTGAAACCGATGATAAGCCATGGACCGGTAGTGTAAACATTCCCGGTTATAGCTGTCAAATCTACACGCTATAGGAGCATATTATTCTCAACATTGGGAAATCAAAATAAAAAAGTCCGATTTTAAGTCGGACTTTTTTTTATCAAAATGCATACACAGAATTTCACTGCATAGGTTCGTCAACTCTTTCATCTGCTTTCGCCTCTGGAACTTTCTTTAAAAATTCATACTCAGATACATCGGCATCTGGACCGTATGCCGTTACTAATGTTCCCTTTGTACCATCTTTTGCCTCGATGGCATAGAGTATGGAAAGGTCAGAAGGGTTGCTAATACCTTCAAAGCGATTTTCGCCCATTATTTTTAATTCTGTTTCTTGGTAAGAGGTACCAGTTTCACCCGAGATCAACTTTCCATCGGCAATTCTAAAATTATCGGTAAAGCCCAATTCCTGATATTCCTTTATGTATTCCGTTTCGTGCTTTGTTTCATTATTTTTCATGTCTTGTGTTTTTATAGTTTAAAAGCCTAACTTTTTATTTTTCCAGCTTATCCATTTTTAAGGTTTCGTGCTCTAGTAGGACAAAACTTTGTTTTCCCCAATATCTATAAAATTAACTTTGTTAGTGTAAGCGATTAGACCGAATCGCTTCTATTTTTACTCTATATAGGATGAGTATGTACTAGAAATCGTAGGTAGGAATCTATTTCAATGTTCGCATTAAAAATGTTGTAGGTATAATTGCAGTGGTCTGGCATCCGAACGTTAACCAATTTCCACCGCATTAATATGTACTCTAAGTTGTATCTGCTAGATAACAATCACGGGGAACGCAATTCAAAAGATTATTAGTGCAATCGCTCTCTGCCCTATAATATTTTCATAATTCCGTATATAACTAGTTTAAGACGAATTAGCTTTGCTCCCATAAATTTTAAAATTAAATCTAATTATGAAACAGACTATGAAAATTTTTGGAATGATGTTTTTTGCGGTCGCCTTACTGGCATCTTGTGACAATGATAATGATCCGGCGGACGATAATCTCTTTGTTGGACAGTATCAGGGTTCCGTTAGTTTTTCCGATCCCGATAATAATACCGAGACTTCAACGGACGAAGGTCAAGTGACCGTGGTTAAAGTAGGAAACAATTATACATTTGACTTTTCAAATGATATCCCAAGCATTACGGGCATCACGATGGAAAAGAATCAAAATACATTGATTAGCACTGATGGAGCCATCAACATTGATGCAAACAGTGTTGATATTCTTTACACCATTGACGGCAAAACTTGGACCGCCAATTGTACTAGGTAAGTGCTATTGTTTAAGAAATTAGAAAGCCATCCTTTAAGGATGGCTTTTTTTGTAATTTACACTGACAACAGTAACTATGATCCTATTCTTATAAGTAATTTTTATTTGTCGGTATCTAATTGGATTTTTCCTTTTTCGTAGCAATTGCACTGGGTCTGATACCATTACCATATCGGTCTGCGTAGACCTTGGTAAATTCTGCCCCGAAAAATAGTATCAAACAGGAATAAGAAGCCCAAAGCAGAATCAAAATTACAGAACCGGCGGCACCATAGGTCGAGCCCGGTTCCATCTGCGTAAAATAAAGGCTAAGTAATAATTTCCCCAACGTAAAAAGTATGGCAGTTAAGATGGAACCTTTCCATACGGTTTTCCATTCGATTCGCGCGTCAGGTAAATATTTGAACATCAATGCAAAGAGTAAGGACACTATACCTATCGAAACCACTATATCGATAACATACGCTAGATAAATTACGATATCGGGTAAGTGCGAAGCAATAAAATTATTAAGTGCGGCAATCGCTGCGGTCATAATGAAGCTAATTAGCAGCAGAAATCCTATGACTAAAATGAAGGCAAAACTTCGAGCGCGGTCAATAACAATTTTTCTTACCGGAACGGAATCGTTTGGCTTGATGGCCCAAATTTCGTTCAAGGATACCTTTAATTGATAAAAAACTCCGGTTGCCCCATAAATCAATGTGGCAATTCCGATTATGGTCGAAATCAAGTTTCGTTTTTCATTATTTGACTCCGCAATCATACTTTCTATCGCTTTTGCGGTATCAGCTCCCAAGGCCGTTGTAAATTCGTCGGTAAGTTCGCCTTGAACAACTTCTGTTCCCCAAATACTGCCTACGGCATTGAGAATAATGACCAGCAGTGCAGGCAAAGAAAGAACAGCATAATAGGCAACTATGGCGCTGAGGCGAAAAGGCTCATCTGCCATCCACTCCTTATAGGTCTGAAGAAGTAGAGAAGGCACGTCTCCCCATTTGAATTTCGCATGATTTATAGTTTCACTCATAATTTTGTTTTGGGTGATTTTGCATCTGGTAAACGTAAAAAATTGAGTTGAGTAATAATTGGATAATACTCATGCTTTAATCCTTGCTGCAAAAAGTAAAGATTATGAAAACATTGAGTCCTACTCATTTAAAATGGAGAACTTATTAAACCAAAAACTTTAACTGCTCTCTTCGATTTGATTTAAGGTTTTCTTAAAATTCTTTTCGTTCTTAGTTTTATGGCACTAAAGAAAATTAGATGGGTATAAATCTACTTTGAAATTAATGGTAGTATATCCTCTACACCAAACTGAGCTAGTTTGCATTCAATTCTGAGCTATCATACCAAATTCAAATGTTCCTTCGTCAAAAAGGTTTCTGAAAGCCATACACGTCAATACATAAGACTAGAGTCACTTCTGTTATTTTTTGTTTGGGAAATTTGGAATTTGTAATCGCTAATCCTTAACGTAAGATGTATCTAATTTGGATTATTACTTGTCATGGTTTTGTCTCATCTCGCCACGCTATAATCTAAGTTTTTCCCTTCAACCCAAAATACTCCCTTTCTACTATCTATTATAAAGTATAAAAATATGGCATTTTTAAAAAGGCATGTAATGCGAACACATGTTATTTTGTTCCATAAAAATTAAAGAAAGTTCAGGTTATTGGTATGGATAATTATCAACTGATACCCAATTTATGCTAATATTAATAGGATTTCAATTACGCTAGAAATAATAGTTTTAAGGCTAATCCATCAAATTGATACCATCGTATTTTCGCAAAAAAAACTATGAACAACATTGAAAATTTATTCGACTATTCCGTTGGTCAATTCGAGGCCATCGATCACTTACTGACCATGGGTGTTGGCGCACATTTGGCCGCACTTGTATTCTTTCTGGTCTGCTCACAGTTTGTAGCACCAAAATACAGGGTCGCTACCGCGCTTTCCTGTATTGTAATGGTTTCTGCAGGTCTTATTTTAGTAAGCCAGGCAGGAATGTGGACCGACGCCTTCGCGTTTAATGGAAGCGTTTATGAACTTCAAGACCTGACCTTTAGTAACGGGTACAGATATGTAAACTGGATGGTCACTATCCCTTGTTTGCTTACACAGCTTTTAATCGTACTGAACTTCACAGGCAGCACACTCTTTAAAAAAGCCACCTATCTCATTCTTGCGGCTTGGGGTATGATTATCACTGGCTATATCGGTCAATTATATGAGGTGAGTGATATAAGTCAGTTATACATTTGGGGTGCCATCAGTACCGTTTTCTTTGTCATAATGAATTTTATAGTAGGCACAAGCATAGCAACGGCAAAATCGACTTTACTAGGAGGTACCCAGAGTACGATTATGAAAATCTTTTGGTTAATGATGTTCGCTTGGACACTTTATCCTATTGCCTATTTGGTTCCGGCTTTCATGAACAATGCCGATGGCGTCGTTGTACGACAACTATTATTTACAATAGCCGACATTAGTTCAAAAGTAATTTATGGCCTCATGATCACATACGTTGCCATACACCAATCAGCAGCCTCCGGTTACCTTCCCGCACAACAAGTATTGGGTAGATTGGCAACAGACAAAAAAGCAGCTTAATTTATGCTTCTGATACTTAAAAATTTTTTGAAAAGTATTGCGCTGGTTCCTTCGGTTCTGGCGCTTTCTTTTTTTGGATTCGCAGTCCTATTGACTACAATTCGAATAGAGTATGAACACTATACTTTTTTCAAAGCGCTGATTATTACCGATGCTAAAGATATTCAGTTCGTTATTGCCTATGTCATAGGTGGTATTTTCACATTGACCATTTTTAGTTACACAATGGTTATGAACGTTTTGAATAGGAATATAAATAATTATTCACCACGACTCATTCCCCTGTTGCTATCCGAAAAACATCATCAGGTAATATTGGGTTTCACTTCCGGTACGATTGTTTATGCCATGGTATTATCTGTGGCGCTAATTAACGATAATTCAAATTATTTTCCGGCAATAGGTGCAGCGCTGGCTGCAATTTTTGCTATGGTCTGTGTTCTTCTCTTTATCTATTTCATACACAGCGTTTCTAAAAGTATACACATCAATTACATCTTAAGGGAGCTTTTTAACCAGACCGTCAAACAGATGCAAAAACGTGCTGTTGAGTATGGAGAAAAAATTGATTACAATAAAGATATGCCCTTTGACCACGAATTGTATAGTGATACGGTTGGGGTTTTACGATTGTTCAGTATAAAAAATGTCAAAAAGATAGTTGATGATTACGGAATTAAAATACAGGTAAATAAGCGATGTGGCGATTTTATTTATAAGGATGATGTTCTTCTTCGAATGGATAAAAAGCTAAGCGATGAGCAATTGAATCGTTTAAGAGCTCTGTTCGTTATTGACCATGAGGTCGCAGTAGATGTACATGAAATTGGATTCAAACATTTTGTTGAGGTTGCGGTTAAAGCATCATCGCCAGCTATCAACGACCCAGGAACATCTAAATCGTGTATCGATTATCTCACTCAGCTGTTTATCTACCGCTGCGGACTACCCTTCGAGGGGAAGCACATTTCATTATTCGATACTAGAATTTGCCTTAGACAAATAGACAATAGCACACTATTGGTTAAATGTTTTGTTGAGATGTATCGCTATATGAAAGATGACCCACTTCTCAGTCCCACCTTACAGAAAGCGCTACTGACTATCCAAAACAAATCAGGTCATACGCTTAATCTTGACTGGAAAAAACTAAGGGATTATGAGAGGCTTATGTAAGCACTATTACGGTCTGGCTACTAGCGCTATTGTAGTGTTGTCGATTGTGCTTTATTATTCGCCATTTTCAATTTCATTTTCTATAAACCTTGCTCTTTGTATTTTCCTTATAGTAACCTTGGGTATATTTCATGGTTCGAATGATTTGTATGCATTAAGATACCTTTTGAAGGATTCAAAAATACCATATACGTTAAAAATAGCTTTCTATATACTCTGTGCACTTCTCTTTATTTTGCTATATAGTATAGATGAACGTGTCATGTTGATTGCGTTCATTGTAATAAGTGCCTACCATTTCGGGGAAGAACGGTCTGCAGGATTAGACGGATTCAAAGGGACTAAGCGATTGCTTTGGAGTTTTGCATATGGTAGCAGCATTTTTCTACTACTTTTCTACACCAATTTTTCAGAATTCAATCAGGTCATTGAACAGTTCGGTTTTCATGGTGTTCAACCAGAATATCTTCAAAGATTGATTGTTCCTTGTTTGATAGGCCAAACCTTATTATTATTAGGAAGTTGTGTTCTTGGCCGTATTCCGGTCTTTAAAACCCTCCTTATTTTTGTAGAGCTGGTTTCGCTATTCGTACTTTTTAGAATGCTGGGTATATTAGCAGGATTTACGTTATACTTTATCTTTTGGCATAGCATACCGTCGATTCGGACGCAAATAGCGCTTAGAAAGAATAAGGGTGAGACTTTTGATTTACTAACTTTTTCCAAGCAATCTTTGCCAGTGTATCTGCTATCCGCCGCTACAGCATTGATTTCAGTTTATTATTTTCAAAACGGTATGATCAGTCTGGAATATCTGGTGATTTTTATTGCTTGCACGACGATGCCTCATGTTTTGGTCATGGCAATGTTTGAAAAGAATTGAGTCTCGAACTCCTTTAATCGTATTCTTAATTATAAATGGAAATGAAGGTTCATAAAGTGTACTAATGATACCAATATTATTTCTATTTGTTAAAAGTAATTGTTCAATATATTGAGATCCAAATTGTTTACTTTAGATTGAATTTTTAGAGTAAGGTTTGAGAAAACAAACTTCACCACATGAATGATTAATTCGGGTGCAATTTCAATCCTACAATGTCTGTTTATTTTATATATTACTTATGAGAGCTTCCCTTATCGCCAAAGGAATTATTAAAGCAGTAGCTTTTTACATAGGCGTTGCCTTAACGGTCTATATCTTATATGAAATCCGTATTTTAATAGTTTATATCATAGCTGCACTTGTTTTGGCATTGCTGGGAAGACCTTTGGTAAGATTGCTAAAAAACAGGTTCAACATTTCTAAGACGGCTGGTGCGATTATAACTCTGCTGCTTATTTTCGCACTTTTTTTAGGTTTGATAGCCATCTTCATACCCATGTTGAGCGAACAGGGCAAGAACTTGGCCTTGTTCAATTTTGATAATATTCAAAATGAGCTTGACGAGATGTATACCGCAATCTCCAATTATTTCGGTACTACTAAAGAAGCTGTTGAAGAGTTGGTTAAGGATAGTCAGATTGAAAAAAAAGCAACGGAAGAATTAGGGGACGATGCGGTGCCGTCAATTTTAGATACGATACTTGGGATACTTACACAACTTAGTGTGGGCCTGTTCTCAATTTTCTTTATGGCCTTTTTTATTCTGAAAGATCACAGATCTCTCCATCGGTTTTTAATGGCCATGGTACGTCCTGAACACCGAGCTAGGGCTACAGGTTCTCTAGGGAAAATTAAAAATTTACTTTCAAGTTATTTTACGGGTTTGTTATTTCAGATTTTGATACTCTTTGTCATTTATAGTATCACTCTTTTCGCTGTTGGTACAAAACAGGCTTTCGTAGTAGCTTTTTTCTGTGCATTATTTAATATTGCGCCCTACGTCGGACCTTTAATCGGCGCAATACTAATGGTTGTTTTTACGATTACCAGTCATATGGATATGAATTTTTCGAATGAAGTTTTACCGCTGGTAGGCTACGTACTGCTTGGGGTAACGGTCGGCCAATTGATCGATAACTTTGTATCACAGCCTTACATTTATTCCAATAGTATTAAATCACATCCCTTGGAGATTTTCGTGATTATTATTGGAGCGGGACTTTTATTTGGAATTGTGGGAATGCTAATAGCTGTTCCGACGTACGCGGTCTTAAAAGTAGTCTTAAAAGAGTTTTTTTGGGATAGTAGTTTTGTTCGGGCTTGGACAAAAGGGATTTAGTAAACTTTTATCTAAGTATATGTTGATCGATAATTTATAGTTTGGTCAAAATATTCTTCAGAAGAAGCTCATCTAGCTTTTTATCGGTACCACTGTGCAAAACAGAAACGTCACCCGTAGTTTCAAGTATTACCGCTTTTACTTCTGAAAGTTCAATGACATTTGCCTCTCTTAGCTTGGCCATTAAATCTTCTTCGCTCATATTGGTGGCATGCAAATTATCATACAGTATATTTTCTCCTTTCATCAATAATAAGGGCCGGTTACTTACTAAGGTATCAAACCATCCATATTTAAGAGTGAGCTTAGAGAAAATGGTCTGAAACAATAGGATAAAGCCAATAGCTAAACCTCCTTTTAAAACCGAAGGTGATTCGTTTAAGATAGTGCTAGCCAAAACAGATCCAATGGCAATAGTGGAAGCAAAGTCTATACTTGACATTTTTGCGAAAGAACGTAGGCCCGATATCCTCACCCAAATTACTAATAGTGAAAATACCAATATAACGGATATAAAAACTTTCAGTAACACATCCAAATCTGACATTAACCATTCTTTCATATTATAATTTTATACGATTAATAAACCTTTTGCTTTGTCGCGTTCCGTGAGGATAATCTTTATTATTAGGGAATTTATAAGTAACTATTGCTATGTGAGAATTTAATGAAATTTACTGAGAACCAACACTCTCATTCCTATTCCACAAATATAAATCGTGTTAAAAATTTGCGCGATTGATCTCACAAAACCTTTGATATTAGCTTAGATTGGTAATTGAGACAATACTAACCCTAAAATTCTAATTTATGTCATTAATAACGATAGTTCTCAATATCTTACTACCACCCTTGGCAGTTTTTATGCAACACGGTCTTGGTACTACTTTCCTAATAAGTTTAATCTTGACCGCTCTTGCTTGGCTTCCGGGAATTATACATGCATTTATTGTCAACAGTTAGATATAAGCAAATAAAAAGTCGACCTATAGGTCGACTTTTTATTTTATTTTATTCAAAATTTTACTCCTTCTTTTGTTGCTTTTTAATGGTCTTCTTATCAATATCAAATTCATTGGTATCCATTTTTGTATTCCCTGTTGGATTTGTAGGATTACTTTGATCGACCTTTCTTTTGAATTTTCTTTTATCTTCACTCATAGCTCAAATTTTAATTAAACATTTTTTTTGAAACCTTTAAATTCAATGATTAAGGTAACTCGAAAAATAGTTTTATGTTGACCGGAATCAATTCTATGTTAACTCAAGCCCAAGGCAAATATTAGTGATTTAGATATTATATCTTTATTCAAACATTTATTAAGATTGTTTGTCCCGTTCGTAAAAATAGAATGTACACTATAAAATTAAACTTCCACTTTCAGCAATTTGTAAGCGTTATGAACGAATCTGGAATACTACTGTTTTCTTGTGTTCACAACCAGAATAAGTTTTCTCAACCCTCCTTATCTGCTTTGTCAAAATTTTTTAATTAGCATTTTTGTTAGAAAATAATTTGCTTGCTGGTGATTGAGCCGATTCTTTTGGAGTTTTTAAATTCTAGTCAGTTGTTCAATCCGATAGGCTACCTTTTACGGACTACAAAAAAGTAATAGTATGTTTCAGCCTTTGGCATGATGTGAATTGGATATTTTTTTAGTCGCTTTTTCTAATATGAAACCATTAAAATAGGTTGCTTTTATTTTCGAAAACCTACGCACACTAAAGCAGATAAACTAAATTTAGTTACCCTGATAAAGCTTTGGATATGTTCAGCTTGATACTCATTTTGTACGCGATATACTTTACGAGGTTTATTTACAAACACAGTAGTACTGTCCAAATCCGCTACTACCTTACTATAAAAATAACATCCTATAGACAAAAACAGCTTACAGCCGAATATTATAAGTCCGAACTAAAGAAAGAAGTACCCGATGCCACTAGTCCAATAATGATTAAGATTAAAAAAGCCACTACTATGATGGTTGCAATTTTAGTTATAGAGTTATTTTGAAAAATATAGTTTCTTTTAGGTTCATTTTCATCTTTTATGAACTCAGTATTTTCGTCAGTTTCTTTTTTATCCATGACGGTTTTTTTATTTGTTATTATTATTTCAATAAAAAAAGGCGCCTTTAAGCGCCTTTAAATCTAGTACTGCTTTCTAATGAATACTTTCTAAAGTATCGTTTTCTGCGACATCCATTTGAATGTCATCCCGTTGTGAGATTAAAAGATTTTTAAGTCCCAATGGTAGATTTTCATACTCGATGACATCATTATATTCCTCAATAGCGGCTTTATCTCCCGTAATTGATTCTTCCAACATTGCCTCATCACTATCTGCTGAAAAAAGGTTTTTGATGTCCATCCAAGCACGATGTACAGTTCCTCCAAAAGAACCGCTATCGTCAAAGTCTTCATATGCACCTTTGATTTCACGTCGTAAATTCATGTTGAATTCCTTTCTTTTAGCGGCTTTCTCTTTGAAGTATACCGTTAAGGTACTACTATCCGCATTTTCAGAAGCTTTTTCGTATCCCTTAAAAGCATCTTCGTTTTTCGCTAAAATTTCTTTAATCTCCTTAAATATTTCATCTGTTCTCTTGCTCATCGTAAATGTGTTTAAATGAATATTAAAATTACCATTAAGTGCTATGGAGGTTGATTCCTTTTAGACGAATTTTTAACTGCATTCATGAATTGGATAAGCTTTTCAATCAAGAGGATGTTAATTCATACACTAAATACGTAGATTTGCGACTGACTTATTCAAATAGAATTAGTCAGATAAATTTTTTAATACACTATGCCCAATCTGATTCGAAAGAATTGGGGGGCAATAAAATTAGAACACATGAAAAAAGTATTGTACGTATTTATGGTAGCTTCAATGATAACCGTTGTAGGATGTAGGGAAGAAAAGACACCCGGGGAGAAAGTTGATGAAAGAATGGAGGAAACAGGAGAAAGCATGGAAGACGCTGCTGATGAAGTGGAAGACAACATGGAAGATGCCGCCGACGAAGTAGAGGATCGTGTGGAAGACGCCACAGATGATAATTAAGCAGACGATTATTTACTGATCATTCTGTAGAAGTAAAGAGCAGGCATCCCTAAGTGCCTGCTCTTTATATTTAGGACCAATAACAATACTATAATAGTATAACATTTCGGAAATATCAATTTTGAAAACTCAAAATTTAGATATTGGATACCATTCTTATTGTATCATTAATCTCCAATTCCCATCTGGTTGGTATTTCGGCTTTCGAAAGCATATCACGCCTCACAGGGTCGATTGTTTTTGAACATTCCACTTTCTTCGCTATAACCTCTTCAGTTCTTAAATGCACTTTATCAATTTCGTCGGGGTGCGAAGGCGTTCTGTCTTTAGAAATTGATTATGAATAGCTCTTCCATAGTGCACTTAAGACAGTTCACCAAGTTTTTAAATTGCTAGAGTAATCAAATTCCAATTGATACAAAAAGATGGTTAAAGAGTAATAGCAGGTATATTCCTGATGATTTAATATTGACACAGATGTGTGCGATGGGTAATCTGAAAATAGTATAAAGCCGCATGTTTTAAGCAAAATAATGGTTTTCTCATAATCTAAAATTTTTCGTACAGCTATTGTAAGAATGAATCAATAAATCTACTGATAGCAGCAAGTGTATTGATTGTTTTTGTTTAAGTTACTTTAAGAATTGTACGAGACAATTCTAGATTTAATAATAACAATAAAAACTATATATATGAAAAATTTAGCACTTACAGCAGTATTCGCTTTGGCAACTATGACAGCTTTTGCACAGGAAACGGAGACTATGGAAGAAACACCACAGCAAGAGCAATCAGCTATGGAAGATACTGGTGATACAACAATGGATACCGTTCAAGAGGGCTTTACCGAAGTTTCAATGGATGAAGTTCCCGAACCAATTACAAATGCCGTTAAGGAAAATTATCCTAACGCAACCTTGGATAAGGTTCATGTGAATGAGCAAATGCAGTATAAGTTAGAAGCGACTATGGAAGATGGAAGTAACGCGACTATGATGATGGATGCTGAAGGAAATGCAATCGAAAAATAATAATCATCAAAAACTATTTTGAAAAAGACCGCAAATTTGCGGTCTTTTTTTTAGAACAACCTAGTAAGTAAAAATGTGGCCACCACCCATAGTATTAGGGACAAAATACCGCCAATTACTACGAAATGACTGAACTTATAATTGCCTATACCATAAATCAGGGTGTTGGTCTGGTAGCCCACAGGCGTGAAGAAACTGAAATTCGCTGCAAACATAATCGCTAATAAGAATGGTTTGTAATCTAATCCTAATCCCTTTGCAACGGAAATAGCAATCGGTGTCATGATGATAGCTGTTGCATTGTTGCTTACCACCCCGCTCATAACCATAGTAACCAAGAAAAGCGTACCAATAACAATCCAGTTGGCTTGTCCCGACAAAAAATTTAGTAAGTGGCCTGAAATCCACATATCAGCTTCGGTATTGTTCATGGCTATGCCCAGGGGAATCATGCCGGCCAATAGAAAGAAAATCTGCCAATTCACTTTTTTATATACTGTAGCAAGGTCTAGGTTTCCGGTCAGCAAAAGCAGGCAGACCCCTGTAAGTGCACTCACCAAAATCGAAAGCATTCCAGTGGCCGCCAAGGCAATTACCAAGATTAGCGTAGTGAGAGATAAGTAACGCTTGAAGGGGGTTGCACGGGCTGCACTATCAAATTCTTGAAGTATTACTATATTTTCAATGGCGTTCAAAGAGCTTAAATGCTGTTTCTCGGCTTCGACCAATAAACGATCTCCGGTTCTTAGCACTAGTTTATCGCTGCTGCTGCGTACCATCCTAAAATCCGAATTTATTCGGGTCCTACGTTTTTTAATGGCTAATGGAATAACATCCTGCAACATAAAGTTTCTTAGGTTGCCTAGGGTTTTTCCCAGTAGAGAGGCTCCTGGAAGCATTAGAAGTTCTACAAAGACCCGTTCTTTCATTTCAGATGACTCTTCGTTTTTATCGGTTTTATCATCTTTGGTAGCGGAAGTGTTCAAGTAACGCCTTTCGCTAATATTTAAATCTTCGGACTCATTCAGACGGGTTAGATTTTCCAGGTCGCACATAACAAGAAGCTCATCGTCAGCCCTTAGCGTAATATATTTACCGGGAGATCTGTGCTCTTGATATTGTCGCGTTAAACGAAGTAGTGATATATCCGGATTGTCATATAGAAAAGTTTCTTCAATTTTCTGCCCCACCAATTTTGATTCCGCATTGATGCGAATTTGGGTCGTGTAACTGCCGATATCATAATCATCTTTTAAATCTTGATTTTTACTATTTGGCAACCACTTAAGGGCTAAGGTGAGATATACGATGGAAATGGATAGAAAAATAAGGCCTAACAATGAAAATTCGAAGAAACCGAATTTATCGGCGCCGAGATTTTTGGCGACCGAATTGACCAATAAGTTTGTCGATGTTCCCATTAGGGTGCACGAACCTCCGAGAATACCTGCAAAGGAGATAGGAAGTAATAATTTTGACTGGGGAATATTGAACTTTTCCGAAAGGCGATTGATTATTTTTATAAATACGATTACTACGGCCGTGGTACTGATAAAGGCCGAGATACCAGCCGTTACTACCATAAAAATGGGGGCCATAAACAACAATGGCAGCGATTTTATACGGGCCATACTCGAGGTCAACCAGTCGATGACCCCATTCTCTTCCATGGCTATGGCCAAAATCATTAATGCCAAAACGGCAATGGTTGCACTATTACTGAAGCCACTTATAGCCTCTTCTGGTGTTACCAAACCCAGCAACGCCAAGGAAACGATTATAAAAAAAGCGATTTTGTCTACAGGGAAAATTTCGAATGCAAAAAATACGACAGTAATCAACAGCACCGCAAATACTAAAATGATTTCTAACTCCATCGACTTTTTAAAGGTTCTGTTTATTCATTGTTTTGTAGAAATCTTTGAGGCAGTTCCGGAGCACCCGAAGTACCAAATTAATGATTTATGGATATAAAGTCCACCGCGATTACTTCTTCACGGACACTATTTTGGGGACCTAAATGCCAGATCAGAAACAACAGCGTATTTACTATATGTAAAATTGGAATATTCAAATAAATTTTAAGCTAACAAAACAAGGTCCTGATTTTTTCCTTTGTCAACTTTGTAATTTCGAAATGCAACAAGTTTCTAATCACAGGTTAGTTTTATTTTCTTAATAGGGACATCTAAGGCAATTAGTATACCTGCCAACCAAAAAGTGATAATGTCACATTTGAGGTTAGAACAAGACCGTAATTTGGCTTCTTAAAATATATTAAAAAGAAAAATTGGGGATAAGCGCTTGATTGTATCAAGGTTGACTAGACCTGTTCCGAAGCGCTTACCTCCAACTTTTTAAACCTACTTATCCTTTCTCTAGGCAAATATTAGTCCTACAACTAGTAAGGTATTCATAATCCCAAATATTTAAAAAGTTTGTATTTAACCGAATGCTGATTCAACGGCGCCCCCATCTATTCTAATATTGCTGCCATTGATGTAGCTCGAATGTTCTGAACATAAAAATGCCACTACTGCAGCAACCTCTTCCGGTTTTCCCCTACGTTGCATAGCTATGTGAGGTCGTTTGTTTTTCACAAACCACTGTACCGCTTTTTCAATGGAAATATTTTTTTCCTCGGCCAGTTGTTCCATCATGGCATCTGTCATCGGAGTCTCTATATAAGCTGGGGATATGCAGTTGAATAGAATGTTTTCTTTGGAATACGAACGCGACAAACACTTTGATAGGTTTATAATCGCGGCTTTACAGGCATTATACGGACTCTCTTCTTCGTACGGCTGAAAAGCATTTTCGGAAGCCACCATAATCATACGGCCCCATTTCAGTTTCTGCATATGCGGTATAAATGCCCTTGCAACTCTAACCGCTCCCATTAGGTCGACTTCGACCGTCTTCATCCAATCATCATCGGTCAGTTCCAAGAAGTCACCTGCCGCCCCGCGTGCTCCAGCAGAATGGAATATGATATGCGCGCCACCAAATTCAGTTTCAATTTTTTTCGCTAAATCCAATACCGCTTGGTTATCTGAAATATCGGCCGCTATGCCCATTACTTTCGCTCCGTTTTCGCAGTCTTTCTCAACCTGTTTCACGGCTTCCTTAAGATCTTTATTATCTTCTTTATCCGAAAGCACCACATTGACACCCTCCCTAACCAAAAATTTAGCGGTTTCAATACCAAGTCCGGAATCTCCGCCGGTAATCAATGCTGTTTTTCCTTTTATCTTTAAATCCATAGTAATTATTTTAAGTTTTAAAAGTACCTCCTAGCTTAGTTCAACGATAACCCTATTCATTTAATTCTGGCTTCGATTGCGCAATTCGGAAGGTAAAATTATAGCACAAATAATATAAGCTTTAATGCAATAGGTGCACAGGGCCGTACCCTAACGGGTAATATAGTATCTTCATTTTTTCAAAATAAGAATCTACAATTTCTGTTTGGCCTACGCGCTTCTCAGATTCATTATATGTAATTATGGAAAGAAATAGTGCTACGAACCAAAATCCAAATTATGAAATTGTCGGAACCGGGAACAAGACCATGGTCTTCATTCATTATTTCGGCGGGGATGCCGGTAGTTGGAAATGGCTAGCAAAACGACTTCAAAAAAGATATACCTGTGTTTTGTTGAATCTACCAGGTTTCGGCGGTAATACACCGATTGCCCAACCTTCAATCTATGAGTTCTCGCAGTTTATCAATGCTTGTATCGATGAATTGAATTTAAAGGAATATACGCTCTGCGGCCATTCAATGGGGGGTAAATTGGCGCTCTATGCCGCTCAAATGATGAAGGGTGTAAAACCATCAAATATTGTACTTATTGCACCTTCGCCTCCTACCGTTGAAGATATGGAAGAGCAAGAGCGCGATAGAATGCTCATTCATCCAAATGCGGAAGAAGCGCTTAAGACCGTAAGAGGTGCGACTATAAAAAAATTAGAAAAGAAAAGATTTGCATATGCCCTGGAATCGCAAATGAGAATAGATGAAAATACGTGGGATTGGTGGTTGACGAAGGGCATGCGGAATAATATTGCGGATAGAGTAGAAAGTCTCAAAATTCCCACCTACGTAATTTTTTCAAAGGATGACCCGGTAATTGCACCTGAAGCCATTTATTCCGAAGTCTTACCGCATTTGAAAAAGCCATCGTTCACGGCCTTGACTAAAGTTGGGCATTTAATACCCATGGAATCTCCTCGAAAATTAGCCAGGCTATTAAAACGATTTGGCAAAGATCAAATATCCCCAAAACAATAGGCGGATTTCCTAAAGTCATATAGGGTAATAGAATTGGAAAGTAATAGACATGTAAAGACCCAATGAAAGTAAAAAAGGGGGGCTAGTTAAAAGCAATTGTTAGCAGTGCTACAATGAGCATTATGTAAACTAACCAGTAAAGTTTAAATCGTTTAGGATTTTTACCGAATAATAGTTTGGTCGACGTAAACATAAAAGGTCGATTTTTGGCAATTATATTATAGCCGTAATCGCTCAACTTAGTAAAAAAATTATACTGCACGTACCACCTGTGCCATAGTCTCGTTGGTTTTTTCGAATGTTCGAGACCACGATATAATGAGTCCGGCCCACTATATACACTGCCATTGGTTTCAATTAGCCTCGATGCCTTCTTAAATTCTTTAAGGGGAATATCGGGAAAGCTATCGGCTACATCCTGATATGTTTTAAAATCAATTCTATCTTCGGTCCGCGTTTTCAAACGGATAATCCAAAATTTACAAAAACCGCATTCTCCATCCCAGACCAAGACTGGTTTAAGCTTTGGGGAATACACTGTCTTTTCAAATTTTGCGAACATAATAGGAATTGTGTTTATAGGATGTAAAGTAAAGCATTACAAAGGACTAAACGGTTCTCTCAAACTTAAGACTGGTACTATATGGATTTCACCTTGGGGCTGATTCCACATTGATGCGTTTGTAAGATTAATCGGAATTAAAGTTTAATTGAAACTTTACAAAATGCTTAGGTGAAATGCGTTAATAAATCGCTTAAAAAAGATATAAGCCAAATGATAGCGTGAGTAATTTAGTACAATCAAATTGGTTAATAGAAATTTAAAATAGAATATCATGAAAAAAATAGCCTTTATCGCAGTATTCAGTTTAGGGGGTTTATCGGCATTCGCTCAAGTTGCGGATCCAGGTCAACAGACTACTAATCCTACGCAGCAAACTACAGATCCAACTACAACACAGCCCCAAACAGCAGACCCTTCACAACAAGGTATTGACCCGGCACAGCAGGAAACGACTTATCCGACCAACGGCCAACTAGCCAATCCCCCACAGCAAACAGGCGCTCAGGAAACTCCAGTAAGGGATGCCGACGGATATGCTGAAATTAAACGAAGGGAAATACCCGGTACCTTAAAAAAAGCTATGAAAGAAAACTATCCTAAGTCCAAAATTAAAACGGCATCTTCCACTGAGGATGGTCACTATAAGTTGCAGGTAGATTTAGAGGATGGTACTTCTGAGACTATGTTAGTCGATGAGAATGGAAATCCTATGGAATAACAAATTTTATTATAATCGCATTATTTGAGTTTGCGAAGCTGTTACCTAAAAGACCGTTTAAAACGGTCTTTTTTTTTGGTTTATGTTGAAAATGCTTAATTCCAATTAGTGGGTCTATTGTTCACTACCAACGTGAGGTATAACCATAAAAGGGACATTAACATGGAATCCGATTTTTTGAATAACGGGCTCCGCGAAAAAGCGCTCGAAAAAAGTATGCTTATTCTGTATCATAACCAAGAAATCGGTACCGTGTTTAGATTGGAAATCAGTGACTGCATCAATGATATCAGTATCCGGCACTTCATGATATTCATGCATAATATCTTCAAACATAGTACTTAATGCAGATTTGTTTTTCTTTTGCTCCTTGTCGAGTTCATAATTGGACAATATGTGGAGAAAATTAATTTTTCCTTCAAATTTTTTCGCCAGATGAATTAATTCCAACAAGTGGCTATTTCGAAAATCAATCTCATAATCAGTCGGAAATAAAATTTCTTTAGGCGTATCGTACTTGAATTTTGAGGGAACAGCTATAATTGGGCATTTGGCCTTTTTAATGACGTCAACCGTATGTGTGCCAAATAAAATCTCTTGCGCTCCGGTCGCACCTTGTGTTCCCATAAAGATTAGATCGATCGACTCATCTTTTACAGTTGTTGAAACTTCACTGACCAAGGTATTCAATGCCGAACGGGTTTGGAATTCGTGTTTAGGATTGTTGAATTCATCGGTCGCCCGTTGTTGTAAAATTTTCAAATTTTCAATCGACCGGTCCTGATTAATAGTAATATCATCAAGACCGAATTGTGCAGGGGCATCCATCGCAAATTCTGTTTGATGGATCGGAAGGGCGTAGGTGTTGAGTAGATAGAAAATACAAGCTTCATTTTTAAAAAGTTCTACTGCATAATGCAAGGCATTAAAGGCATTGTCGGAAAAATCGGTTGGCACTAAAATCTTTTTCATGCTTGACAATTTGGGTTATAATTAATGTTTAGAATTTTAGCCATTGGTTATTTAAATGAATGCTAAGTCGATAGTAAATTTAAAATCTAGATGTCGTTTAATGTCCGATTGACAATTAGCTGACCTTACTTCCTTCGTTCATTTCCATTGGCGTGGTCATCACTAGATTTTCATAAACATTTTCGCCGACCATTAAACCTTGCGAATGTCCTTTGCCGATATAGGTATTGGTCCAGTTCCAAAATGTTTTCCATTGGTTTCTATAATCGACCAATAAAAATAAATGTACAAAGAGCCAAGCGAACCAGGCCGCAAAACCCGTTAGGGTTGTTTTAGGAAATACCATATCGGCGACCGCCTTTTTATCGCCTATAATGGCCATGGTACCCTTATCTAGATAGTCAAAAGGCTCAAGTTCTTTGTTTTGAACCATTCTGGTAAAGTTCTTTGCTAAGGCCTTACCTTGTTGCTGGGCAACACTACCCAATTGTGGATGACCTTCAGGCCAGTCAGGGTCAGTTTTTTGAATGCATGAATCGCCGATGGAATAAATGCTATCGGAACCCATCACTTTGTTGAAGGCGTCTACTGCGAGCCGACCTCCTTTTTCATAATAATCTTCCGAAATACCATCAAATTTTATAGCGGTCACCCCGGCAGTCCATATCAGGGTTTTCGTCTCGATAATTTCTCCGTCCTTAAAAATTACCTTATCATCTTTATAATCGGCGACCATTTTATTGAGTTTTACTTCTATCCCCATTTTCTCCAAACTCGCCTTGGAATATTTTTGGGATTTCTCACGCATGGGCGGTAATACGGATGGAGCTCCATCAACCAAGTAAATATTTAAAGCTTCTTCCTTTAGTTCGGCATAAATGTTCTGTAGTTTACGGTTACGCATTTCAGCAATCATTCCGGCAATTTCGACGCCGGATGGTCCTGCTCCGGAAATAACGATATTGCGCATTTTACGCTTTTCGTCTTCGTCGGTGCAGAACGAATATTTCTCGCCTTCCATAATTAGGTAATTCCGCAATTTGATTGCATCGTTGACGTTTTTCATAGGAAGGGCGTTCTTCTTGATATTATCCATCCCGAAGAAATTACTTTTTGTGCCCGTGGCGATTACCAAATAGTCATAGGTCATTTCACCGGTTGACAAAATGATCTTATTTTCCTTTTCAATTACTTTCTCTAGTTCCCCTAATCTAAAATGAAGATTATCCTTGCCGTTGAAAAGAACTCGAAACGGTATTGAAATACTGGAAACGTCGAGCATGCCAGTAGCGAGTTGATAGAGTAGGGGCGGAAAAAAGTTGTAGTTATTTTTATCCACTAAAGTTACTTGAAGTCCCTCTTTATTACCGAGATGTTGTGCAAGATTAACGCCGGCGAAGCCTCCGCCAATTATTACGATTTTTTTGTCTGTCATTCGTGTTTTCTCTTAGATGAAACTCTTAAACTACATTTTACTGATATATTTATTTAACCCATCAGGTTTATTTTATACTTCAATTGGTGGATGCCCTCATAGGAATGGTAATTGGTCAAGAACCAAATCAGCTATCGCCATGGTGTTTTTTTAAAAAGATTTGAAGTTTCCCAAAAGCAATTTCGTCTTCAATTTGCACAGTAAAGTTATGGGTTAGAAATGGATATGACATTGGATGGAATAACTATTCCACCGGATAAATTGGATTGAAATTTTAATTAGTTGACCAAACAAATATTTAAAAACGAAATTGAGTCACAAAAAAAAATGATTTTTCAATGCGTCAATCAGGAACGCCCAACAAACCACCTGTTCCTTAAGACTATTCCCCAAAAATCAAAATCCTCTAAAATATCCGGGAAAAATAGGATAGCAAAGAATTTATATCGGCTTCATAGTCTTGCTTTCGCATTTGTTTTATGGAAGTATTTTGTACTTTTCCTTTGGATATTTTTCATCCACCTTCCAATTTCTGATTAATGGATTAAAATGCAGGGCAAAGGGAGTTTTGTTTAACAGGATGTAGGAGTAATAGAAAATTACAATTGAAACATATTACTTTTAGTATTGCCTTTAGACTGTTATGGGATTTTTTATGGTTTGAGGATATAAGGATAGATTTTATTCTGATACTAAGATACCATGTTGACGTTCCTTTACCTGGGCTATGCATTTACCTTCGCAGATGCCATTACAATTTTCGATTAAAGTTGAATCCCTTTTAAAAGGAACTTGTTGTAGAAGGAATATGTATTCGTTTGGATACTTGAAAGAGCAGAAAATGAAGGCTAATACCAAAGTTCATAACGAATAAATATTCTGAAAAATAGGTGTTAGGTCCGAGTCCTAAATCGCTATAAAAATGGAAGCAAAACCAATAATTAATTAGATTAACACCTATGAAGGGAAGCAAGAGTATCCATTTTGCTAAGATTCCTTGATAAAGGTTTACGTGAGTAAGAAGTTTAACCTCACGCCAAAAAACCTGGGCGAATATCGGCCAGATGAACAGGAGGGGGAGGGCAAATAGGCGGGTTTCCCTAGCGAAAGCTGTAAAGATAACTATGGGGGAGTTGATTGCTACGGTCAGTAAAAATGAGTACACCCATTTGTTTTGTGGTAGCCGCGAGTCATAATTTTTAAGATACATTATAGATAGATACAAATAGGGTGCTAACGCAAGGTAAAGGGAGGTCCATGATTCTACAGTATTGGTGAGATTTTCAAAATTTTCGATAAAACAGGAATAGCGGCTGGCCATTTCGGTACGGGTTGCCTCCAATTGGTCAAAGACGTATATAAATGCAAATAAGTACAGACCATAAAATGCAATCGGGAGTACTATAAACAACCAAGTTTTCCAATTTTGTTTTGAAAAAACTGTGGAGAGGTTTCCGTTGGATAGCGTGGCATGGAGCAATAAACCCGGTATGAGCAGTAACGAGGTTTCCCTTGAAACCAAAGCCAAAGTAAAAAAGGGAACGTACCACACCCATCTTCTTTGCATAAAAGCGCTAAAGGCCAAGAGTAAAAAGCAATATTGTAAGGGTTCGTCATAACTGAAAACTGGCGGAAAGAAGGCGAATAGTACAGAGAAAGATGCATAGTATACGCACTGGTTGGCAATCGCCTGCCGGTTGGTCGATTTTAGAATTTTTGATAGCCGAAATAGAAGACATCCACTTAAGAACAGCAAGGTGAAGTTTATAAGAATAAAGCCATGACCGGGGCGGAATCCAAATAAATCCATAGAACGTTCAATAAGATAACTGGTCATGGGTCTTCGGGCAAAAGGAGCAATTTCTTGGTGATAGTCGATTTGCGATTTTAGAAAACCATGGGAAATACGGGTATTATTTTCGTTCAACATGCTGTCCATATTCGGCAGCATGTGCAGGGTCAAAATAAAAATGGTAAAGAGCAACGCTACCAAGTAGGGTAGGGGTCTCCAATGCAAAACATGCTGTTTTTTGGGCAGATTCAATGAATAATGATTTTCCGTGTTAAATTAAGTATTTTTGAATCGGAAAGCTTACATCATGGTATTGAAAAACAGTTTAGATGGCAAAACCCAACGACTACGAAGATTTTAAAGGCACCTTGCAAAATGGTGCTCCGTCAAACGAATGGCCTGATGCTCTAAAGGCACTTTGGTATGATGCCAAAGGCGATTGGAAGGCCTCACATGACGTTGCCCAAGATATGGAGAACGCTATGGGTAGTTGGATCCATGCCTATTTGCACCGAAAGGAAGGAGATGAATTCAATGCGGGATACTGGTACCGAAGGGCGCAACGAAAATTTCCTACTAATTCTTTAGAAGAGGAGCATCGTGATATTATCAACTTTATTTTGGATGCTAATTGACTACCGCTTCTATAGATGAGATAGTTAGGTAAGCAGACTACGGAACATACTTTTATGGAATTAAAGTCTTGCGGAAACAGACACTGTTTTCGATTCCTGAATATTGGCCGTAATTGGCAATAGGTACGTACTTGTTTTTGGTATACAGTGCAATAGCTTCCGGCTGCCGTTTTCCGGTCTCTAAAACAGCGTATACATAACCGAGTTCAACTGCCCATTCTTCCAGATGCCGGAGTATTCTAGCTGCGGTACCTTTTCCACGAAATGCTGGCAGTACGTACATGCGTTTTACTTCAACCGTATCTGAATCGAACTTTTTAATGGCGCCACAACCTATTGGAGTATTATCGGCATAGGCAACTACAATGTATTTTAGCAGGCCGACACTATTAAACTGCTGGTAAAAGGCATGTTCATCACCATCCCGATTTGCCAAATCTTGGTCTAAATTTGAGACCAACTTGACAAAGTCTTTATTATTAGAAGTGGTTCTGAGTATGCTGATCATATTGCAATTTAAACTACTATTGATACACCTTCACCGGACGCATTTCTTTCAGCATCGAAATAAAAATCGATTCGTCCTAAATTAATACCAAAGCAGCCTACTTGGTTCACCAAAATATCACGCTCCACTTTATTTTTGACAATGGTCGGTTTATCTAAAAACGTATGGGTATGGCCACCTATAATCAGGTCCGTATATTGGGTTTTGGCAGCAACTATCAAATCGTTTGGTTTGTCTGTAATGGCATAATCATAGCCTAAATGCGAAAGGCATATGATAAGATGGCAGTTTTCTTCCTCTTTCAATTGGCGCTCCGTATCTACCGCAATTTCATAAGGGTGTCTGTATTCGGTTTCTTTATACATTCTTTCATCCACCAAACCTACTAATTCAATACCCAATCCGTAAACACCCACTTTTAGGCCATCTACGGTATAGATTTGATAGGGTTTTACATTTCCGTCCATCACCGTATTGGTAAAGTCGTAATTAGCGGAAAGCATTTCAAAGTCCGCATTGGGCATTTGTGCCAGCAGTCCGTCTATACCATTGTCGAAATCGTGATTGCCAATTGTTGCCGCGTCGTATTTTAGCATACTCATAAGCTTAAATTCCAGTTCGCCACCATAAAAGTTGAAATAGGGTGTACCCTGAAAAATATCTCCCGCATCGAACAATAGGGTATTCGGATTTTCCTTCCGAATTGCATCCACCAAAGTGGCCCTTCGCGCCAATCCTCCCATATTGGGATAATCGCTGTGATTATCTGGAAAGGGGTCGATGTGACTGTGTACATCGTTGGTATGAAGAATGGTAATGTGCTTTTTGGCACCATCCGCACAAGCATGTAGCGAAAGACCGCCAAAGGCCGTTAACGCTGTAGTGGCTGCACTTTGCTTAACAAATTTTCTTCTTTTCATTTCTCGAACAAAGTTTAACCATTTATTTGGCGGATGATTTGTAAAATAAAGGGACTGATAATAAATAGATAGTCATAGTGAGATTTAAAATGGAGAGAACTAATTGGGCTCTGCAGAAGTTCTCAAAAAGTATCCATATTTCAAATATATATGTCAAACCTTAATTTTCCCTATAAAACCGGTCGTCTACGACGGCCTTAACCGTATCGACTTTCTTAAAATAATCGATTAATGCGTTACGAACCTTATAATCGACACGCGTAACCTGTAGTGCATCCGCAAAGAAAACCATATCGTCGCCACCGGTCAATAGATAGTCTGATGTGGCCACATTGTAGGTACGCTTTTCGTCAAGCGGAAGCCCCTGTATGCGAATGGACTGTATATTTCCATTTTTGTCAAGTACGACCTTTAAACCTGATATCGGATGCGGTCTCCCGTAATCCCTCAAATACATGACCAAATCTTTTACCGATTTTCCGCTTAGTTTGGCTACCACGATGGCGTTCTCGAAAGGCATCACTTCATAGGCACTTCGACTTGAAACCTTACCCTTCGAAATTGAAGAACGGATACCTCCATGGTTCAGCAATACAAAGTCAATGTTTGTATGAGTCCGGGAATTAAAAATCGGATTGGCTTCGGAATATACGATGTCGGCCAACAGGTTTCCTTCGGAGGTATTGTAAGGGCCATCGGTCTTACTTAAGGTGAGCGGGGCATAGGCAAGGGTACTGTCTAGCACCTCGTCAATTCTAGCTCTAAAGGGGGCTACAAATTTTTCAATTGAATCCTTAGTGCTCAGAGCTGAGGTAATCCCAATTTGTTCGCCCTCGATTTTGGTCAAGGTAGACGTGTCACTACACGCGGAAACAACTAAGAATGTAAAAAATATAACAAAATGTTCAATTTTTAAACACATGGATCGTTTTATCTTTGTACCCAATAAATTTTTGCTTTGAGTTGATTACATTTGTATAGTTCAACATAGCGTTTTGGCGTGTTGGGTGCGCAAAATGCAAAAGTACATGTTTAAAGGTTTAAAAGACAAGTTCAAGTATAATTCGAGCGTTAAATTCCTCAAACAGGAATTGGCAAAGGAGCCACCAAAAGTAGAAAGGGAACCTGGTATCAGTTCAATCGGATGCATTGTAGATTTGGATAGTTTTGAGGATGCCGAGCTTTTTTATGATTTTGTGGAAGATTACAATCTTAGGCCCAATGCGGTCAAGATAATCGGTTATAAAAGTCAATATGATAATACTTCGCCCTATTCTACTCCTGTATTTTCGGACAAGGATCTAGGTTGGAACGGAAATGTTGAGAATAGCTACGCCCTTGAATTTATAAGTCGGGAATATGATCTTTTGGTCAATTACTACAATCAGGAAAATTTGTTGTTACAATTGATGAGTATTAAGACCCGTGCCCGTTTTAGGGTTGGTTTCAAGGGTGTCGACAAGGTCTACAATGATTTGATTTTAAATGCTCCGCTAGATGACTTTACTATATTTAGAAAAGAACTTAAAAAATACCTCGGTGTTTTAAACGAGATACGATAATGGAACAATTACTAGGAACCGGTGTGGCACTTGTCACTCCTTTCAATACAGATTTATCCATCGATACGGAGGCTTTGACCCGTATCGTCAACTACTGCATCGATGGAGGTGTAGATTATCTTGTCGTTCTTGGCACTACAGGTGAATCGGTAACCCTAAACAAAGCGGAAAAGGTTACGGTGATGGAAACCGTAGTTTCCGCTAATGCCGGTCGTTTACCGTTGGTTTTGGGTATAGGAGGAAACAGTACCTTTAGAATCGTTGATGAGATTAAATCTTTTGAGTCGGAACATTTCTGTGCTATTCTCTCCGTTTCGCCTTATTATAATAAACCTACCCAGGAAGGCATTTATCAGCATTTCAAGGCTATTTCAGAGGTCACGAAAAAACCGATACTCTTATACAACGTTCCTGGTAGAACAGGTAGTAACATGTTACCCGAAACTATTCTGCGCTTGGCAAGGGATTTTGAAAATATCATCGGAGTGAAGGAAGCTTCTGGTGATATGGTGCAGGTGCAAAAAATCTTACGCTCCAAAGCGGATGATTTTATGGTAATTTCTGGGGATGATATAACGGCCTTACCAACGGTTCTTGCTGGCGGTGCTGGTGTCATATCCGTTCTAGGGCAAGGTCTCCCTTTAGAATTCTCAAAAATGATACGGGCAGGATTGAACCGAGAGGTTGACGAGGCCTATCGTCTACAATATGCGATGCAAGAGGGAATGGAATTGATTTTTAAGGAAGGGAATCCCGCTGGCATCAAGGCAATTTTTGAAAGTCTAGATCTTTCTAATGCCATTGTGCGATTGCCTTTGGTAGAAGCTTCTTCGGGTTTGAAAAAGGAAATATCGGCATTTGTCAAACCTTTTCTGAGGGTAACGGCCTAGGGGAAACCTTATATTCAAGTTAAATCTTCTATAAAATCTTGTAAGACCTGTGGGTAAGGCTATCTTAGCTATGGAAATATTGTTTTATATATCCGATAGGAATCCGTAATTTTGCAAAATGTTTTTGAAAATTCATAGAATTGGCATCCTTTTACTTTTAGCTGGAGTTTTCCAGTCGTGTAGTGAATACCAAAAAGTACTTAAAAACGAAGATGTCAAGGCCAAATATGATATGGCCCAAAAGTTTTACGAAGAAGGTGACATGAAACGTGCCAACCGTCTGTTCGAGCAAATTGCTCCGAAATACGTAGGCAAGCCACAAGGGGAAAGGGTAATGTTCTTTTTTGCGGATACCTATTTTCAGCGGGGGGACTTCAACATGGCTGGTTATCAGTTTGAGCGTTTTGTCAAATCGTACCCTAAAAGTGAAAAAGTGTCCGAAGCATCCTTTTACGGTGCCAAAAGCTATTTTGAATTATCGCCCCGATATTCTTTGGATCAAACCGACACCGATAAGGCTTTGGTAAAATTACAAGGTTTCATCAATACGTATCCCGATTCGGAACATTTCACCGAGGCGAACGAAATGGCCAAGGAGTTGACCACTAAAAAGGAAGAGAAGGCTTACGAAATTGCCAAACAGTACAATAAATTGGGCGAATTTGATTTCACCTTCCTGAATCCCGCTATTAGTGCCTTTGATAATTTTATATCTGATTTTCCAGGGTCTACCTTTCGCGAAGATGCTATGTTTTACCGTTTTGAATCGGCCACACAATTTGCCCTGAACAGTTTTGATCGGCTAAAACCTGAAAGGGAAAAAGAAGCTAGGGATGATTACAACGCCTTAAAAAAACAATTTCCAGATACAAAATACGCCGATAAAGCAGATAAATTGCTAGTAAAACTTGCTGCTGGTAAACCCGGTTCGACCGAACAAAAAGAAGCTAAATAAATTTGATTTAAAAATGGATATGAACGACCTTAAGAATTCAAAGGCTGCGGTGAGCACCAAAACAATCAACAAAAATGAATTCGATAAAAAAACGGATAACATTTACGAGGCTATTTCTATAGCTGCCAAGCGTGCGGTACAAATCAATTCCGAAATCAAGAAAGAATTGCTTGAAAAATTGGAGGAGTTCGCGACTTACAGTGATAGTCTTGAAGAAGTTTTCGAAAATAAGGAACAGATCGAGGTATCTAAATTTTACGAGAAACTTCCAAAACCCCATGCTTTGGCGGTTGAGGAGTGGTTGACCGATAAGATTTATTTCAGGAATACCGAGAAAGAAGAATAGGGAAGCATTTGGAAGTTGTAAAGTAGAAATAATCCACAGTTTATGTTACAGGGCAAAAACATCCTATTGGGCATAACAGGAGGGATTGCTGCTTATAAAACCACATTTTTAGTCCGCTTACTGATAAAAGCCGGCGCCGACGTCAAAGTGATTTTGACGGAACGTGCCGGCCAATTTGTTTCTCCCCTTACCTTAGCCACTCTGTCCAAAAATCCCGTGTTAACAGCTTTTGTAAACGAAACGGATGGCGGTACGGATTGGAACAATCATGTCGAAATGGGTCTTTGGGCCGATTTGATGATCATAGCCCCTGCCACTGCCAATACCCTATCTAAAATGGCAAACGGTACCTGTGACAATCTGTTGCTTGCGACCTATCTTTCTGCAAAATGCGATGTGTATTTTGCCCCTGCTATGGACTTGGATATGTATAGGCATCCATCTTCAAAGGCATCCTTCGAAAAACTGCAATCCTATGGTAACCTAATGATTCCGGCAACCTCTGGCGAGCTGGCTAGCGGATTACATGGCGAAGGCAGAATGGCAGAACCGGAAGATATTGTTGCCTTTATCCAAAATCAATTATCACAAGACCTCCCCCTAACCGGTAAAAAAGTATTGATTACGGCCGGACCCACCTATGAAGCTATTGATCCTGTCCGATTTATTGGTAATCACTCCTCGGGTCAAATGGGTTTTGAATTGGCCAGGGTAGCTGCAAATTTAGGAGCGAAAGTGATTCTCGTCTCCGGGCCATCCCACCTCATGATTAGCCACGAATCGATTAAGGTAGAACGAGTTGTTTCTGCAGAAGAGATGTACCATGCCGTACATAAAGCTTATTCGGAGGTTGACATTGCTATTTGCGCCGCTGCAGTAGCCGATTACCGGCCAAAAATCAAGGCAGAGCAGAAAATAAAAAAGAAGGCCGATGCATTTTCTATCGATCTTGTCAAGACAAAAGACATTCTATCATCCTTAGGAAAGAAAAAAGAAAATCAATATTTGGTCGGTTTTGCCCTTGAGACAGAAAATGAACTCGAAAATGCAAAAGAAAAGCTGAAAAAAAAGAATTTAGATGCCATCGTTTTAAATTCCTTGA
Organism: Pricia antarctica; assembly: GCA_011050085.1. Classification (GTDB taxonomy): domain Bacteria; phylum Bacteroidota; class Bacteroidia; order Flavobacteriales; family Flavobacteriaceae; genus Pricia; species Pricia antarctica_A. Next base: position 25,545 of record DRGL01000048.1, on the reverse strand, counting down.
ACGATGCTGGAGCGGGATTTGGCACACCCACCAATAAAATTACCTTTATAGATAAGAATTTAGCGATAATACCGTTTGAACTAAAGAATAAGGCCGAGGTAGCCCATGATATTTTTACCGAAATCTGTAAACGAATCGATGCGTAAGTTTCTTTTGTTCTTACTACTTGCAAATTTTGCCCTTTCACTCGGTGCGCAAGAACTAAACTGTACCGTAACCGTAAATTCTGATCAGGTATCACAGACCAACCAACAAATATTTAGGACTTTAGAGCGTTCACTAAGCGATTTTGTAAACAAGAATAGGTGGACGAACCGAACCTATCAAGAAAATGAACGGGTCAATTGCCAAATGTTTATCACTATTACCAAATTTGATTCGAATCGATTTGAGGGTAATATTCAAATACAATCTTCCCGGCCTGTCTATAATACCTCATACGATAGCTCCATCTTCAATTATAAGGATAACGACCTAAATTTCGAATACATTGAATTTCAGCCGCTAGTATTCAACCCGAACGTAGTTGAATCCAATCTTATTAGCGTAGTTTCATATTACGCCTATATTATTTTAGGTCTTGATGCCGATACATTTGCACTTGAAGGAGGTACCGACTCGTTTCGTAAGGCACAACAGATTACCACACAGGCACAGGGCAGTAATTATTCGGGATGGGATCAAAATAGCGACCGAAGTCGTTTTGAACTTATTGACAACCTGATGTCGAATACCTACCGAGAATATAGAATTGCCATGTACAATTATCATCGTAAAGGCCTTGATATTTTGGGCGATAATAATAGTACCGGGAAACAAGTTATTGCCGGTACGATGAAACTTTTCGAGACGATGATAAACCGGCGACCCAATGCGTTTTTGATTCAGACGTTTTTTGATGCAAAGGCTGACGAAATCCAAAATATCTTCTCCGACGGACCAAAGGTGGATATTGTTGAGTTAAAAGAAATCTTAAACGACATCGCACCAACGTATTCCAGTACCTGGAATGATATCAAGTATTGAATACCAATCAAAAATTCTACCTTGCCTAGTGCTAAGATTGCAATTTTCCTGAATTATCGTTTACCTTTGGAGTACTAAAAATTAAATTACTAGTGCTCGCACATTTATCTATAAAAAATTACGCTTTAATCGACGAACTGAACGTATCGTTCACCGATGGTTTTACCTGTATAACTGGAGAAACCGGTGCGGGTAAGTCCATTTTGCTTGGCGGTCTTGCCTTGGTTCTGGGTAAGCGGGCCGACTTGTCTTCGTTACGAGATAAGAGCAACAAGTGCATTATCGAAGCGGAATTCAAGGTGGATAAATATGGATTGCAATCTTTCTTTACCGATAATGACCTCGATTACGAAGCATTGACCATTGTAAGACGCGAAATACAGCCCAGCGGAAAATCGCGTGCTTTTATAAACGATTCACCGGTCACTTTGGACATTCTTACAAAGCTAGGCGACAATCTCATAGACGTTCATTCGCAAAATCAGACGCTACGCTTAGCGGATAATGATTTTCAGCTGAAGGTTATCGATGCCTTGGCCAATAATGGAAAACGAATTTTGGAATATTCGGGCAAACTCTCTGCATACCGGAAAACTACCAAAGATTTACAGGAGCTTATCAATTTTCAAAAGGAAGCCATTAAGGAACATGATTACAATACTTTCTTATTCGAGGAATTAGAGGCCGCTAATTTAAAAGAAGGTGTTCAAGAACAGCTTGAGGAACGGTACGAGCAATTGAATAATGTAGAAAATATTTTAGAAATGCTTTCGAACGGGCATCGACTTTTGAACGATGAACAAATAGGGGTGGTCAATTTGCTGACGGAGCTGAAGCAAGTTTCCGGAAGATTGGCAAATTTCGGAAGCCAGTATACGGACTTGAACCAACGTATTCAATCCGTTTTTATTGAAATTGACGATATCGCCGGTGAGCTCCAGGTATTTCAGGATAGTGCTGAGGCTGACCCCCAGCTTTTAGAGGAAACCAATACCCGTCTACAGCAACTTTACGACCTACAGAAAAAACACGGAGTGCAAAATGTTACCGAATTGCTTGCCATAAAGGAAGCATTGGACGAAAAGATTGGTGTTACCGAAAATCTGGAATCCGAGATTCTTAAAAAGCAAGAAGTACAAAAGGCGCAGGAAGTGGAATTGAATACGTTAGCAGCAACACTGTCTACTTCTCGTAAAAAAGTTGTTCCTGACCTTCAAAAGCAACTACAGCAAAACCTTTCTGCCTTGGGCATGCCTAGTGCCACCTTTAAAATTGAACTACAGCTTTCCAATGAATTTCGGAACAATGGTAAAGACGAACTGACATTTTCATTTTCTGCGAATAAGGGCACTGATTTCGGCGAACTTAAAAAGGTGGCGTCTGGCGGTGAGCTTTCCCGTATTATGTTGACCATAAAAGCCATATTGGCGAAGTATGAACATTTGCCTACGATGATGTTTGACGAAATCGACACCGGTGTTTCCGGTGAAATCTCCAATAAAATGGGCGATATTATGCAAGCGATGAGTGAGACGATGCAGGTATTCTCCATAACCCACCTTCCACAAGTGGCGTCAAAAGGGCATCACCATTTTAAAGTCTACAAGGTAGAGGAAGGGAAGACAACGCACACCAAAATGAAATTGTTAAATCCTGAAGAACGCGTAGCAGAGCTTGCGGGCATGCTTGGTGGCAAGCAGCTGACAGATTCTGCAATGGCCCATGCAAGGGAGTTGTTGAATTAATTTTATAAGGCTTTGCTGAAAATTATTTTCTTCGGCATGCAAAGCGTTACTGCCAACTTTTAAATATCTTTGAAATATTAACTTAGCACAAACCTGGAACACATGTCTTACAATTTATTAAAAGGGAAAAAAGGAATTATTTTTGGAGCGCTCGATGAGAATAGTATCGCATGGAAAACTGCGGAACGCGTACACGAAGAAGGTGGAACTTTCGTCTTGAGTAATGCGCCCATCGCATTGCGCATGGGGCAGATTGATGAGCTGGCCAAGAAAACTGGCTCTGAGGTTATTGCCGCTGATGCTACCAGCGAAGAAGATCTACAAAATTTAGTTTCTAAATCCATTGATATTCTAGGGGGTAAGCTTGATTTCGTACTACATTCCATAGGTATGTCCGTTAACGTTCGTAAAGGCCGTGCCTATAGTGATGAAAATTATGATTTTACTACGAAAGGCTGGGACATTTCAGCACTTTCATTCCATAAGGTGTTACAGACTATTCACAAGGCCGATGCCATGAACGAATGGGGAAGTATTGTCGCCTTGACCTACATGGCAGCTCAGCGCGTTTTTCCCGATTACAATGATATGGCCGACAATAAGGCTTACCTAGAATCCGTGGCTCGAAGTTTCGGCTATTTTTTCGGAAAGGAAAAAAAGGTACGTGTAAATACTATTTCCCAATCTCCAACAGCGACGACAGCTGGTCAGGGTGTTAAAGGATTCGATGGTTTCATCAATTATGCTGAAAAAATGTCTCCTTTGGGCAACGCCACGGCCCTTGAGTGTGCGGATTATACCGTAACCTTATTTTCTGATCTAACGAAAAAGGTTACGATGCAAAACTTATTTCATGATGGCGGCTTTTCGAATACCGGTGTCAGCCAAGAAGTTATCGAACAGTTTGCGAAGTAATTTTAAATGAACCTATTCTTCTCTTTCATTATTCCCGTTTATAATCGGCCTGATGAGATTGGGGAGTTATTGGAAAGTTTTGCCGAGCAAACCTATGCCGAACCTTTTGAAATCGTAATTGTCGAAGACGGTTCTACAATACCCGCCGAGCAGACTATTGTGGATTTTATGGCTCGGCACTCGCAAGTTAAGCAACGGCTAACCATCACCTACTTGAAAAAACCGAATTCCGGTCCGGGAAACTCCCGTAATTTTGGAATGGCTCGGGCCAAGGGCGGTTACTTTATAATTTTAGATTCAGATTGCATTCTCCCACCAACGTATCTAGCCAAGGTTGAAAATTCTTTGAGAGAGGGCTTTGTACATTGCTATGGTGGTCCCGATGCTGCACATGCGTCATTTAGTTTGGTGCAAAAAGCCATTAATTATGCGATGACTGCAGTTCTGACTACTGGTGGTATTCGAGGGAACAAACGGTTGGCAAAGGCTGATAATGTAGGTTCAGGTACGCTATCCTACAAAGGTTTTCAACCTCGAAGTTTTAATATGGGGCTATCAAAATCCGCCTTCGAAGCGACCGGTGGTTTTGGCAATATCCATCCCGGTGAAGATCCCGATCTTACGTTTCGTATTTGGGAAAAAGGGTATACCACCAAGCTGATTCCCGAAGCTTACGTTTTTCACAAAAGGCGTATTGACTGGAAAAAATTTTTCGTTCAGGTAAAAAAGTTTGGTATGGTCCGTCCTATTTTAAATCTTAGGTTTCCAAAAACTTCGAAAATGACCTATTGGTTCCCAACATTCTTTTGTTTGGGTTTTCTATTGGCTTTAGTCTTTTATTCCATTGGTATTGGTTTGCCATTGCTACTTTATAGTCTCTATTTCGTACTTATTTTTATTGATTCCCTTCTCAAAAATAGAAGTTTGGCCATTGCCCTTTTATCTTTAGTGGCTGTCAGTATTCAATTTATAGGCTACGGATATGGTTTTCTTAGGTCGACCTTGTTTACTAACTTTAGTGGAAAGAAATCGGAAGAGCTTTTTCCCCAACTATTTTTCAAGAAAGTTGATGCCGATGTGAAGGTTTAAATAAAAAAAATGATAAAGAGTATAAGGAGAGTTTTAAAAAAACGAAAGGCAAAGGTGTTCTTTGTATTCTTAGCTTGTTCCGCGACCATTTGGTTTATTAAGGCACTATCCCAAACCTATGTCAGCACCGCGGCGTTTGATTTACAGTATGTAAATTTGCCCGATGGATATTTGTTCAAAGGGGCGTCAAAAGACGAGATGGATGTAAAATTGAGGGCAGGTGGTTTCCAATTCTTAGGATTTAATTTTAAAAACAGAATCGTTAGTATTGATGTGGCGGAAGCTGAAAAAAATACGGGTAAATTCTTTATTCCTGAAACCAGGTATCGTGCTCAGATAGAAAATCAATTACCAGAAGCAATGGCATTGTTGGAAATAGAAGATGACACACTATTTTTGGATATGCTTGCAGTGTTCACAAGAAAAATACCTGTATTACCCAGAATCAATTTGGATCTGAGTCAAAATTATCTACTTGATGGTGACGTTGGTATTACCCCTGATTCGATATTCATTACGGGTCCGAAAGAAGAAATCGATACTATTCAACAGCTTCGAACGGAGAGACTTTCTCTTGCCAATCTGACCGATGATTTTTCCGAGCGATTGAAAATCGAGGTTTCTCCCCAATTAAAAAACACGATCTTTTCAGAAAAACAAGTAGTATTGAACGGTAAAATTGTACGATTTTCAGAAAGGGTTTTTGAAGTTCCTGTTACTGTTATCAATCTTCCGGAGAATTTAGAGATAAAAACCTTTCCAGACAAAGTGTCGGTAATCTGTAAAGCCAAAATCAATCGACTAAAGCTTTTAAAGGACACAGACTTTCAAGTCATAGCTGACTATGCAGATCAAAAGGACTCACAATCCGACGAATTAGCCTTAACACTTAAAATGAAACCCGAAGGTCTACATAGTGTAAGCTTAAAGGAAAAAAGCACGGAATATATTGTAAAAAAACAGTGACTATCGAAAGTGGGAACATTTGCTACCGCCATGTTAAAAATCAGCGTTTATGTGCAAATTTGTTGGATTGACGGGAGGTATTGGTAGCGGTAAAACCACCGTAGGCCGAATGTTTACTGAATTAGGTGTTCCAGTGTATAATTCCGATACGGAAGCAAAAAATCTAATGGAGACCTCAATCGAGGTTATAGATGCATTAAAGGATTTGCTGGGCGAGGGAGCTTATACACAAGAAAGGTTAAACAAAACCTACGTATCTGAACAGATATTCTCTAATAAATCCCTTTTGGATAAATTAAATGCTATAGTTCATCCTGCTGTCAGGGAGCATTTTCTACAATGGTCGACAAAACAAAATACAATATATGTGATTCAGGAAGCCGCCATTATTTTTGAAATTGGTTCCCAAGATTTCTACTCAAAGACCATATTGGTCACAGCCCCCGAGAATACTCGTATTAAACGAATTAAGAAGAGAAATGTAGGAACCTCCTCTCAAGATATTAAAGCTAGAATACAAAATCAATGGAACGACTCAGAAAAAATTGAACTAGCCGATTTTGTAATTCAAAATATAGATTTAAAAAAAACGGAAACTGAGGTTTTAAGAGTTCATACCACACTGTTAAACTGCTTTAGCTAGACTAATTTTAACATTTTTGTTAAGGTTTGGTTAAACACCCAAATTGCTAATGTTAAATCTTTAATTTTACATTAGTGACTATCTATTTGTGTCCCTATGCTTAAGGTTTGGGTCATTAGGCTGATTATGATGCGTCAATTATTAAGTTATAAAGCGCAATTTTGGTGACAAACGTCTTGAACAAATCAAGTAGCTTTTGTACGCTGAAATGGAAGGTAGAAAGATAAAGAAGGGTTCGCTAGATGAACAAAAGGTTATTTGTGCTGTTGGTAGTGTTGATGAGCCTCTCCCTCGTCGGAATTATATTAGTTCAAGTTTTTTGGATTCAACAATCAGTTTCCGATAAGGAGGAGCAATTTTCTACTACGGTATCCGAAGTCCTTCATACGGTTTCAGAGAAAATCGAAGAGCGAGAACGTAAGGATTATTTCGAACGTTACATCAGTATTAAGGATACGATGGGCGAACCCAAAAGCTCGCACTTAAAAGATATCTTTTTTATAGACCGAGATCTTAATTCCAACGAAATTCGGTTTTACTCACATGGTATTTTAGAGGAAGATTATAATATAGCCTCAACGTTCTTTGACAATGGCAATGCCAACGATACGACTACGATTAAAGGGTATACAAGCAAAAGGACTAATACCATATATAAAGAGGATTTCGGCCTTGACGGTAAGGGTTATCGCCTTACTGCGAGTCAAAAACTAGAAAAAATTGGTGGGCTTTCCTCAGTGGAAAAAGCGGCTTTCGAAGATGTTTTTAGCGAATTTGCAAAACAGGTTCCGATTCATGAAAGAGTCAGCAAACAGGAAATTGAACTACTGCTTGATCGTGCACTCCGTAATCGAAACCTCGATTTAGATTTTGAATATGGAGTATATAGTAAAGGTTTTCCAACGAAGGTGAAATCCAAAAAATTCGATTTTTCGGATAATACGCTTTACAAAACTCCGCTTTTTAAGGACAGCGAAGGCAACAGTAATTTTTCATTACTATTAAGTTTTCCAAAAAAGAAGCGGTTTTTGATGAGTTCAATTATGGGCTTGGCAATATTATCCTTGTTATTCACCCTTGTAATAGTTGCCTCTTACTCAGGTGCGATTTACCAGTTGATTCGGCAAAAGCAAATTGCGGAAATCAAATCGGATTTTATCAATAACATGACCCATGAGTTTAAAACTCCGATTGCTACCATCAACTTGGCCGTTGAGGCAATACGGAATCCGAAAGTAATCGGTGACCAAGAAAAAGTACAACGTTATCTTACAATGATAAGAGACGAAAACAAAAGAATGCATGCCCAAGTTGAAAACGTGTTGCGCATATCTAAATTGGAAAGAAACCAGTTAGAGATCAGCAAAGATAGGGTAGATGTTCATGAGTTAATTCACGATGCCATTGCGCACGTCGAGCTGATAGTAGCCGATAGGGGCGGGTACATAGAAACCCATCTCAAAGCTGGGCGTAGTGAAGTAGTAGCAAATGAAATGCATTTGACCAATGTCATCGTCAATATTTTGGACAATGCCGTAAAATATTCCCCAGAATTGCCACGTCTTGATGTTTTCACTGAAGTGGTCAAAAATAACATTATAATAAAAGTACAAGACCAGGGTGCCGGTATGAGCAAGGCGGTGCTGAAGAAAGTTTTCGAAAAGTTTTATCGGGAACATACGGGAGATTTACATAACGTAAAGGGACACGGACTGGGGTTGGCTTATGTTAAAAAGATAATAGACGATCATCAAGGTGAAGTCTATGCGGAAAGTGAAAAAGGAAAAGGTAGCACTTTCTACGTTAAATTGCCTTTAATCTGAAGTTTGTAAGACTTCTCTAACTCAAAACTATGGAAACAGTAAACAAAAAAATTCTTCTAGTCGAAGATGATCCCAATTTTGGGATTGTTCTGAAAGACTATCTTTCAATGAACGATTTTGACGTCGTTTTGGCTAAAAATGGCATGGAAGGATTCGAGAAATTCAAAAAAGATAATTATGACATCTGTATATTAGATGTTATGATGCCCTATAAAGATGGTTTTACCTTAGCTAAGGAAATCCGGGAAAAAAATGAACATGTCCCCATAGTTTTTTTAACGGCAAAAACTATGAAAGAAGATGTTCTTAAAGGCTACAAGGCTGGTGCGGACGATTATCTTAACAAGCCTTTCGATTCAGAAGTCTTGCTAATGAAACTCAAAGCGATTCTTCAACGTAAAGCTTCAGGTTCCTTAGCAGAAAGCAAGAAGTTCGAATTTCAGTTGGGTAACTTCCACCTCAATTCAAAACTTCGTTTCTTAAAATACAAAGACCAAGAAGCCATAAAACTTTCTCCGAAAGAGAATGAGCTACTCAGACTTTTGGCGCTTCATGAAAATGACTTGATGCCACGGGAGTTGGCCCTGACTAAAATATGGAGGGACGATAACTATTTCACCTCTCGAAGTATGGATGTCTACATCGCTAAATTGAGAAAATATTTAAAAGTGGATGATGATGTCGAAATTTTAAATATTCACGGCGAGGGATTCCGATTGGTAGTAAAGGAGGAACAAAAATAGTAGGTTATTTGGAACCTAAATTTAAAAGGCCGATTCAATTGTGAATCGGCCTTTTTTTATTGGGAATAATTGCTCGTGAGGTAGAAGTTCTAGCAATACCTTGCTCGAATCAACACTAAATAATGATAAAGTGCCAATCCTTTTAATCATAGTCTATCAGATAATCATAGTTCAATAAAAAGTTGAAATAGTATTGTTGATGAGCGGTACCAATTGTTCTACGTTCTTCTTTGATAGGGTAAGCTTCTTTAGAGAATTCAGTTGGTCCAGATTATGAATATCTGAGGCTACAAAATCAATTAGACCATCATTCAGAAGCTCCAAAGCAACTTTCGGCACTTCTTTTCCATAGTATTCTCCTAATGATAACAGATTCATTTGAAAAAGGATGCCGTGCTCCTTATACTCCTTATATTTTCGTTTGCGCTGGTGTAAAAATCCGTAACGCTCCGGATGGGCCAATACGGGGAAATACCCTTTTGAAGCTGTTTTTATAATAGCCTCTTCAAAATTGATAGGCGGTTGTAAGTATGACATCTCTACCAAAAGATATTGTTTGCGGAGTGACATAATATCATCGGTATCCAGCAAATGCTCAAAATTGTCATCAATCATGTGTTCCGCAGCAGCATCAATGGAGATTTGCTTCATATCATTGATTAGCAAAGCATGCTTTACTTCGGTTAGTGCCTGGGTAATCGATTGTCTATCGTTAGGATAGTAGTTGTGCATTATGTGTGGTGTAGCGATAAAGTGCGTGACACCGAACGCCGCAAACTCTTTTATCAAAGCAATGGAATCGTCCACATTTTTGGCGCCGTCATCAATGCCGGGCAATATGTGATTATGGATATCGATAAATCCGTCGAGATAATCGATTAAGAATTTTTTACTGCTAAAAATTGAAAACATAGATTCTGTTTCTGGTCTTTGTAGCATGTACCATCTTCAAGAGCATAGGCAAGCAGCTACTTGTGCATAACGTTGCTATTACAAAGATAGTACAGAACCGTGCCAAAATTATGCTGCACCTCTCCCGAAGTATCGATTCATAATTGAGACAGGCTGAGGAAGAGACTATTTAAGACGGCATTAATGCTTCATAAGAACATAATTGGCAAAAAGCATCCAACTATACCGATATTTTGCTTAAGTGTGCTAGCGTCAGCTTTAAGTCCCATTATATTAGCATCAATCATTCCTCTCTGCCTGTTGATTTTAGTAAGAAGCTGGCTATTTACATACAAGCTATAGCGGCTTCGGCACAGCGCTCCCCATCCATGGCAGCAGATACAATTCCTCCTGCATAACCACCACCTTCTCCACATGGAAATAAGTTTTTAATTTCAGGATGATTCAGGTTTTCTGTTCGGGGGATGGTCACCGGGGACGAAGTTCGAGACTCGACCCCAACAATATTTGCTTCGGAGGTATAGTATCCTTTCATTTTTTTTCCAAAAACCTCGAAGCCTTTTCGCAAACGGTTACCGATCAATCGGGGCAATAGAGAGTGTAAAGGTGCACTTTGTAATCCAGGTTGGTACGAAGTAGGGTTTAAATCGGATGATATACGACCTTCAACAAAATCCGTCAATCGTTGAGAAGGAGCCACTTGGCTTCGGTTACCTGAAGTGAAAGCTAAACGCTCTAGGTTTTTTTGAAACTCAAGACCTTTTAGTGCCCCATATTGTTCAAATTTATGGATATCCTTATCGACATCAATTTCGACCACAATACCTGAATTCGCAAATTGATTGTTACGTCTTGAAGGAGACATCCCGTTGACTACCACTTCACCTGGAGCTGTAGCAGCCGGAACTATAAATCCGCCTGGACACATACAAAAAGAATATACCCCCCGCCCTTTGACCTGTTCGACCAGACTGTATGCTGCCGCCGGAAGCAATTCATGCCGATTTTTACCGCAATTATATTGTATTGCATCAATGATGTGCTGTGGGTGCTCTATCCGAACTCCCATAGCAAATGACTTTGCACGAAGGGCAATTTGCTTTGAGTCTAGCAAATAAAAAATATCTCGGGCGGAATGACCGGTCGCTAAGATAACCTGTAAGACATCCATTTGTGTATTATTGTTCAATACTATGGATTTCAATTGATTATCTTCAATTATAAAATCCGTTACTTTAGTGTTAAAATGAACTTCGCCACCGTATGAAACAATCGTTTCCCGAATATTCTGAACGATTTTTGGAAGTTTGTTCGTTCCGATATGTGGGTGGGCATCAACCAATATTTGCTCGGTAGCCCCGTGAAGTACCAAACTTTCAAAAATACGCCGCACATCACCGCGTTTGAGGCTGCGGGTATATAATTTTCCATCGGAATAGGTACCTGCACCGCCTTCCCCAAAACAATAATTACTGTCTTCGTTGACCACATGGTCTTGATTAATTGCTTTAATATCCCGCCTACGCTCTTTCACATCCTTACCGCGTTCGAGTATAATAGGTTTAAAACCAAGTTCTAGACACCGTAGCGCGGCCCATAGGCCCGCTGGCCCACATCCGATGATATGAACGGGCCTGGCTTTTGAGACATCGGTATATTTAAATTTATAACTGCTTTCTGGAACATCTTCTCCGATATAGGCCAACAGCTTATAATTAATAATAACGGTAGGTTTTCGGGCATCTATTGATCTCCTTACTGTTTGCAAGGAAAAATCGGTTTCCGATACCCCTAAGTATTTGGCTGCCCTCTGCTTGAGAATGCCTTCTTGCGCCTCTTCTTCAAGGCTAAGACGAATTTGTAACTTTTTCACCATACTGCGAAATTAAGGCGAATTTTTATATACCAATTACCTTAGGATACCTTGTACGGGCAATCCATCCCATAAATAACGCAATTGGGTGAGTCTTTTTATAAGCACTGGTAAGCAAGTTCGATTTTTGAAACAAGAAATTTGGACATCATGAAAATGCAAATCAATTTCGCCATCTTATTGTCAACACTCCAATGGGTAATGGCGCAGAAATCGATTGCCGGAAAGGTTATCGACGCTTCCGGAATTCCTTTTTTGGCGGCAAATGTATATTTAGAGGGTACCTATGATGGTGCGTCCACGGATGAAAAAGGTAGGTTCGCCTTTGAAATTTCAGAAATAGGGACAAAAACTTTAATCCTTTCCAGAATGGGTTACGAGCCACATGATGAAACGACTGACGTAGACTATATTAAAAATCTGAAGATTACAATGTTAGAAGCCATAAATACGCTTACTGGAGTTAACTTGACAGCCGTCAGTTTCGATGTGGGCGACAATTTGAAAGTCTCCGTCCTCAAACCCTTAGATATTGCGGCAGCACTAAAGATTCTTTCCAGTATTTCGACAGTTAATGAGGATGGCCGTCTATTTGTAAGAGGGGGCGATGCGGGCAAGACACAGGTCTTGATTGAGGGTCTAAGTGTATTTCAACCTTTCAATGTTACGGCGAACAATATACCAACACGGGCCCGATTTTCACCGTTTTTATTTAAGGGCATTACCTTTAGTACTGGAGACTAATCCGCGGAATAGGGTAAGGCACTTTCCAATTTTTTTATTGAACACTACTGATGTTACGGTTCAGGAGAAGACCGATATTTCCATAATGTCCGTAGGAGTAGGGCTGGGCCATATTGAAATTTTGGGTAACCAATCGTTAAGCGTAAACCTAAAATACTTCATCTTGGCGCCTTATGAAGCGCTGATTCCCTCAAATCAGGGTGTGCGCTGGAACTGTGCAGATTAATCCATGGCAGTGGAAACCGTTTTTCGGAGTAAGGGTAAGAAAAGTCTATTTAAATTGTATACATTCTTTAATAATTCGGACTGGGATATCGCACAAGGGGATATCAATTTTGAAGATACCGTAAATAACCTTCTGGGCTTCAAAAATATTAATGGCTACCAATATGCCGATTCCCCAAATATCAGCGGGATGTATCCGCGAAGGGCATTGCGCCCAACAGTGGACAGTTTTGTCTTTATTGGTTTTTTCTGGAGCGTCAATAAAGACAAAATTGTAATCAACTGGATAATACATAAAAGCGCTATTGCGACTTACGTAAGTTCGGCACTTCCCATTTCAGCTTACCAATTTTACAACTCGGTAATTCTTATTGGCTAAAAAACATTACGAACCTCACTTTTGTATGGCATTACTTAAGAAAGTAAGACAGTACACTGATTTTTACTAATAATGTTTCATAGTGATTTCCATCAGTTTTTGTTATTACGTAAACATCCGATAACGAGCTATACTAAAAATATTATGAAAAATATATTGAGAATGTCACTTCTAATAGTACCCCTTATCCTGAATGCACAATCTCAATATGGAGAGAGTATGCAAAAAGCAATGAAACTACGGGAAGAACGAAAAACGGAAGAAGCTTCCAATCTTTTTGAGCGTATCGCCCTTTTGGAAAATGTTAACTGGCTGCCATCTTGCTACAGCGACCTAGTAAATACTACCGCATGCTTCGGGGAAAAAGATAAGAAACAGCTGACCGAAGGATTGGAAAAGGCAAAAGAGTCCATTGACATAGCAAAAAACCTATCCCCAGATAATACCGAACTGCTTATAAAGGAAACCATGATTAACACAGCTTGGATAGTTTTTGACGGGGCCACTAACGGCATGACCTTATCGGGTGAAAATTCCCAACTGTATCAAAAGGCGTTACAACTGGCTCCCGAAAACCCCCGTGTAGTTTTTTCAAAGGCGGAATGGGACATGGACTCTGACCGTTATTATGGAAAGGATATGGCCCCCTATGGTAAGGACGTAGAGCGCTCTTTGCAACTTTTCGTTAACTTTAAGCCAGATGGTCAGTCTTAGCCCGATTGGGGAAAAGAATGTGCCATGACCCTTGCCAAACAATGCGGTAAAAAATAAAGTGCATGAGAAAATTAATCAAAGAATTGGGTAATGCATTGTTGATTGGTACTCTCATTTATCTAATCATACTGGTAGTTCTCTTTTCATTGGGCAAATTCGATGGTGGATTTTCATTGGAAATCGCATGGCGGGAATATTACGGTAATTTGATTCCTTCGTTCATACTGTACTTCATGAACCTTCTGGTTTTCCGCTTCGTTGGTTTAAACGCCAAAAGTGGTTTTTATGCTACAAGAACGCTGGTCATTAGCGGTGTTGCCCATTTCGTAATATCAATAGTGGGTATATTTATAGCTAGGGCGATTATACTGGTTGGAATACAAGGTTTATCATTGTACGATTTTTTGGAACAGGAACGATTTGACGACTATTATACTTCCTTGATAATTACTGCAGTAGTACTAGCCATTTTTTATGCATTCTATTACTACAAATACCGTCAAGAGACTAAGGTCAAGGAACAAAAAATTATCGCTGGTACTGCATCCGCTAAGTTCGATGCCCTTAAAAATCAGTTAGATCCTCATTTTTTATTCAACAGTTTAAATGTATTGACCAGTCTTATCGAAGAAAATCCGCATCAGGCGCAAAAATTCACGACCTCGCTTTCTAAGGTATACCGCTACGTGCTTGAGCAGAAAAACAAAGACTTGGTCAGCGTTGACGAAGAGCTACAGTTTGCCAAAACCTACGTGCGATTGTTGAAAATGCGCTTTGAAGACAGCATCGTATTCGACATTCCCGAAACCAGCCAAAATTCAGAGGCTAAAATTGTACCCTTGTCACTTCAGCTCTTATTGGAAAATGCGGTGAAACACAACGTTGTTACGGCAGAGCGACCTCTTCATATACAAGTTAAGGAAGAGGACGGTATGTTGTTAGTAAGCAATAACCTACAGGAAAAGCAAACTATAAAAAAAAGCAGCGGTGTTGGTCTTGTGAACATCCGACAACGCTATGGCATTCTAACCGATAAGACGGTAGAAATTCAGAAAACAACTTCTGATTTTACGGTGCGATTACCCATTCTTACCAAACAGATATCCGTAATGGAGACCCAAGGGGAATATATTTCGGATAAACGTTACGAAAAGGCCAAGGAGAGAGTTGAATCTATCAAAAAATTCTACGGTAATTTATTGGCCTATTGCATCGTTATTCCATTCTTGGTTTATTTGAATTACCAAACAACAGGATTTCCTTGGGTTTTATTCCCTGTTTTGGGCTGGGGTTTCGGGCTAACCATGCACGGTCTGCAAGCTTTTGGATATGACCTTATGTGGGGAAAACGCTGGGAGGAAAAAAAAATGCGGGAATTTATGGATGACGATAGATTTTGAAGAAGCTTTTCATTTTGAAACATTGCATTTCAAAACTATGCCAAAAAGTTATAGAACAATTCATACGTGAAAATCGACAATTCGGAAAATCATATTTATCAGAGTATATCCGCTTTCGGATATTTGTTATAACAAAAAACTAAAACCTTAACAAATGGAAAATACACGAAGAGAAAGCAAATACATCAGGGCAAGGGAACGCGTAACTCAAATCAGGAAATTGTATACCGGGTTGATGTCTTACGTAGTAGTCATCGCAATATTGGCGGGGGTCAATTATTACACCAATCAATTGACGTATCCCTGGTTTCTCTGGGCCGCCTTCGGATGGGGCATCGGGTTACTATTTCAAGCGGCTAAAGCCTATAGCCTAAGCCCATTTTTCGGACGCGATTGGGAAGAGCGAAAAATTAAGGAATTCATGCAAGACAATGAGCGTAAATCCCGATGGGAATAATGAAATACAAAATGAATATCACTATGGAATCCAACAGAAAAGACAAACAAATCAAGGCACGGCAACGCGTAGCTCAGTTGAAAGGTTTTTACGTTCATTTAACCGTCTTCGTGATTATAAATCTATTTATCATCACTACGTCAATGGTCGCGCGTATCAATAATGGAGAGAATTTTATGGAAGCCCTGTTCACCTTCGGGACATTTTCGACTGCTTTCTTTTGGGGTATCGGATTGGCGTTTCATGCCGCTAAAACCTTCGCCTACAATCCGTTTTTCAGTAAGGATTGGGAAGAGCGGCAGATTCAAAAATATATTGAAGAGGATAAAAGGGAAGCGGAGAAATTTGGGGGACGGTAGGCGAAATTTAGTAAGCTATGGTCGGTAAAGCCCTTTGGGGTAGTTGCGGGTAGTCCTTAATTACAACGGACCTGATAAAAATACAATGCAAATGGCCATGGATGCGCATCGAAAACCCTCGAAATACAAATATCAAAACAAAGGACGCCTACCAATACTAAACATCAGGTTCAGGGTGGGGCAAAGTCTAAATCAGCGTGGAATTATTTATAAGCAAATTAATGGTAGTTACATTTTCGAAGAAATAGTGGATTATAACGCGAGTTTTTAAGCTCGGTTATTTTGGAAAGTTCTGATCAACCTGCTTTTACGGGGCGTTTGCTGTTTCTAACTTTATAGTTTAAAATTTCCGTGCATCCCTTTTACAGGGCTAAAACATATTAGGTTTAAAAGTAATAAAGAAATCATCCGACCAAACATGAATACCATTATCATAGAAGACGAAAAACCATCAGCACGCCGATTATCACGTCTATTGGCCGATTTAGGTATAGCGGTAATGACTATGTTACATTCCGTTGAAGAATCCATTACATGGTTTCAGAACAATAATCATCCAGATTTGATTTTCTTGGACATTCAACTTTCAGATGGCCTCTCGTTCGAGATTTTCGAGGCTGTCGACATACATAGTGCCATAATATTTACGACAGCGTTCGATGAATATGCCCTTCAGGCTTTTAAACTGAACAGTATAGATTACCTATTGAAGCCAATTGATGAAGACGAACTGGAGATTGCTGTGAAGAAGTTCAATACCCGAATACCTGCACCCCAAAAAATGGCTTTGGACTTTGACGACATCCGGCGCTTACTGGTCGACCCATTGGAACGGGATTATAAAAAACGTTTTACGGCCAGGGTGGGCCAGCATCTAAAAATAATTAACGCTGATGAGGTAGAGTGTTTCTACAGTGAAAACAAAGGTACCTACGCCGCCACATCAGATGGAAGGAATTACCTATTAGATACCACTTTAGAAAATTTGGAAAGTGAACTTCAGCCCAACACTTTTTTTAGGGTGAGCAGAAAATTCTATGTGAATATTGACCATATTAAAGATATCGTTTCCTATACAAATTCAAGGCTTGAAATTAAGTTAAATCGCTTTTCGGAGCATGAAATTATAGTAAGCCGAGAGCGCGTTAGGGATTTTAAGCTTTGGTTGGAGTGATTGTACTTAGTCGACTGATAGTAAATATTTTAAAGTTAACTATAGATTTTTCTTATAGTTGAAATTTTGAAAGTTAATTCTTACTTTTCAATGCGGTTTTCATCAAAAGCTGAAGGTAGTAGTTTAGGAATCAATTTGATAAATATGGGGAGTAGTACCGCCCCGCCTGGAAGAATAAAAATTGCCAATGAAGGGATGCTCTTAAAGACATCCATTAATTGGTTAGACACTTTTTTCTTTTCTTCTTTAGTCAATTCTTTCATGGTAGATTTTGATAGCAGATATACCAATTCCTTGCTTTCAGAAAGTTCTTTGAGAAGCCGTTTACTATTCCTTAAGATTAACTTATTTACCACTTTGGCCATACTATCATAAAATTGTACTGCAGTATTGGTATCCTTTAAAAAAGGAATCGTCTCTGCATTTTCAATAAAAAAAGTTCTGGTCTCATCTAAGGTCTCCGCTATTTGTTTAATATCAAAACCTAGGTTTTGACCAAGACCAAAAATAAATTCAGACTCCCTATATTCAAGTGATTTGTCGTCCCATACCGTCATACACGCAATATCGAGGAGGTAGTGGTTTTCCCAAATTTCACGCTCCAACCATAATTGTTCTCGATACGAGCCATCAAAATTGTCTACGCTACTGTCTATATAGGTTAGGGATGATGCGAACAACTCGGCCAATCGTGCATCACTCTTACTTTTTTCTTTAGAATTTAGGGCATGGTAGGTTATGTTGATTGCCAAATATTCCAACAACTCGGCATGTTTTCGAATATCTCTGGAATCGACAAGGTATCGCTGGAATAATAGAACGTCGATACATAATAAGGAATTGGTAATGATTCTGTTGAATGTCTTACTAAGTACATTATCAGCTAGATATACCCGTGAATCGATTAGCTTTTCAAGCTGTGCCGATGTTTTTCTGCCCGTGAGAATTTTGTTGAGGAATGAACTATGACTTACTTTGAGATCTTTGTAAAAGGTAAAAACACGCTTGAGAAACAAATCAAAATCAGGTGCCTCTGGGCCTAATGCAAAGGTTTTATAAAGCGCATAAATTAGGTTGATTTTAGCTTTTTCATCTTCTGAGAGCTTGTGTTCTGGCTTTAGGAAGTCAGGTATTTGTGTATTCATACCATAAGCGAAGCCTAACTTCTTTAACTTTTTATAAAGCGAATTGAAGTCTGAATACACAAAACTATCCTCATGGGTCAAGGAGCCTAACTTATCTATCCAACCGGAAGCAGAGGGGTTCATAATGTGAAATAAAGCACCAAATTACTACAAAAGATATAAATACAAATATAGCTCCAAGTTTCAGATTTCAGATTACACATGTAGGCTGAAAGCTTGCTATCACATCTTTATTAAAAATGGTTTGACTAAATCCGTAATTGACTTTTTCGCTTCTCAATATTTATGGATAAAAATAAGTATGACATTACTATTTATATTATATTTAGTCAGAAATAGTTTACATATCTTGATGAAATATCTAGTTAACAAAATTTTAACATTCAAATTAAAACTGTTGAAACATTTTTACGTTAATACTGCTAAATAATTAATCTTTAAACTTTTAAAATGAGAAAGACAAAACTTTTAATGGGCCTTGGGATCTTGGCTATTGTAGGTGTTGTACTAGTTGCTGCAGATCACATTGATGCGCCAGGTACTACAAGTAATAGTGCTGACATTGCTGATTTCTATGCTTTCGAGCCGAGTGCCGATTCACCGAACACAGTGCTAATTGTTGATTTACAGACCAATGTTTTACCCGATTTGGCGTACGGAACCTTTGATGAAGATGTACTTACCGAAATCAACATTGATACGAATAACGATTTAATAGAGGATATGGTTATTCAAGCACTGCCAAGGGGTGATACCATGTATTTCTTTGGACCAGCCGCACCGACCGCAACGGGTATAACTGGTGAGGTACTTGTCGATAGTCCGTTAGGGAGCGTGGCAATTTCGGATACTGAAGCCATAACTACAACTACCGATGATGGAGTTTCTTTATTTGCAGGTCCACGTCAAGATGCTTTCTATTTTGATTTTACTCAATTCAACAAAGTCTTAGAAGGTCCTGCTACGGCTCCATTAGGCTTCAATATAGGTGATGATGCTGTCGATACTTTTGATGGTGCGAACACTATGTCTCTTGTTATCGAAATTCCAAACGAAATGTTGGGAGCCACGACCGGAGTTAATCCTTTAGGAGTAGAAGGTGTTTACAAGATGTGGGTAACGACAAACAGAAAACAATAATAACGAATCTTTAAAATTAGAATATAATGAATTTACATACTTTAAAATATACGTTTTTATCGTTCTGTGCCCTTTCTTTGGTTGTGGCTTGTAGCGATGATGATAATGGAACTGACATCGTTCAGGCAAGTTGTAGCGATGGCATCATGAACGGGACGGAAACTGCAGTCGATTGCGGAGGAGCTTCTTGCCAACCCTGTGAAAACGGTGGCGATCCTGATCCTATGGAACCTGTAGCACTTGATTTTACAGGTACTTATTCTCAAGTCGATTTTATGGGACGTCCTGGAATAAATACAGTATTAAATGGTGACGATGAGAGCAAAGATGCCCATAATGTTTCTATACCTTCAGAAGGTGTTGCAAATTTTCAAGCCGGATTTGAAGCTAGGTTAGTAGGCTTACATGATGCTTACGGGGCTGTATATGAAAATAACATCTTAGGTTTAGATGCCGCCACCTTGACCACTGTTTTGGCGGCAGATGTATTAGAAGTTTCCCCTAATCTTCCAACGACGTATTTCAATCCTGGCGAAGATAATGATGGTGATGATAATCCATTGACGCTAGATGGTGACGAAATTGCTTTTACCGGAAGGGCTCTTGGTGACGATGTTATCGATGTATCTTTAATATTACTATTCGGTGGCGAAAACGGCATACGTTTTAGCGGTCAAGATACTAACGCTGACGGTGAAGCTGATTTACCCCGTTTGACTTCCGATGGCGTTGCGATTACAGCAACTCCAACAGATACTTTCCCATATTTGGGAGCTCCTGAATAAGACACAGTCTATGAAAAAGGAGTTAGTAGGGAGGATGGGTTTCCCATCCTCTTTTTTTATCCTAATTACGTTAAGAATACATTTTTAGATTTACCGATACCGATACCGATATCAACCACAGAACAACTAAAATTTTGAAAATGAAGTATCTTTCCACGCTTATAATAGTGCTTTTAATATCCGCCTGCCATACGGATAACGAGAACCAAGTGACAAACAAAAAAGACTACGATAAATTTTTAGCTTCAAATCCGCCAAAGACATCTTCCAAATATTTTGATCTCTGGAACGGCAAAATTAAACCCGACAGTTCCCAGCTAATGAGCTTTGGTATCGTTAGTGGTGAATATAACCGGTTTTTTCAGAATTCGGGAAATATTAAATATCTTAAAAAAGCTGAAAAAACTTTAAAAAAAGCTGCTGATATCGCTAATGTAAGCCGAGCGGGAATTTATAGGGCATTGGCACGAAACTACATATCGCAACACCGCTTTAGGGAGGCCAAGCAATGGGCCGATTCAGCGCAGACAGTAGGTAGTGGGCCTGACGAAACCCAAGGCCTGATGTTCGATGTACACATGGAATTGGGTAATTACGAAATCGCCCAAAGCTATTTAGATAGCCTTAAAAACATGGAGGATTTCGGATATTTGATCCGAGTGGCCAAATGGAACGATCACAATGGCGACCTAGATACCACTATACGCTTTATGGAAAAAGCGAGGGACAAAGCCGAAGCTTCCAAAAATAATGGACTCATGTTGTGGGCCTACACTAATTTGGCAGACTACTATGGGCATGCAGGTAGAATAGAAGACTCGTACGATCATTATTTAAAGACATTGCGCATCGACCCGGAAAATGCCTATGCAAAAAAGGGAATAGCTTGGATTGTTTTTTCTTATGAAAAAAATCCTAATGAGGCCATGCGGATACTTGACTCCGTTACAAAACACTACAAATCACCCGACTACTTTTTGTTAAAATCAGAAATTGCGGAATATATGGGTGACGATATGAAAAGTATGGCCAATCTGGATAGATATTATCGCATGGTTCAAAATCCGGATTACGGTGATATGTATAATAGTTACAACATATCGCTTTATTTGAACAAAACAGAACAGTTCGATAAGGCTTTAGAACTAGCACAAAAAGAGGTAGCAAATAGGCCTACGCCCGAATCGTATAGCTTTTTAGCCTATAGTTATTTTAAAAAAGGAAATTTGGACAAGGCGAAAGAAATTGTTGAAAAGCATATAGAGGGCCATACCTTCGAACCTGCAGTATTACTTCGGACTGCTGAAATTTATAAAGCAACCGGAGCAACAGAACGTGTCAAGGAACTGAAAAATGAGTTATTAGGTGCGGCCTATGAATTAGGTCCTGCTACCGAAAAAGAAATTGCGCAGTTGTAAATAATAACACAGCAAAGCATTTGTGCTATTCTGTTTAAGTGTGCTGATTTTAAATAAGCCCTTTCTACGCTGATTTTCAACTAATTAAAAAATTTACGATTTTATAATTCAATATCGTGTAAATTGTATTGTGAATTTTTTAACTTTTTGTAGGAATTTGGAACTACTCTTTTTATATTTATCCTTCAGAAAATATATATTTACATATTTCTGAAGGATAAATTTTACATTAATAGTTTCCCTTTGCTAAGTGTATTATGGTAGATATATTATTGTTGGTTTGGCTTGTTTTTATGTTTATACTTTTTTACCGGGTTTTTGCTGCGAGAAAGGCTTTGCGTAAAGTTTTAAAGATGAAGAGGTAAAATACGTCCTGCATTGTATAATTATCTTGGTTTTGAACCTGCCATTCTTCCACGTCTAAGTTAGTTGTATCTACCTTTAATGCCATTTGTTGTTTTTTTACTTCTCACAACCTTTTAATTCTGTTTTCGATAAACGGTAAAACCTTATTTTTTATTTAGCGTAAGTACTAATGGAAAGGGCATTATCCCCTTTTTACTTAAAGCTATATTACTATGGAATATTATTTATTTATCATTTACATTCTTTTAATGGTAACTATATTTTATAAAGTGTTTTCTGCCTACTATAGGCTTCAAGAGCAACTCAAGACTTTTGAAAGCGATAATTTTTAAATTTTAAGAAAACGGGATTGTTTTAGTAATATCTGGTCCTATGCGTTTATCTCCCTCCGAAATAAGGTAAGAATTTTTCGAATTGGACGTTTAGTTATCCAATTTTGCTATTATATTGTTTCCTAAATTGATAGCATATATATGATATCGAAAATAGAAACGTTATTTATTCAATGATTCAAACTAGACCACAATTTAAGTTTATTCGCTTTTTATTTTACCTACTTCCTGTGCTTTTAGGTGCACAACAACAACAACAATCGGATGCGGATGTCCAAAAAAAGGTCCGTGATTCGACTAAAAATTTGAAAATATCGGCTTTTCCTGTCGTATTCTATACTCCGGAAACCGCCTTCGGTTTTGGTGGACTCGGTATCGGAACATTTCATTTAAAAAATGAACCTCGCGATACTCGCCCTTCCTCAATTCAATTCGGATTGAGCTATACTACGAAGAGCCAGTTTTTGGCATACGCTCCTTTTGAGTTTTATAAAGACAATGAGAGATGGCGTTTAGAAGGCGAACTTGGCTATTACAAGTATTTCTATAATTTTTTCGGTGTTGGTATTAATTCTAAGGAAGAAGATGAGGAAACCTATGAGGTAACATTTCCACGTGCGAGAGTTTCTTTATTACGAGAGTTATTGCCTGGTTTTTCTGCAGGTCTGGCCTACGAGTTCGATGCCTTTTACAATCTAAAAATCGATGAAGGAGGTACTTTGGAAGCTTCCGATGTGCCGGGCAAGCGAGACGGTACTGTATCCAATGTCGGTATTCGGGCTTTCTATGATACGCGTGACAATGTTTTTTTTCCTACAAAAGGAATGTACATACAGGGTAATATATTCACATCATCGAAAATTTTAGGAGCTACTTTCAAGTATAACAAGTATGAACTTGACAGTCGCTATTATCAAAAAGTCGGTAATAAGCAAGTAGTGGCGGGCAATGTTTTCTTGGCTAGCAGTTCTGATGGCACTCCTTTTTATGATCTATATTATTTGGGATCAAAGCGAACACGTGGTATTAACAATCGTCGTTTTCAGGATAACGCCGAACTCAGCATGGCGCTTGAGTATCGATTTCCCATAGCAGGTCGCTTTGGAGGCGCAGTATTCGGATCCACCGGTACAGTAGCATCCACCTTGGGAGGAACCTTTTCATCGGTGTATAAAAATGCCGCTGGAGCTGGACTGCGATATATTATCAATAAAAGGGATGGCGTTCGTATAAGGGTCGATTATGGCCTTTCCGATGAAGGAGGTAATTTTTATTTTACCATTAAAGAGGCATTTTAAGATTTGTAAACTAGGTTAAGTTCTTAAATGAACATCCCCTATCTATTCCTGTGAAGCCCTATCCGTTTACAACTTCGTAAAATTATTCAAATCCAAAGTCCAATCATATCCTTTATAAGCAACATCCACTTTTTTTGTTGTGGGTATGATGTCGTATTCTTTTAAAATATCCTTAACACCGCTCTTACAGCCAAAATCGCCCCTGAACCAGCTAAATAGGGGAGTGGTCTTGACTTCCTTCGAGTTCGTCTCGTACTCAGTTACACGAGTTAGGTAAGCTTCGGTGCCTTTTTCGAACTGCTGGTCAAGTCTGTCGGCTTCGTAGATGGCCACTGGCGGACAATCTTTAGCGCCGCAGTTCAATGCAAAATGAATGTGATAATTACGCTGGTCGACCCGAAGTTTTCGTTCAAATTTATTCGGAAACCATTTTCTTATGAGTCCCCCACCTAATTCCCATTGTGATTTACGGATAATGCCGTGCTCTATTTTTGCAAAAGAGATAAGTCTTCCCGCAATTGGAATTTGCTCCGCTTTAAAAAATTCGCCTCTATCATCATAAAGTTTGGGATTTTCCGTTAAAATCACCTGTATATAGGCGTTATAGATATTAATCCAAAAGGCAAGTTTTTGGTTATCGGTCTTTAGTCTTTCTTCAAGTTCGCTCAAGGTAGTATTGAATAGCTGCGCTCTAATATCAGCAGTTCCGTTTTTTTCTATAATATTTGTAAGGAATTGTTCTGATAAAGCATTAAAATCTGAAATTGAGGTTTCCGCTTTTTGACCGTTCATATTACATAGTATGAAAAATACAGAAAGTGAAACGGTAATAGACTTAAATCGTGCTGCGTTCATTATTTTTGTCTCAGGTTAATATCGATATTTACGTTGTTTGAGTAGTAAAGGTTTGGTCGTATCATCGGGCTAAACCTTAACGCCAAAGTTGATCAGATAGTGCAATTTCCCCGATAATCTTTACTGAGCCATCCAAACACCTATGACAAGCATCATCATTCCGGCCCATAATGAAAAGAAAAACTTGGAGACGTTGTTACCTTTACTTGATACACTTCGTAAAGGTCATGAATCCGAGGTACTGATTTCCCTTTCCAGTACTACTAACGATGGTTCCAAAAGTTTACTTGAAGCGTATAACGTCCGAAGCGTAGTTTGCGATACCAAGGGGAGGGCTGCACAAATGAATACTGCATCACGAATGTCTAAGCAAGACATTCTGGTATTTTTACATGCGGATGTCATTCCCCCAAAAAATTTTATTCAAGACATAGAAAATACAATTGATTCAGGATATGATGCTGGTTTTTTTTCCTATAGGTTTGATAAAAAAAGTATTTTCTTACAAATTAACGCATACTTTACAGCTAAGGATGGTATTTTTACTGGAGGTGGCGATCAATGTCTTTTTATAAAAAAAGAAGCCTTCGAAACCCTTGGCGGTTTTGATGAGCGGCAAGTATTGATGGAAGACTTTGAATTCTTTAAGCGAATGAAGAATAAGGGACTACGTTATACCATTGTCAAGAACGATTTGATCGTTTCGGCTAGAAAATATAAAGACAATTCATACCTGAAAATAAACCTGACCAACTTTTTACTGGTTGTGCTTTTCAAATGCGGGTACCCTCCAAACAAATTAAAATCATTGCACGATAGATTGATTACAATGCCGTATCAACATAAACCATAAGCGGTCTAATGACCAAGATAATTAACGGAATTCAACAGATAGGCATTGTAATCAATCTATCGTGCAATGATTTTAATTTGTTTGGAGGGTACCCGCATTTGAAAAGCACAACCAGTAAAAAGTTGGTCAGGTTTATTTTCAGGTATGAATTGTCTTTATATTTTCT
>DRGL01000047.1 GCA_011050085.1 Pricia antarctica | reverse complement strand
GTTTCGCGATTCGTGAAGGCGGTAGAACAGTTGGTGCAGGTCAGGTTACCAAAATTATTGATTAATTAAAGTTAAGCGTGTTCAAGGGTGTTCCGTCCTGATTATTATCGGGACAGAACACCTTTACATGCAATTATGCAATAGGTGTTAAAAGCCAAAGGCATAATAAACGGGTGTAGCTCAGTTGGTAGAGCACTGGTCTCCAAAACCAGGTGTCGGGAGTTCGAGTCTCTCCTCCCGTGCTGAATAAATCGACAGCAGAATTATCTAACCTTAAACCTATGTTGACATATATAAAGGAATCCATTGAAGAGCTTCGTAACAATGTTACGTTGCCTCCAAAAGCTGAATCTTCAAATCTAATGATTATTGTTGCTGTGTTTTCCATTGTCTTTGCTTTGGCAACTTGGGGTGTCGATACGGTTTTTAGTAATTTGGTACAGTTGTATTTTGAGAATATTTTAAATTAAACAAGCACTATGTCAGAAGTATTGGATAAGAAATGGTATGTGGTGCGAGCAGTCAGTGGCCAAGAGAATAAGATTAAAGGCTATATTGAAAGTGAAGTAGAGCGTCACGGATTTGCTGATTATTTAGAAGATGTTCTTGTACCTACCGAAAAGGTTATTCAAATACGTAACGGAAAAAAAATTAATAAAGAAAAAGTTTATTTTCCGGGATATATTATGATAAAGGCCAACTTGGGTGGTGAGATGATTCATGTCATTCGATCTATAACTAATGTTATAGGCTTTCTAGGGGAAACTAAAGGAGGTGATCCTGTGCCACTGCGGAAATCAGAAGTAAATCGAATGCTTGGTAAAGCAGACGAATTAGCGGTTAACACTGATTCGATTGCGATTCCATTTACGCACGGCGAGACCGTTAAGGTCATCGATGGCCCTTTCAATGGTTTCAATGGTACGGTAGAGAAAATTAATGAAGAAAAGCGCAAGTTAGAGGTGATGGTAAAGA
This sequence comes from Pricia antarctica, assembly GCA_011050085.1. Taxonomy (GTDB): domain Bacteria; phylum Bacteroidota; class Bacteroidia; order Flavobacteriales; family Flavobacteriaceae; genus Pricia; species Pricia antarctica_A. The sequence goes on along the minus strand of DRGL01000047.1, from coordinate 43,228 downwards.
TTTTCGGAAGAAAGACGCCTTTAGAGCTTAGTTATATGCAAGTAGAAAAAGTATAGTAAAATTACAAATGTTACATATATAAAGTTGTGTTGCTTCCAACGAATACAACTTCAAATCAATTAGTAAACAATGGCAAAAGAAATAGGTAAAGTAGTTAAACTACAAGTTAGGGGAGGTGCAGCGAATCCATCGCCACCGGTCGGACCCGCCTTAGGTGCTGCCGGTGTTAACATCATGGAGTTCTGTAAGCAGTTTAATGCGCGAACGCAGGACAAACCGGGCAAAATTCTGCCTGTTGTTATCACCGTCTACAAAGACAAGTCTTTTGACTTCGTCATTAAAACACCACCAGCGGCAGTTCAATTGATGGAAGCGGCTAAGATTAAGAAAGGATCTGGCGAACCGAACCGGGTAAAACTAGGAAGCGTTTCATGGACACAAATCAAGGCTATCGCCGAGGATAAAATGGTCGATTTAAATGCTTTTACCGTTGAATCTGCTATGAGTATGGTAGCAGGTACGGCACGGTCGATGGGCATGAAAGTTTCGGGAAAACGTCCCTTTTAAAATCTTAAAAGCAACTTAGAATGGCAAAAATAACAAAAAAGCAAAAAGAGGCACGTTCGAAAATCGATGCGGATAGAATGTATTCCATCGATGAGGGGGCCGCTTTGATAAAGGAAATAACCAGTACAAAGTTCGATTCATCCATTGATTTGGCCGTTCGACTAGGGGTTGACCCTAGAAAGGCAAACCAAATGATTCGTGGTGTGGTAACATTACCGCACGGAACAGGTAAAGATGTAAAAGTTTTGGCTTTGGTTACTCCTGACAAAGAAGCAGAGGCAACAGAAGCAGGTGCTGATTTCGTTGGATTGGACGAATATTTGGATAAAATCAAGGGCGGCTGGACCGACGTTGATGTTATCATAACAATGCCTAGCGTAATGGGGAAACTTGGCCCTTTAGGTAGGGTTTTAGGTCCACGTGGCTTAATGCCTAATCCAAAGACGGGTACAGTGACCATGGATGTTGCCAAGGCGGTATCGGATGTAAAAGCTGGTAAAATTGACTTTAAAGTAGATAAAACAGGTATCGTACACGCAGCGGTAGGAAAAGCATCATTTTCTGCCGATAAAATAGCGGACAATGCCAAAGAACTTTTAGATACGTTAATCAAAATGAAACCGGCGGCGGCAAAAGGTATTTACATGAAAAGTGTTTACATGTCAAGTACCATGAGTCCGAGTGTCCAATTAGATCCGAAAACGGTTTAACGAACTGGTAGTTCAAAACAAATAGTATGACAAGAGAAGAAAAAGCAAACGTAATACAGGAGTTGACTACCCGTTTGGCTGATAGCCCTACCATTTATTTGGCGGATATATCAGGCTTGAACGCCGTTCAGACCACTGATTTAAGAAGGGCGTGCTATAAGGCTAACGTTCAGCTGTCAGTTGTGAAGAACACATTGCTCAGTAAAGCAATGGAGGCTTCAGACAAGGAGTTTGGTAGCCTTCCAGAAGTATTAAAGGGCAATACCTCTTTAATGTTTTCGGAGGTAGCAAACGCTCCCGCTAAATTAATCAAGAATTTCAGGAAAAAAACAAAGAAGCCCCTTTTGAAAGGAGCCTTTGTCGAAGAAGCCATTTATATTGGTGACGAAAACCTGGACAAATTGGTAGAAATTAAGTCTAAGGAAGAGATGATTGGCGAGATTATTGGATTATTACAATCTCCCGCCAAGAATGTTATTTCCGGACTTAAAGCTAGCGGAGGTAAATTGGCAGGTATCCTGAAGACGTTGTCCGAAAGGGAAAATTAAATAGCACACACACACACTACAAACTAAGTATATTTTAAAATTACATTAAACGATAGAAAAATGGCAGATTTAAAAGATTTCGCAGAACAATTGGTAAACTTGACCGTAAAAGAGGTAAATGAGTTAGCCGATATATTAAAAGACGAATATGGTATTGAGCCTGCAGCAGCTGCAGTTGCTGTAGCCGCCGGAGGTGGTGCTGACGCAGGAGAAGCCGCTGAGGAAAAGTCTGAATTCGACGTAATTCTTAAGGCAGCAGGTGGTTCGAAATTGGCCGTTGTTAAATTGGTCAAAGAATTAACCGGATTAGGTTTGAAAGACGCTAAAGACATCGTTGATAGTGCACCGAAAGCCGTTAAGGAAGGTGTGCCGAAAGATGAGGCAGAATCCGTTAAAAAACAATTGGAAGAAGCAGGAGCGGAAGTTGAGCTTAAGTAGTAGGCGCAACCATAGCACTTGGGTTTAGGTCTTCTTTCGCCATTGGCGGGGTTAGACCTAAGCCTTTTTATAATTACGCTTGATTTAGGGCTTTTAGTAATACTGCACATACGACATTTTGGCGTATTGCAAGAGTAGCATAGATTTTGTATATTAAGATATACTGCCCGATTTAGTATTCACGTTCAAAACACTGTCCATAGATGTTCACACAACAGACTGAGAGAATCAATTTTGCATCCGCTAAGAACACGCCGGCCTATCCGGATTTCTTGGACATCCAGATAAAATCGTTTCAAGATTTTTTTCAACTTGAGACGAAAACAGATGAAAGGGGTGATGAAGGTTTATATAACACCTTCCAGGAAAACTTTCCGATTACGGATACCCGAAACCAGTTCGTACTTGAATTTTTAGATTACTTCATAGATCCTCCACGATACTCTATTCAAGAGTGTATCGAGCGTGGTCTTACTTACAGCGTTCCCTTAAAAGCACGCCTAAAATTATACTGTACCGATCCCGAGCACGAAGATTTTGAAACAATAGTACAAGACGTTTATTTAGGAACAATTCCCTATATGACGCCTAGTGGAACTTTTGTAATTAACGGTGCCGAGAGAGTTGTGGTTTCGCAATTGCACAGATCTCCAGGAGTGTTTTTCGGACAGTCTTTCCATGCTAACGGAACAAAGTTATATTCCGCAAGGGTAATTCCTTTCAAGGGGTCTTGGATTGAATTTGCTACTGATATTAATGGCGTAATGTACGCGTATATCGATAGAAAAAAGAAACTACCTGTTACTACACTTTTTAGGGCTATTGGTTTTGAGAGGGACAAAGATATTTTAGAAATATTTGACCTTTCCGAAGAAATCAAGGTATCTAAGGCTGGTTTGAAAAAAGTACTGGGCCGCAAATTGGCAGCAAGGGTTTTGAACACATGGCATGAGGATTTTGTGGATGAGGATACTGGCGAAGTGGTTTCAATCGAACGTAATGAAATTATTTTAGATCGGGATACCGTTTTGGAAAAGGAGCATATCGACGAGATTCTCGATACTGATGCCAAGACCATCCTATTACATAAAGAAAATAATGCGCAGAGTGATTATGCAATAATTCATAATACGCTGCAAAAAGATCCTACGAACTCTGAAAAGGAAGCCGTAGAGCATATTTACCGACAATTGAGAAACGCTGAGCCGCCCGATGAGGAAACGGCACGGGGAATTATCGACAAATTGTTTTTCTCTGACCAACGATATAATTTAGGTGAGGTCGGACGTTATAGAATGAACAAAAAATTGGGTCTTGATATAGGTATGGACAAGCAAGTCTTGACCAAAGAAGATATCATAACCATTATCAAATATTTGATTGAGTTAATAAACTCAAAAGCTGAAATCGATGATATCGATCACCTTTCAAACCGTCGTGTACGTACTGTAGGTGAGCAATTGTCATCGCAGTTTGGTGTTGGTTTGGCACGTATGGCCCGAACCATCCGTGAGCGAATGAATGTTCGTGACAATGAAGTTTTTACTCCTATCGATTTGATCAATGCGAAGACTTTATCGTCTGTAATCAATTCTTTTTTCGGAACGAATCAGCTGTCACAGTTCATGGACCAGACGAACCCATTGGCGGAAATCACGCACAAGCGTAGATTATCGGCACTAGGGCCAGGTGGACTATCCCGTGAAAGGGCAGGTTTTGAGGTTCGTGATGTACACTATACCCATTACGGAAGGCTATGTCCAATCGAAACCCCTGAAGGCCCGAACATCGGTCTGATTTCGTCTCTAGCGGTGTTTGCAAAAGTGAACCCGATGGGATTTTTGGAAACCCCGTATCGAAAAGTTACGGATTCAAAAGTGAATACGAAGGAGTATATATACTTGAGTGCAGAGGAAGAAGAGGGCATGAAAATCGCTCAGGCCAACATCCCTTTGAAGGAAGATGGTCAAATAGACACTGAAAAGGTAATTGCCCGTGAAGAAGGTGATTTCCCGGTTGTTGATATTCAAGAAGTTAACTATACCGACGTAGCACCAAACCAGATTGCATCGATTTCTGCATCCTTGATTCCTTTCCTGGAACATGATGATGCGAACCGTGCCTTGATGGGCTCGAACATGATGCGTCAGGCAGTTCCTTTATTGAAACCACAATCTCCTATTGTAGGTACTGGGTTGGAGCGTCAGGTTGCAACAGATTCCCGAGTATTGATAAATGCTGAGGGTGATGGGACTATTGAGTACGTAGATGCCAAAATGATTACGGTCAAATACAAGCGCAGCGAATCAGAGAAACTTGTTAGTTTTGAGGAGGATAGCAAGTCCTACAACTTGGTGAAGTTTAGAAAGACGAACCAGGGAACAAGTATAAACCTTAAACCAATCGTCAGAAAAGGCGATAAGGTGAAAAAGGGTCAAGTTCTTTGTGAAGGATATGCTACCGAAAAAGGAGAGTTGGCATTGGGTAGAAATCTAACTGTGGCGTTCATGCCATGGAAAGGTTACAATTTCGAAGATGCTATTGTAATTTCCGAGAAAGTGGTACGGGAAGATATCTTTACTTCCATCCACGTTGACGAATATTCCTTAGAGGTGCGGGATACCAAATTAGGTGCAGAAGAATTGACGCATGACATTCCCAACGTTTCAGAAGAAGCTACAAAAGATCTTGATGAAAATGGAATGATACGTATCGGTGCGGAAGTGGAACCCGGTGATATTTTAATCGGTAAAATTACACCGAAAGGGGAGTCTGATCCTACACCGGAAGAAAAACTGCTCCGTGCTATATTCGGTGACAAAGCGGGTGATGTGAAAGATGCTTCCTTAAAAGCTTCTCCTTCGTTACGAGGTGTTGTAATTGAAAAGAAATTGTTTTCCCGCTCCGTGAAAGACAAGCGCAAGCGATCTGAAGACAAAGAGGATCTTAACAAATTGGAACTTGAGTATGAAGTGAAGTTCCAAGAATTGAAGGATATCTTGATAGAGAAACTATTTACCTTGGTAAATGGTAAAACGTCTCAAGGTGTATTGAACGATTTGGGTGAGGAAGTATTACCAAAAGGTAAGAAATACAGCCAGAAAATGTTGAACTCAGTAGATGATTTCGCCCACTTGATCGGCGGAAGCTGGACAACGGATAAAGACACTAATGATTCGGTAATCGACTTGTTGCACAACTACAAAATCAAGCTGAACGATCTTCAAGGAAACTTGAGGAGAGATAAATTCACTATTTCTGTAGGTGACGAATTGCCAGCAGGAATAATGAAATTGGCCAAGGTTTACATTGCCAAAAAACGAAAGTTGAAAGTTGGTGATAAAATGGCAGGCCGTCATGGTAACAAGGGTATCGTTTCGCGAATCGTTCGTCAAGAAGATATGCCATTCTTAGAAGATGGTACTCCTGTTGACATCGTATTAAATCCGTTAGGCGTACCATCGCGTATGAACATCGGACAGATTTATGAAACCGTTCTTGGATGGGCAGGACTTAAATTAGGTAAAAAGTTTGCCACTCCGATTTTTGATGGTGCCAGTTTAGATCAGATTAACGAATACACAGATGAAGCTGGTATTCCTAGATTCGGACATACCTATCTATATGATGGTGGCACAGGTCAGCGATTTGATCAACCTGCAACCGTGGGAGTTATTTATATGCTGAAACTTGGCCATATGGTCGACGACAAGATGCATGCACGTTCTATCGGACCATACTCTTTGATTACGCAACAGCCCTTGGGTGGTAAAGCTCAGTTCGGTGGTCAGCGTTTTGGAGAAATGGAAGTTTGGGCCTTGGAAGCTTATGGAGCATCTGCAACTTTACGGGAGATATTGACCGTGAAATCGGATGACGTTATTGGAAGGGCCAAAACGTATGAGTCCATCGTTAAAGGTGAGACCATGCCAGAGCCTGGTTTACCGGAATCGTTCAACGTATTAATGCATGAACTTAAAGGTTTAGGGCTAGATATCCGTTTGGAAGAGTAGGTTAAGAACACAACACATTAATTAGTAGCACACTACAATTATGGCTAGAATAAAAGATAATAATCCAGTAAAAAGGTTTGACAAGATTTCCATAGGCTTGGCCTCGCCAGAATCCATTTTGGCAGAGTCAAGAGGTGAGGTCTTAAAACCTGAAACCATAAACTATCGTACACATAAACCTGAGCGTGACGGTTTGTTCTGCGAGCGTATTTTCGGTCCTGTAAAAGATTACGAATGTGCTTGTGGCAAATACAAGCGTATCCGTTATCGTGGTATTGTTTGTGACCGTTGTGGTGTTGAGGTTACTGAGAAAAAGGTTCGTAGAGATAGGGTTGGGCACATTAATTTGGTAGTTCCAGTTGCCCATATCTGGTACTTCCGTTCGTTACCGAATAAAATCGGTTACTTATTGGGCTTACCATCCAAGAAATTGGATATGATTATATACTACGAACGCTACGTAGTCATTCAGGCAGGTATCGCAAAAGGTCCCGAAGGCGAGGAACTCAACAAATTGGATTTCTTGACTGAAGAGGAGTATTTGACTATAATGGAGTCTATTCCACCTGAAAATCAATATTTAGAAGACTCTGATCCCAATAAGTTTATCGCTAAAATGGGAGCGGAATGTCTTATCGATCTATTGGGTCGTATCGACTTGAAAGAGCTCTCATATGAGCTACGACATAAGGCAAACACCGAAACTTCGAAGCAGCGGAAGACTGAGGCTTTAAAAAGACTTCAGGTCGTTGAGGCTTTACGTGAATCGCAAGATAATCGTGAAAACAATCCCGAATGGATGATCATGAAAGTGATTCCGGTAATTCCACCAGAACTACGTCCTCTTGTACCGTTGGATGGTGGTCGTTTTGCGACTTCCGATCTTAATGATTTATATCGTAGGGTAATTATCCGAAATAACCGATTGAAAAGATTGGTCGAGATTAAAGCTCCCGAGGTAATCCTAAGAAACGAAAAAAGGATGCTTCAGGAAGCTGTTGATTCCCTTTTCGATAATACCAGAAAGGCGTCAGCTGTAAAAACGGAATCTAACCGTCCCTTAAAATCCCTTTCCGATTCGTTGAAAGGAAAACAAGGACGTTTCCGTCAAAACCTATTGGGTAAACGTGTCGATTATTCCGCTCGTTCGGTAATCGTTGTGGGACCTGAAATGCGACTTTTTGAATGTGGACTTCCAAAAGACATGGCGGCCGAGCTGTATAAGCCTTTCATCATTCGAAAGCTTATTGAGCGTGGGATTGTCAAAACGGTAAAATCCGCGAAGAAAATTATAGATAAAAAAGAACCTGTAGTTTGGGACATCCTTGAAAATGTTTTGAAAGGGCATCCAGTTCTTTTGAACCGTGCTCCAACACTTCACCGTTTGGGTATTCAGGCCTTTCAACCGAAATTGATTGAAGGTAAGGCAATCCGCTTACACCCATTAGTATGTACTGCATTTAATGCGGATTTCGATGGTGACCAGATGGCGGTACATTTACCTTTGGGCCCAGAAGCTATCTTGGAGTCACAATTGTTAATGTTGGCTTCCCATAATATATTGAATCCTGCTAACGGTTCTCCGATAACGGTACCATCACAGGATATGGTCTTGGGTCTCTATTACATGACAAAAGAACGAAAATCAACTCCTGAAGTGCCGATTCGAGGTGAGGGTTCTACTTTCTATTCTTACGAAGAAGTTGAAATTGCTTTCAACGAGGGAATGGTTAACCTCAACGCCGGTATTAAGGTACGGGCCCCGGATTTTAATGAGGAGGGGGAATTGGTCAATCAAATTATTCAAACGACTGTTGGGCGTGTACTCTTTAATATGGAGGTACCTGAGCAGGCCGGTTATATAAATGATGTCCTTAATAAGAAGTCGTTACGTGATATTATCGGTAGAATTCTAAGTGTTACCGATGTTCCTACAACAGCTGATTTCTTGGACAAGATTAAAACCATGGGCTATGATTTCGCCTTTAAAGGTGGTTTGTCCTTTAGTTTAGGAGACATTATTATTCCTCAAGAAAAGCATGAAATGATTGCTGAGGCCAATGGACAGGTAGATGGTATTATGGCCAACTATAACATGGGTCTTATTACAAATAACGAGAGATACAATCAGGTTATTGATGTATGGACGTCTACGAACGCTCAACTAACAGAGTTGGCTATGAAACGTATCCGCGAGGATCAGCAAGGTTTCAACTCCGTGTATATGATGCTTGATTCTGGTGCGAGGGGCTCTAAAGAGCAGATTCGCCAGCTAACGGGTATGCGTGGTCTGATGGCAAAACCTAAAAAATCTACCGCTGGTGGTGGTGAGATTATTGAAAACCCCATCTTATCAAACTTTAAGGAAGGGCTATCGATTTTGGAATATTTTATTTCCACACACGGTGCCCGTAAGGGACTTGCAGATACTGCCTTGAAAACAGCAGATGCCGGTTATTTAACTCGTCGTTTGGTCGATGTTTCACAAGATGTGATTATTAACATCGAAGATTGCGAAACATTACGAGGTGTAGAAGTTGAGGCGCTTAAAAAGAACGAAGAAATTGTAGAATCTTTAGGCGAGCGTATTTTGGGTAGGGTTTCTTTACACGACGTGTTTAATCCACTAACTCAAGAATTACTTCTAAGTGCAGGTCAGGAGATTATGGAAGCAGATATGAAACGAATCGAGAATTCTCCTGTTGAGAAAGTCGAGGTACGTTCTGCATTGACCTGTGAAGCACCGAAAGGTATTTGTGCCATGTGTTATGGTAGAAACTTATCTACCAATAAAATGGTACAAAGAGGGGAAGCTGTCGGTGTAGTTGCCGCGCAGTCCATTGGAGAACCTGGTACTCAGTTGACCCTGCGTACATTCCACGTGGGTGGTATTGCTGGAAATATTTCTGAAGACAATAAACTTAACGCAAAATTTAGCGGTGTTGCAGAAATTGAGGATTTGAGAACTGTAAATGGTGAAGATACCGACGGAAATGCAGCTGAAATTGTTATTTCAAGGACTTCCGAAATCAAAATAGTTGATAAGAAGACCGGTATTACCCTGAGCACAAATAACATCCCTTATGGTTCGCAATTGTTCGTTAAGAACGGTGCAAAAGTTAAAGAAGGTGAAATTATTTGTCAATGGGATCCTTACAACGGAGTTATTGTTTCAGAATTCCCTGGTAAAATTGCCTATGAGAATATTGAGCAAGGCATAACTTATCAAGTAGAGATTGATGAACAGACCGGTTTCCAAGAAAAAGTTATTTCCGAAACTAGGAACAAGAAGTTGATACCTACACTTTTAATTAAGGACAGTAAAGGAGAAACCTTGCGATCATATAACTTACCGGTAGGATCACACATCATGGTAGATGATGGTGATAAGATTAGGGAGGGTAAGATTTTGGTGAAAATTCCAAGGAAGTCAGCTAAGTCTGGTGATATTACAGGTGGTCTTCCTAGGGTGACAGAACTCTTTGAAGCCCGTAACCCATCGAACCCAGCCGTAGTTTCAGAAATCGACGGTGTTGTTTCCTTCGGAAAGATTAAAAGAGGTAACCGAGAGATTATAATTGAATCAAAGCTTGGTGAAGTCAAGAAGTATTTGGTAAAACTATCGAATCAGATTTTGGTACAGGAAAACGATTACGTTCGTGCCGGTATGCCACTTTCCGATGGTTCAATTACGCCAGAGGATATCTTAGCCATTAAAGGCCCATCTGCAGTTCAGCAATATCTAGTGAACGAAGTTCAAGAAGTATATCGCTTGCAAGGTGTAAAAATTAATGATAAGCACTTTGAAGTAGTGGTGCGTCAGATGATGCGTAAAGTTCGAATCCAAGATCCTGGTGATACCATTTTCTTAGAGAACCAGTTGGTGCATAAAGATGACTTTATCACCGAAAATGATGAAATCTACGGTAAGAAAGTAGTTGTTGATAAAGGAGAATCAGAAAACCTGAAAGAAGGCCAAATTATAACGGCTAGAGAACTTCGGGACGAAAATTCTATTTTAAAACGCTCAGATAAGAACCCGGTAACTGCCAAAGATGCTATAGCAGCCACGGCAACACCAATTTTACAGGGTATTACGCGAGCTTCATTGCAGACGAAATCATTCATTTCAGCTGCGTCGTTCCAGGAAACTACCAAAGTATTGAACGAGGCCGCGGTAAGTGGTAAGGTAGATACTTTGGAAGGTCTTAAGGAAAATGTGATTGTCGGACATAAAATTCCAGCAGGTACTGGAATGCGTGACTACGAGAACATAATAGTAGGATCTCGACAAGAGTATGATGAAATCATGGCCCGTAAGGAAGCAATGAAATTCTAATTACTCTCTAGCGAGCGAAGCCGAGCAATCTGTTCTATCCTTAAATTGGATTAAACAGATTGCTTTGTGCTTTAAGTAAATTTTAAATTATTAATTTAAACTTTTAAAGATGTCCGTCAAAGAAGACAAGCAAAAACAGATTAATATTGAATTGGATGAAAAAACGGCAGAGGGTATCTATTCCAATTTAGCCATTATCAACCACTCAGTTTCTGAATTTGTGGTCGACTTTATTAGTATGATGCCCGGGGCACCAAAGGCTAAGGTGAAAAGTCGCATTGTCTTGACTCCGCAGCATGCCAAGAAATTTTTGAAGGCTTTGAACGATAATGTACAGCGCTTTGAAAAAGCACACGGCACTATAAAAGATTATGAGCAACCCCCTATTCCGATAAATTTCGGTCCTACTGGAGAGGCATAAGATAAAAGCCCCTTACGATTTCGTGAGGGGCTTTTTTTTCCTCTAGTTTGTTTAAATATTATGCTCATTGCAAACTGGTACCTTAAGATTTAATATTTTGATAAACCATAGTTTAAAGGTCTGGGCTGAAAATGTATCTATTGAACTTACGGATTTCTACGCTAATCCTTAATATGGCCTTCAGTTTTAAAGAGGGATTATCGACGTCTGCGGGTTCTAAACCTTCGTAGATACTATTTTAGATAGTGTTTCGTTTTACTTAAGGGCAAAATTTAATTCATATCATAATAGGTATTCAAAAATTTATTGTTATTATCTTTTTATAAATCGTGGTTCTTATACTTAGGACTGCCCCCAATCTAAGGTTAAAATGAAAAGTATCGTTATTATAGGAGCATCTGGTCATGGCGGTATGATAGTGGATTGTATCGAAAAAGAAGGTCTATATGATGTTTTAGGATTTATCGATTCTTTTAAGAAAAAAGGCACTAAACTTAGTGGTTACCAAATTTTAGGTAGTGAAGAGCAGCTTCCACATCTGATTGATAAATTCAATATAAAGGGCGCTATATTGGCCATCGGCAATAATTGGACCCGGAAGTTGGTATCCGAAAGAGTGAGTCAGATTGCTCCAGACCTTGAATACGTTATTACAATACATCCAAGCGCCATTATAGGTAAAGACGTAAGAATTGGTAAAGGTTCTGTGATTATGCCCGGAGCTATTATTAATGCGAATGCGATAGTGGGCAATTTTTGCATTCTTAATACAAACTCTTCTTTAGGCCACGACGGCAAAATGCACGATTTTTCCAGCATAGCTTCAGGATCCTGTACTGGTGGCAACTTAAGATTAGGTCAATTTTCAGCCATCTCCCTTGGATCGAATATTATAGAATCAATAACAGTAGGTGAGCACAGTGTTATTGGGGCCGGCTCCTTAGTGGTTAATAATGTTAATAGTTACGAGGTAGTCTATGGTTCTCCAGCCCGTTTTGTAAGGCGAAGGAATGTTGAAGACCCCTATTTGAGCGGTGATACACAAAAAGGCGAAGAGCCTATCCTGATAGATTGGTAGCTTGTGAATATTATGAAGAGCTTAGTTGAATTTTAAAAAAATAACTGTATTAAAAATGATAATATTTATATTATTCACTTTATACCTTAGGGATTAGAATATATTACTGTCCTAAAAATTGAAGATTATACGTTTATGCGCTTTGTTTATTAAATAAATTATCTAAAAAGCTATAAGAGCCGGTTATATGTAATAACGCGCCCATTGTTTTCTCTGAGCTGTATTTTTCTCTTCGTGAAAATCTGTTTCAAAGCTTCTAAAAGATTTCATACGATAATCTGCAGCGCATCACAAAAAGTCTCTGATTATTAAAGGAGTTGCAAAGCAGGTGATATTTAATCCTGTAAGATTTACGAAACCCTTTCAGAAGAGGGAACGGATTAAAATTTCATGTTTCGTTTTGGAATTTTAATATAAATAATAAAATTTGTTTTTAGACTTTAAAAGTATCGCTCATAAATGGTTTGGAACAAAACTATTGTCAATCGAATCTGAGATAACTTTCGCGTGTATAAAATTATTTATAGCTATAGAGACACGTTAATTCAGATAGTTGCTTTTTACCTTTAATCTTGTGGAAACTTCAATAAAATAATTTTGGACATTTCTATGCCGATATTGAAATTCAGCGGATATCTCCAATTTTGACAAAACTATCCATAGTGAATGAATGATTAAGGAAGTCTTATAGTCTAACTAGTCGCGTAAGATTAAGAATTAATTTACAACATTGAAATATCAGTTTAGGCAATAGGTAAGTATCAATCCGCGGATTTTGTTTTAGAGATATTAAGATTAAGACAAAAACTATAAATTTCACATTGCGTTTAATTCACTTATAAAACCAAAATCTTTTATGAAGGTTTAACTTAAGTGTATCCCATTTCCTCGCACTTTAAATTGATAATTCTAACTTATATTTTTTCCTTTACTTTTACGATTTAAAGAACACCTTCACTGATTTTTTTTTTCATTCTATTCAATACTTTTTTCCGTTTTCCGGATGATAATAATGGTATTTCGTTTACGTACTCTATTTTAATATCTGCATCATTTCCTAAATACCCTTTAAACTCGTTTATTAATTCATCTTCCCTCAGGAAAGTTTTGCCAGTATTTAATTTGAATAGGTAGGTCTTTTCTGAGACTTGAATAAATTGGTACTGGTTTAAAGTGCTATACTTCCACATATTATTGTTAATGATAAAAGATGATATCGGGTTATTCTTCGTATCAAATACTGTATCCATTTTTCGGCCTTCTACCTTTTTAAGAACATATTGCGTGCGGGTATCTGACATTACTTTTCCGAGTACTCCTATGTCCCCAGTATCATAACGTATTAAAGGCATGGCCTTGTTGAACAAATCTGTGACTATAATTCTTCCCGGTTGGCCTTTCTTTGCTGGAACATCCGCTTCTAAATCCAATATCTCGATGTGATAACTTGCGAGGTTAAGTAAAAAATCACTTTTATGATCGGAGGTCTGCTGCGCAATCATACCACATTCCATATTTGCATACCGAGAAACGACCGGACAATTAAAATAGTCAGACAATCCTTTTTTAGTGGGGATATTAAGCGCTTCTGACATAGTAACAATGGCAATAACCTTGTTCTCTAAACTTTGCGAAGGATTTTGCTGTACAAACTTTACAATTCGGTCGAAAGCGGATGCATATCCCAAAATACTTATCGGGGTATCGGTAGTTTTTATTTTTTCAAGTAAGTTCTCTATCTCGGAATCACCCATTTTTCGTATATCAATGGGGGTAAAATTTTGTTTCCATTGAAGAAACTTACCTTTTCTGTTTTGATCTGTCCATACTCTAAGATAGAAAAATCGTGTTCCAAAGGGGTGTCCCACAGTTTCCCAAAAGAATCGAACATCAGCCCCATGTCGTTTTTTTTTATTTACATCGTGAAATACGGTGAAAGGTGTTCCTGTAGAGCCGCTGGTACTAGCTTTAAACGTTTTCCTATTTATAAATTTTTCAGATGCAAATGATTTGGAAGATGAGTTTATTACATTCTTGTTGGTTACCGGATAGTTTTCCAATCGAAAATCGGTTACACCCAGATTTTTGTAAAATGGTACGGTCTCCTGGCAATGTCTAAGAAGTTCGGATAGGTATTCGTTTCTTTTTGTAATGGCATATTCTGAATCATGATCCTGATTGATTTTAGTGATGGCATTGTGGTGTCTTCTGATTTTGGCACCTTTTAGCCAATCCGATAGCCAAAACATCAAGTTTCGAAAATTAGGGGTCATAAGTTTTATTTTGAAGCTTGTTAGATATAACGCAGTTAAGTGGTCTTAAAAATTCACATGGTTATACGTAACTTACAATTAACGTCTGCTAAGCACAATCCGTATATTTATACTATCCTTTCTTGAATTATTTTGCATTTTTACCATACATGACGTTGTCTATAATCTCTATGTATAATGAGCTTTTAAAATCGTGTAAGTATAAAGGTCTTCCTGAAAAACCCAAATAAAAAAGTTAGTATAGGATAATCATCGAAGTATGTACACTTTGGATACCAAAAAAAGGAGATTACACTGCATTACTTCACATATTTATAAAAAGAACTTATGGAATTATATAGATTATCTTGGTGTAAAAGAAATAATACGGATACATTCGAGTAAAGGTGTACATAGAATTGAATACACTTCAATTTAAACAATAAATTAAGTTTCGCGCTTTTCGGTGCCATTTCCGATGTGACAACTTTATTTTTAAAACCATTATTTTCTTATGGTTGCCGAGGCTGTTTCATTCTCAAAATGAAAATGCTATCCTAGCACATTAAAAACCAATTTGAAATCATCGTTAGCGGTAATTTTATTTGCACCGAAGTTGTCAAACAGCATTCTCAAATAAATTCTATTTATGCAAAGTCATTAAATACGTTACCAATAGTAATTACCATAGATGCTGGTAAAGTCGATATCATCTCTTCATATTTAAAATTGGGATTGCGTAAAAGTTAAATTGACAATATTTCTTCCGGAGGCCTTAGTGTGTGTGTCAATCCTGAAACAGGAACTTTGCAATTAAAGGCTTATCGAGATATCATATTTGACGGCTAGATTTCAAAGCACATCCTGATACCGACTTTGTATTTGAAAACGCCCCAATACCCTATTTTAAAGAAGCCTGTGATTTGGTACTGAGGGCAACTACATATATTCGCGACGCTTTAATTGTCTGGGATGTTTCGATAACACTATCTGAACCGTCCATTATTGAGGGAAATATAAATGCCGGACTATTTTGGTCGGACGTGGCATTTGGAGGCTTATTGAAAAATCCTCATATGAAGAAGCTTTTGGGGGCGTAGAGAATAATGCCATTATGTTACTTGGCTGTTGTTGTTCTCGATCAAGATTTATATAATTTTGAACCCAATGTGAATCAATATGCTTTGAATTTGATGAATCGGTCAAAAATTTTAATGATTGGGAAGCAGCTAAACCAAAATAAATGGATATTTTGAGTAAATAGCGCTTAACAAATTAGAACTATTAAAATATAAATATGGAATATAGAACACTTGGGAACACGAATCTAAAAATCTCCACTATAACTTTCGGCGCTTGGGCAGCCGGGGGATGGATGTGGGGTGGTAGTGATAGCAATAAAGCTATAAAGGCCATTAGAGACGCCCATGAAAATGGGGTTACTTCCATTGATACGGCCCCCATTTACGGTATGGGCGCCAGCGAAGAAATTGTTCGGAAAGCCATCAAGGATATCCCTAGGGATAAAGTACAACTGTTGACTAAGTTCGGAATGCGTTGGGATTTGAGCAAGGGTACGTTTTACTTTCAGAGTAAGGATAATGACGGTAAAGAGGTCGATATTTACAAATATGCTGGTAAAGAAAGCGTAAAACTGGAAGTTGAGAACAGTCTCAAGCGTCTGGGCACAGATTATATCGACCTCTACCAAATTCACTGGCCTGACGTTACGACGCCTATTCAAGAAACCTTTGAAGCGGTTGCTGAACTTATTCAGGAAGGTAAAGTGCTTCATGCGGGTGTTTGCAACTATAACGTCGAACAAATGAAGGAGGCCGAGAAGTATGTAAATGTAGTTTCAAATCAAGTACCTTTCAGTATGGTCAATCGCGATATCGAAAAAGAAGTCGTTCCTTATTGTCAGAAACATGGAAAGTCCATTTTAGCATACAGTCCGATGGAAAGAGGACTTCTAACCGGAAAAATGCAATCTGGACAGCAGTTTGAAAAAGGGGACCATAGGGCAGAAAATCCCTATTTCACTGATGAAAGTATTTCGAAGACGAACTCGTTTCTAGAGAAAATTAGACCATTGGCTGAAGAAAAAGATGCAACGCTGGCGCAGCTGGTTTTAAAATGGACTATAGAACGCCCTGGTATCACCATTGCCCTAGCCGGCGCAAGAAATTCTGAACAGTCTGTTCAAAATGCCGCTGCGGCTGATGTTAAACTGAGTTCTAAGGAAATTGATTTTATCAACGGTGAATTGGACAAGATTTCATAAGTATTGAACATAAAAATACATCCCCTAAATAACCATTTTGTTATTTAGGGGATGTTCTATTCTAAAGAAAATCCAACCCCAGAAATTTCAACGCAATTTTACCATATTAAAAAGGTTAATGCCTTGAAATACTTAGGTTTTATAGTTTTCAGTACGCTCATCTTTCCAGGTTTTAATAATTTGAATAGTATATCTCAATTCCATCCACCGCCCAGGGTACGGTAGACATTTACCATTGCGTTCATTTGCCGTTGCTTTGTTTCAATGAGTTTAAAAGTAGATTCCAGGGCATCGCGCTGGGTCATCAGCACCTCCATATAATCCGTCCGGGCAGAGCGACCCAGCTTGTTTGAAATATTTATGGAAGCATTTAGTGCTGCTACTTCCTGAGCTTTCACATAACTTTTAGCTAAACTATCAATGTTCGATAGTTGATTGGCCACTTCACTGTAGCCGTTTAAAATACTTTTCTCATAGTTAAAGATAGCTCGCATATGATGGCATTGGCATTTGCATAGGCCATTTCTATAGCGTTTCTGTTGATCAATGGTGCTGCTAAATCCCCGACCAGTGAATATAATACAGATTCGGGTGCGCGCACCAAATAGTTGGGGTCGAAAGCTAGAATGCCCATATCAGCAGAAATACCAAACGAGGGATAGTATCGAGCATGGGCGACCCTAAAATCAAACATTGACAATAATAGGTGAGGTTCGGCCTGTAGACTATCGGTCGCGAAGGTTGTCCTAAAAAGTCTTTCCCATCACGTCAAAGATTTCTAAACATCGCGGTACTTTTAAGCATTCTGAGGTTTGTGCTTACTAGGTTTCCCCAAAGGACTTCAAATTCGTACATGTAATCGCCTAGTTACTTAGAAAATTAGTTTCGGGCTTGACATAGGCAGTAGCTTCAAAGCTCTTTAGGTTTATAACAGTCTGCTCTATGAATACTGCGGCCCCTTTCAAGTACGAAACAGAGTTTACATGCCTTCTTTTGGTTCGACACCTAGTTTTTGGCGATTGCGATTTCCCACTGAAACTTATTTCACAAATGCATTTGATTTAAGAGAATATCGACTTGTGCTTAAGGTTAGGGAGATGTAAATTAGATAAGAAACATTCATGAGGTGAAATTCAATACAGTGTACACTACAGTTTAGCAAAATAATTTAGAAGTTAGGAGTACGTCCCGTAAGTAAATGACTTTAGACAGTATCTGGCACTTTAACCCCTTTTATAAAGGGATAAACCGTTTGTAATGTGTTGTGTACCATTTTTCCATTTATGGTTATTATCGTAGATGAATCTATTATTATTTTAAATCTTCTGAGAACTTTCTTACCTTGTAGTAAGTTTATTATACTTCTGCATGTGAAAATTCCCAAAAAAATTTATAAAGCCAATAGGGGCGACAATGGATAATACATACCTGTCATGTTTCCAAGGGTCATATACTACGTTCTCATCGTCTCAGTTTTTTGCCTAATCAGCCAAAGTGGTGCTTTTGCGCAAACGAAGACCTTACAAGAATTTTTACCTCCCTGCGATTATATCGAAGAGCTAAACGAGCCTTTGGAAATTGGAGGAAAACCGATAAGACATGCCAATAGTAATTCGATTATCTACGACTACTGTAGGGCCAAGAACAGTAAAGACTATCAAGGTATGGCTCGGGCGCTATACACGCTGGCGGATAATCAGGATATATTTCGAGAAGATGTTGAGCTAGCTGGAAAAATGCATGCCTATTTGATGGAATCGCTCCGTTTAAGCAGAAAATTTAATTTTCCTCAAGAAGAGATGTCCGCTCTGGAAGTGCTTATTTCAAATTTTACGCATTATCAGTTTTATAATCCGGCACAACATCTGACGAGGCAATTTAAGACCTTGGCCTTACGAGAGGGCGATTCGATACGGATTGCCGAAGGGCTCATGCTCGAAGGGCGCATATATAGGGAACAAAAACTATGGGCCAATAGCGACTCCGTTCTTAAACGTTCTTTCAATTATTTCAAGGATACACCAAAAGGGAGACGGATTAAAACTTATGGCTACTTGCACATGGCCAGTTTAAAAAATGAGCAAGGCGAATACGCAAAAGGTCTGCAATATTCAGAAGAAGGAATTCAATTGATAAAACAGGACCTGTCTTCTGACATTTATTTTTTAGTAGCACATCTAGCGTTTCAGAAAATGGCCTCCAAAACGGGCTTAGGTAATTATGATTACGCTGATCTATTGAACCAGTTAAAAAACAATGGATCCATCGGCGATATGGTTTGGGTCAAGATAAAACTTAACTACTATGAGGGTATTCTTTACGAAAAGGCCGGAGAGCCTCTAAAGGCTATTTCGACGTATCTCAAGGCGACGGAAATGTTAAGTAATTACGGAACGTCACAAGAGATTATGGCTTTTACCAAAAGACTTTTCCCGCTGCTCAAAGAACAAGGAAAACTCGATAATGAGGCCTATGATTCTTACACTCATTTGATCCGTAACCTTGAAAAAGCTGAAAAGGAAAAACGAATGGCCTTTTTATTTACATCCTACTATCATGAATTTCAAGAAGATGCCGCACAACTCGAAATGACGGAAATCAGGTTGAAAAGTTCTAAAAAATTTATATATGTTTTAAGCATCCTGATATTTTTTATTGTGCTTGCAGTACTAAAGCTGTACGATCTTTATCGCACAAAGCTCCGTTTAAACGAAAAAATTAAAAAAATAAATAGTGAACTGAAGGTGACGGTAGCCGAGCTGTCAACAAATACCCAACACCTTAATGAGGCCAAGAAAAACCTGGAGCAGTCCTTAGAAAAGCGCGAACTGTTGATTAAGCGTCTAAAGAATTTCTCTTCGGTCGCGGCCCATGACCTGAAAGAGCCATCAATTACCATTTTAAGCCTGTCGCGGCTTTTGGGAAGAACACTTCCCGGAAAAATGACCGAAGGGGAGAGCGAACTTTTTGGTCATATCAACCAATCGGCAAAAAGGATGATTTCTATGGTGAAACGCTTGTATGACTATAGCTCCAACACCTTGGCCCTTTTGAACAAGTTCAAGCCCGTAGACCTGAATAAAATCGTTGAGAACGTTCAAGACGACCTTTACGATAAGATTCAGAAAAGCAAGGCCGAAATCGATGTCGTAAACCTCCATACCGTAATCGGCGACAGAATGATGCTCTATCAGGTATTTCAAAACCTCATATCGAATTCCATCAAATACGGTAAAGAGGATACCCCTCCAAAAATTAAGATCGATTCGGTGGTAAGTGAGGATAATCAACTTGTGGTTTCCGTTGAAGACAACGGTCGGGGCATTACGGAAAATCCTGAACAATCCATATTCAAGAATTTCACAAGAGGTATAGAAATTAAGGATACTGAAGGTCACGGTCTAGGATTGGCCACCTGCAAAGAGATAATCGATATTCACAAAGGGAAAATCTGGTATTCATCGGTCCCAGGTGCGGGTACTACTTTCTATATCATGTTTCCGGAATTTGTGGACAAAAGCGCTTCAGCGGTTCGCCAAATCAATATAGCGTAATAGGTTTCGTTTCATTTGCGAATGCTTCCTTCGAATTTTCTTAAGGCTTCGAGCTTCCAAAAACAAATATGTGTGAAGCACAGGTGTTAGCTCTTAATGAAGAACCAATCTTTACTATAAAGGATAAATTTGTTTTCATCCATTTTACCACGACTTACGCATTTATAAAACCAAAAATGCATATTGGCACAAGGCCAGAAAGAAAGA
The DNA here is from genome assembly GCA_011050085.1 of Pricia antarctica. Lineage (GTDB taxonomy): Bacteria > Bacteroidota > Bacteroidia > Flavobacteriales > Flavobacteriaceae > Pricia > Pricia antarctica_A. The sequence goes on along the minus strand of DRGL01000047.1, from coordinate 22,817 downwards.
AAGAACACTGTTCATTGGAAGCATGAAACCCGGACAGAAATCCGAATAATGAAATCATAGAGGTTACAATCTGTAGTTCACTGATGAGAGCATCGCAAAGAAACATTCTTTTCTGGAAAAAAAATTGACCTTAGACGAAAGAAAATTGCTGCCCTGGCACATTTCGATTTAAAATAGACTATTGAACGTTCAAGCATAATAATTGCTGTGGCAGTGGCGAGAAACTCTGAACTAACGGTTCCAAACGCCGCGGAGGTCGACATAAATTGAGACGCTGCAGATGTTGATATCTTTAATGGTGAATCGAAGAAAATTTCATAGAAGCTTTATTTAATGACTAAAAACATCCCCTATATTCCCGGACAGGGGATAATGGGGATGCTTCATTTTTTAATCCATAAAATTTCTAAGGGCACAAAGTTGGGTAATTTTTCCAGATAGGTACGGCACATGAAATTTCAAAACCAAGATAAAAGTCCAACTTTTTCAATCTTGAATTTTTGCCTTGCAGCGGTCTTGTTTCTGAAACCGAGATGGCTCCTGTATCAGGATGTTTTATTCCTGATTAATTCCATCCACCGCCCAGGGTACGGTAGACATTTACCATTGCGTTCATTTGTCGTTGCTTTGTTTCAATGAGTTCAAAAGTAGATTCCAGGGCATCGCGCTGGGTCATCAGCACCTCCATATATTCCGCCCGCGCAGAGCGAAATAGCTTGTTTGAAATATTTATGGAAGCATTTAGTGCTGCTACTTCCTGAGCTTTCAGGTCATAACTTTTAGCTAGATTATCAATGTTCGATAGTTGATTGGCCACTTCAATGTAGCCGTTTAAAATACTTTTCTCATAGTTAAAGATAGCCTGCATCTGTTTGGCGTTCGCGTTTGCATATGCGGCCTTAATAGCATTTCTGTTAATCAACGGCGCTGCTAGATCACCGACCAGTGAATATAATACAGATTCAGGTGCGCGCACCAAATAGTTGGGGTCAAAAGCTTGAAAACCGATATCGGCAGAAATACCAAACGAGGGATAGAATCGAGCCTTGGCAACTTTAACATCCAATTTTGAAGCAGCCAATTCCAGTTCGGCTTGTCGAATATCGGGTCGATTCTTTAGCAGTTGTGATGGAATTCCCGCAGAAATGGTCTTCGGTAATAGGTCGGCGAAAGTTTCTGAATTCCGCTTAACAGATTGTGGATATCTTCCTACCAAAAAATTGATTTTGTTTTCCGTTTCTATGATAGATTGTTGCGTATCGAAACGTAAGCTCTGTGTACCAAAAACCTCGGCCTCAAATTTTTTCACGGCGAGTTCGGTAGCTTTTGCCGCCTGTTTCTGGAGATTTACGATACGGAGGGCATTGCTTTGTATTTCGATATTCCGGTCAAGAATAGCCAACTGGTTGTCAAGTGCCAACAATTCATAATAGGAACTGGCAATTTCCGACACTAAATTGGTCACCATAAAATTCTTTCCCTCGACACTCGATAGATACCGTAATACCGCTGCCTTTTTGGCGTTACGGAGTTTCTTCCAGAAATCGATTTCCCAAGTGGCCTCTATGCCAAACATGTAATCGGATAGGGGCTCGGGAAATTCTTGATCGGGCCTTATATCGGTGGTCGCTTCCAACGCGCCGTTGCGGGTATAACGACCTACCTTATCAACACCAGCGCCTGCTTTTAGGCCAACGTAAGGTAAATATTCCCCCTTTCTGTCACGTACCTCACTTTTGGCAATTTCGATTTCCTGTAAGGTGACATTTAGTTCTTGATTGTTTTCTAGGGCCAGATCAATAATTGCGTTTAGGTCTGGGTCCGTGAAATAATCCTTCCAGTTTAGCTGGGCCGTATTGGTGCTATCCTGGGAGCCGTTATAACTTTTTGGCATATCGGTATTTGCGGTTTTCTCGACCTTTCTAAGCGATTGGCAGGCGGAAAAACTCAGTAATATTCCGATTGCCCATAGGGTCGACGCTTTAATTCTCAACATCATGGTAGTCTGTATTTTTAGATTTTTTCAACATTTTTTTCAGTGCCCTATTGGCTAATCTTAAGCGTATTAGGGTTTTGCTACGGTCACGGCCTGAACGTATATAGTTTTCGGATAAAGGCTCACTGTCCTGGTCTTTAATCAGTTGACGGCCAGAAGCCATTTTCGCGAAGACCAAATAAAGTCCTGGAATAACGACTACCCCGAAAAGCGTACCTATCAACATACCTCCCATCGCAGAACCGCCGATGGTTCGGTTTCCAATGGCGCCCGCACCTGAAGCGATTACTAAAGGAATCAAACCGGCAATAAAAGCAAATGAAGTCATCAAAATAGGCCTGAATCGTACTCTGGCACCTTCGATGGCGGCTTCCACAATAGATAATCCCTGACGCTGTTTCATAACCGCGAATTCGACAATCAAAACAGCATTTTTACCCAGTAGGCCCACTAACATAATAAGACCCACTTGGCCATATATGTCATTGGAAAGTCCCATGAGCTTTAATAGTGCAAAAGATCCGAAAATACCGATAGGAAGCGATAGAATTACTGCCAAGGGCAGTAAAAAACTTTCGTACTGTGCGGCAAGAACTACATAAACGAAAACTAATACAACTAAAAACACATATAGCGCCTCGTTGCCCCTGTCGGCTTCGTCGTATGATAGTCCTTCCCAAGCGATATCATAACCTTTGGGCAATGATTCCGCGGCGACCTCTTTTATGGCCTCAATGGCATCACCACTAGTAAATCCGCTAGCGGGCAGACCTCGAATTGCCGCCGAATTGTATAAGTTATATCGGGTAATCTCATTGGGGCCTTGAGTCTTTGTCATAGTCATAAAGGCTGAATAAGGTACCATTTCACCTTCTTCGTTTTTGACAAAGAGATTCATAAGGTCTGATGGATATCTTCTATATTCGGGGCCCGCTTGGGTATACACTTTAAAGAAACGTCCAAAACGGATAAAACCCTGTTCGTAAGTACTACCGATCAAGATGTTTAGATTCTCCATGGCTTTACCGATAGAAACGCCCTTTTGCATTGCCAAATCGTTATCTATCTTCAGGTCATACTGTGGATAATTGGCCGCAAAAAATGTGAAAAGACCCGTAATCTCGCTACGTTCCTCCAAAGCCGCCATAAAGTTATTGTTAATCTTCTCGAATTCTTTATAGTCCGTATCGTTGGTCTTATCCAACAAACGCATCGAAAAACCACCGGAAGATCCGAAACCGGGTACAGCGGGTGGCTCAAAGTATTCGATAACCGCACCTAAATTCTGGGATTCCTCTTCCAACTCCTCCATAATCTCATGAACTGAGTGTTCACGGTCGCCCCACGGCTTGAGATTAATTAAACACGTACCTGCGTTCGAACCACGTCCTTCGGTCATGATTTCATATCCGGCCAAAGCGGAAACAGATTCGACCCCTTCAATTTCCTCACATATCTTCTGAAGTTGTTGGGTAACCTGATTGGTGCGTTCCAGGGTAGCACCTGGAGGGGTCTGAATAATAGCGTAAATAGTACCTTGATCTTCTCCAGGAATAAAGCCTGAAGGTAGTACCGTGTTTACACCAAAGATACCGATACAGAACAGTAGCAACACCCCAAAGGTGACAACCCTGCGATTGACAATGCGACGTAGAAGTCCCACATATTTACCGGTCAGTTTTTCGAAGGCTCGGTTAAAACCATCCAGTGCTTTATCGAGCAAGTTCTTCCTTTTCGCCTTTCCGTGGTTATTGCGTAATATGATGGCACAAAGTACGGGAGTAAGGGTAAGAGCCACCAAGCCGGAAATAATAATGGCCGCCGACATGGTAATCGAGAATTGACGATAGAATACCCCAACCGGACCTGACATAAATGCAATCGGCACGAATACTGCCGTCATTACCAAGGTGATTGCGATAATGGCACCACTGATTTCACCCATTACATCTTGTACCGCCTTATAAGGGGTCACATTTTCAGATTCAATCTTTTCATGTACCGCCTCGACCACCACAATTGCATTGTCGACCACAATACCGATGGCTAAAACAAGCGCGAAAAGTGTAATCAAATTGATGGAAAGCCCGAAAATCTGAATGACAAAGAAGGTGCCGATTAAAGAAACGGGTATGGCTAGCAAAGGTATAAGTGTCGATCGCCAATCACCCAAGAACAAAAATACGACGATGGCCACTAAGATAAAGGCATCCCGTAACGTATGGGTGACCTGCTCAATCGATGCATCCAAAAATTTGGAAACGTCATAGCTGATATTATAATCCATCCCCGGAGGAAAGTTCGCTTTCATTTCCTCTAACTGTGTCTTGACCTCAGCAATAACATCACTGGCATTACTACCGAAAGATTGCTTGAGAACGATAGCCGCCGATGGGTTACCATCAAGGTTGGAGTAGATGTCAGTGAACTCCGTGCCTAATTCTACTTCGGCTACCTCCTTGAGCCTAATGATTTCACCATCTTCATTGGCACGGACGATAATGTTTTCATACTGTTCCGGTTTATTATAACGGTCCTCGTAATTGAGAACATATTCGAGCGATTGAGCATCTTTTCCGGAAGCGCTTCCCAATCGGCCGGGCCGCGCGATGATACTTTGTTCTTCCATGGCCTCCAAAACCTCTTCCGCGGAAATTTTATAGGCCCGCATCCGATCCGGTTTTAACCATATTCGCATGGCGTATTGCCGGCTACCTAGAATTTTTGCACTTACAATACCTTTGGTACGCTGAATTTCAGGCACCATATTTACGTTGGCATAGTTGTACAAAAATTTCTGGTCTGCGTCTTTGGCTGTACTGTAAAGGTTAACGTACATCAACATACTAGGTTGAATAGGGGTGATCACTACCCCCTCACGCTGTACGAGTTCTGGTAACAGGGGCATAACTTGATCTACACGTGTCTTTACACGAACGGTTGCCTGATCGGGATCTGTACCGGGCTCAAAAATAATATTGATGGTCGCTTCACCGGCACTTGTGGCATCTGATGATATATACCGCATGCCCTCAACACCGTTGATAGATTTTTCTAGGGGTATAAGGGTAGATTTCGTAAGTACATCAGCATTCGAACCGGGGTAGGCTACGAAAATACTTACGGTAGTGGGTGCAATTTGCGGAAATTGGGAAATAGGCAGTTGATTGATGGCCAAAAGTCCCGTAAAAAGAAGTACGAAAGAGATGACAATGGCCAACACCGGCCTGTTGATAATTTTACTGAACATAGTATTTATGTATTACGTTATTATTCAGCATACAGGTCCAACTGGGCCATCACTGTTTCAGGTTTTACAAATTCGGCGGTTATCGTATCGTTTTCCTTAACTTTTCGAAGACCATCCAAAAGAATTTTTTCGTTTGCCTTTAGGCCATCGGTTACTACGTAGATGTGCGGCATTTCGTCGCCAATTTTAACGTTCCGCGAATGAATGGTGTTTTTTTCATCAACGACAAAAACGTATTTCTGATCCAAAATCTCGTAGGTGGTTTTTTGGGGGATTAGTAAAGCATTTTTTAGAGGTATGGTAAGTTTGATACTACCCGTTTCCCCGTGTCTTAGCAATCCATCGGGATTATCGAATACAGCGCGAAAGGGGATGTTTCCCGTTTCATTGTTAAAATCTGCCTCGATAGTTTCAATGACTCCTTTTTTAGGAAATAACTGATTGTTGGCCATTAATAGGCTCACATTGGTATCCTCGCCTTTTTTCAATTTTATCTTATAATCTAGGTATTCGGCTTCCGGCACGTTAAAATAGACCCACATTTTGCTGTTGTCGGATAATTCGGTGAGTAGTTCACCTTCATCGAGCAAGCTGCCGTCGCGTACGTGAAACCGGTCAATGATTCCATCAAAGGGCGCCCGTATTTTAGTAAAGTCGAGATGTACCTGTGCTAGTGCCAGTTCAGATTTGGCCTTTGCCAGTTCGGCGCTCGCCATTGCAAGTTCATTGGGTGACACTACATTGCTATCGGCCAGACTTTTTGTGTTCTGGTATTCGATTTCCGCATAGTTGGCCGCAGCTTTGGCCTTTTGCATTTCAGCTTCATAAAGCTTGGGCATAATCTGGAAAAGTAATTGTCCTTTCTTAACGGCCTGCCCTTCATCGACATAAATATCTTGAAGATAGCCCCTTTCCTGAGCCCTGATTTCAATATGCCGAATCGACTGTATCTGGCTTACATAATCGGAAGTGATCGATGTATCGATTTGAGCAGGAGTCGTTACCAAAAATTTTGAGGCTTTTTTCTCAGTTTCCTTTTTATGTCCGCAGCTTATTTGGAACATGAGGGCACATAGGCTCATGCCTATGAGAAATTTTTTAATCATAATTATAATTTTTAAATGGGTGGTTCGCTTATTACATACTATGGGAATCCCTCTGCCGATACTTATACCTGCATTTCAGGACTTACAATAATTGTCAAGGGAAAAAAGCGTTAGAATCGCTGAATTAGTTTAATTTTTAAACTTGATTGAGGAATGGAGAGCGTTAAAATGCGTTAAAGCTTGGTAATCGAAATAGTCAAACTTCGTTTTCAATTGAAAGGATAAATACCATTTTCAAGGTATTGACAAAGCTGGCCAAAACTATTCTATAGTTCAGTGGCAATTAACGCAAGAAGAATTTTAGGTATCAAATAAGGAGGACGCCGAATCTCAGATAGAGCGGGTTCCGGGACTGTAAGTGGGAAAAGTGCGTAACGAAAGAAATTCCCTTGACAGTTAAAGTCAGATATTGGGGAATGGATAAGGCATATAGAAGCGCAAGAACATGTGAGCGCTCAATATTCTTAAAGCCTATTTTTTTAACTTCCTCCTCTACATTCTCCGCCCTTAAATCAAGTTTGGTATCTGGAAGGGATGATAAGGATTTATGATTATGAGGAGTACCAACGAAGCTAATTTCAGCTGATGGATTCTGAAAATGCCCAGCTACCGATGCATACTCTTGATACCCGTTAGCCGACCAAAGCCAAATTACTCCAAAAAGGAGAAGGAATAGGGAATATACATTTTTGGAAACTGCTGTTTTCATTTGGAGCACAAAAATATATGCTGCAACGAATTACCACAAGAGGCATATATTAAATAATTGTTAATTGAATAAAGTAATTTTAAAATCCAGAAATTCATTCAAACTCTGAAACAAAGTGCAGTTTTACGCTTGGATACTTTTGCTGGGTCATTTGTAAAGAGAACTGTGAATCGGCCAAAAATACCAGTTGACCCTGTTTATCGACGGCGAGAAATTTCTGCTTAACTCTTTTAAATTCGGCGAATTCTTCGTTTTTGGGATCTTTGGGATCTACCCAGCAGGCCTTATAAACCGGAAAATTGTCATAGGTACACTTTGCACCATACTCATGTTCTAAACGATATTGAATTACTTCAAACTGTAAGGCGCCTACGGTACCTATAACTTTTCGTCCGTTCATCTCCAAAGTGAACAGCTGTGCTACGCCCTCATCCATCAACTGGTCGATTCCTTTGTACAATTGTTTAGATTTCATTGGGTCGGCATTGTTGATATAGCGAAAATGCTCAGGGGAAAAGCTTGGTATCCCCTTGTAGTGCAGTTCCTCGCCTTCTGTTAGGGTATCGCCGATCTTAAAGTTACCAGTGTCATGAAGACCTACTATATCTCCAGGATATGAAATATCGACAATCTCCTTTTTCTCTGCAAAAAATGCATTCGGACTTGAAAATTTTAATTTCTTGTCCTGCCGAACGTGCAAATAAGGTTTGTTCCGCTCGAAGGTACCCGAGACAACTTTTACAAATGCAAGTCGGTCGCGATGCTTCGGATCCATATTGGCGTGAATCTTAAATACAAATCCTGTCATTTCCTTTTCATAGGCATCCACTATTCGTTCCTCGGCTTTTTTTGGACGCGGTGAGGGTGCAATCTCTATGAAGCAGTCCAAAAGCTCGCGCACTCCAAAGTTGTTGAGTGCAGAACCAAAAAATACAGGATGTTGATTCCCTGCCAAATAGCTCTCCTTGTCAAAATCAGGATAAACGCCCATGGCCAAATCAAGGTTTTCCCGAAGGTCTTTGGCAGCTTTATTCCCTAGAATGGTATCCAGTTCAGGATTGGAAATATCGTTAAAGGCAATAGTTTCCTCAATATTTTTCTTGCTATTGCCGCTGAATAGATTGATATTCTTTTCATAGATATTGTAAATGCCCTTAAAATCGTACCCCATCCCGATCGGAAAGCTCAGGGGCGTAACCGAAAGTCCTAATTTTTGCTCCAGTTCGTCAAGCAGATCAAAGGCATCCTTTCCTTCGCGGTCCATTTTATTAATGAATACGATAATGGGAATATTTCGCATACGACAGACTTCTACCAATTTTTCGGTTTGGGCCTCTACGCCTTTAGCTACATCGATGACTACGATAACGCTATCTACTGCCGTTAATGTTCGAAAGGTATCCTCCGCAAAATCTTTATGTCCAGGTGTATCAAGAATATTTATTTTTTTATCCTTATATAAAAAAGCGAGTACTGAAGTGGCGACCGAAATACCGCGTTGGCGTTCGATTTCCATAAAATCGCTTGTGGCCGATTTTTTAATCTTGTTGCTTTTAACGGCTCCGGCTTCCTGAATGGCACCGCCAAATAATAAAAGTTTTTCGGTAAGCGTCGTCTTTCCGGCATCGGGATGTGAAATGATACCGAAAGTGCGACGTTTTTTTATTTGTTTTTCAAATGATTTCATGGGAGAAATTTGTGCAAAAATACGGCAAATAATGGATTCATAAGTTTGTAAATATTAGGTTCAGAAAGGCACCGCTATTTTCTTATGGAAAAAATAGTTATGCCTTTAGAGAATAAGAATTAAATCTAAAAAGGTGTAAGTAATTACCAACTTAAGTAGTCAGTTTACAACTATTTATTATTCAAATCCGTATTTAAAATTTATATATATGGTTAAAATGAAACCCTTAATCGAAGAAATCTGTCTTTTAAAGATTTTTCTTAATTTATGATTTTAAATCAATTTGCCTATGAATTAATAAATCTATATTGCGTTATTGTTATAGATTGTCCCTAAATCCTACCTTAAAAAATTCCCTACGTGTCATGGTGATTAGTTTATTTAAGCTAAACATTTATGGAGAAAATTACTTTACCAAAATTTGAGAATACAGCATTTACTAGGCTTACCTATTCTTTAGTTTTAATGCTCTTTGTATCGCATTTTTCCTTTGCCGGTATTCCCTCTTTTTTTGAAGGGAATGTTGAGGATAATAGTATTCCTACAATTGGTACAACCGCTCAGGAAAATCTTGAAATAATTGATATAGCGGGATGTTCCAATTTGGACCAAAAAGAACTTCGGACTTCCGATTTTGGTTTCGCGGATGGTGTACAAGATGGAAGCCTTTCTGCAGAGAATGTTGATTTGAGCTCAAAATGGGGCCTGCCACAGGGAAGCGTTATTGTTAGCGTTAGTGGGGCGAGCAGTAAAAGTTCATTGCAACTTTTCGAAGTAAATAGAAATTTGCCAGCAACTTTTAGATTTTCGGGTACCGTACCGGTAACCATTGTTGCCGAGCATTCGTCTAGAGTAGATTCTAATCTTAGGGATGGTATTATCGCTTTAGACGGTGTACAATATGTGCAAACATCTAGCTTACCTTCGGGCATAGTGTCCGGTACCGAAGCCAACAACTATTATGTAGAGAACACAACAAGTAGTGCGATTACAGCTAGCAATCGTTTGGTTTGGGAATCTCAGGCCGCTGCTACAGAAATACAGTTTTACACTACTTCTGTTTCCCTTGTCAACGGTATCCGTATTCGTCTCACACCAATAATCTGTTTAGATACCGATGGCGATGGGGTTCCCGACGCTACAGACCTTGATGATGATAATGACGGTATCTATGATAGCGTGGAAGATGCAAATAGCGATGGTGATGACGACCCGTTGACCAATCCTACCGATAGAGATAAGGATGGTAACCCCAACCATTTAGACATTGATGCCGATAATGACGGTATACCTGATAATGTAGAAGCACAAACTACAAATGGCTATATATCCCCGAATGACGACCAAGTCGATACGGTTATTGCGAATAACGGAGTTAATTCAGCATATCCGAACGGACTGATTCCCGTTAACAGCGATAATGCTACCACTCCCGATTATTTAGACGGTGACAGCGACAATGATTTAGTACTTGATAGTACAGAAGGCCATGACTTTGACTTTGACGGCCAACCAGATAATACCTATACAGGAACCGATACGGATGGAGATGGCCTTGATGACGGCTATGAACATGGCACGGTCGACGACGGATATAATTTTAACGACGGCATCGACGATCCCGCCAACGACCTGCCCGATACGGACGGCACCGGCGATGTCAACTACCGCGACATCGACGACGACGGCGACGGCACCGATACGCCCGATGAAGATACCGATGCTGATGGCGACCCCACGAACGATGACACGGACGCAGATGGAACACCTGATTATTTAGATAATACTGTTGACCCGAAACTTGATACCGACGGAGATGGCGTTCCAGACAGTGTTGACATAGATGACGATAACGATGCGCTTACCGACAATATCGAGGATGCCAACGAGGACGGGGACAACGACCCGCTGACCAACCCGACGGATACCGATGGCGACGGTGTGCCCAATCATTTGGATATGGATTCCGACAACGACGGTATCCCGGATAACGTCGAGGCCCAGTTGACCGAGGCCTACATTGCCCCGAACGACGACGATGCGGAAACCTATGCTGCGAACAACGGCCTGAACTCGGCCTATCCCGAGGAGCACCTGCCGGTAAATTCCGACGGTGACGACTTACCGGACTATATCGATCTTGACAGTGACAACGATACCGTAGCAGATAACAACGAGGGCAACGATTTTGACTTCAACGGTGAGCCCGATCAGTCGCTTACGGGCGTTGATACGGATGGTGATGGCCTCGATGACGGATATGAGCATGGCACCGTCGACGACGGATTCAATTTCAACGACGGCATCGACGATCCCGCCAACGACCTTCCCGATACGGACGGCACCGGCGATGTCAACTACCGCGATATAGACGACGACGGCGACGGCAATGATACACCTGACGAAGATACCGATGCTGACGGCGACCCCACGAATGATGATACCGACGGCAACGGAACACCCGATTATCTTGATCCCGGCACTGATACCCTGGATACCGATGGCGACGGTGTACCCGACAGTGTCGACGTCGACGACGATAACGATGCGCTTACCGACAATATCGAGGATGCCAACGAGGACGGGGACAACGACCCGCTGACCAGCCCGACGGATACCGATGGCGACGGTGTTCCCGACCATTTGGATATGGATTCCGACAACGACGGTATCCCGGATAACGTCGAGGCCCAGTTGACCGAGGCCTACATTACCCCGAACGACGACGATGCGGAAACCTATGCTGCGAACAACGGCCTGAACTCGGCCTATCCCGAGGAGCACCTGCCGGTGAATTCCGACGGTGACGACCTGCCGGATTACATTGATCTTGACAGTGACAACGATATGGTGCCCGATAGCAACGAGGGCAACGATTTTGACTTCAACGGTGAGCCCGATCAGACGCTTACGGGCGTTGATACGGATGGTGATGGCCTTGATGACGGCTATGAACATGGCACGGTCGACGACGGATATAATTTTAACGACGGCATCGACGACCCAGCCAACGACCTGCCCGATACGGACGGTACCGGAGACGTGAACTACCGCGACATCGACGACGACGGCGACGGCACCGATACACCTGACGAAGATACCGATGCTGACGGCGACCCAACGAATGATGACACGGACACAGACGGAACACCTGATTATTTAGATAATTCTGTTGATCCGAAACTTGATACCGACGGTGATGGCATCTTTGATTCGGTAGATCTTGACGATGATAACGACGGTATCTTGGATGCGACCGAAGACCCTAACCTCGATGGTGACGATAACCCGCTTACCGATGTTTTAGATACTGATAACGATGGCCAACCCGACCACCTTGATATGGATTCGGACAACGACGGTATCCCGGATAACGTCGAGGCCCAGTTGACCGAGGCCTATATTGCCCCGAACGACGACGACCTAGCCACTTATGAGGAAAATAACGGGCTGAACAGCTCGTATACTGATGGACTTGAACCGGTCAATACAGACGACGATGACCTTCCAGATTATATTGATACCGATAGCGATAACGACCTTGTACCCGATAACAACGAAGGCAACGATTTCAATTTTGATGGAGTACCAGATCAAACATTTACCGGCTCTGATACGGATGCTGATGGCCTTGACGATGGCTACGAGCACGGTTCCGTAGACGACGGTTTCAACTTTAATGACGGTATAGAAGATCCTGCCAATGACCTGCCGGATACTGATGGTAGTGAAGATGTAAATTATCGGGATATCGATGACGATGGTGATGGAACCGACACAATGGAAGAAGATGGTAATACCGATGGAGACCCGACCAATGATGATCTTGACGATGACGGCACACCGAGCTATCTTGATCCCGAGGAGCCAACAAACGATGCTATTGTGGTCATGCAGATGGTTACTCCCAATGGTGACGGAAAGAACGAATTCCTATATATCGAAAATGTAGATTTGGCCTTGAATAATACCTTACAGATTTTCAATAGATGGGGTATGCCGGTTTATAGTGGTACAGATTATAATAATCAGAACAAAGTTTTTGATGGTCGTTCTCAAGGACGCACCACCATTAACAACGAAGAGTATTTACCTGCAGGAGTGTATTTTTATATATTTGAATACGAGATGCTAAATGGGCAAAATATAACTGATAGCGGCTATTTTTATATCAGCCAATAACCTTTAAAGCTTAACATGATTATAAAGAATAGCCTTCTAGCTTCTATTTTTTTTGTGCTACTTTTTTCCGAAACTACTTGTGCACAGCAAGACGCTCAGTATACCCAATACATGTTCAATACCATGAGCGTAAATCCAGCTTATGCGGGATCTAGGGGGCAATTGAGTATTGCGGCCCTTTATCGGTCACAATGGGTGGGACTCGAAGGTTCGCCACAGACCTTCACGTTCAATTTACAATCCCCCGTTCGAAATAGTAATGTTGGGTATGGACTTTCTGTTGTTAATGATAAAATCGGTGAAGGCACCGTACAGGAAACGTATATTGACGGAATAATTTCATATACCGTCGATGTGTCATTGCAGGGTAAATTGTCGTTTGGCCTTAAATTGGGAGGTAATCTCCTAAATCTTGATTTTGAGCAACTGAGGCAAAGGGAGGGTTTCGAAGAGGCGGTAGCTACTGACAACATTGAAAATCGTTTTTCGCCTAATGTCGGGCTGGGTGTGTACTATCACAGCAACCAATTCTATGCAGGCCTTTCGGCACCTAACCTTCTAGAGACCGAGCATTTTGACAATTCCAATTCAGATGCGAACAATATCGATTTTCTAGCAAAAGACCGGGTAAACTTTTATTTTATCACGGGATACGTATTTGATTTGAACGACAACATTAAACTAAAGCCGGCACTGCTCACTAAAGTCGTAGGCGGTGCGCCGCTGCAGGTCGATGTATCGGCTAACTTTTTATTCGCAGAAAAATTTTCTTTTGGTGCCGCTTACCGTTGGGATGCGGCGGTAAGCGCCCTTGCAGGTTTTCAGATATCCGATCAGATTCTTCTTGGGCTGGCCTATGATAGGGAAACCACCGCTTTTGGTGCACAACAGTTTAGCAATGGATCTTTTGAAATCTTTTTGAGATGGGAGTTGCTAAAATCTTTTGAAAAGTTGGTTTCACCTCGGTTTTTTTAATAATTAGTAATGCATTAACTGTTTTTTACTGTTGAAATAGATAAGAGTTTAAATACAGACTATCATACAATAATTTGGGGCACATGATTAAAAGAATTTCTATAGTTGTACTGATGGCTCTTTTATGGGGATTTAAAGGAATGGCCCAAGAAAAACTCATTACCAAAGCGAATAAGAAATACGAAACTTTCTCTTTCAGCCCCGCCATCGATATCTATAAAAAGGTTTTGGATAGAGGCTATGCTACTGCTGACTTACTTAAGAAGTTAGGCAATTCTTATTATTATAGCGGAGAATATGAAGAAGCGGCAGATATCTATAAGCGGTTAGTGAGTGAATATCCCAACGATACCCCTCCAGAGTTCTATTTTAGATATGCCCAAACCCTAAGAACCCTTAAAGATTACGAGACTTCCAAAACGGTCATGGCCGAATTTTTAAGGGCTACTAAAAATGACGACGATCCATCTTGGTATAATAACGAAAAGGATTATCTGAAAGAAATCAAGAAAAACTCAGGGCGCTTCAATGTTTCCCCATTTCAATACAATTCCCCGTATTCCGAATTTGCACCTTCCTTTTATAAAGAAGGACTTATATTTTCATCGGATCGTGATACCGGAAGCTTTGCACGGTATCGGCATTCTTGGACATCAAACGATTTTTTTGATTTATATAAGATAAATGCGGATAGTTCGACTGCAGGGGTTGTAACGAAGTTTGGAGACGGCATAAATACACGTTTACATGAATCGACTTCAACCATAACAAGTGACGGAACCACCCTCTATTTTACAAGAAATAATTTTAAGGACGAGAAAAAATTAAAAAAGGATAAAAACGGAATCATACGCCTTAAAATATTCAAAGCTACTCTAGTTGATAGTATTTGGTCGAATATCGAAGAGGTCCCTTTTAACGATGACGCTTATTCCGTGGCAAATCCGACTTTGAGTCCCGATGGTAAAACCCTTTATTTTGCCTCCGATATGCCCGGTTCTTTAGGTGAATCGGATATCTTTAAAGTATCCATTAATGAAGATGGCAGTTTTGGAGCTCCTGAAAATTTAGGTAGTAATATCAATACAGTAGCTAGGGAAACCTTTCCCTTTGTAAGTGAAAATAAAATACTCTATTTCTCCTCTGATGGGCATCCCGGTCTGGGAGGGTTAGATGTTTTTGCGGTTCAATTGAAAAAGGGTAAGTCCGATGATGAGGTCACCAATGTCGGAGAGCCTGTCAACAGTTCCTACGACGATTTTACTTTTATCATCAATGAGAATACCAAGCGAGGCTATTTCGCTTCTAACCGCTCCGAAGGTCAAGGCGGTGATGATATTTACGAATTTTTAGAGGCCAAACCCTTATTGTTAGGTTGTGAACAGATAGTCCGAGGAACAGTACGGGATGAAATATCCAGTGAAATTTTGGTAGGGGCAACCGTTATGGTCATCGATGAGAATAATGAAGAAATTTCATCGGTGATTACCGACAGCGAAGGTAAATATACCGTGGCCCTTAATTGTAACCAAGGTAACTTTGTAAGGGCGTCTATGGAGGGTTTCATTCCATCTGAAAAATACTTCGCAAAATCAGAGGGGGTACCAAAGACTGTTGATTTCTTATTAGAGCGTAACACCGTTTACGCGGGCTTCGGCGATGACTTGTCGAAACTCCTGCAATTGAGTACAATTTACTTTGACTACAATAAATATAATATTCGTAAAGATTCGGAAATAGAGGTTGAAAAGGTTATTGCTGCCATGGAAAAATATCCCAGTCTAAAAATAAGTGTTAATGCCTTTACCGACAGTAGGGGCAAAGATTCTTATAACCTTTGGCTATCCCAAAAAAGGGCAGAAGCGACCGTGGCCTATATGGTCAAGAAGGGTATTTCCAAAAACCGGTTGAGCAATGAGGGCTTCGGAGAAACCAAGCTTTTAAATCAATGTGCCAATGGAGTCGAATGTTCGGCTGCCCAACACGAGCTGAATCGAAGATCTGAATTTATAATTTTGGAATTAATCAAATTGATAAAGTTACTATTCAACGGTTTTATTCTCAGTAACGCTTATTTCTATGATTTCACAATCCAAAATGCTTAAAATCACCTTGTTTTGGCCTTTGACACACGTATTTTCGTTATTCACAACAATATTTAGGTAAGGGTAAGAAACGGCCATATTTTTGGATGTTAGTTCTAGCAACTTATGTCCTTTAATAAAATTTATCTTCTTTTTTCAATTATTTTCGCTGTATCTATTGGGTATGGACAGGAAACATTTCGAGATAATTTCAGCTCCGTTTCTTATTCAAATAACGACGGTACTCAAAATTGGGCGACAGATTGGATAGAAAATGGAGATACAAATCTTGGTCCGACTGCCCAGTACATTTATATTAATGGCAACCGGCTGAATTTTTACTACCTCTTTGGAGAAAATATTAGAAGAACGGCAAATCTTAGTGGGGCCTCAACGGCAACCCTATCCTTTAATTGGCAAACTACAGGTTTAAGTGGCGGAAAGGCTATCATTGTACAAGCTTCGAACAATGGTGGTGCTAGTTACACGACCATTGCCTCAATGAATGGCAACAATAGTTCGGGAACAATAAACCAATCGATTACTGCTTACATATCATCAAATACTACCATTCGCTTCTCCTCCAATGGAAATAACTGGGATAATAATGATTATGCGTACATTGATAATGTACAGATTCAGGTAGATCAGCTAGTGCCCACATTGTTTATTGATGATGTCACTGTGAACGAATCTGATGGATTAGCAAATTTCACTGTAGTACACAATGGTGCCGCCACCTCGGGTCCTTTCACGGTCAATTATACCACCTCAAATGGCACTGCAACGGCAGGAATAGATTATGAAACGACAACGGGAACCTTAAACTTCAGTGGTTCAAGTGGTGATTCTGAAATAATTTCTGTTCCAATATTGGATGATACCGAATTGGAGAATTTGGAGACCTTTACAGTTCAGATGACAAGTGCCTCCAATTACGCTGTAAACATTTCAGATACGGCAATAGCTACTATTACAGATAATGATGCCATTACAATGACCAATGGTACAACTTCTAATGAATGTGATATGGTATTTTTGGATCCAGGAAGATTGGGAAATTATGCCAATAATTTAAACGTAACCCATACACTATGCCCTAGTGCTGGCACCGATTATGTATCGGTGGACTTTACTAGTTTTGATGTGGCAAACTTCGATTTTTTAAACATCTACGACGGGAATTCGACGGGTGCTACATTGATTGGTCAGTATAACAATAGTAATGTACCCAAAACGATAACTGCCTCCCCTGGTGGGTCGGGTTGTTTGACCTTTAGGTTTACATCCAATAATAATTCAACTGGAACAGGCTTTCAGGCAAATATTAAATGCTCTGTCGAAGGCCCTCGCTTGGTAATAGATGATGTATTTGTAGATGAAGATGCCGGTACCGCAGTTTTCACAGTAACCTCGACAAGGGTAGCTCACGGCCGTAATATATTTTTATTAGGATTTGTGAATACGCAGTTTTCTGTTAACTATACCACAACTAATGGTTCCGCGTTGGCAGGAAGCGACTACAATACCACAACGGGTACATTGACTTTTAACGGTGCAATCGGCAATCAACGTACCATATCAGTACCTATCACCAACGATGGTGTTCCGGAGTTCGATGAAAATTTCTTTATTGAATTTATAAGTGTCAATGCTCCAGACGCAAACGTAAATATTGATGACACCGGTGTGGGAACCATTAATTCCCAGATTTTATCCAATGTACCTCTAACCCTGTTTAAGCAATTTGATGGTGACTTTGACTATACTACAACAGGAGGAAGTCTACGTACACAAAGTAATTCCGTTAATCCGTGTACGATTCAGGCAAGTTCTAGCAACAGGTTGGTATCTCCAATCCCAAATACGGGCTCAGTACAGGCAGCATATCTATATTGGGCCCATTCCAGTTATGTTCGAGATGAGCAAGTCACGTTTGAAGGTCAAACAGTAAATGCAAGTTCCGTTTATCAAACCACCTTCAATGCTTCAGGGACAAATCTTAGTTTTTTCGGTTATGTGAGTGATGTAACTGACTTAGTACAAAATATTGATAATATAAATACAAACGATTTTGATTTCTCCGATTTAACTATAGACACATCGAACAATTTCTGTGCTACAGCTACTGTACTTGGAGGCTGGTCCCTAATCGTTTTTTACGAAGACCCTAATCTACCAGCCGTCAATATTAATCTATATCAAGGTTTTGACGGTTTGCAAAATAGTGGGACGTCTTTTACCTTGGATTCATTTTTTGCAATTGCGGGTGCTGGTGCTAAATCGACCTTTTTATCATGGGAGGGAGATTTTACCCTAGACGGAAATACAGGCACTAATCCAGAAGCACTATCTATCACCAATCAGGGTGGAAATACCTTCAACTTAACGGGAGACGGAGGAAATCCGGGTAACAATTCCTATAATTCAACCATTTACGATAATACTACGACTCCGATATATAATTTATCGGGGATCTATGGGCTTGACTTGGATACTTATGATATTTCAAGTTTTATAACTCCGGGCGATAGTCAGGTTACCGCTAACGTGGATGTAGGTCAAGATTATATTATAAATAATGCAGTGGTTATAAAAGTACCTTCGAATTTAATTACCGGTACTGTCTTTGAAGATCTTAATTATCCTGGAGGGAACGGACGGAATCAGGCAACTTCATCCGGTATTTCAATATCGGGTGCCATTGTTGAACTATTTGAATCTAATGGAACTTTTTTAGAACGTAAAAATACTAACGTAAACGGGGATTACACTTTTGCGGGCATGGAAGATGGCGACTATCTTGTAAAAGTGGTAAATTCTAGTGTACGTTCTACTAGGGGCGGGGGACTTAATTGCACGGTTTGTTTCCCGGTACAGACATATAGAAATTTTGGCGATGCCAATTTGCTAATAGACGTAACTACAGAAATAGGGGGTGCCGATCCTTCGGCCACACAAGATGCGGCTTTAGGAATTTTAACCGATGCCCAGTCAGTATCTGAAGTTTCCGTGGCAAGTAACGGGGTAGCTGGTGTAGATTTCGGATTTAATTTTAATACTATAGTTAACACGAACGAAGATGGTCAGGGATCATTAGAACAGTTCATTATAAATTCAAACAATCTTGAAGAAACCGGATTAAATATTGAGGCTAACAGTATTTTTGACCCCGCTTCCGGCGAAGACACTTCTATATTTATGATTCCGCCTACGGGGGATGCCCTAGGGAGGTCAGCTGATACGAATTTTTCTGGAGGGTATTTTGATATTTTAATAGCTAATGGCAATCCGCTTTCGGTAATAGCAGGCACGACCACTCATATTGATGGAAGAACCCAAACGGCATACTCTGGAAATACAAATTCAGGAACAGTTGGCTCAGGAGGATCAACGGTTGGAACTTCTGCAAATACGCTTCCGATCTATGATTTGCCGGAAATACAAATTCATAAAAACAATGGGGATGTGCTTCGCCTTCAGGGTATCAATACAACAATTAGAAATATTTCTGTCTTCGCAAATAATAATGCCGGAATTCAGGTTCTTGGAGGTTCATCAATAATTTCGAATACACTTTTGGGTGTTAGTGCGTTCGGATTAAATGCCGGTAATATAGATTATGGTATTGAAATAATTGGTGGATCGACCATAATTGATGGAAATTACATTGCAACAAACACCGACGCTGGTATAGTAATAGATGGCGGAACATCTACCATAATTCAAAATAATCATATAACTACGAATGGCGATGCTGCTTGTGACGATAATATTACGATTACCAACGGTTCGGGTATAGTGATTCAACAGAATTTAATTGAAAATGCTGCTTCTCTCGGTATTGATGGAGATGGAATTCCAGGAAACGTAGGTATATTAGGAAATACGATTATTGCTTCGGGGCAAAACGGGGGAAGTTGTAATGGAAATATAGAAAATGCGGGTATTCGACTTGACGGTAGCGATTCTTCGATAATCAACAATATTATTGCTTCAAATGGCGGGGCAGGAATTGTTTTGGCAGGAGGCAATACCTCTGGTAATCTAATTTCTCAAAACGCGATTTACGCCAACGGAACGATAAGCCCAGCACTTGGTATCGATATTGATGTAACTGACGGGTTTGGAGATGGGGTGACAATCAACGATGGCAATGATTCCGATAACGGCCCTAACGGAGCCTTAAACTTTCCTGTCTTATCAGGTGCCTATATAAGCGGGACTAACTTAATAATAGAAGGCTGGGCAAGACCTAATACTACCGTAGAAATATTTTTAACTGATATTAACGAAGGTACAGCTACAGCTGGAGATAATCAGCTAGGTAACTCGACCGATTATGGTGAGGGTCAAACATTTTTGGGAACATTTGTCGAAGGAAGTGCACTTGATACAAATTCAACCACATCATCCTATCTTGATGAAGATGGAAATACCGACAATACGAACAAATTCAAGTTCAATTTGGCCCTGCCCTCAGGGGTGACTTTGGGTGATTTCATCACTACAACCGCGACCCTTGGAAATTCTACCTCCGAATTCTCTCCGATTAGCATTTTGAAAGTCTATACCGTCATTACCAACAGAAGAATAACCTATAGGGTAGGGAAAAACTAACCCCTTCCTTACAGCTGTCGTATCATACTGCTTCATACATATTTATTAGGACGATTATTTATCATAAATCAGTTACTCATATTCATGCTAACCGTCCGAAATACGATAAACTTAAAAGCTTCTCGAAACAGAGATGGTTGGGGTAACTTCCTTTCCATGGAAACATCAATTAAAGTAAATCCGATTTGGAATGGACAGTCATTACGGTACCGATAAAATTTCGGATAGATGGTCAACGATGGCTTGATTTTACAGGAATTTGCTATTTAAAAGGTCTTTATCTTTACAGGGCGTCGACGAAACCATACAACTCTTTTTGCCATTTCAAAGTAAGGTATTTAAAGCAGAACCACATTCCACCTTTTCGTTTTCAAAGCACAATATTTCCATATAGCTTCATTATAAGTGAATGCAGAAACTAATAATCTGCGATTTAATAGATACCGATATTCACTATGATTACTCGCAACAATTTAATAAGTGCATATATCTAAGTTAGCTTGGCGAGATTTCGGCAACATACTTTATAATGAATCCTATAAATGGAAATAGTAAGACGGCCCAAATTAGGTCAGCCTATTCAATTCGAACGTCTTATGGAACCAAGACCCATATCTTGATAATACCGATTCACAATTTTTGAAAACCGCAAATAACTTTGGGTAGTCGTTTTGGGCTCTTCGCATTTGTACGCTGTCATCTTAACTGTTGGCGTGCATACTCAAATCAACAAAAGGTGGGTAATTAATTACATTATAGGGTATAGATTACCCTCCTTTCTAGAAGTGTTTTTCATAAGTTTTTATTGGGTTGATAGGTTTGCAAGTTAGCGAGTTTATTACACTTATCGACGATCGACGCTCCCAAATGAAGAACTGAAACTTCATTTTTTCGTTGGTATACCATAGTTATTGACCGTTACACAACAATTATTTTTTGCGCGGTCATACTAAAGGTAATTTCGTAATGTGTAATTGTGTCTTTACCCCCAAGTCACAAATTCATACCACCCAAAGCATGAGTAACTTAACCGAAACCAAAGTAATTCTTCATAACGGAGATCGAACTATTCTCAGGATGTTAATACATCCACTTCACTATGGCCAAAAGTGCCTTTTTTCAGGCACACTTTCCGGAAAAGCATTCAGTTTGGGAAACTTTTGAATTTAGAATTGTCTGTGTGCATATGCCCATTAAGCACAAAGAGGAATTTGAAAGGTTTGAAGTATAAAATTTTTAGCAAAGTCAACGTCATGAAACAATTAGTTTTATTATTTCTTTTTCTGATAACCGGGGCTGCCATGGCTCAAACCACGGTCACATTAGAAGATCAATGTAACTGCGATGTACTTAGTGGCACCGCGGTCTCAACTGCAGGTATGACGACCCCTTCCGGAGCAGCGATTGGTGATATCTATGTGAATACAAACACGGGAACCATCTATTTTTGGGATGGTGGATCTTGGGAATTGACTTCTTCTGACAGCCAGCAGTTGCAGTCTTTCAGTTTTGATTCTAGTTCAAATCAACTAACACTGATACTTGAAAACGGGGGTAGTATTTCGGTTGACCTTTCTAGCCTAAATAATTTAGGCACTGACGACCAGGCATTGACTCTTGCGGCCGGTAATATCCTTACCCTGGAAGATGGGGGCACGATAGACCTGACGCCATTTTTAGACAATACCGACGACCAACAGGTAACGGACTTCAGCCTCGACGACGCTACGAACCAATTAACGCTTACCCTCGAGGACGGCGGCACCCAGACCGTAGACTTCACGGCGGTACTTGCGGCGGCGGGTACGGACGACCAGAACCTTACCTTGACCGGCAACGTCCTTACGCTTGAGGACGGCGGCACGGTAGACCTCTCGGCCTATCTTGACAATACGGACGATCAGGCGATCACCGATTTCAGCCTGGACAGTACCACGAACGTCATAACATTGACCTTGGAGGACGGCGGCACCCGGACCGTAGACCTTTCAAGCTTCATATCGACCGACGACCAGAACATAACTTTAGCGGGCAATACCCTTACCCTGGAAGATGGCGGTACGGTTGACCTCACTTCTTTCCTCGATAATACCGACGACCAGCAGGTAACGGACTTCAGCCTCGACAACGCTACGAACCAATTAACGCTTACCCTCGAGGACGGCGGCACGGAGACGGTAGATTTTACGGCTGTACTTGCGGCGGCGG